>NZ_LDQA01000001.1 GCF_001475935.1 Aureimonas ureilytica
CTGCGCCATCCGGATGGCGCCCGCGATGTTGATGCCCGATGAACCGCCGAGGCACAGGCCTTCGTCACCGATCAGATCGAACAGGATCGGCAAAGCCTCTTCATCGGGAATTTGATAGGCGAAGTCGGGCTCGAACCCGTCGAGATTGGCCGTGATACGACCTTGGCCGATGCCTTCGGTGATCGAGCTGCCTTCCGAATGGAATTCGCCCGTCGTGTAATAGCTGTAGAGCGCTGCGCCCAAGGGATCGGCAATGCCGATCTTGATATGGCTGGAATGGCGCTTCAGCCCCATGGCAGTGCCCGCCAGCGTGCCCCCGGTTCCCACGGCGCAGATGAAGCCATCGACCTCACCGCCGGTCTGGTGCCAGATTTCCTCGGCGGTGGTGACCACATGCCCCTCGCGATTGGCAAGGTTGTCGAACTGGTTGGCCCAGATCGCACCGTTCGGATGGGTCTTGGCCAGTTGCTCGGCCAAGCGGCCGGACAGCTTCACGTAGTTGTTGGGGTTCTTGTAGGGGACGGCCGGAACTTCGATCAGCTCCGCGCCCATCAGGCGGAGCGCGTCCTTCTTTTCCTGCGCCTGCGTCTCGGGAATGACGATGACGGTCTTGTAGCCGAGCGCGTCCGCTACGAGCGACAAGCCGATGCCCGTATTGCCCGCCGTCCCCTCGACGATAATGCCGCCCGGCTGAAGCAGGCCCCGCGCTTCGGCGTCGCGAATGATGAAGAGCCCGGCGCGATCCTTCACGGATTGACCGGGGTTCAGGAATTCCGCCTTCCCGTAAATCTCGCAGCCCGTGAGTTCGCTGGCTTTGGCGAGGCGGATCAACGGCGTGTTGCCGATGGCGTCGATCACGGAGTTGAATCTGGACATGGCGGCTCCGAATCGAGTGCGTTGATGAGCAGGAGCCTAGGGTGGCGGCAGGGGGGCGGCAAGGATGCGGCATCCCCCGAATGCCCAACCGTTGGAAGCTTGATCTCGTATCGGACCCATCGGCGCAACGCTGATTTCGTTGGAAGCACGCTCGGTGTGGCCTACTCAAGCGATGATCGTAAGCGGAAGAACGCTGTCTCCGCGGATGCACACGCAAGCATCCTTCGCGAAACGTCGCACGTCGCGAGCTGGCTATCATAAAGGATAGGGGAAAGTTTCTTGTGGCTCCCCGGGCCGGATTCGAACCAGCGACCGATCGATTAACAGTCGATTGCTCTACCACTGAGCTACCGGGGAATGGCTCGCATCTGCTGCGAACGAGGAGCCCTATACATCGAGTCGTTTTGATTTGGAAAGAGGGCGGGCACCTGTCGCGGCTGTTTTTTCGATCTGCCCTTCTTTCGGCACCGTCATGGTGAAGATGCTTTCTCCTACGCGTCAGCCCTTGTCTCGACCGCCTCTGGAGAAGCGGGGATCATGATCCTATGTCGATCAAGTCAGACGCTGTTTCGAGGGGCATCAGGTGCATGAGCGTTGATCCGCCGCGCAAGCGCGAATTCTTCAAGCTTCGCGGCAATCGAATCGAGATTTTCGGCCGCTCGATCCGCTTGCCGGCCAATCGGTTCGCACGCATGGGCCTGGGAATCGCCTTCATGATCGGCGGCGTCTTCAGCTTCCTTCCCATTCTGGGGCTCTGGATGCTACCGCTCGGGTTGGTGATTCTGTCGGTCGATATGCCCTTCGTGCGACGGTTTCGGCGTCGAAGCGAGATAAAATGGGGGCGTTATCGTCGGCCCAAATACGTGGCCGCTGCCACGGGTGAGAAGAGCAAAGGCTGGTATCGCTGGGTCCGGCTGCCGTCCTTTGGTCGGCGATAAGACGCATAGATGCGAATGTCGTATGACAGGGCTTGCGCAAGTGCGGATCGCCCGGTAGGTAGCCATCCCACAGGGGCCTCGTGGCGGAGTGGTTACGCAGAGGACTGCAAATCCTTGCACGCCGGTTCGATTCCGGCCGAGGCCTCCAATCCCAGAATACTGTGAGCTTGATCGAAACCGTGCTGCCCATTCGCGCAGGACCGGTTTCTCTTGCCAGTGTTTCGGCAGACGCCTATGGGTGGCGCGAAACCTCCAATCCGGGAACTGCCATGGATTTCGCGGCTGCTCGCACCAAAATGGTCGACAACCAGATTCGCACGACGGACGTCACCTCGCACGAGATTCTTCGCGCGTTCTTGACCGTGCCGCGCGAAATGTTCGTGCCCGCAGAGCGGCAGGCGCTGGCCTATATCGACGAGGATATTCCGCTGGGTGGCGGGCGCTATCTGATGGAGCCGTCGCCTATCGCCAAGCTCATCCAGCTGGCGCAGATCGGTCCGCAGGACGTGGTTCTGGATGTCGGATGCGCCACCGGTTACTCGTCGGCGATTCTGGCTCATCTGGCGGGCTCGGTTGTCGCGCTCGAAGAGAACGAAGCCTTGGCCGATCAGGCAAGTGACATTCTGGCGCGAATCGGTGGCCTGTCCTGCGCCGTTGCCAAAGGCCCCCTCAAGGCCGGCTATGCTGCCGATGCGCCCTATGACGTGATCATCTTTCAGGGTTCGGTCGAAGAAATCCCTTCGGCGTTTTTCGAACAACTGCGTGATCGCGGTCGTCTCGTGGTCGTGGAAGGCAAGGGTCTGTCGGCCGATGCCAAGCTTTACGTCAAGGAAGATGGAGTCGTTTCGGGCCGGTTCGCCTTCAATTGCGGTGTGAAGCCGCTGCCCGGCTTCGAGCGCGAGAAGACTTTCGTTTTCTAACTGTCCTCGATGCTGGCCGAGGACGTTGTGCGCCTCGGCCCTGTGGACAATTGAAATCGAATCCGAAAATCATCAGAGGCGCGCCGCGTTGCGGCGCGCCCTTTTTCTTAAGTGCTTGAAGCGTCGGGCAGGAACCAGACTGGTCAGTACGGAGCTTGCCTGAATCTCGGCGAAGGGCTCGGGTGTTTACGTGCTGTAAGTGTTTTAGCCCGGCCACACTCTTGAGCAAAATGGCGACTTTCGGCACGGGTGATCTGGTGTTCACGGGTTCGAAGGTTCATTCGAGTAGGTAAGGGAAGCCAAGGTTCGGGCTAGGCTTGTCTGATGTTGAAGATATCCTGATGCCATCAGGTTCGACGCCCGATATTCGGAGTGAGCCATTGCGGAAGAAGTCCTGGGTTCTGCTGTCCCTATCGGCGGCGCTTCTGCTGGGAAGCGGTAGCTTTGCCGGTGCCGAGACGCTTCGCGGTGCGCTGGCCAAAGCCTACGCCAACAATCATGATCTGAATGTCGCGCGCGCCCAGCTTCGCGCGACGGATGAAAACGTTCCGATCGCCAAGGGCGGACTTCGCCCGACCGTTTCGGCTGTTGGTCAGACGCAGGCGTCGCGGTCCAGCACGACCTTCGGCGACAATATCCGCTCGACCCGCTCCCGCACGGGCGCGCTGGTCGGCGGCATCGAGATCAACCAAACGATCTTCGACGGTTTCCAGACGCCGAACAATGTGAACGCCGCCGAGGCACAGGTCCGCGCGTCCCAGAAGAATCTGGAAAACACCGTTCAGAACACGCTTCTGAACACGGTGACCGCTTATATGAACGTTCGTCGCGACCGCGAGATCGCCGCGTTCCGGCGCCAGAGCCTCGCCTTCCTGAACGAACAGGTCCGGGCTGCGCGGGCACGTTTCGACGTGGGTGAGGGCACCCGTACCGACGTGGCGCAGGCCCAGTCGCAACAGGCGTTGGCGACGGCGCTTTTGAATAGCGCATTGGCTCAGGTCGCCAGCAGCGAAGCGCAGTATCTCGATATTGTCGGCGATCCGCCGGGCGAGCTCGACAATGGCAGCCTGCCGCCGCGCGCGACCTTGCCCCCGAGCGTGTCTCAGGCTTTGACGATCTCGCAGAACGAGCACCCCGCCATTCAGGCGACGCAATTCGCCGTGGATGCGGCGTCGTTCCAGGTGAAGGCGACCGAAGGCCAGCGCCTGCCCAATCTGGCCGTTACCGGTTCGGTCGAGAACACCTACTCGCTGAACGACACCGATCCCAACAGCGCCAGCCTGCCGGGCGTCGATGTGGTGACGCAGAATCAGGTGTCCGCCACGGTCGGCGCACGTCTGACCGTCCCGATCTATCAGGGCGGTATCGTCTCGGCCCGTGTTCGTCAGTCCAAGGAAGTCCTCGGTCAGCGCCGCATCGAAGTCGATTCGACGCGCGATCAGGTGCGCTCGGCCGTCGCAACCGCCTGGGCCCAGAAGCAGGCGGCGGAGGCCAATGTCACCGGCTACCGCGCGCAGGTTTCGGCCGCGCAGCTGGCTTTGAACGGCGTCATCGAAGAGCGCAATGTCGGACAGCGGACGACGCTCGACGTCTTGAACGCGCAGTCCGATGTCATCACCGCGCAGATTCTTCTGGCCGGCGCGCAGCGTGACGCCGTGGTTGCGGCCTATACGCTGGTGTCCTCCGTTGGGCATCTTTCGCCCCAGCGCTTGAGCCTGAACGTCGCGACTTACGAGCCTGAAGAGCATTATCAGGCCGTCAAGGACAAGTGGTACGGATTGCGCACGCCGGACGGTCGTTAAGAATAAGCCGCTAACCATTTATTAAAAAAGCGTTGCGAAGCGTCGTTAAGGCCCAGAAAAGGCTTCAACGGCGCTTTCTTTGTCTCTACCTATGTTTCATCGAGGTCGCGTCAGGCCGCGAGTCGAGATCGGGTGCGGAGTCATGAGCAAGGCGAACGTCGCGCAAGAACCGTCCATGGACGAAATTCTGGCGTCCATTCGGCGGATTATCGAGACAGGGGAGGATCGGACGTCGCCGTCCGGCATGCGACCGACGCCGGTTCGAGATGTCGCTCTCGACGCCATTCGCCGCGCGGCGGAGGATGTGGAAGCGGCCGACGAGATATCTCTCTCGCAAGCTCCTGTTCATCGAGCGGACGACCGCGCGACGGCGTCGGTTACGCCGCTTCGCGACACGGCGCCGGAAGCCTCGATCCATTCGCATGGTGTGGATGTCGATCATCTGACGGTTGAGCTGGAAAGTGAACTCGCCGCCTCCTGGGGCGATTTCGAGATACATCACCGCATGGATGGCGGGTCGCTGGCCGCCGTTCAGCCGGCAACAGCCTATGCGGCGCAAACGCATGTCGCGCCCATCCCAGTGCAGCCCCATTCGCAAGCCACGCCAGACCCGATGCCGACCGCCCCCAACAGGGAAGACACAGAGATGAGCGAAACCGCACGCCACCCGGCCCCCACCGACCGTTCGTCTTTCGAGCCCGCCAATACCGATCGCCGCGATCTCGAATCCCATGCCGATTATCAGACCTATTCCACGGCAGGACATGATCCGCTTCTGTCGGGGTCGTCCGGGCAGATGGTCGCGGCCTCCTTCGAGGAATTGGCCCAGGCCATTCGCAACGGCGAATTGAAATCGCTCGAAGCCATGGCGCAGGACATGCTGAAGCCGATGCTGGCCGAATGGCTGGACGACAATTTGCCCCGCATGGTGGAGCGTCTGGTGCGCGAAGAAATCGAGCGCCTGTCGCGCGGCGGCCGTCGCTGAGCCGCTAACCCGACGGGTTGCGAAAGGGGGCGGTCCGACCGCTCCTTTTTTGTTTTCGGGGGCGCGGCGCGCGCTTGAGCGTTGCCGCCGCGTTGACACCCGCAAAACTCTGCCTGTAACCGACAATCCTCCTTTGGAATGGTTGGACAATCATGATCGAGAAGACCTACGACGCGGCCGTCGTCGAGCCCCGAATCGCGGAGCGTTGGGAAAGCGCCGATGCCTTCGCCGCCGGTGCGGCTGCCAAGCCCGACGCCGAGCCCTTCTCGATCGTGATTCCCCCGCCCAACGTCACGGGCTCGCTCCATATCGGCCATGCGCTCAACAACACGCTTCAGGACATTCTGGTGCGAAGCGAGCGAATGCGCGGCAAGAACGTCTTGTGGCAGCCGGGTCTCGATCATGCCGGCATCGCCACGCAGATGGTGGTCGAACGTCAACTGGCCGAGCGGCAGGAGCCCTCGCGCCGTACCATGGGCCGCGAGGCCTTTATCGAGCGCGTGTGGAAATGGAAGGGCGAATCGGGCGGGACGATCCTCGGCCAGCTCCGTCGTCTCGGCGCGTCCTGCGACTGGTCGCGCGAGCGCTTCACGATGGACGAGGGTCTGTCGAAAGCAGTGCGGAAGGTCTTCGTCCAGCTGTATCGCGAGGGGCTGATCTATCGCGACAAGCGCCTGGTGAACTGGGACCCCAAACTGTTGACGGCAATTTCCGATCTGGAAGTCGAGCAGCAGGAGGTGAAGGGTTCGCTCTGGCACTTCCGCTATCCGGTGGAAGGTCGCAATTACGACCCGGAGAACCCGGAAACCTTCGTCACAGTCGCCACCACACGGCCGGAAACCATGTTGGGCGATACCGGCGTGGCCGTGAACCCCGACGACGAGCGCTATTCCGCGCTGGTCGGGAAGATGGTGCGCCTGCCCCTGATCGGCCGTCTCATTCCGGTGGTCGCCGACGATTACGCCGATCCGGAAGCCGGGTCCGGCGCCGTCAAGATCACGCCGGCGCATGACTTCAACGATTTCGAAGTGGGCAAGCGCAACGATCTGCGCCGCATCAACATCATGGCGGTGGATGGCACGATCGCGCTGCGCGACAATGCCGATTTCCTCGAAGGGCTTTATCCCGCCGATGGCGAGCGCGCGATCGGGCTGTTCGAGGGGCTCGACCGCTTTGCCGCGCGCAAGCTTCTGGTCGACTGGATGGAGTCGGAAGGCTATCTCGCCAAGATCGAGGACCACACGCATATGGTCCCCCATGGCGACCGCAGCGGCGTGCCGATCGAGCCGTACCTCACCGACCAATGGTATGTCGACGCCGCGACGCTCGCCAAGCCCGCAATCGCCAGCGTGCGCGAGGGACGCACCCAGTTCGTGCCGCGCAACTGGGAAAAGACCTATTTCGAGTGGATGGAGAACATCCAGCCCTGGTGCATTTCCCGCCAGCTTTGGTGGGGACACCGCATTCCGGCCTGGTATGGCCCGGACGGCACCATCTTCGTCGACGAGGACGAGGAGGCGGCGATCGCGGCCGCTCTGGCCCATTACGTCACCAACGGCACGATCACGGATGCGGAAGCCCGCGCCTACGCCGACGATCAGGAGCGGCTCGACGCGTTCTTGACGCGCGATGAGGACGTGCTCGACACTTGGTTCTCCTCAGCGCTCTGGCCCTTCTCCACGCTGGGTTGGCCCGACCAGACGCCGGAGCTGAAGACCTATTATCCGACGAGCGTGCTCGTCACCGGCTTCGACATCATCTTCTTCTGGGTCGCCCGGATGATGATGATGGGCCTTCACTTCATGGAGCAGGAGCCGTTTCACACGGTCTACGTCCACGCTCTGGTCCGCGACAAGAGCGGCGCGAAGATGTCGAAGTCGAAAGGCAACGTCATCGATCCGCTCGACATCGTGAACGAGTATGGCGCCGACGCCCTGCGCTTCACGCTGGCCATCATGGCTGCGCAGGGGCGGGACGTGAAGCTCGATCCGCAGCGTATCGCCGGGTATCGCAATTTCGGCACCAAGATCTGGAACGCCACGCGCTTCGCGGAGATGAACGGCGCGATCCATGGCCAAAGCGTACGCGGCGAGGAACTGACCCTTGCCGTCAACCGCTGGGTCGTGACGGAATTGTCCCGCGCCATCGCGGATGTCGATACGGCCTTGGCGTCCCATCGCTTTAACGATGCAGCTGCGACGCTCTATCGCTTCGCCTGGAACATCGTGTGCGATTGGTATCTCGAACTCGCCAAGCCGATCTTCCTGTCGGGCGACGAGGCGGCCAAGGCCGAGACGCGGGTCGTCACCGGCTTCGTGCTGGATCAGCTCTACGCGCTTCTGCATCCCTTCATGCCCTTCCTGACGGAGGAGCTGTGGGACGTGACGTCGCCGGAAGGGCGCTCGCGCGACACGCTCCTGTGTCATGCGCCTTGGCCCAGCATGTCCTTCCGCGACGAGACGGCCGCCAGTGATCTGAACTGGCTGGTCGATCTCGTCAGCGCCATTCGCTCGGTGCGAGCGGAGATGAACGTCCCGCCATCGGCGGAGGCGGCTCTGGTCGCCGTGGCGGCGGACGAGGCCGTGCGGGAGCGCCTGGCACGGCATGATGCGGCGCTGCGTCGTCTGGCCAGGCTTTCGGAAGTGTCCGTGGCTGCAACCGCGCCGGCGCAATCCGCGCAGCTCGTTCTGAGCAACGTCACCTACGCGCTGCCGCTGGCGGGAATGATCGACTTTGCCGCCGAGCGGACTCGCCTGCAGAAGGCCGAAGCCAAGCTCGTGGGCGAAGTGGAGCGAATCGACAAGAAGCTATCGAACGAGAAGTTCGTGGCGAATGCGCCCGAAGAGTTGGTCGAGCAAGAGCGTGAGAAGCGCGAAACGTTCTTGGGCGAGGCTCGCAAACTTCGCGCGGCGCTGGACATGCTGCAGTGACGAAAAAATTGGCGCACCGCATTATGTGACTTACGCGCAACGAATTTGAACTCTTCCGTAAAGGGAAGAGTTCCATATCGATCGGACGGCGGAAGGATCGCGCAGGCAGGTCCTCCGCCTTTTCTTTAAATAGACTGGAATCGCAAGATCTTGGCGCTTGCGCTTCGCATCACGCTTCAGGTGTTGAGGCGGGATCACAGCACTGCCACAATTCGCGAGATGGCCAGATCGTAAGGTTTCAACCAGAAGGCACTTATGACAGGCTCCCAGCAAGCCGAAGCGTCTAGACTTCGCGCGCAGACCGGTCTGGGGGAAATTTGTATGAAGTTCGCGCGTCAACTGATCATCGCTTCGACGGCGCTCGCGTCGACCATGGGAATGGCGCAGGCCGGCGGCTTCCAGCGTGGAACGGCAGATACCGACATTCTCTACGAACCGGGCACGTTCTCCAATCGACTGAGCTTTACCTATGTTTCGCCCCAGCGCGGCTTCGAGTCGATCAACGGGGTTCGCGGCGACTACGGGACCTATACCGGCAGTTATCAGATCCCCAGCGCGGCCATCAAATTCGGCGGCGAAGCGGCCGCCTGCGCTGGCAACTACGTGGAGTCCTTCGCAGGGGAAGGCGATTACCGATCGCTTCCCGGGGGCGCCCAGCCCGCGCAGTTTCCCGGCGGGGCGCGCGTGCGCGATCTGGAATTCAAATCCAACGAATGGAGCGCGACCTGCCGCGTGAGCTATACGCAGGATCGAATGCGCTTCAGCCTGCTTGGCGGATTGTTCGTCGAGGATTTCGAGTTCAACGGAACTTCGCTTGCCAACCGCAATATTTCGGCCAGCCTGCCGGCTTCCCTGAGCCGGACGTTGGGCGGTCTCGGGGCCAGCCTTCTGGTTCCGGTCGCACTGACGGCCGATACCGACGCAAGCAACAAGCCTGGCTATCGCATCGGCGCGGCCTTCGAGATCCCGGAGATCGCCCTGCGCGCTCAGGTGCTCTACCGCTCCGAAGTGAAGCATGACGACATCACAGGCACAGGCACTCTGGCCGCGACGGGAGACGCATTCGTCCAACTCGCGGATGGTCGTCGCCTTTCGATCCCAACCGCTGCGGCCTTCCTCGCCGGCAACGGTATTGCCGTTCCGTCGGCGCTGCTCTCGGCCCTTCCGACCACGGGAACGGTTCTGGCGAGCGGTCTTCCGGCCTATCAGAACACGGCCACGAGCCCGCAAAGCCTGAACGTCAATTTCCAGACCGGCATAGCAGAAGGCACGCTTCTGCTCGCTTCGTTCCGCTGGACGGACTGGAGCACCAACAAGGCCGTTGTGACGACGGTGGCGGGCATTTCCAATGTCAGCCCCTATAATTGGGATGATGGCTACACCGTGAGCCTCGGCGTCGGCCGGGCCTTCAACGAGAACGTCTCGGGCAGCATTTCGATTGGCTACGACAGCGGCGTCTCGCGCGGGTCCGAAACGACCTATACGGATATCTACACGCTGTCCGGCGGCGTCTCGCTCAAGAACAACAAGTGGGCGGAACTCCGCTTCGGTGGTCTCGTCGGCTACTGGACCGGCGGGAGCCAGAGCGTCAGTCGGGGTGCGCTTTTCAATGCGACGGTCGGCGACGACTGGGTCTATGCGGCAAATGCCTCGCTGAAGCTCAACTTCTGACCGTCGTACCTACCGATCAATGAGCGTCTGCGCCCGGCTTCGTCCGGGCGCTTTTTGTGTTGCCGGCTCGAAATCAACTCGTTCGCAAAGTTGCCGAGGGGCATTCTGTGGAGTGACGGCAACAGTATTGTGCGATCTCATCGGATAACATGAATCCGCGAGATGGTGCCCCGTTGCCGCCATAAAAGAACGGCAAGACCCGGCAAGCATCATCGCTGGAAAGACTCGATTTTCCCTTGGGATTGGTCGGGTCGTTGAGGTGTCATGACGTTCGACCAAATTCCCGTCAGTAAGGTCGCTCAGGCCCTCGTCAGGCAACCGAATCTTCCTGGGAGCCGCCGCGATGTTGCGTGTCAACAAACGTCCGTCTCTCAGATGTCCGCTCAAAGGCGGAAGACGTTTGGCGCGATCACGATCGGTTCGTCTTGGGAAACTCGCGTCGAAGGTTCGATGGGCTCCAGCATGATTGTCCTTCGGACTCGAGACGCTTGAGTTTCGTGCCGATGCGTCTGACCGGTGTTTCCGTCCTATGCCTGCCACTTGTGATCGTCTGCAGCTTGGTGGGGCAAGCGTGGGCGCTCGATCCCTTGTCTCTGGCGGCAGACCCGCACAGCAAATCGCCGCGCGAGTTTTTCTCGATGGGCTTTGCGGCCTATAAGCGCGGCCACAAGCTCGAAGCCTTACAGGCTTTGCAGCGTGCGGCCGATCTCGGTCATGCCGGCGCGCGTTGGAAGCTCGGTCAGATGTATGCCGAAGGCGATGGCGTCAAGGAAGACGATTTCGAAGCCTTCAAGATGTTCGAGGAAATCGTTCGGGATCAGGAAGACGATACGTCCTCCTCACCAAACGCGGCCTATGTCGCGAGCGCGGTGATCGCGCTGGCGGAGTATATGCGAAGCGGCATTCCCGGCACGCCCGTTTCGGCGGACCCGGCGCAGGCGCGCCAGCTTTACGCTCATGCGGCGACTTATTTTGGGGACGCGCAGGCGCAGTTCGAACTGGGTCGAATGCTGCTCGCGGGCGAGGGCGGGCGCCCCAATCCTCGCCAAGCCGCGCGCTGGCTGCAACTCGCCGCCAAGAAGGGCTATGCGAAGGCCGAGGCGCTGCTCGGCTATCTTCTGTTCGATGGGGAGACGATCTCACTGCAGGCCGAGCCGGCCAAGGGGCTCGCCATGCTGACGCGCGCGCTGAAGGCGGCGCCCGACAAGGACAAGGATTGGATTCGTCCGCTTCAGGAGGAGGCCTTCTCCCTGTCGAGCGAAACCGAACGACGCACAGCGCTGGCGTACGCGTCCCAGAGCGACTTGGACCCGCAATAAGCGGCCAGCCGAATCGGCCAGCTTTCAGTCGCGGGTTCTCAGTCTTCGATATTGAGCACGACCGGAACGTGGTCGGAGGGCTTTTCCCAAGCCCGGACATATTTGTCGATCCGCACGCCCTTCATGGCCGCCGATAGCTCGGGAGACAGGAGCATATGGTCGATGCGGATGCCGTTGTTCTTCGGCCAAGCGCCGGCCTGATAGTCCCAGAACGTGTAGGTCTGCGCGCGGTCCGTGGTGGCGCGAAGGGCATCGACCAGACCCAGATTCATCAGGCGACGATAAGCGGCGCGGCTTTCCGGCTGATACAGCGCGTCCCCCAGCCAATCGGCGGCATTCTTGGCGTCTTCCGGCTGCGGGATCACGTTGTAATCTCCCGCGAGAACGAACGGCGTCTCCTCAGCCAACCATTGCCGTGCAGTGCTCTCCAGACGCTCCATCCAGCGAAGCTTATAGGGGAATTTATCCGTGCCGACCGGGTTGCCGTTGGGAAGGTACAGGGAGGCGATGCGGATCGGACCTCGGCTCGTCGACCATAGCCCCGATAGGAAGCGCGCCTGCTCGTCCGTCTCGTCGCCAGCCAGCCCGCGCTCGATCGAGAGGGCTGGGGTCTTCGACACGAGCGCGACGCCGTTGAAGCCTTTCTGGCCATGTGTTTCGATCTGCCAGCCGCGCGCTTCGATCTCGGAGCGCGGGAAGGCCTCATCAACGCTCTTGATCTCCTGAAGGCAGGCCACGTCAGGCTGACACTCGTCCAGCCATTGAAGAAGAGCGTCGAGCCGCGCCTTGACGCCGTTGATGTTCCATGTGGCGACCAGCATCGAAACTCTCCGTGAAACCCGAGGCCGGCGAAGACCGTTTGGGACCACCACAATCCATCATAGCGGCCCCAAAAGACGCGGCTGGCGCTTTTGGGTCGCTGACCTGCCGGCCATGCCCTTGCGGGCGCGCCCTGTCAAATCGAGAAGGAGGTTCCGCATCCGCAGGAGGCGACGGCGTTCGGATTGCGGATCTGGAAGGACTGGCCCATGAGATCGTCCACGAAATCCACGACCGATCCGTCCAGATAGGCGAGGGAGGTCTGGTCGATAACCACCCGCGCGCCGTCCTTCTCGATCACCAGATCGTCGGCTTCGGAATCGTGCGTCAGGTTGAACTTGTAGGAAAAACCGGAGCATCCGCCCCCTTCCACCGAAATGCGCAAGGCGTTCTCGCTGGGCGTCTTTTGTAGGATGGACAGGATCCGCCGTGCGGCTGCGTCGGAAACCGTGACGGGCGTCGTCGTTGCGAGCACTTCGCTCATGTCGAATTCGGCCAGCGGAACGCGCTGTCCGACCTCTGCTTGTTGACCTCGTGCTCCTAACGTATGGATGCGCTCCCGGTGGGTCAACGCCGGGCCGGACCGATGTTTCGGCGCGCAGGCGAAGGGATAGGCTGCATGGCGGAGGACTCGAGCTTTATCCCGATCGGCTTCGGCCGCTGCGCTCTCGCGCCCTTTGCGAGCGATCCCGAGCGGTCGCGCGGCCGCCTCGTGGCGGAGTCGGACAGCCCGACGCGCACGCCGTTTCAGCGCGACCGGGATCGGATCATCCATTCCACAGCCTTTCGCCGGCTCAAGCACAAGACCCAGGTTTTCGTCGCCTATGAGGGCGATCACTTCCGCACGCGCCTGACCCATACGATCGAGGTTTCGCAGATCGCTCGCGCCTTCGCGCGTGCGCTTCGGCTGGACGAGGATCTGACCGAGGCGATCGCGCTGGTCCATGATTTCGGCCATACGCCCTTCGGCCACGCCGGAGAGCGAGCGCTCGACCGCTGCATGGCGCCCTATGGTGGCTTCGACCACAATGCGCAGTCGCTGCGGATCGTGACGGCGCTGGAACGGCGCTATGCGGAGTTCGACGGTCTGAACCTCAGCTTCGAAACGCTGGAGGGGCTGGTCAAACACAATGGACCCATGCTCGGTCCTCACTCGACCTGGCAGGGTGAGGTGCCCCGCCCGATCCTCGAATTCGACGCGCGCTATCCACTCGATCTCTCTCGGTTCGCGAGCCTGGAAGCCCAGGCGGCCGCAATTTCCGACGACATCGCCTATAACACTCACGATCTGGACGATGGGCTGCGAGCCGGGCTGATCCATTTGGATGATCTCGCCGAACTGGATCTAGCAGGTTCCATTCTGCGGAACGTTCGAGCCCAATATTCCAATCTCGACCCGGCCCGCATGGCGAACGAGATCATGCGCCGCCACATCACGCGCATGGTCGAAGACGTGATCACCGCGACCTTGCGACGGTTGCAGGAGGATCGCATCGAGACGGCGCAGGATGTGCGCGATGCTGGCCGCACCCTCCTATGCTTCTCGCCCGAGATGGAAGAACTGGCGCGCCGGACCAAGAGCTTCCTGTTTGCCCGAGTCTATCGCAGCCCAAGCGTCTCGCGTGTCATGACGCGGGCGGAGACCTTGGTCGAGGATCTGTACCATCGCTTTGTCGCCGCTCCTCGAGAAATGCACGGAGCCTGGAGCGAGGCGTTGGAAGGTCTGGACGAGGCGCGCCTCGCACGGCGCGTTTCGGACTATCTCTCCGGTATGACCGACAGCTACGCGGTATCGGAACATCGCCGCTTGTTTGACGATACGCCCGAATTGCGTTAGGCGCGCCGCTTCAACTCCCGTTCGGAAGAGCGGTGGGCGGCGTTTCGTTGTGCCGGTTTCTCCAATCTGGACCTGATCATGAATATCTTCACCGACTTCGAGCAGCGCGTTCGCAAAGCAGTGGAAGCTATTCTCTCCGCACGCGGAATTGAGGGAGCCGATCTCTCCCGCATTACCGTCGAGCCGCCACGCGACGCCAGCCATGGCGATCTGGCGACGAATGCCGCCATGGTTCTCGCCAAGCCGCTGGGACTGAAGCCGCGCGACCTGGCGGACGATATCGCTGCCAAGCTCGCGGACGACGCGGATGTCGCATCGGTCGAGATCGCCGGGCCGGGTTTCATCAATCTGCGTCTCCACCCGGCTTTTTGGACGAACCATCTCCACGCGCTTCTGATCCAGGGCTTGGATTACGGTCGTGGTGCGTCGACCGGGCACCGCGTGAACGTCGAATATGTATCGGCCAACCCTACCGGGCCCCTTCACGTCGGCCATTGCCGGGGCGCTGTCGTCGGTGATGCGATCGCCAATTTGATGGGCTTTGCCGGTCATGACGTGACCAAGGAATATTACATCAACGATGCGGGCGAGCAGGTGAACGTCCTCGCCCGCTCCGTTTTCCTGCGCTATCGCGAGGCGCTGGGGGAAACGATCGGCGAGATTCCGGCCGGGCTTTATCCCGGCGACTACCTGAAGACGGTCGGCTCGGCACTCGCCATCCGCTACGGCCGCGCGCTTCTGGAGCAGGATGAGGCCGAATGGCTTCCCGTCGTGAA
Organism: Aureimonas ureilytica; assembly: GCF_001475935.1. Lineage (GTDB taxonomy): Bacteria > Pseudomonadota > Alphaproteobacteria > Rhizobiales > Rhizobiaceae > Aureimonas > Aureimonas ureilytica_A. Next base: position 14,874 of record NZ_LDQA01000001.1, read on the forward strand.
GGCCTATGCCATCAGCGCCATGATGATGAGCATTCGGGACGACCTGAAGGCGCTCAACATCGCGCAGGACGTGTTCTTCTCCGAGAAGACGCTGCATGAGGGCGAGCCGAGCCGTATTGCCGCCAGCGTGGAGGCGCTGCGCGAGCGTGGTTTCGTGTATCAGGGCACATTGCCGCCACCCAAGGGCCAGCTCCCGGAGGATTGGGAAGACCGCGAGCAGACGCTGCTGCGCTCGACCGATGTCGGGGATGACGTCGACCGCCCGCTCGTCAAGTCGAATGGCGCCTACACATACTTCGCGGCCGACGTGGCCTATTTCGCGGACAAGTTCGCACGCGGCTTCGATGAGATGGTCTATGTGCTCGGCGCGGACCATGGTGGCTATGTGAAGCGTCTGGAAGCGGTGGCCAAGGCCGTGTCCGGCGGCAAGGCCGAGGTCGATGTCGTCCTGTGTCAGCTCGTGAAGCTGTTTCGCAACGGCGAGCCGGTTAAAATGTCCAAGCGCGCCGGCGAGTTCGTGACGTTGGCTGATGTGGTGGAAGAGGTCGGCCGCGACGCCGTTCGCTTCATGATGCTCTTCCGCAAGAGTGACGCGCCGCTGGACTTCGACTTTCAGAAAGTCACCGAACAGTCGAAAGACAATCCGGTTTTCTACGTTCAGTACGCACACGCCCGCGCTCGGTCGATCGTGCGTCAGGCGCAGGCCGAGGGCATCGACGTGTCGGCTCTGGACCGGGTCGATCGCGATGCGTTGGCGCGTCTGACGGACGAGGGGGAGGTCGCGCTGGTGCGCAAGCTGTCGGAATATCCACGTTTGATTCAAAGCGCGGCCCAGGCCAAGGAACCACACCGCCTTGCATTCTATCTCTACGACGTCGCGTCGGCCTTCCACGGGCAGTATAATCGCGGCAAGGATCAGCCTGAGTTACGCTTCGTTAAGCCTAACGATGTGACAATGACCGCAGCTCGATTGGGATTGGTTCAAGCCGTCGCCTTCGTCATCGCCTCGGGTCTCAGTCTGGTCGGCGTATCGGCCCCCGAGGAAATGCGTTGACGCTCCACGCTTTGACCATGTTCGACCCATAGGGCGGAAGGACGTTCAGGAAATGACGGGTCGCCTCGGTTCTAGGGGGTGATCCTTGCGTGAGGTCGGCGCGATGAAGGACTACAGGGACGCCCATTTCTCCGCGGCCGATCGCGATCCTTTTGCGGATCTCGTTCGCGCCGTCGAGGGCTCGTCGGGGCGTGGTTCTTCGCAGGCTGCCCGCCAGGATTGGGCGGGTTCGCATGGCTATGAACCCGTTCTCGGGCCGGAAGATCGCGTGGCCGCCCCCATGCCGCAGGGGCGCCCGTCGCGACCGGTGAACGCGGAGACCCAGGAAGCCCTGCGCAATCTTAGCCAACCTGCACGCCCCCGCGATCGTTATCCGACGGAAACACAATCGTTCGCGCCGGCTCGGGAAATCGAGCCCGAGCCCTATGTCGCGCCGCGTCAGCAATTGTCCGACACCCGCCAGACTTTGACGCTGGATGATTTCGACGATCTCATCGCCAGCGAATGGGCCGCGATGCAGCCCGCTCCACAAGCCTATGACGAAGACGAATACGGCTATCACGATGATCGGTATGGCGAAGAGGCCGCCGCCAACGTGCGTCGTCCGTCGCGCTTGCGCAAGTTCGCGATGGTCATGGGCGGCATGGCCGCGACCGTTGTGGTCGCCGTGGCTGGAACGATGGTTTACACCGGCGGCGGCTCGCTCGCGCCGGGCAATGACGGACCGATCCTGATCAAGGCCGACGCTCAGCCCTACAAGGTCGTTCCGGCGGAGACGGGCGGTCGAACGATCCCGAACCAGAACAAGGCGGTTTACGAGCACGTTGCGGCCGGAAACGCCAAGGTCGATGCGCCGACGCAGCGCAAGCTCGTGACCGCGATGGAAGAGCCGATCGACATTTCGGAGAACGACGACGCATCGTCCGCCGCTCTTCCTGGCGTCATGGTCGGAGAGAATGTCGCATTACCGAGCGAATCGGATGCCGAGCCCGAAGTGCCGCCGGCGCCCGGCGCGCAGGTCGCCTCGGCAGAAGGGACGCTCCAACCGCGCAAGGTTCGCACACTGACGGTGCGCCCGGACGGCTCGCTCGCGCCTGCAGCCGAAGAGGCGAGTATCGCCGGCCAGCCGGCCATGCTGCCGACGTCTTCGACGCCGATCGCCCATAAGCCGGCCGCGGCGGCCCCGGTTGCCGCAGTTGTTGCGCCGACCATGCCGGCCGCCGCTCCGCAGCCCGACCCCGTTCAGGTGGCGTCGGTTCAGCCAGCGCAGCCGAGCGACGATGCGTTCTTTGTGCAGATTTCCTCGCAGCCGAGCCAGGCGTTGGCCGAAGAATCGATGGCCAACCTGTCCAAGCGGTTTTCCAGCGTGATCGGCGGCCGCAATGTCGGCATCAAGTCGGCCGAGATCGCGGGCAAGGGAACGTTCTATCGCGTTCGCGTGGCAGCCAAGACCAAGGGCGAGGCGGCATCCCTGTGCGACAGCCTGAAATCTGCCGGCGGAAGCTGTTTCGTGACGCGCTGAGCCTCGCGGCGGGTCTCACGATCGGCGTTCACGCGCCTCGGAGTGGCGGGCCGACTGCGCCCGCTCCAGAGCAATTGCATCCTATGGACGTGTCGATGAGTGGAACCAAGGCTTGGATTTCCGGCTGCAGCGGACTTCGGCTGACCGCCGACGAGCGCAGTTTCTTTCAGGACGCGCGGCCCTGGGGCTATATCCTTTTCGGTCGAAATATTTCCGAAGCTGCGCAGGTTCGTGACCTCGTGGCGGAGTTGCAAAGCCTCGACGGCCGCGACACCGTGCCTGTCTTGATCGACCAGGAAGGCGGCCGCGTTCAGCGCCTCCGGCCTCCGCTTTCGCCGCGCTTTCCGCCTTCGGCGACGATCGGGCAGGTCTACGCTGCCGATCGCGACAAGGGCAGGCGGGCCGCATGGCTTCAAGGCCGCCTGCTGGCACACGACCTTCGACAGGGTTACGGCATCAATGTCGATTGCCTTCCCTGTCTCGACGTGCCGCAACCCGGCGCGCATTCGGTGATCGGGGACCGCGCCTATTCGGACGATCCGGGCAGCGTCGCCGAACTCGGCGGACTCGCCGCACGTGGCCTGATGGCGGGCGCGGTTCTTCCCGTCATGAAGCACATACCGGGGCATGGGCGTGGCAACGCCGATAGCCATTTGGAACTGCCGCGCGTAACGGCGGAGCGCGCCGATCTGGAAGGTTTCGATTTCCGGCCATTCCGCGATCTGCGCGATCTGCCAGCGGGAATGACCGCCCATCTCCTGTTTGAGGCGCTCGACCCGGCGCATCCCACGACGCTGTCTTCCATCGTCATCAACGAGATCATTCGCGGCCTGATCGGCTTCGACGGATTGTTGATGAGCGACGACATGTCGATGAAGGCGCTACAGGGCGAAATGGGCGAGCTGGCGAAAGGCGCGATTTCTGCGGGCTGCGATCTGGCGCTTCATTGCAACGGCGACATGACAGAGATGGTGCAAGTGGCCGCCGGCGTTCCCGAACTGGGCGGACGCGCCAGCGAGCGCGCGGAACGGGCGCTGGACGTAATTCGCGTCGCCCCGGAAGCTCTGGACGAGCCGATGCTTCGCGAAGAGTTCACCAGACTCACGGCGACTCTCGCTTGAGGGCAGTGGGCTTCGGCTTTAATTGACTGAGACGATCAAGTTCTGATCGGTCGATGAGCGAGGCTGAGGAGCGCGACACATGACACTTCACATGCGTCCGGTCGCTCCAGCGGACACCCCTGCTCCTGATATCCATGCGGGGCGATCCGCCCTTACGTTTCGCGATCTATCCTTCGAGGCCGGGGGACGTGAGATCCTGCGGGACGTATCGATCCAAGCGGAGGCTGGGAAGGTCTTATGCCTGCTGGGACCATCCGGCTCTGGCAAAACCAGCCTTCTGCGGATGGCGGCGGGTATCGAGCGGCAAACCCGAGGTGAAATCTGGATCGGGGATCGCCTGGTTGCCGGCCCCGAACGATACGAGCCACCTGAAGCAAGGGGCGTCGGGCTGGTCTTTCAAGACTTCGCCCTGTTTCCGCACAAGACACTTCGCGACAACGTACTCTACGGCCTTGCCGGTCTTCCGCGTCGGGAGGCCAAGGCCCGAGCGGAGGCTGCGCTCGACCATGTCCGGCTCGGGCCTCTCGCCGATTCGTTTCCGCATCATCTGTCGGGCGGGGAACAACAAAGGGCTGCCCTGGCCCGCGCTCTGGCGCCGCGTCCTCGCGTGATCTTGATGGATGAGCCCTTCTCCGGGCTCGATAGTCGCCTCAAGGATGAGGTGCGTGCCGAAACGCTGGCGATCCTCACGCAAACGCGATCGACGGCCGTGATCGTCACGCATGATCCGGAAGAGGCGATGCGCATGGGCGATCGGATCGCGCTTTTGCGGAACGGGCGCCTCGTCCAGACGGGAACGCCAAGACAGCTCTACCTCAATCCATCCAGCCTCTTTGCAGCCGGTTTCTTGGCCGAGATCAATGTCTTGGCAGGGAGCGTGCAGGCAGGAAAAGTGACGACGCCCCTGGGCATCGTCGCACACTCGCCACGATCGGATGGCACGAAAATGGACGTTGCAGTTCGTTTGACCGGTGTCAAACTGGCGACCTCGACGGGGGGAACGTCTGCTCGCGTTCTGGAGCGGCGTTTCCTGGGCGGAGAGGAACTGGTTCTTCTCGCGGTCGATGGGGTGTCCGCTCCCGTCAGGGCGAGGTTTCATCCTGGCGAACTCGCCGACAATGTGCACGATGTCTTTGTAGCCGTTGATCCGGTTGAGACTTTCGTGTTTGAAAGGACCGAGGGTTCGGTTTGAATTTGGTGCGCGGCCTGCCCGCGCCATGGAGGCGTATCATGGGTAGCTTCAGCATTTGGCACTGGCTCATCGTTCTGGCCGTCGTGCTGCTTCTCTTCGGGCGCGGAAAGATTCCCGAATTGATGGGCGATGTCGCCAAGGGCATCAAGAATTTCAAGAAGGGTATGGCCGACGACGAAACGCCGGTCACGCAGGAGCGTCGTTCTCTGGACGCTCGCGAGGGCGACGCCATGACCCACGACTCCGTCACGGAGAAGTCCCGCATCTAAGGGACGGGCGGCACGCATCGTGCCGCCGTTCGCCTTCCGGGGATCGTCATGTTCGACATCGGTGGACTTGAGCTTCTAGTAATTGCGGTCGTTCTGATCGTCGTCGTTGGTCCTAAGGATCTCCCCAAGATGCTGCGCACCTTCGGGCGCGTCAGCTCGCAAATGCGTCGTATGGCGGGGGATTTTCGCCGCCAGTTCGACGAGGCCTTGAAAGAGGCCGAGTTGGAGGAACTGCGCCAGACCGCCAAGGATGTGCGTGATCTCGATCCGCGCAACGACCTTCGCAAGGCGATGAATCCGATCCGCGCGGTTGGCGACGAAATTCGTTCGTCCATCAAGGCGGCGGCGGAGGCGCCGGAACCCAAGGTTCCGTCTCCGACGCAATCGCCTGTACCGATGGAGTCCGCGCCCGTTCTTCAACCCGATTCCGCTGTGAATGGGAGCGCCTATCCCCTAACGGATGCAAGCTCGACGCCGATTCAGGTTCGTCCCGAAACGTCGACGGCCAGCGAATCCTCGGCTTCGCGCACGCCCGTTGGAGGCATTCAGTGACCGAGCGTTCCGAGTCCGACATCGAGGCATCGTCCGCCCCGCTGATCGAACATTTGATCGAGTTGCGTCGTCGGTTGATCTGGTCGATCGCCGGCTTCTTCGTGATGTTCCTGATCTGCTTCTTCTTCGCGAAGGGCATCTTCAACGTTCTGGTGGTCCCGTACCAGATCGCCAGCGGTTGGGCTGGGCTCGACCCGTCCAATGTGGAGCTGATCTACACGGCCCCTCAGGAATATTTCTTCACGCAGGTGAAGGTCGCTGCTTTCGGCGGCGTCTTCCTCGCCTTTCCGGTGATCGCGATCCAGATCTACAAGTTCGTGGCACCCGGTCTTTATCGGGACGAACGCGCGGCTTTTATTCCCTTTCTTATCGCGACGCCGCTCCTGTTTCTGCTGGGAGCGCTGCTGGTCTATTTCTTCTTCACCCCGATGGTGATGTGGTTCTTCCTGTCCATGCAACAGCCAGGGCAGGGAAGCGATGCGGCGATCCTCTTGTTGCCGCGCGTATCCGAGTATTTGTCGCTGATCATGACCCTGATCATCGCTTTCGGTCTCGTGTTCCAGCTGCCAGTAATCTGCTCGCTTCTCGTCCGGGCGGGGATCGTGACGGCGGATGGTCTGCGCTCCAAGCGCAAATATGCGATCGTCTTGTCCTTCATCGTGGCGGCGGTGCTGACGCCGCCCGATCCCATGTCCCAGATCGGTCTTGCGATCCCGGCCATCATTCTCTACGAGATTTCCATCATCACGGCGCGGATGATCGAGAAGAAACGTGGCGTGCGTCTGGCGGCCAGAGAAGCCGGCACGGAGTAATCCGGACGGTTCCGGCCCGCCTGTAGCGGACTGGAAAAGATGCTGGATATCAAATGGATCCGCGAAAACGCGGAAGCTCTGGACGAAGCTCTGACACGTCGCGGCTCGTCCGCGACGGCCTCCGACATTCTTCGCCTGGACGAAAAGCGGCGCCAGCATCTCAAGGCTCTGCAAGATTGGCAGAGCCAGCGCAACGAAGCCTCCAAGCAGATCGGCAAGGCCAAGGCGTCCGGCGACGCGGCAGCTGTCGACGAGGTCATGCGCGCGGTCGCCGACCTGAAGACAAAAATTCAGGACGGCGAAAAGCTCGAGCGCGAGATCGATGCCGAGATCGACGCCGTGCTCGCCACGCTGCCCAATGTCCCGCTACCCGAGGTGCCATTCGGCACCGACGAAACAGGCAATGTCGAGGTTCGGCGCACAGGCGAAAAGCCGACCTTTGCCTTCAAGCCCAAGGAGCATTTCGAACTGGGCGAAGCGCTAGGTCTCATGGACTTCGAGCGCGCCGCCCGCATGTCCGGCTCCCGCTTCACGGTGCTTCGGGGGGATCTGGCGCGGATGGAACGCGCGCTCGGTCAGTTCATGGTCGACACTCACACGCATGAGTTCGGCTATGAAGAGGTGTCGCCGCCTTTGCTGGTGCGAGACGAGGCGCTGTTTGGAACCAGTCAGCTCCCGAAGTTTGCCGAGGACCTGTTCCAGACCACGGACGGGCGCTGGCTGATCCCGACGGCCGAAGTGTCGCTGACGAATCTCGTCCGGGAGGAGATCACCGACGAATCCGCGCTTCCGCTCCGTTTCACCGCCCTGACGCCCAGCTTCCGATCTGAAGCGGGGTCCGCCGGCCGCGACACGCGCGGAATGCTGCGTCAGCATCAGTTCTACAAGGCTGAACTGGTTTCCGTGACGACCCCGGAAACATCGTTGGAAGAGCATGAGCGCATGACGGCGGCCGCTGAAGCCGTGCTGAGCAAGCTCGGTCTGCATTTCCGCACGATGATGCTGTGCACAGGCGATATGGGTTTCTCCTCCCGTAAGACCTACGACATCGAGGTGTGGCTGCCGGGACAGGACGCTTACCGCGAGATCTCGTCCTGCTCCGTTTGTGGAGATTTCCAGGCGCGCCGAATGAACGCTCGCTATCGCCCGGCTGGGGAAAAGGCCGCGCCGCGCTTCGTTCATACGTTGAATGGGTCGGGAACGGCGGTTGGCCGGGCTTTGATCGCCGTGATGGAAAACTACCAGCAGGAAGATGGCACCATCCTCGTTCCCGAGGTACTGAAACCTTATCTCGGTGGTCTCGAGCGGATCGGGGCTCGCTGATCTCATGCGAATCCTCCTGACGAACGACGACGGCATTCATGCCGAAGGCTTGAGGATCGTCGAAGAGATCGCACGCCAGCTCTCTGATGATGTGTGGGTCGTGGCGCCGGAAACGGACCAAAGCGGCTTGTCGCATTCGCTGACGCTGTCATCGCCGCTTCGGCTCCGTCAGGAGGGGGAGCGTCGCTTCGCGCTTCGCGGTACGCCAACGGATTGCGTGATCATGGCGGTGAAGCATGTGATGCCCGAGCCGCCGGACCTCGTTCTATCCGGCGTCAATGCCGGGCAGAATATAGGCGACGACGTCTCCTATTCCGGGACCGTCGCCGGCGCGATCGAGGGCATGATGCTCGGCATTCGCTCGATTGCGCTCAGTCAGGCCTATCGCCCGAACTCGGGTCGCGATGTGGTTTGGGCCACGGCGCTCCAACACGGCGCTCGGATCGTACAACGCCTGCTTTCGGTGGATGCGCCGGCCGGCACGCTTTTCAACGTCAATTTTCCGGCTGTGGAACCCGACGCTGTGGAAGGCGTCGAGGTGACCCGGCAGGGAAAGCTGGATTATGCCTTGGGCGTTGAAGAGCGTCTCGACGGTCGTGGCTTCCCGTATTTCTGGCTGAAGTTCGGCCGCCAGGCGGGGGGCGAACTGGACGGGTCCGATATCGGTGCACTCAACGCCCACCGGATCTCTGTGACACCGCTTCATCTCGATCTGACGCATCACGCCCTGCGAGAGCAGATGCGCGATCTCTTCCGCTGATCCGCTATGTTGAACTCCATGCTTGATCGTGAGCAATTGGCCGCTTTCCTGATGACGGTGCGAACGGTGGACGGCATGACGCCTCGCGTTCTGACGGCCGTCGAGTCCGTGCCGCGACGCCTCTTTGTTCCGCAGGATGCGAAGGACGCGTACTGCGACAAGGTGTTTCCAATCGATTGCGGGCAATCCATGCCGGGCGCGCGCCACGCGGTACGCCTCGTTGCGGCGTTGAAGATCGCACCCGAGCACCGGGTTTTGGAGGTCGGGACCGGAAGCGGCTATATTACGGCACTTATGGCCAAGCTTTGCGTGCAGGTGTTGACGCTCGACCGCTACCAAACGCTCCTGACCAAGGCGCAGGATCGTTTGAAAAGCTGCGGCATCGGCAACGTGACCTATCTGAAAGAAGACGGGCGGACGGGCTATCCTGACCAGGCGCCGTTCGATCGCATCGTCGTTCATGGCTCGTTCGAGATGCTGCCTCGAAATTTCGTCGAGCAGACCTCCTCTCAGGGCATTCTTCTCTGCGCCTTGGGCGATCCGAGCCATGTTCAACGGGTCGTCCGTCATCAGCGCCTTGGCAGTCGCTTCGAAGAGGAGACGCTGTTCCACGCGCGTCTCCAGCCGCTTGAGACGGGTGTCGCCAGCTACCTCTAAAGAATTCGATCGCTGACCTGACGGCGTTTAACCCTCGGGTAACATTAACGCGCTCTAATGTTCCCAGGTTGGGCGAATGCTTTTGGGGACTGCAATGCGGACGGACGTGTTGAATCAGAGTCGGTTTCGGCTTGTGCGCTCGGCGGGGCTGATCGCGCTCGCCGCCTTGGCTGCTGGTTGCAGCGCGGACGCCACGCGCTTGCAGGATAGTTTCTATACCGGTGCCATACCGAAGGCGCCGATCCAATCGCAGCCCGCTATGGCCGAGGCGGCCCCGTCCTATGGGCAGGTTCAGCCCAACGCGTCCTACGGGGCAGGCACGACAGGTGCTCCGCGCACCTACGCCGCCGCGACGCCGCGCGTTTCGCGCTCGGCCCTGCCGCCTCCGCCGGCCGCGTCCTATAGCGGCGGCAACGAGACCTATGAGCCGATCCGCCCGGCGGCAGCGGCCGCCATGTCCCAGCCGGTTTCCTCGCCTGTCAATCGCGCCGAAGTCGCTCGTACGGAAGCGTCCCGCGCCATTTCGCCTACTTCGACTGGCTCGGCCGGCACCTATGTCGTGACATCAGGCGACTCGCTTCTGGGTATCGCGCGCCGCCACGGTGTACGGTCGAGTGACCTGCGGGCCGCGAACCGCATGAGCGACGACAATGTGAAGATTGGCCAGAAGCTGGTGATTCCGGCGGGCGGTAGCATGACGGCAGCCGCGCAGCCGGCCGCCAACACGCGCTATGCCGCGCTCGGAGCCCCGCCGACGACGCTTCAGGCACAGGCCGCCGCGATCGCCGTTCCGCGTTCCCCTCCGGCTCATTCGCGCCCGGCACCCGTCGCCGCGCCGCCCGTGGCGCACGAGGCGGCCTCGGCGAAGCCGGCGGCTGCTATGACTGCACCGGCTACGACTCCGCCGGTTGCGGCGGCAGCTCCGGTCGCGACGGCGCCCAAGCAGGTTGCGCATGAGGCCCCCGCGCAGCCTGCGGCGGCGCCCAGCGCTTCCAGCACGGCGCTTGCCACGGCGGCTCCGGCAGCACCCGCTTCGAAAGAAGACGAAGAGGAGACCGTGTCGATCCCGAGCGGTACGGGCATCGACCAGATGCGCTGGCCGGTTCAGGGTCGCGTCATCAAGAGCTTCGGGGACAAGGTCGGTTCGCGCCGCAACGACGGTCTCAACATCTCCGTGCCGCGCGGCACGCCGATCAAAGCGGCCGAAAACGGCGTGGTCATCTATGCCGGCGAAGGGCTCAAGGAGTTCGGCAAGACCGTTCTCGTGAAGCACGACAATGGTCTCGTAACGGTTTACGGACACGCTGACGACATCAAGGTGCAGCGCGGCGCAACCGTGAAGCGGGGGCAAGAGATCGCGACGGCTGGTATGACCGGGGACGCCGACGCCCCGATGCTCCACTTCGAAGTGCGCAAGGACTCCTCGCCGGTTAACCCGATGACCTACCTTCGCTGAGCGTCGGATCATCGATTGTCATCGAACGCCGCGCCGAGCTTATCGAAGCTCGGTGCGGCGTTCTTATTAACGCGTCAGGGACCGCCCGAGGCGTCCTGCGAGGTCCGTTACATATTGATAGGCGACGCGGCCCGATCGGCTGCCCCGGGTCGTGCTCCATTCCAGCGCATCCCGTCGCATCTCTGCAGGTTCCAGATCAATTCCCGCTGCGGCGAGGTAGCCATCGACCATCGCAAGATAGTCGTCCTGCGAGCATTTGTGGAAACCCAGCCAGAGACCGAATCGGTCGGAAAGAGAAACCTTCTCCTCCACGGCCTCGCTGGGGTTGATCGCCGTCGACTGCTCGTTCTCCATCATGTTTCGCGGCAAGAGGTGCCGCCGATTGGAGGTGGCGTAGAACAGGACGTTCTCGGGCCGACCTTCGACGCCACCATCGAGCGCCGCTTTCAGGGACTTGTAGGATGTGTCGTCGTGATCGAATGACAGATCGTCGCAAAACAGCAGGATGGGGAAGGGCAGATCGCGAAGCATCGTCATCAACTGCGGAAGATCATCGATGTCCTCGCGATGGACTTCGATCAATTTCAGCGCCGTACGTTCACCTCGCGACGAATTGACCTTCGCGTGCACGGCCTTCACCAGCGAGGATTTGCCCATGCCGCGCGCGCCCCAGAGAAGGGCATTGTTGGCGGGTAGCCCTGCTGCGAAGCGCTCCGTGTTGTCGAGCAGAATGTCACGGGAGCGATCGATCCCGCGAAGCAGTTCGAAATCCACGCGATTGACGCGGGGTACGGGCGTCAAACCAGAAGGCGGTGCGAAGACGAAACAATCGGCGGCTTCCAGGTCTAGGGGCGGTGCCGCGCACGGCGCGAGCCGTTCCAGCGCATCCGCCGCACGGCGCAGGAGAGAAAGAAGTTCCGTTTCGGACGTCACGGGCTGACCTCTGGAAAGACGGATACCGCCGGGCATCGCCGGTCGGCGCGTGTTGCAATCGGTTCGACCGATCGTATATTGCGCGCATCTTGTGAAGGGCCGGGCGCCCTGTTTTCCGTTTGTTGGGAGATCTTGATGTTCGTATCGCCGGCTTTCGCACAGACCGCCACCGCAGCGGGGGGGCCGGAGAGCATCCTCATCAGCATTCTGCCGTTCATTGCCGTTTTCGCGATCATGTATTTCCTGATCATTCGCCCGCAGCGCTCCGCGGCGAAGAAGCGAGACGAAATGCTGCGCAATATTCGTCGTGGTGACACGATCGTCACCGGTGGCGGCATCATCGCCAAGGTCACCAAGGTCCAGGAGAATGGCGAACTGGAAGTGCAGATCTCCGAGCAGACCAAGATTCGGGTGCTCCAGTCCATGGTCGCGGATGTGCGCGTGAAGGGCGAGCCCACGGCGGCGAATTCGAAGTAATCTGTCAGCGGATCGGGGTCGTCCCGATCCATTTTCGTATTCGGCAGATCACTCTGCCGTACCGCATTTTCGGAGCGCCGCAGGCCAGAAGGTCCGGTGCTCCGATTGTCGTTCGGGAACGCCATGCTCTATTTCTCGCGGTGGAAGACCACCTTCATCTGGCTCGCCGTTCTCTTGGGCGTGCTGTTCGCGCTCCCGAACCTTCTGACGGAACAGCAGAGGGCCAGTCTGCCCTCCTTCATGCCGAAACAGCCCATGACACTGGGGCTGGATCTCCAGGGAGGCTCCTATGTGCTTCTGGAGGTCGATCGCGCTTCGTTGATCAACGATCGGCTTCAGAGCCTGCGCGAGGACGTGCAGGTCAGCTTGCGCTCGGCCAATGTCGGCTTCACGAATCTGCGTGAGAACAATGGTGCGATCCAGTTCGCCCTGCGCGATCCCGCTCAGGCTCAGGCCGCGCGCACGGCCTTGCAGGGCCTGACCTCGCCAATTTCCAGCGGGCTTCTAGCCGGCGGATCGGTCACGGAAACCGACCTCACCGAGCCGCAGTCTGGCACGTACCGCTTGGCGCTGACGAATGCCGGCATCGATTATCGACTCTCGACCGCCGTGTCGCAGTCGATCGAAGTGGTGCGTCGTCGCGTTGACGAACTCGGCACAACCGAACCGGTGATTCAACGCCAAGGCCTCGACCGAATCATGGTTCAGGTTCCAGGCCTGCAAGACCCGGCTCGTCTGAAAAGCCTCCTCAACCAAACCGCGCGTCTGACCTTCCGCCTCGTGGACGTCAATAACTCGGCCGAAGCCGTGGCGAGTGGCGCGCAGCCTCTGCCGGCCGGTGACGAGTTGCTCGAAACGACGGATACCAAGCCGCATCCGATTTTGGTGCAGCGTCAGGTCATGATTTCGGGCGAGAACCTGACGGACGCACAGGCCGGTTTCGAGCAGCAGACCAACCAGCCGGTCGTCAATATTCGCTTCGACGCCCGGGGCGCGCAGCGTTTCGGTCAGGTGACGCAGGAAAATGTCGGGCGGCCGTTTGCCATCGTCCTCGACAACAAGGTTCTGTCCGCGCCCAATATCCGCGAGCCGATCCTCGGCGGGCAGGCGCAGATTTCCGGCAATTTCACCGTTCAATCCGCCAATGATCTAGCCGTCCTGCTGCGCGCCGGTGCGCTTCCGGCGACGCTCGACATCATCGAAGAGCGGACGGTCGGGCCTGGCCTCGGCGCCGATTCGATCGCGGCGGGCAAGGCCGCCGGTATCATCGGCGGCGCGCTGGTCGTGGTCTTCATGTTCGTGGCCTATGGGTTCCTGGGCGTGATTGCGAACATCGCGCTGCTGGTGAACGTCATCCTGCTCGTGGCGCTTCTGTCGGCGCTCGGCTCCACGCTCACCTTGCCTGGCATTGCCGGCATCGTGCTCACGATGGGCATGGCGGTCGACTCCAACGTTCTCATCTACGAGCGCTTGCTGGAGGAACGGCGAAACGGGCGATCCGTCGTCCAGTCGATCGATGCCGGGTTCCATAAGGCGCTCGGCACGATCATGGACGCGAACGTCACCTCGTTGATCGCTGCCGTCGTTCTGTTCTTCCTGGGATCCGGCCCGGTGCGTGGCTTCGCCATTACACTGGCGCTCGGCATCTTCACGACCGTTTTCACCGCACTCACGCTCACGCGCTGGATGGTGTCCTATTGGCTGCGTCATAGCCGCCCGAAGGAAGTGCCGAAGGGCTGGGTGTCGTTCGTTCCGCATGGAACGCGCATCCGCTTCATGAGCATTCGTCGCTGGGCCTTCGCGATCACGATCGGCCTGTCGCTGGCGTCGATCGGCAGTCTCTTCGTCGGCGGCCTGAATTTCGGCATCGATTTTACCGGTGGCACGGTCCTCGAACTGCGCGCCAAGAATGGAACGGCCGACGTCGGGGCGATTCGTCAGGATCTCTCCGGCATTGTCGAGGGGGACGTCCAGGTTCAGCAGTTCGGCGCCGCGAGTGACGTTCTCGTCCGCTTCGGAGTGCAGCCCCAGGACGCGCAAACACCGCAGGCCAGCGTCAACGCAGTACGCTCGGCTCTCGCCAACGACTATGATTTCCAGCGCGTCGAGGTGGTCGGTCCGACCGTGTCGGGCGAGCTGGCCTGGGCGGCAGTGTTCGGAGTCGGGGCCGCGCTTCTCGCGATTTCGATCTATGTCTGGCTGCGCTTCGAATGGCAGTTCGCCATCGGTGCTTTGCTCGCGACGGCCCATGACGTCGCGATGACGATCGGCTTCTTGGTCGTGTCGCAGTTGGAGTTCAATCTTTCCTCTATCGCAGCGATCTTGACGATTGTCGGCTACTCGCTGAACGACACGGTCGTCGTGTTCGACCGAATTCGCGAAAACCTACGCAAATACAAGAAGATGCCGATATCGGACATCATCGATCTTTCTCTGAACGAAACCCTATCGCGCACACTGCTCACGGCCGTGTCGCTCGTTCTCGCCCTCGTCGCCTTGTACGCCTTCGGTGGAGACGTCATTCGCGTCTTCGTCGCGCCGATGCTGGCGGGTGTGTTGGTCGGTGTTTATTCCTCGATCTTCATCGCGGCGCCGGTCCTGATCTACTTCAAGCTTCGCCCGGAAACGATCCGAGGCGGAGACAAGAGCGATGCGCTCGAGCCGAAATCCGTCGGCGGCTCGACGCCGTCGACCTCCGGCAAGGCCTGATCCATGGCCGAGCCAAGCGACCCCGAAATTCGCGACGCGCATTATCCGCGTCGCGCTCCGATCGACGCCTACGGGAACGGCGGCTTCCGGTTCGCCGACATGTCGCATCGCGGATCGATTCTCTGTCTCCCGTCCGGCATTTATGGCTGGTCCGCTGACGCGGACGAGCCCTTCGGCGGCGCGAGGCTGCTGAAGGCGTTCGAGGAAGCGGAGGATATCCGGTTTTTCCTGTACGGCACCGGCGGCGATATTCGCCGTGTTCCGCCGGCTTTGCTGGATCGGTTTCGAAAGGCCGGGATCTCCTGCGATCCCATGTCGACGGGCGCCGCCGTGCGAACCTACAATATCATGCTCGCGGAAGGACGCCCGGTCGCGGCGGCGCTGATCGCCGTTGACTGATTCAGCTCCTTCCGGCGGCCTACTGTCCGCTTACGCCGAATGTGAGCGAATCGTTCAGGACGGCGATCCCGATCGTGCTGTTGCGGTGGGGTTCGCCACGAAGCCGGCGCAGAAGCACCTGTTTGCGCTCTACGCCTTCCATCTCGAAACGCTGCGCATTCGCGACGTGGTATCGCAGTCATTGCCCGGCGAAATCCGCCTTCAATGGTGGCGCGACCGCTTGGCGAGTGAGGAACCCTTGGAGGACGCCGCTCAGGGCTCCCGGATCGCGACGGCTCTGATCTCGACGATTCGCGAACACGCCCTGCCGCTCGATGCGTTCGAGCGCTATCTCGAGGCTCGGGTTTTCGACCTCTACAACGACCCGATGCCGTCGCGCGCCGACTTCGAAGCCTATGCAGGAGAGACGTCTTCCGCCTTGATCATGATGGCGACGATGGTGCTCGATCGCTCGGCCGCGCCCCGTCTGGCGGACGCGTGCGGCCACGCCGGAGTGGGCCAAACCGCGATCTCCGTGCTGCGCTCGGAGGCGATTCATCGCAACCGTCACCAAGTCTACGTGCCCACCGATATTCTGGCCGCGACCGGCATCGATGCCTCGACTTGGTTGGCAGGTGGAGCCGGATCTGAGCGCGCCCGCGATGCCATGCGCGCGTTCGCGCGAGAGCATCTCGATCGCGTCCTGCATCAGTGGGCATCCATTCCCGTCTCCGTCCGCCCGGCACTTCTGCCTGCGCTCTGGGTCGGCAAGGCTCCGATCACGGCCGGTGCGAAACCGAGCGCTCTCCGACGGCTTTGGTTCTACTGGCGGCAGATGCGCTCTTGAGGTGATTACAAGGAACCGGTTCTGAAAGCGGAAGAGGGCATTGCATCAGTCCGCTTCGAACCGGGATGGCTACCCTGAATCGCTGGTTCCGAGTTTGAGGATCGATCATGCTGGGACGCATCGCAGGCATCGGTCGTAGTCTCGCCCATAACGCCGCGTCCGGTCTTCAGAGATTCCCCATTCCTGCCTTGTTGATCGTGGCCTTCTCGGTTGCGTCCAATCTCGAGGCCGGTTCAATCGATGGTTTCGACCGTTCGCTCCTATTTTTGACCGCACTGTCGCTCGCCGCAATGGCTGGGTTAATCGTCGCATTGGCGGCGGAAGGGCAGGGATGGGGGCGCCTGATCGGTCTGCTCTTGTCGATGCTGACGGCTGGATGTGTCGGAGCGATCGTCCTCTTCGTCGACGTCTCACCTTATCAACTAGCCGGCCTCTCGTCCGCCATGATGTTCGCCGTGCCACTTGCGCCTTTCGTCCGGCACGGCGGCTCGGACGAATTCTGGAGCTTCGGTCTTTGGGCGGCGGTCGGGCTCGTTATCGCGTTTCTGTCCGCCTGCGTTTTCCTCGTCGGGCTCTACGCTATCGTGGAAATGGTTCGAACCTTGTTCGAAACCGATCTTTTCGAGAACGCGGATCGCTACGTCCTCGTGACAGGGCTGACGCTCGTCGCACCGCTGATCGCGCTCGGTCGCGTGCCCGAAGTGTCTCCGTCCCCCGTCATCTCAGGTTCCGACGATCGACTGGCAAAGGCGATTCGGCCGTTGTTCGATTGGATTCTGGCGCCGCTCGTCTGGCTCGCAGCGTTGGTGCTTCACGCCTACATCATTCGCACGTTGCTCTTGGGCGGTTTGGAAGCGAGTGAAGCGCGGTGGCTTTTCTTCGTGTTCTGCAGCCTTGCGCTGATGCTGAGAATCGGCGCTGACCCATTCGCGCCGACCAGTGCGACGTCGACCCGGCTTTTCCATCGATACTGGGTTGGCGTGACGATCGCTCCCATTGCGACCCTGGCAGTCTCTCAATGGCGCGAGGTGGATGTTTGGGGCCTCACACCGTCGACCTACTACTCCGCCCTGTGGATCGCGACCTTCACTGGCATCATTCTCATCCAGATCGTCCCGCGCGCCCGAGGGGATATTCGTTGGATGGTCGCCATTCCCATGACGGCCATGATCGCCTCCAGCTTCGGCCCCTGGAGTATGATCGCCAGCGTCGAACGAAGCCAAACATCGGCTCTTCGTGCTTTGAGCGTGGATGTCTGGCGAACGGGCGATCCCGGTCGGCGCGCGGAGATCCGCGAGCGGCTTGCCATCCTGGAAGATGTGGGAGGTATGGACGCGGTTCGCTCAGCATTGCCCGCGCAGTTGGTCGCCGACAAACATCTGGACGGTTCGATGTCTTCGCTTCCCGTTTTGTTTCAGGCGCTGGGCTGGGACAGCCCAGCAGAGCAACCGACGCCGATCCGCTCCTTTCGCGCACCGCAAGGCCAAGCTGTTTCGCTGACGGGCTATGACCTCGCGCTGATCGATCTACAAACGGGGAGCGGCGAGGAGCAGACTGGACGAGGGCGTCTTGAGCTGGAGAGCGATGGCCGTCGTTTGGCGATCCATTTCGAGGGTCGCGCAGACCATGTCCAAACGGGCCTGTTGCTACGCAGGCTGATCGAACTGGGCGTGTCGGTGGCCGAGCCTCTGGTGCTCGACCTAGGTACTGAGAACGGGCGCGGGATCAGGCTTTATGTCACGCGCGCGAACTACGAGAGCCAGCCACCACGGCTCACAGCGCTGACCGCCACACTATTGATCCGCGCCGATCAGTGGCATGTGTCGCCCGGCGCTGAACCGGCGCGCTGAGGATTGGGCGGACGCCGGCGGCACTCGCGGAACCACCGATGCCGGATGGCCGAGCTATTCTGCAGCTTCGGAGAGGGATTCGGGTTCGGACGTGTTCGCCAGCCAAGCTGCGAAGTGCTCCAGGGCACGTGCGGACAAAGCCATTTTCTTGGCGATGGTCTTCTCCTTGCCGCGAAGCCGTTTTCCGTCTTCGCGAGGAATGGTGATCGGCGGAAACAAACCAAAATTGACGTTCATCGGCTGGAACGAACGTTTGCCGGGTTCCTCATCGGTCACGAGATGACCGCCCGTGATATGACCGAGCAGAGCGCCCATCGCGGACGTCGCGGGGGGCGGCGAGACGATCTCGCCGCGCGCTTCTGCCGCCGCGAAACGGCCCGCGAGAAGACCGATCGAGGCCGATTCCACATAGCCCTCGCAGCCTGTGATCTGCCCGGCGAATCGCAGGCGCGGCAGGCTTTTGAGCCTCAACGTCCCGTCCAAAAGCGTCGGCGAGTTCAGGTAGGTGTTGCGATGCAAGCCACCCAGCCGCGCGAACTCGGCATTCTCCAAGCCCGGAATGCTGCGAAAAATACGTACCTGATCGGCATATTTCAGCTTCGTCTGGAAGCCGACCATATTGTAGAGCGTGCCGAGCGCGTTGTCTTGCCGCAACTGGACGACCGCGTAGGGCTTGATGTCCCGCTGATGCGCGTTGGTGAGACCCATCGGCTTCATCGGGCCGTGTCGCAACGTCTCGACGCCGCGTTCCGCCATCACCTCAATGGGAAGACACCCATCGAAATAGGGTGTGCCTTCCCATTGTTTGAACTCGGTTTTGTCGCCGGCGATCAGCTGCGCGACGAAACTCTCATATTGATCACGATCAAGTGGGCAGTTCACATAGTCCTTGCCCGTCCCGCCGGGGCCGACCTTATCGTAGCGGGACTGAAACCACGCCTTCTCCAGATCGATCGACTCGAAATGAACGATAGGGGCGATCGCATCGAAGAAGGCGAGTGCATCCGCACCTGTCGTATCGCGAATAGCCTCTGCCAAGGCGGGCGCCGTCAGCGGCCCGGTCGCGACAATGGTCGAGCCCCAGTCTTCGGGCGGCAGGCCGGCGATTTCCTCGCGGCGGATTTCCACCAGCGGATGAGCGGATAAAATCTCGGTGACGGCCTCGGCGAAACCGTCCCGATCCACGGCCAACGCCCCGCCGGCGGGCACCTGATGCGCGTCGGCGCATCGCATGATCAGCGAGCCCGCAAGGCGCATTTCCGCATGGAGAACGCCCACTGCATTGGTCGAGGCATCGTCCGAGCGGAACGAGTTGGAGCAGACCAACTCCGCCAAGGCATCGGTCTTGTGCGCGTCCGTTTCGCGGACACCACGCATTTCATGAAGAATAACGGGCTGGCCCGCCTGCGCGATCTGCCAAGCGGCTTCCGAGCCGGCAAGGCCGCCGCCGATAATGTGAATGGGTGTGATCTTGGTCATACCCTTGTCTTACCGCATCGACTGCCCGATCGGAACGGGCTTCGACAACCAGTCGGGTGCGAAAGACATATCCCCGAAACGACAACACCCGCCGGGGGAGGACCGGCGGGTGTCGTTAGGAAGCCTGCGATGGGAGGAGGAGCCGCAGGCTTGCTGTCCACAAGGGCTCATGGGAGGAGGAGAGAGCCCGAGGGATAAAGGGAATTCAGCGAACGGCCTGACGGGCGACCGACGGGATGTCGGACCGGGCGATACCGAGATCCGACAATTCGCGCTGCGAAAGGCGGTTCAGCTCGGTGCAGGTTTCGCGGTAGCGGCGCCAAGTCGAATACGAGCGGATAATGTTCATCGGTCGGGTTCCGTGATCGGTTCTAATCGATTGAAGTCGAGATCGAGAGGCGATCCGCTTCCGTGGTCACAACATACGGGAGCCTACTCCCGACTGGTATGGCCGGGCTCGCATGGCAGGTCTGCGAATGATGCAATGCAACATGAACCGATTTAAACGATTGGGACGGCGTTTCGGCGCGGCAGCTCGGCGCAAGGCGCATACAACTGGCTTTGTCGCAAACCTGTTTTAAACTTTGACGCGGCAGGCACCGATGATATAGAGCGCGCGTCGTGCAAGCCGTATGGTTCACGACACCGGGCGGGTGTGGCGGAATTGGTAGACGCACCAGATTTAGGTTCTGGCGCCAAAAGCGTGGGGGTTCGAGTCCCTCCACCCGCACCATGTCTGAACCCAGGCAAACGAGATAGACGCGCGACGACGGACCAGGGGCCGCCGTCGCAGACCATAAAGGGTTGATGATGCAGGTTAAGGAAACCAAGGCCGAAGGCCTGTCGCGCGAGATCGAGATCGTCGTGCCGGCGTCGGACCTTGAGGCACGGCTGCAGACCCGCCTCTTCGAAATCAAGGATCAGGTGAAGATCAAGGGCTTCCGGCCCGGCAAGATCCCGATGAGCCATATGCGCAAGACATATGGTCGGTCGATCATGGCGGAGATCGTGAACCAGATCATCAACGAGACGCCGCGTTCGGTGATCGCGGAGCGCAACGAGCGCTCGGCCATGCGTCCCGAAATTCAGATGACGGAAGACGAGTCCGAGGCCGAGAAGGTTCTGCGCGGCGAGGGCGATTTCCGCTTCACCGTGGCTTACGAAACCCTGCCGACCTTCGAGCTCAAGGGCACGGACGGGATCAAGATCGAGCGTCCGGTCGTCGAGATCGACGAGACTGAAGTCGAGGATCAGGTCAAGCGCATCGCCGAGAGCGCGCGCACCTTCCAGCCGAAGGATGGCGCGGCCGAAACCGGTGATCGCGTCACGATGGATTTCGTCGGCAAGGTGGATGGCGAAGCCTTCCAGGGTGGTTCGGCGACCGACTCGAATCTCGTTTTGGGGTCTGGCCAGTTCATCCCCGGCTTCGAGGACCAGCTCGTCGGTTTGTCCGCTGGCGAGGACAAGACCCTCGAAGTGACGTTCCCCGAGGATTACGGTGCCGAGCACTTGGCCGGCAAGCCCGCGACCTTCGAAGTGAAGGTCAAGGCCGTCGCGAAGCCCGATGAGATGGAACTGAACGACGAGTTGGCCAAGAAACTCGGCCTCGAGTCGATCGATCGTCTGCGCGAGATCGTGCGCGGCCAGATTGAAAGCCAGTTCGGTCAGGCCACGCGCCAGAAAGTGAAGCGCCAGCTTCTGGACGCGCTGGATGCGGATTATTCGTTCGAACTGCCGTCAAAGCTCGTCGAAGCCGAGTTCCAGAACATCTGGGCGCAGGTGACGCGCGAGCTGGAGCAGAGCGGGAAGTCGTTCGAGGACGAAGACACGACCGAGGAAAAGGCTCGCGACGAGTATCGCAAGCTCGCCGAGCGTCGTGTTCGTCTCGGTCTCGTCCTCTCCGAGATCGGCGAAAAGGCCGGCGTCACGGTGTCCGACGAGGAACTTCAGCGCGCCGTGATCGAGCAGGTACGCCAGTATCCTGGTCAGGAGCAGCAGGTCTACGACTACTTCCGCAACACGCCGGACGCGGTCCAGAGCCTGCGCGCCCCGATCTTCGAAGAGAAGGTCGTGGACCATCTTCTGGCCACGGTGGATGTCACCGACAAGACCGTTTCCAAGGAAGAGCTCCTGAAGGACGACGAGGACGAGGCCGTCGCGGCCTGATCCTTGGACGTAATGACCATTTGAAGGCTGGCCCATGGGCCAGCCTTCTTCGTTTTCAGCGGACCGTAACGCTCCGGCGGCCAAGGTTGCGAAGCGGCCCGGCAAAGCCCTATCTAGGGGGCTCCGGACGAAAGCCCGATTCGACGCATTGCGGTGGCACCACCGACCCCTCCATCAACGGACGATTCCTCCTATGAAGCATCCCCTCGAAACCGCGATGAACCTCGTGCCCATGGTGGTGGAGCAGACCAATCGTGGAGAGCGCGCCTACGACATCTTCTCGCGGCTCCTCAAGGAGCGCGTGATTTTCATCACCGGGCCGATCGAGGATTCGATGGCCACGCTGGTCTGCGCTCAGCTCCTGTTCCTGGAAGCCGAGAACCCGAAGAAGGAAATCTCGCTCTACATCAACTCGCCGGGCGGTGTGGTGACGTCCGGAATGGCGATCTACGACACGATGCAGTTCATCAAGCCGGCCGTGTCGACGCTCTGCATCGGGCAGGCGGCCTCCATGGGGTCGCTTCTCCTGTGCGCGGGTCACAAGGATATGCGCTTTGCCACGCCCAACGCGCGCATCATGGTTCACCAGCCCTCGGGTGGCTTCTCCGGCCAGGCCTCGGACATCGAGCGCCATGCTCTGGACATCATCAAGCTCAAGCGTCGTTTGAACGAAGTCTATGTTCAGCATACGGGCCAGGACTACGAGACGATCGAACGCACGCTCGACCGCGACCATTTCATGACGGCCGACGAGTCCCGCGAGTTCGGCCTGATCGATAAGGTCTATTCCTCGCGCGAGGCGCTGGAAACTAACACCGCGAACTGATCGACGAAACGACCTTGATGTTGCCATCGCCGGTTTCTACCTTGAACAGTGGAAGCCGGCGTTGTCGTTAAGCGTCGATCAAGGATGATCCGGCTACCTTGTAGTGACGGAACTGCGACGAAGCCTTCTGCCGGTCGACTTGAACGATTGCTTTGTGAGCGTTGCAGCATAGGATGACGAAAAGGGTCTGACGACCCATCTCCGGACCTCCAAGTCCGAGGTGCGGAACGGAAGGAAGAACGATGAGCAAAGTGAGCGGCGGCGATAGCAAGAACACGCTCTATTGCTCTTTCTGCGGAAAGAGCCAGCACGAAGTCCGCAAGCTGATCGCCGGGCCCACGGTCTTCATCTGCGATGAGTGCGTCGAACTCTGTATGGACATCATCCGCGAGGAAAACAAATCCTCGATGGTGAAGTCACGCGAGGGTGTGCCGACTCCGCAGGAGATCATTGCGGTTCTCGATGATTACGTGATCGGCCAGTCCTTCGCCAAGAAGGTTCTGTCCGTTGCGGTGCATAACCACTACAAGCGATTGGCCCACGCGCAAAAGAACAACGACGTCGAACTGGCGAAGTCGAACATTCTGCTGATGGGTCCGACGGGCTGCGGCAAGACATTGCTGGCGCAGACGCTGGCGCGCATTCTCGACGTGCCGTTCACCATGGCGGATGCGACGACGCTGACCGAAGCCGGTTACGTCGGTGAGGATGTCGAGAACATCATTCTCAAGCTGCTGCAGTCGGCCGACTACAATGTCGAGCGCGCGCAGCGTGGCATCGTCTATATCGACGAGATCGACAAGATCAGCCGCAAGTCCGACAATCCTTCGATCACGCGCGACGTGTCGGGTGAGGGTGTTCAGCAGGCTCTGCTGAAGATCATGGAAGGCACCGTCGCGTCGGTTCCTCCTCAGGGTGGTCGCAAGCATCCCCAGCAGGAGTTCCTGCAGGTAGATACGGCCAATATCCTCTTCATCTGCGGCGGCGCTTTCGCCGGACTCGACAAGATCATCTCGGATCGCGGTCGCAAGACGTCGATCGGCTTCGCAGCCAACGTCGAGTCACCCGAGGATCGTCGCACAGGCGAACTGTTCCGCCGTGTGGAGCCTGAGGATCTTCTGAAGTTCGGTCTGATTCCCGAATTCGTTGGTCGTCTGCCGGTTCTCGCGACGCTGGAAGATCTGGATGAGCCCGCGCTGGTTCAGATCCTGGTGGAGCCGAAGAACGCGCTCGTGAAGCAGTATCAGCGCCTCTTCGAGATGGAGAATGTCGAGCTGACATTCCACGAGGACGCCCTGAAGGCGATCGCTCGCAAGGCCATCGAGCGCAAGACAGGTGCTCGCGGTCTTCGCTCGATCATGGAAGCCATGCTGCTCGACACGATGTTCGACCTGCCGACGCTCGAAGGCGTTCGGGAGGTGGTCATCTCGGAAGAGGTGATCGATGGAAACGCGCGTCCGCTCTATATCTATTCCGAGCGGAAGGACGAAAAGGAACCGGCGAGTGCCTGACCGTCTGAACACTCCGAAAGTTTGATCGTTGGATGGCCCGTTCCGGCAAGACACCGGAGCGGGCCATTCGCTTTTATATTCCGTTGAGCGACCGACCCGCTCGTTCTTTCGCGTCGCGCCAGACGCTTGAACGGGCCGGAAGAAATAGCCACATTGCAGTTCGATGACGGCTTTCGTCTCGGTGCCTGAACGGGCCGGGATGAGGGGCCTCCAGCGGCTCAGCCGCAGAAAGGAATTTCATGTCCATTCCGACATCCGCCAGCGGTCACGGCTCCGAGAACGCCCAGACCTATCCGGTTCTCCCGCTCCGCGACATCGTGGTGTTCCCGCACATGATCGTCCCACTTTTCGTGGGGCGGGAAAAATCGATCAAGGCTCTTGAAGAGGTCATGGGGTCGGACAAGCAGATCCTGCTTGCCACTCAGAAGAACGCCGGCGACGAAGATCCTGCGCCCGACGCGATCTATGATCTCGGCACGCTCGCCAATGTTCTGCAACTTCTGAAACTGCCCGATGGAACGGTAAAGGTTCTGGTCGAGGGGATCGCGCGCGCGTCGATCACGGATTTCACGGATCGCACCGAGTGGCACGAAGCCAATGCCTTCATCGTCGAAGACGAGGAAGACGATCAGGTCGAAGTCGAGGCCCTTGCCCGCTCTGTGATCTCGGAGTTCGAGAATTACGTCAAGCTGAACAAGAAGATCTCGCCCGAGGTTGTCGGCACGGCCGGTCAGATCGATGACTATTCCAAGCTCGCCGATACCGTGGCGTCTCATCTTGCGATCAAGATCCCCGAAAAGCAGGAGATGCTCGGGATCGTGAGCGTGCGCGAGCGTCTGGAGCGGGCCCTCGGCTTCATGGAGGCCGAAATCTCGGTACTCCAAGTCGAGAAGCGTATCCGATCGCGCGTCAAGCGTCAGATGGAGAAGACGCAGCGCGAGTATTATCTGAACGAGCAGATGAAGGCGATCCAGAAGGAACTCGGCGACGGCGAGGAAGGCCGCGACGAGTTGGCTGAGATCGAAGAGCGTATCAAGAAGACCAAGCTGTCGAAGGAAGGCAAGGAGAAGGCGTCCGCCGAGCTCAAAAAGCTCCGGCAGATGAGCCCCATGTCTGCCGAGGCGACGGTGGTCCGCAACTATCTCGACTGGCTGCTCGGGCTGCCTTGGGGGAAGTCGTCTAAGGTTCGGATTGATCTCAAGCGCGCGGAGGAGATTCTCGACGAAGAGCACTACGGTCTGGATAAGGTGAAGGAGCGGATCGTCGAATATCTGGCGGTTCAGGCTCGTCAGCCCAAAATCAAAGGTCCGATTCTCTGCCTGGTCGGCCCTCCGGGTGTTGGCAAGACGTCGCTTGCCAAGTCGATCGCCCGCGCGACGGGCCGTGAATATGTCCGTATGGCGCTGGGCGGCGTGCGAGACGAAGCGGAGATTCGTGGTCATCGTCGAACCTATATCGGCTCGATGCCCGGCAAGGTCATTCAGTCGCTCAAGAAGGCGAAGCGGAACAACCCGCTCTTCCTGCTCGATGAAATCGACAAGATGGGTCAGGACTTCCGCGGCGATCCGTCTTCGGCGATGCTGGAGGTGCTCGATCCCGAGCAGAACGCGAGCTTCATGGATCACTATCTGGAGGTCGAGTACGACCTCTCGTCGACGATGTTCGTGACGACGGCGAACACGCTGAACATTCCCGGTCCCCTCATGGATCGTATGGAGATCATTCGGATCGCCGGCTACACCGAAGACGAGAAGGTCGAGATCGCCAAAAGGCACCTTCTGCCTAAGGCCATTAAGGATCATGCGTTGCAGGACAGCGAGTTCTCGGTCTCCGAAGATGCGCTTCGAGAGATCGCCCGCCGTTACACGCGGGAAGCGGGTGTGCGTTCCTACGAGCGCGAGCTGATGAAGCTCGCACGTAAGGCGGTCACGCAAATCGTTCGCGGTGATGTCAAGTCCGTCGCCGTGACGGCCGCCAATCTCGCCGATTACCTGGGCGTACCACGTTATCGGTACGGCGAGGCGGAGTTGTCGGATCAGGTTGGTGTCGTCACGGGCTTGGCCTGGACGGAGGTGGGCGGCGAGTTGCTGACGATCGAAGGCGTCATGATGCCCGGCAAGGGCAAGATGACGGTGACGGGCAATCTTCGCGATGTGATGAAAGAGTCGATTTCCGCAGCTGCATCCTATGTCCGCTCACGGGCCATTGAGTTCGGAGTCGCGCCGCCACTATTCGACAAGCGCGACATCCACGTTCACGTTCCAGAGGGCGCGACACCGAAGGACGGACCGTCTGCGGGTACCGCGATGGCGACGGCGATCGTTTCGGTGATGACGGGCATTCCCGTGCGTCGTGACATAGCCATGACGGGGGAGGTCACGCTACGCGGCCGCGTCCTGCCCATCGGTGGCTTGAAGGAGAAGTTGCTCGCGGCTCTGCGCGGCGGCATCAAGACGGTTCTGATTCCTGAGGAGAACGCGAAGGATCTCGCGGAAATCCCGGACAATGTGAAGAACAGTCTCGAGATCATCCCGGTCTCGCACATGAACGAGGTTCTCGCTCACGCGCTAATACGCAAGCCCGAACCGATCGAGTGGACCGAGGTGAGCGAGCCGACGCCCACCCGTGATTCGGGAGAGGATGCCTCCCCCACGATTGCTCACTGAAAGCGATCGACCGCTAAAAATGGAGAGATGCCGCCCTCCGGGGCGGCATTTTGCTTGCAAAAGCCTTGTTTCGAGGGCTTTTGGTCCATCTCTCCTTGAACCTGGGCGGCATTTTCAGCATCGTCACCGCCTGAGTCGGGAAGACAGAACGTTTGGAGATTTGGCATGAACAAGAATGAGCTCGTATCCGTCGTTGCGGAGAAGGCAGGTCTTTCGAAGCAAGACGCAACGACGGCTGTCGATGCCGTCTTCGATGCGCTCCAGGCAACTATGGCCAAGGGCGACGACGTCCGCCTCGTCGGCTTCGGCACCTTCTCCGTTTCGCACCGCGCCGCCTCGAAGGGACGCAATCCGTCGACGGGTGCGGAAGTCGATATTCCCGCCCGCAACGTGCCGCGCTTCACGCCTGGCAAGGGGCTCAAGGACGCCGTCAACGCGAGCTGACCACCTTCATAGAATGCAGTTTGGAAAGCCGGCGCTCGACGTCGGCTTTTTTTGGGGGGTTGGGGCCTTCGGCAGATCCACGGCGCAGGGGACGATATGCAAACCATTGCGCGAGGAGCGGAGCCGTAGAGGCCAACGCTGCGATGCGTTTTCGGAGTCGGACGACGAGGTAGGACAAAAAAAGGCCGAGCGCCGTGTCTCGTACAACAACGGCGTACGAGACAGCTGAAGCGTCGCTTTCACAGCATGATGGAAATCGTGCTATAAGTATAAACCTGAACCGCAATCGATCGGGCATGGTGGGCGATGACAGGCTCGAACTGCCGACATCCTCGGTGTAAACGAGGCGCTCTACCAACTGAGCTAATCGCCCGACGCCGCATCGGATAAGCGGTCTGGACCGGAAATGCAAGGCGTCCCTGGTGCGATTCGAAGATCGCGTTCGCACCATGCTCCTCGTCCGCTCGATTCGTCATCAGCCTTTGGTGATTCCGTCGTACGACCGCCATGCAGCCTCGCGTCCGACCATTAAGTCGTTGATCTCGAAGGACCGATAGAATCACGTTGACACCCCCGGCGGCAGGCCTTAAACGACCGCTCATACCGCTGAAGGAGACGACAGCGATATGAGGAGCGGGTGTAGCTCAGTCGGTTAGAGTGCCGGCCTGTCACGCCGGAGGTCGCGGGTTCGAGCCCCGTCACTCGCGCCATTATTACAGCTACGCACTGCCTGACTGTTCGATTCCGATCCGTGACCGATGCTTTTCAAGCTTGCACGAAGTGGGTGCGCAGCGACGTTTGATGCCTTGCTTCTAGTTTGGGAAGAGTCTAATTCTCGCCTCGATTTGATGAGGCGGAAGCGGCTTCGAGATATTCGACGGCTTGAGCAACGTGGTTTTAACGCTGCTGAAAGTAGAGCTGCTTCAAGCTGTTATCTGGTCGCGACAGGGTCGCGATATGGAGAGTTAGGCTTGTGAACGAGCTCCTTGGTTCTTATCTCCCGATTGTGATTTTCGTTGGCGTCGCGCTGCTGATCGGTCTCGCCCTCCTGGTGTCGCCGTTCCTTCTTGCGTTCCGAGCGCCGGACGATGAGAAGCTCTCGGCGTACGAGTGCGGTTTCGATGCGTTCGATGATTCCCGAATGAAGTTCGACGTTCGATTCTATCTCGTGTCGATCCTGTTCATCATCTTCGACCTTGAGGTCGCGTTCCTGTTCCCATGGGCTGCGTCCTTTGGTGAACTCGGCTGGGCCGGTCTTTGGTCTATGATGGTGTTCCTCGGCGTGCTGACCGTCGGCTTCGTCTACGAATGGAAGAAAGGTGCTTTGGAATGGGATTGAATCCCTCTTCCTCTTCGCTGGGGTCTCGCTCGAATCTCCAGGTCAGCCCCGCTGCTGATCCGTTCGTTGCCGATGTCAGCAGCGAGCTTGCCGATAAGGGCTTCATCGTCACGTCGACCGAAGACCTCATCCAATGGGCCCGCACGGGTTCGCTGATGTGGATGACGTTTGGTCTCGCGTGCTGCGCCGTCGAGATGATGCAAATGTCGATGCCGCGCTATGATGGCGAGCGTTTTGGCTTTGCTCCTCGCGCGTCGCCTCGCCAGTCCGATTTGATGATCGTGGCGGGGACGCTGACCAATAAGATGGCGCCCGCGCTGCGCAAGGTTTACGATCAGATGCCGGAGCCTCGGTATGTGATTTCCATGGGTTCGTGCGCGAATGGCGGTGGCTACTACCACTATTCGTACTCCGTCGTGCGCGGTTGCGACCGCGTGGTGCCTGTGGACGTTTATGTTCCCGGTTGCCCGCCGACCGCCGAAGCGCTGCTTTACGGCATGTTGCTGCTTCAGAAGAAGATTCGCCGTCTTGGAACAATCGAGCGCTGATATGAGTACAAGCGAGCTCTCCGATTTTCTGGGCGAAACGTTGGGTGGGAAAATCGTCGACCGCAAACTCGCCTATGGTGAGTTGACGCTCGTAATTCGTCCCTCCGATGTTTTGGACGTTGTCACTTTTCTGCGCGACCATCCTCAATGTCAGTTCAAGAATTTCATTGATGTCGCAGGGGTCGATTACCCCAATCGGGTTGATCGGTTCGAAGTCGTTTATCACTTTCTCTCCCCGTATCTGAATCAGCGGATCCGTGTGAAGGTGACGACGAATGAGGATCGCCCTGTGCCGTCCATCACGGGAATCTTTCCGGGAGCAGATTGGTTCGAGCGGGAGGCCTACGACCTCTACGGGATCCTCTTCACCGGGCATCCGGATCTTCGTCGCATCCTGACGGATTATGGTTTTGAGGGGCATCCGCTTCGGAAGGATTTCCCTCTGACCGGCTTTGTCGAAGTGCATTACGACGAGGAGCGCAAGCAGGTGGTCTACGAGCCCGTCGAGCTGCGCCAGGAGTTCCGCAATTTCGATTTCCTGTCGCCTTGGGAGGGAACGGACTACGTTCTTCCAGGGGACGAGAAGGCAAAGGCGAACTGAGATGCCGTCGGGGCGAGAAGCTGAGGCGAGGGCGCTCCATGTTTTGCGCACTCCGCTTCGAAGCTCGCCCGACAAAACGCGCATTCGGCTTTCGTCATGGCGAGATGTGTCGCCGATGGGTGGTTTTGACTTTATGGTCACCCCCGGCGAAAACGCATTAAAGCTGACCCAATCGGAGATGGTCGGTATCTACCCGTCGTCGAACGACAGCGAGTGGCTGGTTTGCCGAGACGGCGGATCGAGCATCGCGTGGCGTCCTCATGACGGTTTCCAACTCGCCGAAGCCGTCCAGGCGTCGGATGATCTGAGCAGGATCGTGTTCGCGGAAGAAGTCTTCGAGGACGCGAAACCCGCGATGTATGACCCCGCCTATCATACGCAAGAGCTGACGGGCGCCACCGCTATGGCGCAATCTGCAAACGAACAAGGGGCCTGACCGTGGCCGAGATCGACGTCCGAAACTTCAACATCAATTTCGGTCCGCAGCACCCGGCTGCGCACGGTGTGCTTCGCCTCGTTCTGGAATTGGACGGCGAAAACGTCGAGCGGGTCGATCCCCATATCGGGCTTCTGCATCGGGGCACCGAGAAACTGATCGAACAGAAGACATACCTGCAGGCCATACCTTATTTCGATCGTCTCGATTATGTCGCGCCGATGAATCAGGAGCATGCCTTCTGTCTGGCCGTCGAGCGTCTGGCGGACGTCGAGGTCCCGATCCGGGGCCAGCTGATCCGTGTTCTGTACTGCGAAATCGGCCGTATCCTTTCGCATCTTCTCAACGTGACGACCCAGGCGATGGATGTCGGTGCGCTGACGCCTCCGCTCTGGGGTTTCGAAGAGCGCGAAAAGCTGATGGTCTTCTATGAGCGGGCAAGTGGTGCTCGTCTCCATGCGGCTTATTTCCGCCCGGGTGGCGTCCATCAGGATCTGGACGCACGATTGGTCGATGACATCGGCGCGTGGTGCGATCCTTTCCTCAAGGCTCTCGCCGATATCGATGAGCTGCTGACCGAAAACCGGATCTTCAAGCAGCGTAACGTTGATATCGGCGTCGTATCGCTGGAAGACGCATTCGCGCTCGGTTTCACCGGTGTCATGGTTCGCGGCTCCGGCGCTGCATGGGATTTGCGCAAGTCGCAGCCCTACGAATGCTACGATCAGATGCAGTTCGACATTCCGATCGGCAAGAATGGGGATTGCTACGACCGCTATCTGATCCGCATGGAAGAGATGCGTCAGTCCACCGCGATCATGAAGCAATGCATCGAGCGTCTGGCGGGCAGGGATCGTGTCGGCCCCGTCTCGTCGACGCAGGGCAAGGTCGTCCCGCCGAAACGTGGCGAGATGAAGCGTTCGATGGAAGCGCTTATCCATCATTTTAAGCTCTACACCGAAGGCTTCCACGTGCCGGAAGGCGAGGTTTATGCGGCGGTTGAAGCCCCCAAGGGTGAATTCGGCGTCTATCTCGTCTCCGATGGAACGAACAAGCCCTATCGCTGCAAAATTCGCGCTCCGGGCTTCGCCCATCTTCAGGCTCTGGATTTCCTCTGCCGCAATCATATGCTCGCAGACGTTTCCGCGATCCTGGGATCGTGCGACATCGTTTTCGGCGAAGTCGACCGCTGAAACGAAGCGAGGCTTTCCGCAGCCTCGCTTCGCCCTTGCCGTCTAGCGTTCCAGCGCTCGCGTCCACGTGAAGTCGCTGGCCTTTTATGCATTCTATGTTAGAACGCGCCGCAACATAAGCATGTTGGAACCGTTCTGAAGTCGAGGTCCAATGTCTGTCCGACGCCTTGCGGAAGATGCCGTTCAACCCCAGAGCTTTGCGTTCTCGGATGAAAACGAACGGTGGGCTCTCGCAACTATCCAGAAATATCCGGAAGGCCGCCAGCAATCAGCGGTCATCCCGCTGCTGATGCGCGCTCAGGATCAGGAAGGCTGGGTGACCAAGGCGACGATCGAGCATGTCGCTGATCGCCTGCGCATGCCGATGATCCGCGTATTGGAAGTCGCCACCTTCTACACCCAGTTTCAGCTGAAGCCCGTCGGCACGCGCGCGCATGTTCAGGTCTGTGGAACGACGCCCTGTATGCTGCGCGGCGCGGAAGATCTGAAAGCTGTTTGTCGTAAGCATATTCACCCGGAGCCGCTCCACACGAACGCGAGCGGTACGCTTTCGTGGGAAGAGGTGGAGTGCCTTGGCGCGTGCGTCAATGCGCCCATGGTGATGATTTTCAAAGATACATACGAGGATCTGACGCCCGAGCGGCTCGAGCAGATCATCGATGCGTTCGAGACCGGTCAGGGTGGTCAGGTGAAGGTCGGTCCGCAGATCGACCGCCATCTGTCCGTACCAGTCGGCGGATTGACCACTCTGAATTCGTTCGAAGACGAAACGGCGTCGGACTCAGTGGGTCCTGCGGACGATAACACTTCGTCGGAAGGTGTCGCGTCGCCGTCTCAATCCGGACGAGTCGATACGCATGCAGCCGAGACGGACCCGAGCCTTCAGACACCGGGAAAAGCGCCTGCTGCGGCGTCTTCCTCGCCTAGCCAAGAGCACGAGAGTGACGGCGCGGCCGAAATTCGAGAGGAGTCGGCTGACGGGTCGACTGGCGGCACGCAGCGAGGCCCGACGGGACAGAAAGAGCGGGATGAGGCGGAGTTCGGTTCAGCCTCTGGCTCGACGTCGGGAAAGCCTCGTAGCGACGGACCTTTGAGTTCCAAAGGTGTGGCGGCGGAGGACGCGGTCGTTTCCGACGCTCAACGCGTCCCTGGAGACGCTGCGATGCCTGGCGTGACCAAGGCCGATCTGTCCAATCGCGCTGCATCGCCCTCCAACCGTTTGGAAGGCGAGCGTACCGAAACATCCGATGTCGCGCCCAATCCGACGAGTGATCGTGGGGCATCGGGCAGCGAAAATCGCAGTGTCCCTGACACTGGCGAAAGCAAGCGCTGAGAGGCGGAGAGGCGAACATGCTGCAAGATCAGGATCGCATCTTCACCAATATCTACGGCCTTCGCGACAAGAGCTTGAAGGGCGCGATGCGACGCGGCCATTTCGATGGCACGGACGAAATCATCGCCAAGGGTCGCGACTGGATCATCAACGAGATGAAGGCTTCCGGCCTTCGCGGACGTGGTGGTGCTGGATTCCCGACCGGTCTCAAATGGTCCTTCATGCCGAAAGAGGTCGGTGATCGGCCGCATTATCTCGTCGTGAATGCCGACGAGTCTGAGCCCGGTACGTGCAAGGACCGCGAAATCCTTCGTAACGACCCATTCACGCTCATTGAGGGCTGCATCATCGCGAGCTTCGCGATGGGGGCTCACGCGGCTTACATCTATGTCCGTGGCGAGTACGTTCGTGAGCGCGAAGCCCTGCAGCGTGCGATCGATGAATGCTACGATGCTGGTCTGCTCGGTCGAGATAACAAGTGCGGCTGGGATATGGACGTGTTTGTCCATCACGGTGCCGGCGCTTATATCTGCGGCGAAGAGACAGCTCTGCTCGAAAGCCTCGAAGGCAAGAAGGGCCAGCCGCGGCTGAAGCCTCCGTTCCCCGCCAATATGGGTCTCTACGGATGCCCAACCACCGTCAACAACGTTGAGTCTATCGCTGTTGCTCCGACGATTCTGCGTCGGGGCGGTGCTTGGTTCGCGGGCTTCGGTCGCCCGAACAACACGGGCACTAAGCTGTTTTCCATTTCCGGCCACGTCAACCAGCCGTGCACGGTCGAAGAGACGATGGGCATCTCGTTCCGCGAACTGATCGACCGCCATTGTGGTGGCGTTCGTGGGGGGTATGACAATCTGCTCGCGGTCATTCCCGGCGGTTCGTCTTGCCCACTCGTGCCAGGCGAGCAGATGGTTGATGCGCTCATGGACTTCGACGGCATGCGCGAAGTCAAGTCGTCCTTCGGGACCGCCGCCGTGATCGTCATGGACAAGTCGACGGACATTGTCCGCGCGATCGCTCGTCTTGCTTACTTCTACAAGCACGAGAGCTGCGGTCAGTGCACGCCCTGCCGCGAAGGTACGGGCTGGATGTGGCGCGTTATGGAGCGCATGGTGGTCGGCAACGCCCATAAGCGCGAAATCGATATGCTTCTCGACGTCACCAAGCAGGTCGAAGGTCATACGATCTGTGCGCTCGGCGATGCCGCGGCATGGCCGATTCAGGGGCTCGTTCGGCATTTCCGCCCTGAAATCGAGCGGCGGATCGACGAATTTTCACGCAACGCCGATAAGGATCGGCCCGCAGTCCTGCAGGCTGCGGAATAATCGATCGACGCGAAGCGGGGCAGGGCGCCGGCAGAGCTGGAAACGGCCGCCGGAACTGAGAAAAGTCAGATGGCAAAGATCAAAGTCGACGGAAACGAGATCGAAGTCCCGGATCACTACACGCTGCTTCAGGCGGCGGAGGAGGCTGGCGCTGAGGTTCCCCGCTTCTGCTTCCACGAGCGACTGTCGGTCGCCGGCAATTGTCGCATGTGCCTCGTTGAGGTGAAGGGCGGCCCGCCGAAGCCGGCGGCGTCTTGCGCCATGGGCGTTCGTGAT
The DNA here is from genome assembly GCF_001475935.1 of Aureimonas ureilytica. Classification (GTDB taxonomy): domain Bacteria; phylum Pseudomonadota; class Alphaproteobacteria; order Rhizobiales; family Rhizobiaceae; genus Aureimonas; species Aureimonas ureilytica_A. The sequence goes on from NZ_LDQA01000001.1 coordinate 48,929, forward strand.
CTTCGTCCCGGACCTAACGGCGAGGCGCCCGAAATCTTCACCAACACGCCGATGGTGAAGAAGGCGCGCGAAGGGGTGATGGAGTTCCTCCTCATCAACCATCCGCTCGACTGCCCCATCTGTGATCAGGGCGGCGAATGCGATCTGCAAGACCAGGCCATGGCCTTCGGTGTGGATTCGTCCCGCTACACCGAAAACAAGCGCGCCGTCGAAGACAAATATATCGGCCCCCTCGTCAAGACGATCATGACGCGCTGCATCCACTGCACGCGCTGCGTTCGCTTCACGACGGAAGTGGCCGGCATCTCGGAGTTGGGCTTGATCGGGCGCGGCGAAGACGCCGAGATCACGACCTATCTCGAGCAGGCGATGACGTCCGAACTTCAGGGCAACGTGATCGATCTCTGCCCTGTCGGTGCGCTGACCTCTCGTCCCTACGCGTTCCAGGCCCGTCCTTGGGAACTGACCAAGACGGAAACCGTAGACGTCATGGACGCCGTCGGCTCGGCCATCCGCGTAGACACGCGGGGACGCGAAGTCATGCGTATCCTGCCGCGTACCAATGAGCTTGTGAACGAAGAATGGATCTCGGATAAGACCCGCTTCGTTTGGGACGGTCTACGTACGCAGCGGCTTGATCGCCCCTACATTCGCCGGGATGGTCGTCTGCAGCCGGCGAGCTGGTCGGAGGCATTCGACACGATCAAGGCTCGCTTGTCATCGGTCGACGGTTCCCGGATTGGGGCAATTGCCGGTGATCTGGCCAATGTCGAAGAGATGTGGGCGCTGAAGCGTCTGATGGGTCTCCTCCGCTCGAACAATCTCGATTGCCGCCAGGATGGGTCCAAGATCGATCCGGCGGACGGGCGTGCTTCCTACCTCTTCAACACGACGATCGCGGGCATCGAGAACGCGGACGCGCTTCTGATCATCGGGGCCAATCCGCGGTTCGAAGCGCCTGTTCTGAACGCCCGCATCCGAAAGCGCTGGCGGCGCGGTGGTTTCCCGGTCGGCGTGATCGGCGAGCCGGTCGACCTGCGCTATGCCGTAACGCATCTGGGCGCCGGGCCGCAGACGCTGGGCGAAATCGAGACCGTCAATCGGGACTTCTACGAGGCTCTCCGCAAGGCCGAGCGTCCCATGATCATACTGGGGCAGGGACCGCTTGCTGGGGCGAATGGCGCGGACGTTCTGAGTTCGGTCGCGGCGCTGGCTCGCGAGATCGGAGCGGTAACCGAGGGCTGGAACGGCTTCAACATCCTCCACACCGCAGCCTCGCGTGTCGGTGGTTTGGACATCGGCTTCGTCCCGCAAGAGGGCGGCCTCGATGCCTCGCGCATCGTTTCAGGCGGCGTCGAGGTCGTATTCAATCTTGGCGCGGACGAGATCGAAATCGCTCCGGGCGCTTTCGTGATCTATATCGGAACGCATGGTGATCATGGCGCACATCGTGCGGACGTAATCCTGCCAGGCGCGGCCTACACCGAGAAGGCCGGGACCTACGTCAACACGGAAGGCCGCGTGCAGTCTGGGAGCCGCGCTTCGTTCCCACCGGGAGATGCCAAGGAAGATTGGGCCATCCTGCGCGCCCTTTCGGCCGTGCTGAACAAGACGTTGCCGTTCGACTCGCTGGGTCAGCTCCGGGCAGACCTTTTCGCTCAGGTTCCCCACCTGTCGATCGAAGAACTGTCGAACGTCGATGCGGCGGCCATTACGACATTGGCAGATCGGGCAGGGCCGCTCAGCGGAGACGTTTTCCGTTCGCGGATTGGTGACTTCTATCTGACAAACCCCATCGCCCGAGCCTCGAAGGTGATGGCGGAGTGCTCTCGCCTCGCTCGCGGCGAGCAGCTTCAAGCGGCCGAGTAAGGAAGACGAGACACATGGACATCTTCACGTCCTATATCTGGCCGGCGCTGGTGATCCTGGGGCAGAGCCTTCTCTTCCTCGTGGTCCTTCTGGTTCTGATCGCGTACATTCTGCTGGCTGACCGGAAGATCTGGGCGGCTGTCCAGATGCGGCGCGGGCCGAATGTGGTTGGGCCTTTCGGTCTGTTTCAATCCTTTGCCGACCTGCTCAAATTCGTTCTGAAGGAGCCGGTCATCCCGGCTTCTTCCGATAAGGTGGTCTTCCTCGTCGCCCCCCTTGTGGCGGTCACCTTGGCTCTCGCGACATTCGCCGTTGTTCCCATCGCCGACGGTTGGGTCATCGCGAATATCAATCTCGGTATCCTCTACATCTTCGCCATCTCCTCGCTCGAGGTCTACGGCGTGATCATGGGTGGCTGGGCTTCCAATTCGAAATACGCATTCCTCGGCGCCCTCCGCTCGGCGGCGCAGATGGTTTCGTACGAAGTCTCGATCGGTTTCGTGATCGTGACGGTTTTGCTCTGCGTGGGTTCGCTGAACCTCACGGACATCGTGATCTCCCAGAACGATGGCTTGGGGACGATGTTGGGATTGCCTTCCAGCTTCTTGGACTGGCACTGGCTGTCGCTCTTCCCGATGTTCGTGATCTTTTTCATTTCGGCTCTTGCTGAAACCAACAGACCGCCGTTTGACCTTCCCGAGGCGGAGTCCGAACTCGTGGCCGGCTTCATGGTCGAGTATGGTTCGACACCTTACATGATGTTCATGCTCGGCGAGTATGCTGCCATCACCCTGATGTGCTCGCTCATGACGATCCTGTTCCTTGGGGGATGGCTGCCGCCATTGGCCTTCGCGCCTTTCACTTGGGTTCCGGGCGTCATTTGGTTCCTGATCAAGGTCACATTCTGCTTCTTCCTGTTCGCGATGGTGAAGGCTTTCGTTCCCCGCTACCGCTACGATCAGTTGATGCGACTGGGCTGGAAGGTCTTCCTTCCGATCTCGCTGGCCATGGTGGTGATCGTCGCCTTCGTTCTTCAGTTGACCGGTTGGGCTCAGGCCTGATCTTGCGCGGGCGGCGTCGTAGCCGCCTCGCCATCATGCGCAAGGCCCGCACGGCGCAGGGGTGAGGGCCGGCCCCATTTCTCTCCGAATCCCGGAGGCAAGGTTTAAGATGAGCGCTCTGACGCAGACTATCCGATCGCTGTTCCTGCTGGAGTTCCTGGCGGCTTTCCGTCTTTCGATGCGCTATTTTTTCGCGCCGAAATCGACCGTGAACTATCCTTTCGAGAAGGGGCCTGTGAGTCCGCGCTTCCGCGGTGAGCATGCGCTGCGTCGGTATCCGAATGGGCAGGAACGCTGCATCGCCTGCAAACTCTGCGAGGCGATCTGCCCTGCGCAGGCCATCACAATCGAAGCCGGACCGCGCCGAAACGACGGAACACGTCGAACGGTTCGATATGACATCGATATGGTGAAGTGCATCTACTGCGGCTTCTGCCAGGAAGCCTGCCCCGTCGACGCGATCGTTGAAGGTCCGAATTTCGAGTTTTCGACCGAGACACGTGAAGAGCTCTACTACGACAAGGAAAAGCTGCTCGCGAACGGCGATCGCTGGGAACGCGAGATCGCTCGCAATATCGCTCTCGATGCGCCGTACCGTTAATCGTTAGAGGTTGTCGCCCGCGACATCCGGGGATCCAACCGAGGCGGCGAGGGACGTTTACGATCCTCGTCCGCCGTTGAACCGCACCTTTTTGGGGGAGCCCGCCACGATGGGCCTACAGTCGTTTTTCTTCTATCTCTTCGCCATCGTCAGCGTCGGTTCGGCGCTCATGGTCGTTGTTTCCCGAAATCCGGTTCACTCGGTCCTGTTTCTCATTCTCACCTTCGTGGCCTCCGCTGGTCTGTTCCTTCTGACCGGGGCGGAGTTTCTCGCGCTGATCCTGATCGTCGTTTATGTCGGCGCCGTCGCGATCCTCTTCCTGTTCGTCGTGATGATGCTGGATTTGGACTTTGGGCGAATGAAGCAGGGCGCGCTGAAATACGCGCCGATTGGTGCGATCATCGGGCTTGTTCTACTGGCGCAGCTGATCATCGCAGTCTCGGGTGGTTACTTCCAGCCCACGCCAAGCGCCGGAACGGTGCTTCCGACGCCTCCGCTCGAGACCATGTCGAACATCGAAGCCATCGGGCAGGTGCTCTACACGCGCTACGTCTTCTTCTTCCAGATGGCCGGTCTGGTTCTGTTTGTGGCCATGGTCGGTGCGATCGTCCTGACGCTGCGCCATAAGCCTGGCCTTAAGCGCCAATCCATCCCTCAGCAGGTCGCTCGCAATCCGGCGACGTCCATCGAGGTCGTCAAGGTCGAAACCGGTCGCGGTATCTGAGCGGGCTCCAAGGAATAGACATCATGGCCGTTGGTCTAGGACATTACCTTACGGTTGCCGCCATCCTGTTTGTGATCGGCGTCTTCGGCATCTTCATGAACCGGAAGAATATCATCACGATCCTCATGTCGGTCGAGCTGATCCTCCTTTCGGTGAATCTTAACCTCGTCGCGTTCTCAGGTTTCCTGAACGACCTCGCAGGCCAGATTTTCGCTTTGTTCATTCTGACCGTCGCAGCTGCTGAAGCGGCGATCGGTCTCGCAATTCTGGTCGTCTTCTTCCGCAACCGCGGCTCCATCGCGGTCGAAGACGTCAATACGATGAAAGGCTGAAGGCGAGGATGTATACCCTCATCGTTCTACTCCCGCTAATCGGCTTTCTGGTCGCGGGCCTCGCCGGCCCGACGATCGGACACAAGGCGTCTGAGTACGCCACGACCGGCCTGCTTGTTCTGGCCGCAATCCTCTCCTGGATTGCGTTCATCTCGTTCGGATTCGGAAACGGCGAAACACTGCATGTTAACGTTCTGCACTGGATGCAGGCCGGTGCTCTGGATGTTTCCTGGGCTCTGCGCATCGATCGCCTGACCTTGGTCATGTTGGTCGTGGTGAACACGGTCTCCTCGCTCGTGCATATATACTCGATCGGGTACATGCATCACGACGAGTCGCGATCGCGGTTCTTCGCCTATCTGTCGCTCTTTACGTTCGCCATGTTGACGCTGGTGACGGCGGACAACCTCGTCCAGATGTTCTTCGGCTGGGAAGGCGTGGGTCTCGCCTCGTACTTGCTGATCGGCTTCTGGTACAAGAAGCCGTCCGCGAATGCGGCCGCGATGAAGGCGTTCGTCGTCAACCGCGTGGGCGATTTCGGCTTCCTGCTCGGCATTTTCGGTCTGTTCGTCGTGTTCGGCTCGGTCAGCTTCGAGACCATCTTCGCCGGCGCGCGACAGCTGGGCGAGAGCCTGGCCGGGGAGGCGGCAGGTAACGGAGAGGCCGTTCTGCACTTTGCCGGATATTCGCTCGGTGCCGCCGGCGCGATGACCGCCATTTGTTTGCTTCTCTTCATGGGCGCTATGGGTAAATCCGCCCAGATCGGCCTGCACACGTGGTTGCCCGATGCTATGGAAGGCCCGACCCCAGTGTCGGCTCTGATCCATGCGGCCACGATGGTGACGGCGGGCGTCTTCATGCTGGCACGCATGTCGCCCGTTTTCGAACTCAGCCACTCCGCGCTGACCTTCGTCACGTTCATTGGCGCGACGACGGCCTTTTTCGCGGCGACGATCGGTCTCGTTCAGAACGACATCAAGCGCGTCATCGCTTATTCGACCTGTTCGCAGCTCGGCTACATGTTCGTGGCACTGGGTGTCGGCGCTTATGGCGCGGCCGTCTTTCATCTCTTTACCCACGCGTTCTTCAAGGCGCTCCTGTTCCTCGGTGCCGGTTCGGTGATCCATGCCGTGTCGGACGAGCAGGATATGCGCCGTATGGGTGGCCTGCGTCGTCACATTCCCATGACATACTGGATGATGATCGTCGGAACGCTCGCGCTGACGGGCTTCCCGTTCACGGCTGGCTACTATTCGAAGGACGCGATCATCGAGAGCGCGTTCGTGGGTGAGAACGCCTTCGCCATGTACGGTTACATCATGACCGTCATCGCGGCGCTGCTGACGAGCTTCTATTCCTGGCGTCTCATCTTCATGACGTTCCACGGCAAGCCTCGCGCATCGCATGAGGTCATGCACCATATCCACGAGTCGCCCCCGGTCATGCTGGTGCCTCTCTATGTCCTGGCGGCTGGGGCGCTGCTGGCGGGTATCGTTTTCTACCCGTTCTTCCTTGGCGAAGGATACGAAAGCTTCTGGCATACGGCGATCTTCACGGGACCGGAGAACCACGTGCTTCACGAAGCACACCACGTCTCCGCTCTGGTGGCCTACTCGCCGACCATCGCCATGGTGATCGGGTTCGTGCTGGCCTACATCATGTATATCCGCTCTCCGGAGAAGGCGTCTCAACTCGCGGCCCGCAATCCGGGCCTCTACAAGTTCCTGCTCAACAAGTGGTATTTCGACGAGCTTTACGACTTCATCTTCGTTCAGAATGCAAAGCGCCTTGGGCGGTTCCTATGGAAGACCGGTGATACGAAGGTCATCGACGGTCTTGGCCCGAATGCCATTTCGGCCCGCGTCCTCGATGTGACCAGCCGCGTCGTCCAGATGCAGACGGGTTATCTTTATCACTACGCCTTCGCCATGTTGATCGGCGTCGCGGCGCTCGTCACCTTCATGATGTTCCGGGGAACCATCTGATGTCCGGTTGGCCGATCTTATCGACCGTCACGTTTCTCCCACTCGTCGGCGTTCTGATCATCCTCTTCACGCGCGACGACAGCGAGCTCGCGCGCCGAAACATCCGCAACGTCGCTCTCTTGGTGACGATCTTCAATTTCCTTCTATCGCTTCTCATCTGGGTCGGCTTCGACAAGAGCAGTGCCGGCTTCCAGATGGTGGAGCGCGTCGAGTGGCTGGAAGGCGGCATCTCCTATCATATGGGCGTGGACGGTATTTCCATGCTCTTCGTCATCCTGACGACCTTCCTGCTGCCGATCTGCATCCTGGCCAGCCGGGATTCCGTCACCGTCCGGGTGAAGGAATATATGATGGCCTTTCTGGTGCTGGAGACGCTGGTGATCGGCGTGTTCTGCGCGCTGGATATCGTTCTCTTCTACCTCTTCTTCGAAGGCTCCCTGATCCCGATGTTCCTCATCATCGGCGTGTGGGGTGGCAAGCGTCGCGTCTACGCGTCCTACAAGTTCTTCCTCTATACGTTCCTCGGCTCGGTCTTCATGCTCGTCGCCATCATGGCGATGTATTGGACGAGCGGTACGACATCCATCCCTGAACTTCTCGCCTATCAATTCCCAGCCGGGATGCAGAACTGGCTCTGGTTCGCCTTCTTCGCGTCCTTCGCTGTCAAGATGCCGATGTGGCCTGTTCACACTTGGCTTCCCGACGCTCACGTCGAGGCGCCGACGGCGGGTTCGGTGATCCTGGCCGGCATCCTTCTGAAACTCGGCGGCTACGGATTCCTGCGCTTCTCGCTGCCGATGTTTCCGCTGGCGTCGGCGGAATTCGCTCCGCTCGTCTACACACTCTCCGTCGTTGCCATCATCTACACCTCGCTGGTGGCGCTCATGCAGGACGACATCAAGAAGCTGATCGCTTACTCATCCGTCGCTCACATGGGCTTCGTCACCATGGGCATCTTCGCCGCGAACGAACAGGGTGTGCAGGGCGCGATCTTCCAGATGCTGTCGCACGGACTGATTTCCGGCGCTTTGTTCCTTTGCGTCGGCGTGGTTTACGACCGGATGCATACCCGCGATATCTCGGCCTATGGTGGCTTGGTCAACCGAATGCCAGCCTATGCCGCGATGATGCTTCTCTTCACGATGGGCAATGTCGGTCTTCCGGGCACCAGCGGCTTCGTGGGCGAGTTCCTGACCTTGATGGGCGTGTTTCGCGTCAACTCCTGGGTCTCGATCTTCGCGGCGACGGGCGTCATCTTGTCCGCAGCCTATGCATTGTGGCTCTACCGCCGCGTGATCCTCGGCAGCCTCGATAAGGAGAATCTGAAGGCGATCCTCGATCTGACGCCGCGAGAAAAGGTTCTTCTCTATCCGCTAGCTGTTCTGACGGTCTTCTTCGGCGTCTATCCGATGCCGGTCTTCAATGTGACCTCGGCGTCCGTCGAGCATCTCCTGGGCGGCTATACCGCTGCGCTGCAAGCTGCGGCCAGCGTCGCCTCCCTGCATTAACCGACTGGGGCTACACAGATCATGTTCTCCCAATTCGTGGCGCAAAGCCTCCCTATCGTCGGTCCTGAACTGATCCTGTCGGTCGGGGCGATGCTCCTTCTGATGATCGGCACGTTTCAAGGCGAGCGCAGCGGCGGTTTCGTCATGTCGCTGGCCGTCGGTCTGCTCGTCTTCGCGGCCGGATGGCTCTGTTTCGTCACGCCGAACGGCGTGGCGTTCGGCGGGTCCATGATTCTCGATCCGTTCGCTCGCTTCATGAAGGTGCTGGTGCTGATCGCATCCGCTGCCGCTCTTCTCATGTCGAACGCCTTCGCGAAGCGAGAGCGTTTCGACAAGTTCGAGTTTCCCGTCCTGATCGTGCTATGCACCGTCGGTATGCTGGTAATGGTATCGGCGGGAGATCTGATCGCGCTTTATATGGGCTTGGAGCTCCAGTCTCTGGCCATCTACGTCATTGCGGCGATCGCTCGTGACCACATCAAGTCGACGGAAGCCGGCCTGAAGTACTTCGTTCTCGGCGCACTTTCGTCGGGCATGCTGCTTTACGGCGCCTCGTTGGTCTATGGTTTCACAGGCCAGATTGGCTTTCACGAGATCGCGCTCGCCGTCGCGTCTCAAGAAACTCGTTCGACCGGTTTGCTGATTGGTCTGGTTTTCGTTCTGGCGGGCCTGGCATTCAAGATTTCGGCCGTACCGTTCCATATGTGGACGCCTGACGTGTATGAGGGCGCACCCACGCCGGTCACGGCTCTTTTGGCCGGCGCGCCGAAGGTCGCGGCAGTGGCCTTGCTGACCCGCCTCACGGTTCAAGGCTTCGGCCCTATGACGGCGGATTGGCAGCAGGTTATCATTTTTATCTCGATCGCTTCGATGCTGCTGGGCTCCTTCGCGGCGATCGGCCAGCGCAACATCAAGCGCCTGATGGCCTATTCCTCCATCGGCCACATGGGGTACGTTCTTGTCGGCCTTGCCGCAGGCAATGAGGCGGGCGTGCGCGGTGTCCTGATCTACATGGCGACTTATGTTGCTATGACGCTCGGTACGTTCGCTGTGATCCTGTCGATGCGTCGCCGCGACGAGATGATCGAAGACGTGTACGAGCTCGCCGGCTTGTCCCGCAGCAATCCGATCCTGGCTCTAGCTCTGACGACGCTGATGCTGTCGCTGGCAGGTCTGCCGCCGCTTCTCGGCTTCTGGGGCAAGTACTACGTCTTCGTCGCCGCTGTCGGCGCGGGACTGGTGCCCTTGGCAGTGATCGGCGTCGTCGCCTCGACGGTCGGCCTGTTCTACTACCTCCGCGTCGTGAAGGTCATGTGGTTCGACGAGCCTGTTGGTGGTTTCGAGCCCATGGGTACCGAACTGAAGATCGTTCTGGGTGCTGCAACCCTGTTTGTCTTCCCGGCTTACATTTTCGTGGCAGGGCCGATGTTCGCTGCCGCCGCCAACGCAGCGCGCGGCTTCTTCCTCTGATCAATGCTCCGAACCGGACCTTCGACGCGCCGCCATCTCGCTCTCGGGCAGGTCACTTCGACCAATACGATAGCGCTTGAGGCGGCGCGTTCAGGTGATCCCGGAGCGCTTTGGATCACGGCTGAAAGTCAGTCGGCGGGACGAGGGCGGCGTGGCCGCCCTTGGTCGTCTCAGCAGGGCAATCTCTACGCGAGTCTCTTGTTGGTGGACCCCGCGCCCGTGCATGCGATGGGTCAAATTCCTCTCGTTATTGCGGTCGGTTTGCGAGACGGGCTGCTTAAACTGCCAGGTGCCGATCCCGCTGCGATCCGGATCAAATGGCCCAACGATCTTCTCATAGGTGGTGCCAAATGCGTTGGCATCCTGGTCGAGAGCGAGCGGACGCCTGACGGACGTCAAGCCGTCGTCATTGGATTCGGCGTGAACGTCGCGTCTGCGCCCGAGGGTGCGCCCTACGCAGTGACGACGCTTTCCAAAGGCGGTATCATCGCTGGCGTGCGTGATGTGTTCCTGTCCGTTGCTACCGGAATCGAGGGCGCTCTGGACTTATGGCGCCAAGGCGCCCATTTTTCTGATATTCGCCTCCATTGGCTGTCGGGTGCGGCGGGGATCGGTGGTCCGTGCCGCGTCAATCTTCCCAATGAGACAATCGAAGGGCGTTTCGCCGATTTGGATTCCTCGGGTCGTCTGGTGCTGGATTTGCCGGACGGGACTCGACGCGAGGTGTCGGCTGGAGACGTCTTCTTACTGCCGCGCGATGATGCAGCGGCGGTGCTGTGAGTTTGCAGGTAACCCCTGCCTTTATGAAAGTCGGCGCCGCCTTGCGGCTTGTAGGAAAGTGATAGTGCATTGAACGAACTGGTATTCGTGCCGCTGGGCGGCATCGGCGAGATCGGTATGAATCTCGCCCTGTATGGCTATGGTCCCGCCGATAATCGCGAATGGATCGCGATCGATTGTGGCGTTTCCTTCGCCGGCCCTGAGATGCCGGGCGTAGATTTGATTCTGCCGGATACGACATTCCTGGAGTCCGAGCGCCATTCTCTGAAAGCTCTCATCATCACCCATGCGCACGAGGACCATTACGGGGCCGTTCTCGATCTCTGGCCTCGCTTGAAGGCTCCGGTTTACGCGACGCCTTTCACGGCAGCGCTTCTCGCCGCAAAGCGTGAGGGCGAGCCGGGCGCACCCAAAGTGCCGGTCACCATTTTCAAGGCGGGAGATCGGTTCGATGTCGGGCCGTTCTCGATCGAAGCGATCAACGTGACGCATTCGATCCCCGAGCCCGTAGCTCTTGCGATCCGAACGCCGCTGGGTACGGTACTGCATACGGGCGACTGGAAGATCGATCCGACACCCGGTTTGGGTCAGCCGACCGACGAGGCACGTCTGCGCGAGATCGGCGACGAGGGCGTGCTCGCTCTCGTCTGCGACTCGACCAACGCGATGCGCGAAGGCGAATCGCCCAGCGAGAAGCAGGTCTCGGCGTCCTTGTCCGAGATCATTCAGGCGGCCAAGGGCCGCGTGGCTGTCACAACCTTCTCGTCCAACGTCGGCCGCATTCGCTCGATCGCGCAGGCGGCCGAGATCGCCGGTCGTCAAGTTCTGCTGATGGGCCGATCCATGAAGCGCGTCGCCGATGTCGCGTCGGAACTCGGCTATCTCGAGTCGCTTGCGCCTTTCGTGAGTGAGCAGGACTTCGGCTATATCCCTCGGGAAAAGGCCGTCATCGTTCTGACCGGCAGTCAGGGCGAGCCGAGGGCCGCTCTGTCGAAGCTCGCAAAGGACGAGCATCCCGCCGTCGCGCTGTCTCGTGACGACACGGTGATCTTTTCGTCGCGCAGCATTCCTGGGAACGAGAAGGCGATCAACGACATCAAGAACGCGTTGATCGAACGCGGGATCGTCGTGATCGAGGATCACGACAAGCTGGTTCACGTGTCGGGCCACCCGAGGCGTTCCGAGCTGCGCCGCATGTATGAATGGACGCGTCCGAAGATCGCCGTACCCGCGCATGGCGAGCCAGCGCATCTTGTGGCACATGCCCAGCTCGCGAAGAACCTCGGCGTGCCAGACGTGGTTTCGCTGCGGAACGGGAAGATGGTGCGTCTTGCACCGGGGCCGGCCACCATTATCGATGAAGTGCCCGTCGGTCGGTTCTACAAGGACGGCTTCCTGATCGGCGGCACGAAGGAAATGGGCATCGACGAGCGCCGACGTCTGGCGTTCGCGGGACACGTTTCCGTTCTGGTCGAACTCAGCGCGAAGCTGGAACTGGACGTCGATCCCGAAATCGTTGCCATGGGCCTTCCCGAGCGCGATGAGAACGGCGACGAAATGGTCGAAATCCTGCTCGACGCCGCCGCTGGTGCGGTAGAGAGTATCCCTCGGGGCCGCCGCAAGGATGTCGAGCTCGTGCGCGAGGCCGTTCGTCGTGCTGTTCGCAGCGAGGCGCATGATGCCTGGGGCAAGAAGCCATCGGTGACGGTGTTCGTCGTCAAGGGCTGAAATCTTTCCGCCCTAGAATACGTTGAGGAATATAACAGATGAGCATCGTCACTTATGTTGCGATCTATTTCGTGATCTGGTGGACGGTGCTCTTCATCGTTCTGCCGATCGGCATGCGATCACAAATCGACGATGGCGATATCGTTCTCGGCACGGCCCACAGCGCGCCGAGCCGGTTCAAGGTTGGGCAAGCGGCGCTCCGCACGACGCTTCTCGCCTTCGCGGTCTTCGCAGTCTTTTATCTCGTCACGGAGGTCTGGGGATACAGCATCGACATGATCCCCCATATCGTGCCGGGAACCTGAGTGAGATTGCGGAGGGCCAAGCGGTATAAAGCTGCCTGGCGGGAATGCGCAGGCAAAAAAAATGCGAGGCCAAGCCTCGCATTTTAGATCACAAACCTGGACCTTGCATCGACCCTTGGGCCGAGGCTGCGCTTTAGCGCGCCGAAGGTCACGTCCTCCCAAACGCGGTCTGCGGAAGTATGCGTCGTTCGACGCTTTTTGATGGACCGAACTTAGACTCTAAATCATGGTGCTGTCGAGTGCGAATGGCAGAAATGTGACGATTTCTTTCTCATCGCGCCTAGGACTTGAGCATGGCATGCCTCGAGCAAGCTTCGTGCTCGCCGGATACGATGCGATCCGGATTGATGGACGGCCTGTATTAGCTTCGCTTTGCATTCGGTGTTCGAGCCGTTAAGAAGCCGGGGCAGGGTATCCCTCCTCCTTTCTCGCCGAGCTTCGAGTTCTCATGCGTCTGTCTCGCTACTTTCTGCCGATCCTCAAGGAAACCCCGAAGGAAGCGGAGATCGTCTCGCACCGTCTCATGCTGCGCGCGGGGATGATCCGCCAGCAGGCGGCCGGGCTTTATTCCTGGCTGCCGCTCGGTAAGCGTGTTCTGGACAAGGTCTCGCGTGTCATTCGCGAAGAGCAGGACCGCTCCGGCGCGATAGAGATGCTGATGCCGACGATTCAGTCGGCCGATCTCTGGCGCGAGAGCGGGCGCTACGACGATTACGGCAAGGAGATGCTGCGAATCGAGGACCGCCACGAGCGGGATCTTTTGTTCGGTCCGACGAACGAAGAGATGATCACGGACATTTTCCGCTCCTATGTCCGCTCCTACAAGGACCTGCCGCTCAACCTCTACCATATTCAGTGGAAGTTCCGGGACGAGGTACGTCCGCGCTTCGGCGTCATGCGCTCACGCGAATTTCTGATGAAGGACGCTTATTCGTTCGACATCGATTACGAGTCCTCGAAGACGGCCTATGACCGGATGTTCGTGGCCTATCTGCGCACCTTCGAGCGGATGGGCTTGAAGGCCATCCCCATGCGCGCCGATACGGGGCCGATCGGCGGCAAGCTCAGCCACGAATTCATCATATTGGCCTCGACGGGCGAGAGTGAAGTCTTCTGCCATCGCGATTATCTCGATATGGCCGCGCCTGGTGAGGGCGTCGATTTCACCGATGCGGCAGCTCTTGCCGATATCGTGAACACTTGGACGACGCCCTATGCGGCTACCGAAGAGATGCACGACGAAGCCGCTTGGAACGCGGTTCCCGAGGGCGAGAGGGTCGCAGCCCGAGGCATCGAAGTCGGGCACATCTTCCATTTCGGTACGAAATATTCCGAGCCGATGAAAGCCTATGTCACCGGGCCTGATGGGAAGGACGTGCCCGTTTTCATGGGTTCCTACGGTATCGGTCCGAGCCGGTTGATCGCTGCCATCATCGAAGCGTCTCACGACGAGAACGGTATCATCTGGCCGAAGGGCGTTGCGCCCTTCGATGTCGGTCTCATCAATATGAAGCCGGGCGACGCCGAATGCGACGTGGTCTGCGAGCGTCTTTATGCCGAGCTGCAGGCAGCGGGGCAGGACGTCCTTTACGACGACCAGGACACGCGAGCGGGCGCGAAATTCGCGACGATGGACCTGATCGGCCTGCCGGTGCAGATCATTGTCGGGCCGCGCGGTGCCAAAGCAGGCGAGGTCGAATTGAAGCTGCGCGCCGGTGGCGAGCGCGAGACGCTGCCCGTTGGCGACGTCCTGCGTCGTCTCTCGGCTTGACGATCGGCGCCCGATGACGGTCGGTCCCGCAGCCGGCATCGCTCCGGAGCCCCTCATGAAGACCAAGCCTTTCTCGCGCTTCGAATGGATGATCGCGGGCCGGTATCTCCGGTCACGTCGGCGAGATGCGGGTGTCTCCGTCATCGCCGGCTTCTCCTTCGTGGGCATCATGCTCGGCGTGGCGGCACTGATCATCGTCATGTCGGTGATGAATGGATTTCGAGGGGAGTTGCTGACGCGCATTCTGGGCGTCAACGGGCATGTCATCATGCAGCCCATGGATCAGCCTCTGACCGACTATGACGAGGTGGCCAAGCGCATTGCGGCGGTGCCCGGCGTCGCCTTCACCATGCCCCTGGTACAGGGACAGGTTCTGGCGACGGGCACAAACAATGCCAGCACCGGCGCTCTGGTGAAAGGCGTTCGAGGCGCCGATCTCCTGCGGCTGAAGCCCATCGCGTCGAATATCAAACTCGGGACAATCGAGAATTTCGACACCAGCCAGGGTGTCGCGATCGGAAGCCGTCTGGCGGACTCGCTCGGGCTGCGCCTCGGCGACTCCATCACGCTCGTTTCGCCTGAGGGTGACGTGACGCCGCTGGGTGTCACGCCACGCGTCAAAGCCTATCCGATCGTCGCGATCTTCGAGATTGGTTTGTCGGAGTATGATGCCGCTTATGTCTATATGCCGCTCAGTGAAGCGCAGCTCTTCTTCAATTCGGAAAACCAAGCGCAGTCGATCGAGATCTTCGTGAACGACCCCGACAAGGTGTCGGCCATGCAGGCGCAGATCGAGCAGGCCGCCGGACGGCCGAATTACACCATCACATGGCAGCGTCAGAACGAGAGCTTCTTTTCGGCTCTGGAGGTCGAGCGCAACGTCATGTTCATCATCCTGACCCTGATCGTTCTGGTCGCCGCGCTGAACATCATCTCCGGTCTCTTCATGCTGGTGAAGGACAAGGGCCGGGACATCGCGATCATGCGAACCATGGGGGCTACGCGTGGATCGATCATGCGCGTGTTTCTGATCACGGGCGCCTCGATCGGCATTTCGGGAACGCTGGCGGGCTTCGTTCTGGGTACGGTTTTCTGCCTGAATATCGAAAATCTCCGTCAGTTCTTTTCTTGGGTCTCGGGCACGACCTTGTTCAATCCCGAATTCTACTTCCTCAGCCGGCTGCCGGCCGAGATCGATGCCCGTGAGGTCGCGACAGTCGTGCTCATGGCGGTCGGTTTGTCCTTTCTCGCGACGATCTTCCCCTCGTGGCAGGCATCGAAGCTCGATCCCGTCGAGGCATTGCGTTACGAATGATGGATCAGGCTTCTCTTCGTCTTGAGCGCGTCGAACGTCATTTCGCGCAAGGGGACGCTCGTCTCACGATCCTGGATCAGGCGGACCTCGCGATCATGCCGGGCGAGATGGTGGCGCTTGTCGCACCGTCGGGCTCGGGTAAGTCCACACTTCTGCACATTGCCGGCTTGCTGGAACGGCCAGACGCCGGGGACGTGGTCGTCAACGGGCAATCCTGCGGCGCGCTGGACGACGCCGGGCGCACGACCATGCGGCGCTCCGCCATCGGGTTCGTCTATCAGTTCCACCATCTCCTGCCGGAATTCTCGGCCCTTGAGAACGTCATGCTGCCCCAGATGATCGGCGGTCTTCGCCGGGATCTGGCGGCGGATCGGGCACGGGAACTGCTCGATTATATGCGGCTGGGCCATCGCACCAAACATCGCCCCTCCGAACTCTCGGGCGGCGAGCAGCAGCGGGTCGCGATCGCTCGAGCGGTCGCCAACAATCCCTTTGTGCTTCTGGCGGACGAGCCGACCGGTAATCTCGATCCAACCACGTCGAACTATGTGTTCGACGCCATGACCGCGCTGGTGCGCCAGTCCGGTGTGGCAGCGCTGATCGCGACACACAATCACGATCTGGCTCGTCGAATGGACCGCGCCGTGACGCTGTCCGAAGGGAAGATTCGGGATCATCGTCTCTGAGACAACAGGTTCGTCGCCCTGCGAGGGGCGGCGGCTCCTGCATCATGCGGCAACTTGCCGAGCGATCCGATGCAGCGTTTTCGCATCCACGTAGTTAGACGGCCACATTCGAACCGTTCCAACTGCGTTAGGACCTGCCGTTGTCCACTGCGTCCCCAATCAAGACCTCGTCTCGACCTTTCCCTCTTTGTACGGATCTCGTCCCACCTAATCGCGTCAGCGATGCGCTGAAAGCCGAGCTGGCGCGGCGCGCTCTTCCGGACGATTCTGCGACGGCGCCTCGGTCGTTCGACCAACGACAGTTGGACACCTTACGAGCGATGGTTTCTCGTATTCTTCCGGATGCGGAAGCCTACGGCATCGACATCGCGCTGCGCCTCGACGCGATGATGGCAGATCAAGAGGGAAACGGCTGGCGCTACGAAGCTCTCCCGACCGATCCAGAAGCCTATCGCGCCGGCCTCGACACGTTGAACGCCTTGGCCGAGGCGAAGACCGGGCAGGGGTTCGATCTCCTGCCGGAGGCGGCGAGGGACGAATTGCTGGAAACGATCGGCCACGGCAATGCCGTCTCCCCGGTGCCGGGAGGGTGTTTCGATGCCGAGCAGATGAAGCTCTGGTTCGAAGAAGTCCGATCTGACGCGGTTCGTCATTATGTCGCGCATCCCGCCATTATGGCGCGGATTGGCTATTCCGGCTTTGCGAATGGCGGCGGCACCGGATTGGCGTTCCAAGGCTTCGAGAACGTCGGCATCGACGAACGCGAGGCTTGGGAGCCTGAGCCGGTCTCATCGTTCGACCAATCGGAGCACGCACGATGAAGCTCGACCGAATGGCACATTATGGGCTGAATGAGGTTGTGGACGCTGTGATCATCGGGACGGGTGCCGGTGGATCGCCCCTTCTGGCGCGGCTGGCCGCAGCGGGCCTGCGCGTCGTGGCGCTGGAAGCCGGATCGAACCGAGACCCCAGAGAATACGCGGCGGACGAGGCGATGTCGTCCGATCTGTATTGGATGGATGAGCGCGTCAGCGGTGGCTCGATGCCGGAAGCGTTTGGTGCCAACAATAGCGGCGTCGGTGTCGGCGGCTCGATGCTGCATTGGGGCGCCTTCGTGCCGCGCGCCGACGCGCGCGATCTGCGCTTGGCGAGCGAAACCGGGAAGGGGCGGGATTGGCCTTTGTCACTCGACGAGCTCATTCCCTACTATGAGGAAGTTGAGTCCTTCGTCGGCGTGTCAGGCCCGGCATCTTACCCTTGGGACTCGTCCCGTCGCTATGCGCTGCCGCCCGTTCTGCGGAACGCACCTGCGCAGGTTATGGCGAAAGGATGCGAGGCCGTTGGGGCGAAGGCGAGCGATGGTCCTGTCGCAGTCGTGTCACGCCGTTTCGAGCAACCGGATGCCCCAGTACGCGAGCCTTGCGTGAATTGCGGCTATTGCCATCAGGGCTGTCGCAATGGTGCCAAGACGTCGATGGACGTCACCTATCTTCCCCTCGCCGTCGCGCGCGGTGCGGAGATTCGACCGGAGAGCTTCGCCGATCATTTCGAGTTCGACAGCCAAGGGCGGATCGCGGCGGTCGTCTATTGGCAGGCCGGCGCCATGATGCGTCAAAAATGCGCGCAGGTGTTTCTTTGCGCGGGGGCGATCGAGACACCGCGCCTTCTCCTGCGGCAGGGGATCGCCAATTCAAGCGGTCAGGTGGGGCGCAATTACACGGCGCATGTCGCAACGCAGGTCTGGGGAACGTTCCCACACGAGATGCGGATGAACAAAGGCTATCCGTCTTCGCTGATCACCGAAGACATGCTGCGACCGGAAGGCGCCGATTTCGCCGGTGGCTATCTCGTTCAAAGCCTGGGCGTGGTGCTCCAGACATGGGCGGACCAAGTGGCTCGCGGGCGAGGTCTCTGGGGGCAGAAGCTCACCGACTATCTCGACCGCTACAACCACGTCGCCGGCATCGGCATCAATGGCGAATGCCTTCCGAGCGACCAGAACGTGATGACCCTATCGGACGAGCTGGATGGGAGGGGCATGCCCAAGCCGCTGATCCGCTTCGGGTACGGCGAGAATGAAAAGGCGCTCCGCGCCCACGCGGTTCGATTCATGACATCGGTCTGGGAAGCCGCCGGGGCGAGCGACGTCTGGGTGCTCGATCGTACCGCCCATACGATCGGAACCTGCCGGATGGGCGTCGATGCGGGAGATAGCGTGGTCGATCCCTATGGCCGCAGCTTCGATGTGCCCAACCTCTGGATTGCCGACAATTCGGTCTTCCCCTCGGCCCTCGCAGCAAATCCGGCGCTGACCATCATGGCGCTGAGCCTTCGGACGGCGGACCGCTTTCTCGGGCGTTTGAACGGCTGAAGAGCGTCCATCCCAACCGCAAGCCTTCAAAGCCCCGCCCTGAATGCGGGGCTTTGTCATTTCAGCAACCATAGTGGACTTGTTCTTACTTTGTTCTTGCGTATCGCAAGGGAATGGAACAAATTGGGAACACAGATCGACGGAGGTTGTCATGCTGGTTCTCAGAGAAATCGCTTCGCTCACGGCCGTAGCCGCTTTCATCGCGAGCTTTGCCTTGATCCTTCATCTGATCTGATCCCACGCTTGCGGGAATGGTGAACAAGTCCGGATCGGGTCTGGACTTCGGCTCATGAATTGGAACACTGACGAATTCCTGGCTGCGGACTTCGAAACCGAATCGATCCTCGATCCGGTCTTCGAGCTTCGGCCTGACGGACCCTTCGATGAGGTCCGTGCCGAGATCGGGAACATCGTCATGGCCGAAGAGAAAGGGGGCGCAGCGACGCCCCTGCGTTTCATTCATCTTCGGGTGCACAGCGCCTTTTCTTTGCTCGAAGGCGCGCTGCGCGTCGACCAGATCGTCAAATTCGCCAAGAGCGATGGAGCGCCTGCAATCGGGATTGCCGATACAGGCAATCTTTTCGGGGCGCTGGAGTTTTCGGAAAAAGCGGCGAAATCTGGCATCCAGCCCATCATCGGGTGTCAGATTGAGGTCGACTTCCGCGATGTGGAGGGCAATCCACGGGATCGCTCCGGCTTCGGATCGACAGGGTCGATCGTTCTCATCGCGGCGACGGAGCGTGGCTACGAGAACGTCGTGGAACTTGTGTCCCGCTCCTATCTGGAACATGATGGAAACACGCGTCCGCACGTTCTGGCGGAATGGCTGGCCGAGCATTCGGATGGCGTGATCGCTCTGACCGGAGGGCCGCTCGGGCCGATCGGGGCCGCCATCGCGTCGGGTCAAAGCACTGTTGCCCGCGCTCGGTTGGAAATGCTGGCGTCCGCCTTCGGCGATCGGCTCTATGTCGAATTGCAGCGTCACGAAGGCCGTGCCCGGCGTACGGAGCCCGAAACCTGCGCGCTGGCCTACGAGCTGAATCTCCCGCTTGTCGCAACCAACGAGCCGTTCTTCTTCTGCAACGAAGATTTCGACGCGCATGACGCGTTGATCGCGGTGGCTTCGAATCGGCTCGTCAGCCACGAGGATCGCCGCCGCCTGACGCGTGACCACTGCCTGAAATCGCAGGAGCAGATGGCACTTCTCTTCGCCGATCTGCCCGAGGCGATCGAGAACACGGTCGAAATCGCGCGACGTTGCTCGTATCGCGTCCGCACGCGCAAGCCCATCTTGCCCCGTTTCGCTGGCGCAGGTGCTGATGCGAGCGAGGCCGAGCTTGCCGAAGCGGCGGAACTGCGCGCCCAAGCTGAAGCCGGGCTCGAGGCGCGATTGGCAGCGCACGGTCCCGCACCGGGCCAGACCGTCGAGACCTACCGCGAGCGGCTTGAGTTCGAACTCTCGGTCATCGAGCGGATGAAGTTCCCTGGCTACTTCCTGATCGTGTCGGACTTCATCAAATGGGCGAAGGCGCAGGGCATCCCGGTCGGACCCGGCCGTGGTTCGGGCGCGGGCTCGCTCGTCGCCTATTCGCTGACCATCACCGATCTCGATCCTCTCCGTTTCGCGCTTCTGTTTGAGCGCTTCCTCAATCCCGACCGCGTCTCGATGCCCGATTTCGACATCGACTTCTGCCAAGATCGGCGCGAGGAGGTGATCCGCTACGTCCAGCAGAAATATGGGCGCGAGCAGGTGGCCCAGATCATCACCTTCGGTTCCATGCAGGCGCGCGCCGTGCTGCGCGACGTCGGGCGTGTTTTGGAGATGAGCTACGGCCACGTGGACAAGCTCTGCAAGCTCGTGCCTCAAAACCCGGCCAATCCGGTGACGCTCGCGCAGGCACTGGAGGACGAACCGCGCCTTCAGGAAGAGCGGCGAAAGGAGGAGGTGGTGGACCGCCTTCTCAGCATCGCGCTGAAACTCGAAGGTCTCTACCGCCACGCCTCGACCCACGCCGCCGGTATCGTGATCGGCGACCGGCCCCTGTCGAAGCTCGTGCCGATGTATCGAGATCCCAGATCCGATATGCCGGTCACCCAGTTCAACATGAAATGGGTGGAGCAGGCCGGGCTCGTGAAGTTCGACTTCCTCGGCCTGAAGACGCTGACGACGCTGAAGACCGCTGTTGACCTGATCGCCCGGCGCGGTGAAAGGATCGATCTCGGTGCTGTTCCGCTGGAGGACAAGCCGACCTACGAACTCTTGACGCGCGGCGAGACGGTCGGCGTGTTTCAGGTGGAATCGGTTGGCATGCGCAAGGCGCTGATCGGCATGAAACCCGATCGGTTCGAGGATATCGTCGCTCTCGTCGCGCTCTATCGCCCCGGCCCGATGGAGAATATCCCGGTCTACAACGCCCGCAAGCACAAGGAGGAAGAGGTCGAGATCATCCACCCGAAGATCGAACCGATCCTTCGGGAAACGCAGGGCGTCATCATCTACCAGGAACAGGTGATGCAGATCGCGCAGGTTCTGTCCGGCTATACGCTGGGCGAGGCCGATCTGCTGCGCCGCGCCATGGGCAAAAAGATCCGCGCCGAAATGGATATTCAGCGCGTGCGCTTCGTGGATGGCTGCGTGAAGAACGGCATTCCAAAGGCGCAGGCCAACACGATCTTCGATCTTCTGGCGAAGTTCGCCGACTATGGCTTCAACAAGAGCCATGCGGCGGCCTATGCGCTGGTCTCCTATCATACGGCCTATCTGAAGGCGAACTACCCGGTCGAGTTCCTGGCCGCGTCGATGACGCTCGATATGGGCAATACGGACAAGCTCAACGACTTCCGCCTTGATGCCAAGCGTCTGGGCATTCCCGTCGTGCCGCCTTCGGTGCAACTCTCGCACCGGCCTTTCGAGGTTCGGGACGGGAAGATCATCTACGCGCTGGCAGCCATCAAGGGCGTCGGCGAGCAGGCGGTGGATCATATCGTCGAAAAGCGCGAGGAAGGCGGGACATTCAAAAGCCTCGAGGATTTCTGCGCGCGGATCGATCCCAAGATCGTCAACAAACGCACGCTCGAACATCTGATCGCGGCGGGCGCGCTGGATTGTTTTGGCATCGACCGTGCTCGCTTGTGCGGTAATCTCGAAAAGCTCTCCGCCTATGCCGCGCTGGCGCAGGCGGGGCGCACGTCCGGCCAGCACGATATGTTCGGCGGTGGTGGGGAACCCGAACCCCTGCGGCTGGACGAAGTATCGGGATGGAGCACGGCTGAAAAGCTACTGCGGGAGTTCCAGTCGATCGGCTTCTATCTCTCGGCTCACCCGCTGGACGAATACAAGGACGCCATGAAGCGCCTGAAGGTTCAGACCTACGCGGAAGTCGTCGCTGGCGTCCGCAAGGGGCAGACGGCGGGTCGCCTGGCCGGAACGGTGACATCGAGGCAGGAGCGCAAGACGCGCACCGGCGGCAAGATCGGTATCGTCCAGTTGTCCGACCCGACGGGGCAATATGAGATCGTGCTCTTCACCGAAACGCTCATCACCTTCCGCGACAAGCTGGAGCCGGGCGCTTCGGTGATTGTCACGGTCTCGGCAGAAGATCGGCCGGAAGGTATCTCGCTGCGCGCGTCCGGTGTCCAGTCGCTGGAAGCCGAGGCGGAGAAGATGCAAAAAGCGCTGCGCATCTTCATGCGCGACGCCAAGCCGTTTTCGCTGTTCCAGAGTCAATTGCGCCAAGGCGGAGACAGCGACATCTCGCTGATCCTGTTGCGCGACGATGGCGAGCGCGAGGTGGAGATCACCCTGCCGGGCAAGTTCCGCGTTTCGCCGCAGATGGCAAGTGTGATCAAGGCGGCGCCCGGCGTCCTCGACGTCGAGCTGGCGTAAGGCGGGAGCGCCGTTCTGAGCCGTTACCAACGTGGCACCGGATCGGCCGGATAGAATTCAGCCTGCCAGAAGGCGCTGGATCAGCCCTGCGGCCTCTGACCAGTTGTCGGCCCTCGCGGTTCCCTTCGGCATTGATGGAAGGTGAGCGCGGAACTCACGGTTCGCCATGAGATGGACGAGATGAATATCCGGCGCGCTGCGCCGGGCTCCCTCCAGATTGGGCGGGAGATCATCCACAAACACGATCGGCCCCTTCCAGCGCTGGCGCATTTCGGCGAGAAGGCCACCTTTGGATCGCTCGGTGGCTATCATCGGATCGGTCAGCCCATGCTGGTCGAGGAGGGTACGGCGCTGCGCGTAATAGTGCGGCGTCATCGCCGTCAGGAACACGATGTCGGCGCTTTCGCGAAGCTCACTTAGCGCTTCGGCGACACCCGCCACCGGCCGCTGCCGCTCGACCTGCTCTGTGTAGAGAAGGTCGGTGATGCGATCGAGCTCATGACCGGAGACGGCCGCGCCCGTCGAAAGCGATCGAACATTGCCGGTCAGCCGAAAGCTTTCGAAATGCAGTTGCGCGCCATGCTCGGCCAAGAGTTCGCAGAAGGGCGCGATGAAATGCAGCACGACCTCATCGACATCCAGGACGAGCAAGGCGTCATGGCGCTTGGGCAGCGCATCGATCGAAGGGCCGATCGTCGTCATCAGGAGTAGGACTCCGCGTAGGGAAGCGCCAGGACACGGCGCGCGGCCGAGATCCGCACGGCTGGGATGTCGAGATGGGCGGCGAGGTCCGTAACGAGTTTTTCGTCTGAAAGAACGAAATCCAGAACGCCCGCAAGAAACGCCGGCTCGCCCGCCGCTTGCCGAAGATTCTCGAGTTCGAGCCCGGTGAGGCGCAGAAACCGATTGAACAGAAGTCGATCGGTTGAGATGAAGGTCAGGGCTTCGATCGCGAGACCGGCCGCCGTCTGTTCCAGATCGTCGCTTCCGCTGCGGTAGGTCTTGTTAATCATAACTGATTCCTTTCGCGGTCGAAGGACCGAATTGCCGAATTGTTAAATCAAATTACCCTAGCTTTGCCTATTGAAGGTCGGGAAACCGGACGAGTCACGTTCGGAAGAGGGTATTCGTATGACCAAGACCGTCATGATCGTCGAAGACAACGAGCTGAATATGAAGCTCTTTCGCGATCTGATCGAGGCTCACGGTTACCGCACGGTCCAAACCCGTTCGGGTTTGACGGCTGTCGATCTGGCGCGCGAGCATCGTCCCGACCTGATTCTGATGGATATCCAACTGCCTGAGGTCTCCGGGCTGGATGTCACGCGAGATTTGAAGGCCGATCCTGAACTGCGCTCGATTCCCGTTATTGCCGTCACGGCCTTCGCGATGAAGGGCGATGAAGAGCGCATTCGGAAGGGCGGTTGCGAAGCTTATATCTCCAAGCCCATCTCGGTTCTGAAATTCATCGAGACCATCAAGTCCTTCCTTGGCGATGCTTGACGCATGTCCGCCCGGATTCTGATCGTCGATGATATGCCCGTCAATTTGCGCCTGATGCAGGCGCAGTTGGCGGAAGAATATTACGACGTTCTCCTCGCGACGTCCGGGCAGGAGGCGCTGGATATATGCGGCCGCGAGATGATCGATCTCGTTCTGCTCGACGTGATGATGCCGGGCATGGATGGTTTCGAAGTTTGTCGGCGGCTCAAAAGCGATCCGCGCACCATGCATCTGCCTGTCGTGCTCGTGACGGCGCTGGACCAGCAGCAGGACCGTGTCCGAGGGCTGGAAGCTGGCGCCGACGATTTTCTGACCAAGCCGGTGCGCGGCCTGCCGCTTTTCTCCCGAATCAGAAGTCTCACCCGTCTCAAGATGTTGACGGACGAGCTGCGGATGCGTGCCGAGACGAGCACGAAGCTGACGGCGGCGCTCCAGCCCCCTCCCCCTCTCGATTCGGGGCTCAAGGGTCGGGTCTACGCCATTCTGGATGCGTCGGATCAGTCGCAGCGGCTGGCCCGCCTGATCGGCACCGAGCATAATTTGATCGCGATGAGCGAGCCGGACGCGGCGGTACAGACCACAGAGACGGTGGATCTTTTTATCATCGACCTGCGCTCGACCGGGTTCGACCCTCTGCGCCTGTGTTCGCGGCTGCGCTCTCAGGAAGCGACGCGGCAAATCCCCATTCTGTTGTTGGCCGCTCCGGAAGATGAGGCGCGGGTGGGGCGTGGTTTGGAACTTGGCGCCAATGACTACTGCCAGACGCCGCTCGACAAGAACGAGCTTCTGGCCCGTATTCGCACGCAGGTGCGTCGCCGGCGCTATGATGAAGGTCTGCGCCGCAGCTTTCAATCAACGCTCGAACTCGCGATCACCGACCCTTTGACGGGCTTGCACAACAGGCGCTTCTTCGACACCCATCTCAGGCCATTGATCGATCAATCCCGCCAGAGCGGACGGCCGCTCTGCGTCATGATGCTCGACATCGACCACTTCAAACACATCAATGACGCGTTCGGCCACGATGCCGGTGACGAGGTGCTGCGGCAGTTCGCCCATCACATCCTCGCCAATTCTCGGGGAAGCGACTTGGCCGCGCGGATGGGGGGCGAGGAGTTTGCGCTCCTCATGCCCGATCTTAGCGAGGATGAGGCGTTGCAGGCTGCCGACCGTCTGCGTGAGGTCATTGCGGCGAGCCCCTTTGGTGCGGGAGACAAGGAGCTCCCCGTGACGGCAAGTTTTGGGCTGGCCATGTGGGCGGGGGAAGAGCCGCGCGAGTTTCTCAAGCGGGCTGATCTGGCCCTTTACCAAGCCAAGCGGGAAGGCCGCAATCGCGTGGTCCGGTCCACGCTTACAAGTATGGTCCAGCTTTAACCATTCCTGAATAGATCAAGATCAATTTTCAGCTTCTGGATTGATTCCCTGCCGATTCTCGGCAAGTCTACGAAGCAGGGCGATATCAATAGACAGGCGAAAGCCTGATCTCTGGTTCCCCCATGGAATGCTCAGGTCCGCCGCATCTCCTGGGTCCCGTGGGGCGGTCGGTCGGCAGCTGGTCATATGCGGTATCCTCGTGCCGCGATCGGCAGTCGGCCGACCACTTTCGAGCCGCGCGCGCGTCCCATCCCCAACCCCTAATTGGAACGACTGCGACGCAAGCGTATCATGCGGTGTGTCGTCGTGCTGCAAGGCACAAACGAAAACGCCGCCCCGAAAGGGAGCGGCGCATCGTCAGTCTATGAGACAGATCTTACTTGATCTTGGTCTCGCGGAACTCGACATGCTTGCGAGCAACCGGATCGTACTTCGTCTTGACCATCTTGTCGGTCATCGTACGGCTGTTCTTCGTCGTGACGTAGAAGAAGCCCGTGTCAGCCGTGCTGAGCAGCTTGATCTTGATCGTTGTAGCCTTGGCCATTGTGCGTCCATCCTGGCGTATCGTGGCCCTGCGTCTGACGGCGGGCCGGGCAGGCGTCGCACGGGGCATGCAGGACATGAGAGATTGTGTCTGGTCCATACCGCCGAAGCGGACAGAACCGAACGGAAGCGTGAAACCACGTTTCCTTATCGTCGCGGACACTACGCATGGGAGCGGCGAAGTCAAGATGCAGGCCTCGTGGGCCGAGCTTTCAGGCGTCGCTTTCCTCCGATCGGCCTCCGAAACCATGCATTCGCATGGCCCATTGCAGACCGATCGTCGCGCCTTTTAACGGGCGCAGGAGCACCAGCGACAAGGCGATCGTTACGGGAATCCAGATCGCCAGATGCGCCCAGAGCGGCAGGTCGCTCACCTGTTCCACGCCCATGAAAAGGGCGACCACGAGATGGCCGACGATGAAGATCGTGAGATACGGCGGCAGATCGTCGGCACGGTGATGATGGAACACCTCGCCGCAGGCCTCACACTTGTCCACGCTTTTCAGGAAGCCGTGGAAGAGCGGCCCGCGTCCGCAGCGAGGGCAGCGCATCAGGAAGCCACGCGCCATGGCTTGGAGCGTATCCCGCGGCTCGCCCAGATCTGCGACAGCCTCAGCGAGATGAGGATCGTCCGCTGGATGATCCGAAACGTTCATCGCTTCTTCCTCCCGCCCTTGCCGGCGATCTTGGGCTGGCGGCCGGGCCTGTGCAAGCGATGAGAACGTCGGGCTGCTTTGTGGAAGGAGCCGGTCGTCGCTGGCAAGTCGCGGGCTTCGGACAGCATTTCGAAGCGCATGGAGCCTGCCAGGGGAATCGCCTCGACCAGTTTGACCTCGACCGTATCGCCCAGCCGGAAGCCGCGCTTGGTGCGTTCCCCGATCAGGGCATGTCCCACTTCGTCATAGTGGTAATAGTCGGTGCCGAGCGTCGAGATTGGAATGAAGCCGTCCGCGCCGAAGGTCGGCAACTGGACGAAAAGCCCCGACTTCGTGACACCCTGAATCTTGCCCGTGAACTGGTCGCCCAGCCGCTCGGCCAGATGATGCGCGATCAGACGGTCGATCGTGTCGCGCTCGGCGGCCATGGCCCGGCGCTCGGCCTGGCTGATGGCTTCGGCCGTTTCCTCCAGATGCTCTTCGTCCTCCTTGGACAGGCCGCCGTCTCCGAGGCCCAAGGCTTTCACCAGAGCGCGGTGCACGATCAGATCGGCGTAGCGTCGGATCGGCGAAGTGAAATGCGCGTAGCGCGCGAGGTTCAGCCCGAAATGCCCGAGATTGTCTTGCGCGTAGACGGCTTGGCTTTGTGAACGGAGGATCACCTCGTTCACAAGGCTCTCGTGCTCGGTCTCTTTCACGGCATGGAGAATGCCGTTGAAATGCGAGGGCCGCAGCGCGCCGGCCTTGGCCAAAGGCAGGTCCAGCGTCCGAAGGAAGTCCCGAAGCGTTTCCAGACGGGCGAGGGAGGGCGAGTCGTGCACGCGGTAGATCAACGCCTGTTTGCGTTGCTCCAGCACTTCGGCAGCCGCGACATTGGCCTGGATCATGAACTCTTCGATGAGCTTATGCGCATCGAGCCGCTCCGGTAGAATGACCCGATCAACCCGCCCGGCCGCGTTCAAAAGGATTTTGCGCTCCGGCAGGTCGAGGTCGAGCGGGCCACGCTGGTTTCGAGCCCGCTTCAAAGCCGCGTAGGCTGACCAGAGTGGGCGAAGAACAGTCTCGACAATGGTGGGGTCGACGAGATCCGGCGCTCCATCGATCGCCCCTTGAGCATCCTGATAGGCGATCTTGGCATGGCTTCGCATCATGATGCGGTGGAAGCGATGATCGCGCTTATGCCCGTCGCGATCGAAGATCATGCGGACGGCGAGGGCAGGGCGATCCACGCCGTCGCGCAGCGAGCAGAGATCGTTGGAGATTCGCTCCGGCAGCATCGGAACCACTCGGTCTGGAAAGTAGACCGAGTTGCCGCGCAGCTTGGCTTCGGCGTCGAGCTTGGAGCCGGGTCGGATATACCAGGAGACATCGGCGATCGCGACGGTCACGACGAAGCCGCCGGGATTGGACGGGTCGGTATCATCAGCCGCATGAACGGCGTCGTCGTGATCCTTCGCGTCCCGCGGATCGATGGTGATGAGCGGCAGCGCGCGCCAATCCTCCCGATCCTGCATACTGGCCGGTCCGGCCGCTTCGGCTTCCGCCAGCACGGATTTGGGAAACACGTGCGGGATCGAATGCGCGTGAAGCGCGATGGTGGAGATCGCCTTCTCCGTATGGAGGGAGCCGATGACCTCGGCAACGGAGCCGAGCGGCAGGCCCGATTTGACACGCGACGAGGGCTCCACCTCGACCAGATCGCCGTCCTTGGCGCCGCGCGTTTCTCCAGCCCCGATCAGATACTCGCTCTGCCGCCGCTCCACGGGCTCGACGCGGCCACCGCCGCCCGGCGCCGCGCGGAAGACGCCGAGCGCACGAGCGGTCTTTCGCTCCAAGAGCCGAATGACATGAGCGAGCGGACCGTCCGGCGCCTCGAAGTCGAGCTGCGCGAGGACGCGATCCCCGACGCCCGCAATGGCGGCTTGGTCGCGCTTCTGACGAATGGCGAAGCGAGGGCGCGGGCCGAGATCGTTCTCGTCCCATCCGACGGGATCGGCCAAGAGACCGCCTTCATCGTCCCGGTCTCGGATTTCCAGAACCGTCATGGACGGGAGGGCACCTGGCTGGGTGAACTGCTTGCGCGTTCCCGCCAGAAGACCTTCCGACTGAAGATCGGCGATGATGTCCTTCAACGTCACCCGCGCCGCGCCCTTGACCCCGAAGGCCTTGGCAAGATCGCGTTTCGTCGCCCGCTGCGGATTGTCCGCGATGAAACGCAGAACGGCTTCCCGGCTCAGCGAGCGCTCGTCGGTGGTCGGGATCGCTCGCTTGGCCATGGAACTCCTTACGTCGCCTTCTTGGCTTTGATCAGTTCGGTCTTGGGCGCAGCGGCTCTCGGTGCCGCCGCCTCTTTATCTGCAGTCTTGGGTGCGGCCTTGCGCGTGGTGGCGCGCTTGGGCTTCTCCGCGGCCTCGCCATCGGCAGCAGCCTTCTTCGTGCTCGCCTTCTTCGGAGCGGCTTTTTTCGGCGTCTTGCCCGACTTCTCAGCGCGCTCGTTCAGAAGCTGAATCGCCTCCTCCAGCGTGACGGACGCAGGGTCCTTCGATTTCGGAAGGGTCGCGTTCACCTTGCCGACATTCACGTAAGGACCGAAGCGCCCCTCGCGCACCGTGATCGTGCCGCCGAAATCGGGATGCTCGCCCAGCGTCGCCAAGGCGGCCGGAGTCGAGCGGCTACGTCCGCCCTTTTCCTTCTTCTCGGCGATTACGGTCACGGCGCGGTTGAGGCCGATCGTCAGAACGTCCTCGACGGTTTCTAGATTGGCATAGGCGCCATCGTGCTGGAGGAAGGGGCCGTAACGGCCAAGGCCGGCCAGGATCGGTTTGCCGGATTCGGGGTGCAAACCGACCTCACGCGGGAGCGAGAGAAGCTGGCGGGCCTTTTCGAAATCGATATCGGCGACCTGCCAGCCCTTGGGCAGCGAAGAGCGCTTGGCCTCCTTGCCGTCGCCGCGCTGGACATAGGGGCCGAAGCGCCCCGAGCGAAGCGTGACAGGTTCGCCGGATTCGGGATCGACACCCAGATCCTTCGGCTCGTTCAGTCCGCCATCGCCCTCTGCCGCCTCGGCCGAAAGATTGGAGCCGAGCTGACGCGTGAAGCCGCACTCAGGATAATTCGAGCACCCGACGAACGCACCGAACTTGCCGAGCTTGAGGCTCAACTTGCCGTTGCCGCATCGCGGACAGGCGCGCGGGTCGGTTCCGTCGCCGCGATCCGGGAAGACGAGCGGCGCGAGTTCCTCATTCAGCGCATCGAGAACATCGGTGACTCGGAGTTCCTTGGTCCCGTCTATCTGAGCCGAAAAGTCCTTCCAGAACTCGCGCAGGACCTCCTTCCAGGACAACTCGCCGGAGGAAATGCCGTCGAGCTTGCCTTCGAGGTCGGCCGTGAAATCGTACTCGACATACTTCTCGAAGAAATTGTGCAGGAAGGCGGTGACGAGCCGCCCCTTGGAATCGGGCAGAAGCTTGCGCTTGTCCTGCACGATATATTGACGGTCCTGCAGCGTCTGAAGCGTTGCGGCATAGGTCGACGGGCGACCGATCCCGAGTTCTTCCATCCGCTTGATAAGCGAGGCTTCGGAGAAGCGCGGCGGGGGTTCGGTGAAGTGCTGGCTCGGGTCGATCGAGAGCTTCTTCAGCGGGTCCTGCGCCGTGATTTCCGGCAGGCGAGCGGAATCATCGTCATCCGACTCTTGTTCGATCGTCGTCTTCGAGTCGTCGCGATGATCCTGATAGGCGCCGATGAAGCCTTCGAAGCGGATGACGGAGCCTGTGGCGCGCAGTTGCGCCTTCTGACCACCGTTCTCCGCCACGATCTCGGCCGTCGTGCGCTCGATCTCGGCGGACGCCATCTGGCTGGCGATGGCGCGCTTCCAGATCAGGTCATAGAGCCGTGCCTGATCACGATCGAGAAAGCGCTCCATGTCCTTGGGATGGCGCATAAAGCTGGTGGGGCGGATCGCTTCGTGTGCTTCCTGCGCGTTCTTGGCCTTGGTCGAATAAGCACGCGGCTTCTCCGGCACGTAGCGCGCGCCGAAGGTCTCCGCAATCGCAGAGCGGGCAGCATCGATGGCTTCAGGCGCCATCTGCACGCCGTCGGTTCGCATATAAGTGATGAGACCGACCGTCTCGCCGCCGATGTCCATGCCCTCGTACAGGCGCTGCGCAATCTGCATCGTGCGGGACGCGCCGAAGCCGAGCTTGGCCGAAGCCGCCTGCTGGAGGCTCGACGTGGTGAAGGGAGGCGAAGGGTTGCGCTTGGTCGGCTTGGCCTCGACGCTCACAGCCCGGAACGAGGCTCCGTTCAGCATGTCGCGAATGGCGAAAGCGCGCGCTTCGTTGTTGATCGAAAGGCGCTGGAGGCGCTCGCCCTCGAAGCCGGTCAGGCGGGCCTCGAAATCATCACCGCGCGGCGTCGCGAGCTTGGCAGCGATCTGCCAATATTCCTCGGAGTTGAAGCGCTCGATTTCACTTTCACGGTCGCAGACAAGACGTAGCGCGACGGACTGGACGCGGCCCGCCGAGCGCGCGCCCGGCAGCTTGCGCCAGAGAACGGGCGACAAGTTAAAGCCGACGAGATAGTCGAGCGCCCGGCGCGCCAGATAGGCGTCCACCAGTGGCGCGTCGATCTCGCGCGGATTGGCCATCGCGTCGAGCACCGCCTTCTTGGTGATGGCGTTGAAGACGACGCGGCTGACGGGCTTGTCCTTCAGAACCTTCTTCTGGCGCAGAACTTCGAGCACATGCCAGGAAATCGCTTCTCCTTCGCGATCCGGGTCGGTCGCGAGAATCAAGGCGTCGGCGTTTTTCACGGCCTGGGCGATCTCGGTAAGGCGCTTCTGCGAAGGCTTGTCGACCTCCCAGTCCATGGAGAAGTCTTCGTCCGGGCGCACGGAGCCGTCTTTCGCCGGGAGATCCCGAACGTGCCCGAAGGAGGCCAGCACCGTGTAGTTGCTGCCCAGATATTTATTGATCGTCTTCGCTTTTGCAGGCGATTCGACGATGACCACTTCCATGTGCACGTCCCGGAAAGGGCGGCCGGCCGGTGCCGACGCGCCGTAATATCGCTTTGTTCACATGGACAGCCGAGCCGCGTGGGTCAACCCATCGGCTGCAACAGGCGAGCTTCGTGTCAGGCCGGTGTCAAGGAAGAAGCGAGATTCGCCCGCCCGAATGACGCTCCAGGCGCCCGGCGAGTTCGAGTTCCAGAAGCGTCATATGGACCGTCGACGGCGATACGGAGCTGTGGAGGATCAGATCGTCGAGAGACACGGGAGCGACCCCGAGCGAGCGGAGAATACGTGCTCGCTCGTCTGCATTCGCCTCATCCGGGTCGCTCAGCTCGTCGGGATGGAGCGCCTCTCGAATAGATGAAGAGCAGCGCGCCATCGGCTCGAGCGCCTGAAGCAGGTCCGCCGTTTCCGTGGCGAGTTGCGCGCCGTCCTTCAAAAGCGCGTTGGTGCCGGCCGAACGCGGTTCGAGTGGTGAGCCGGGGACGGCGAAGACAAGGCGGCCCAGCTCGCCGCCGAGACGCGCGCTGATCAGCGAGCCCGACCGCAGAGACGCTTCCACCACCAGAACAGCCAGGGAGAGGCCTACGACGATGCGATTGCGCCGGGGAAAGTCTACGGCGCGTGGCTCCCAGCCGAACGGCATTTCCGTCGCAAGACAACCGCCCTCATCCACGATCCGGCGCATCAGAGGCTTGTTCTGCGGCGGATAGGGGCGGTCGAGTCCGCCCGCGAAAATGCCGACCGTGCCGCGGGCCAGAGCCGCCTCATGGGCGACCGTATCGATGCCGCGCGCAAGGCCGGAGGTCACGACGTAGCCGGCCTCGCCAAGTTCCGAGGCGAACATGCGCGTGAGCCGCGCCCCGGCGGCGGAGGCGTTGCGCGACCCAACGATTGCGACGCCAGGTTGGGTGAGGCGAGCGGCATCGCCCATCACGGAGATAAGTGGCGGCGAGCCTTCGGCGGCGCGCAGGGCCGGCGAGAAATCTGGCTCGTCGTGGCAGATCAGTCGCGCGCCGAAGCGGGCCAAACGCGCAAGTTCCGCTTCGGCGGTACCCGGGTCGCAAAGCTGGATGCGGCGCTTTCCCCCCTTCGCCGCGAGGGCGGGGATCTCCGGGAGGGCGGCTTGCGCCGTGCCGAAGCGGCGCAGGAGCCCATGATAGGTTACGGGCCCAATGTTTTCGCTGCGGATCAGCCGCAGACGGGCGAGGCGCTCGCTGTCGGAAATGCCCTCACGCCCGCCTGTGGGATTCATCAGCCTTTCGACCCGATCCGGCTTTCCGTGCCCGCGAGGAGCCGTCGGATATTCGGGATATGCTTGAGATAGACCAACACGGTGAGGACGGTCGTCAAGGCTGCGGCCATGCTGTTGCCGATGATGAGATAGACCATGGGTACCAGGAGCGTTGCGGTCAGCGCGGCGAGAGAGGAGTAGCGGAAGATCTTGGCCATGCCGAGCCAGGCGGCGGCAAAGACCAGAACGCCGATCGGCGCGAAGCCCAAGAGAACGCCGATATAGGTCGCTACACCCTTGCCGCCCTTGAAGCCGAGCCAGATCGGAAAGAGATGCCCCAGAAAGGCGCCGAAGCCTGCAGCGGCTGCGGCAGGCGCGCCCCATTTCCAGGCCACCCAGATCGGCACCGTGGCCTTCAGAAGGTCGCCGAGCAGCGTCATCGCCGCGACCTTCTTGTTGCCCGTGCGCAGGACATTGGTCGCGCCGATATTGCCCGAGCCGATGGAGCGCAGGTCCCCCAATCCGAAGAGCTTGGTGAGGATTAGCCCGAAGGCGATCGTTCCGCAGAGATAGCCGAGGATCAGAAAGACGATGACCGCCGTTGGATCGCTATGGTCCCAGGTCATATCGATCCTCACACCGTTCCGGCGGTTGCATCGAACACGGTTCGACCCGCGACGACCGTTCGCATCACTTCGCCTTGGAAGCGCGCATTCTCGAAGGCCGAGTTTTTCGAGCGCGAACGGATTCGCGACTTGTCAAAAATAAAGGGCGCATCGAGATCCACCAAGGTGAAATCCGCCGGCCGGCCGGGGAGCAACGTTCCACGATCGAGCTTCAGGAGTGCGGCGGGCGCCGAGGTAAGGCACTCTACCACGCGCGAGAGCGACACGCGGCCCGAATGATACAGGCGCAGCGCGGCCGGCAACAGCGTCTCGAGACCGACCGAGCCCGCCTCCGCTTCCGAGAACGGGCGACGTTTCCCGTCGGCGTCCTGCGGATCGTGGGAGGAAACGATAATGTCCAGGGCACCGTCCGCGATCCCTTCGATCATCGCCTGACGGTCGTCTTCGGAGCGCAGCGGCGGGGACAGGCGGAAGAAGGTTCGGTATTCGCCGATGTCGTTTTCGTTGAGCGACAGCGAATTGATCGAGACGCCCGCCGTCACGAGCGGGTTCTCGGCTTTGGCGCGGCGCAGAACGTCAAGGGACAAAGCGGTCGAGAGTTTGGCCGCGTGGTATCGGCAGCGCGTCAGGGCCGCCAGTCTCAAATCGCGCTCAAGCGGAATGATCTCCGCCTCGCGCGGAATACCGGGAAGGCCGAGCCAGGAGGCGAGGAGGCCTTCGTTCATGACACCGGAGCCGGTCAGGTCGGCATCCTGCGTCTCGTGCATGAAGAGAGCGTCGAAATCCCGGATATAGGTCATGATCCGGCGGATCAGCGCGGGATCGTGCAGGGTCTTGCGCCCTTCGGTGAAGGCGGGAACACCGGCCTGCGTCAGGACGCCGATCTCCGTCATCTCCTTGCCGAGCAGGCCCTTTGTGAGGGCGGCGGACGGAAAGACGTTGACGATGGCCGTTTCGCGCGCCGTGCGGCTGACGAATTGCGCCAGCGCCACGTCGTCGATCACCGGATCGGTGTCGGGCATGGTGAGAATGGACGTGACGCCCCCGGCGGCAGCCGCGCGCGAGACCGAGCGGATGGTCTCGCGGTGCTCTCCGCCGGGCTCGCCCATGAAGACGCGCGCGTCCACGACGCCGGGAATCAGCAGCAGGCCCTTGGCGTCGATGATCTGGGCGCCTTCGGGGCGGCCTTGCTGGCGTGCAGAAGCGCCGGCGGCGCGGATGACGCCGTCTTCGGCAATCAGTGTGCCGATCTCGTCAATCCCTCGGGAGGGGTCGAATATCCTAGCGTTTTCGACAACCAGGGGAGGATGAGTGTCCGCTTTCATGCGCGCATCTCCGCATGGTCTCCGACCAGCCATTCCATGACGGCCATGCGCACGGCGACGCCCATCTCGACCTGTTCCTCGATGACGCTCTGCGGACCGTCGGCAATATCGGAGGCGATCTCGACGCCGCGATTCATCGGGCCGGGATGCATGACGAGCGCGTCCGGCTTGGCGTACGAGAGCTTCTGCGCATCGAGGCCGAAAAAGCGAAAATATTCGCGCACCGAAGGCACGAAGGAACCTTCCATCCGCTCGCGCTGAAGCCGCAGCATCATCACGACATCGGCCCCCTTCAATCCGTCTTCCATGTTTCGGAAGACCGTGACGCCCATCTGCTCGATCCCGGCCGGCAGCAGCGTCGAGGGCGCGACGACCCGGACATCCGCCCCGAGGGCATTCAGGAGAAGGATGTTGGAGCGGGCCACTCGGCTGTGCAGAACATCGCCGCAGATCGCGACGACGAGCCGCGCCACCCGGCCTTTGCGGCGTCGAATGGTGAGGGCGTCGAGAAGGGCCTGAGTCGGATGCTCGTGCGCGCCGTCGCCGGCATTCACCACCGAGCAGCCGACCTTCTGCGCGAGAAGCGCTACAGCGCCGGCCGCGTGATGCCGGACGACAAGAAGGTCCGGACGCATGGCGTTCAGCGTCATCGCCGTGTCGATGAGTGTTTCGCCCTTCTTCACCGACGAGTTGGCGACCGCCATGTTCATGACATCGGCGCCGAGCCGCTTTCCGGCCAGCTCGAAGGACGCCTGAGTGCGCGTCGAGGCTTCGAAGAAGAGGTTGATCTGGGTCCGCCCGCGAAGGGCGGACTTTTTCTTGTCCCGGCCAAGGCTCACCGCGATCTCGCTTTCTGCAAGATCCATGAGCTGGTGAATATCGGGGAGCGACAACCCGGCAATGCCGAGAAGATGTCGACGGGCGAGCGGAGTGGGCGAGGGCGCTGACATGTCGAGATCCGCCTATAGGAGAAAGCCCTCGCGGCCACAAGCGAAAGCGGCTCGCAGGCGTGGCCGTTAACCCTAACAATGTCTTTCGTTTGCGTCCAACGAACGAGTGCGGGACTAACTTCGTTAAGAAAGCGCTAACGATAGGAGCCGCAGGATGACCAAGGTCGCTTCCAGTTTCGCATTGAGTCTGTGGCTGGGGTTCTACGCCGTCACCGGCCTGTCGGAGCTCGCCCATCTGGCCGGCATCGACCATATCGGCTCCCAACCGCTGGAGCCCGCGGCCGGCGCGACCGTGGCACAGTCCGCTTTCGTCGCCCTCGTGGCGTTGAGCGCGGCGGGCGTCATGGCCGCCACCTTGGCCTTCCTGCGCTCCAGCAACGTGCGTATTGCAAGGCGGGGCGAGGCGTTCGCCTTCGGTTCGATCGGTCTGGCGTCGGCGACCGTTGTCGCCGCCTATCTTTTCGGCGCACCCTTCTCCCATGTGTTCGATCGGGTGGACCTGGCCTTCTGGGCCCTCTTCCTCAGTGCCGTGGCCCTGGTGTTCGACCATGCCGTCGCGATCCGGGACGATGCGGATGACGATATGGCGTTCCGCAAGGCTCTCGCAGCCTTGGAGCGGCCATCGGATCATCGCTCGGCCATCGGCGGATCGCACGAGAAGGATCGCGGCTGATGCGCTGGCTTCTCAGCCTCTGGTTCACGCCGATCGCAATCCTTGTCACCTGGCTGGTGCTGGCCTCGCGCGATCTGAGCTTCGGCCTCTTTTTCCTGACGCGGGATTTCTACGATCTCGTTTTCTCGATCTACGCGCAGACGCTTGGGATTCCGGCCGAAGAGCTTCCTCCGCTGGTGGTTCGCGCGCTGATCGTGGATAGTGCGATCGTACTCGGCCTTTATGCTCTGCGTCGTCGCAAGCGCATCCAAGCCCTCGTCATGCAGGCCTATTCGAAACTCTCGTCTTCGGCCCGCGCGGCCAGTGCGGAGAGCCTGTCGAGCGCGCCCTGAAGAATGAACGACGCGGCGGCCGAGTCGATTCGCTCTGCCCGCTTCGCCCGCGACACATCCATTTCCAACATGCCGCGCTCCGCGGCGACCGTGGACAGACGCTCGTCCCAGAATGCAATGGGGCGGGCGTCGAGTTGTGTGTAGTTTCGCACGAAGGCGCGGGTCGATTGCGCACGCGGACCCTCGCTCCCATCCATGTTGAGGGGCAGGCCGATGATGACGCCGCCGCACTCGGCTTCGTCCAAAAGCTTGCGAAGGGCTGCGGCGTCGATCCCGAATTTGACGCGGCGGATGACCGGGCGGGGCGAGGCGAATCGCCAGCTGAGGTCGGAGACCGAAAGGCCGATGGTCTTGGTACCGAGATCCAGCCCGGCCAAGGTCCGGCCTTCACCGACCAGCGTATTCAGCTCTTCGATGCCTACCAATGCCACCGGCTTCTCCTTGACCTGATACCGAGCGCGCTACCTAATCGCCCGCGAACACGATCCCCGGCCGAGCGGCATCGGCGAGGCGACGGAGACCCATAACATGAAGATGACCTATTTCGGCCATTCGGCCTTTCGGATCGAAACCGGCGAGTCGGTGATTCTGATTGACCCGTTTCTGACCGGCAATCCGCATTTCAAAGGTGACGTCACTCACGCGACCGAAGGCGTGACGCATATCCTGCTCTCGCATGGTCATTCCGATCACGTGGGCGACACGATCGAGATTGCCAAGCGGACGGGAGCCAAAGTCGTCGGAACTTTCGAGCTGGTCCAGTGGCTGAAATCGAAGGGCGTCGAGACGATCGAGCCGGCCAATACGGGCGGCACCGTGAAGTTCGGCGATTTTTCGGTGACGCTGACCCAGGCGTTCCATTCGTCGGCTTCGATCGAAGAGAATGGACGCATCACCTATCTTGGGATGCCGAACGGGTTGGTGCTGCACTTCGCCGATGGTCAAAGCGTCTATCATATGGGCGACACCGACATCTTCGGCGACATGGCCCTGATCGAGGAACTGCACCATCCTCGGATCGGGCTGGTGCCGATCGGTGATCGTCTGACGATGGGCGCTGCGGTCGCAGCGCTCGCCTGCCGACGCTATTTCAACTTCGAGACGATCATCCCGCTGCATTGGGGCACGATGCCGATCCTCGACCCCAGCCCGGATGCGTTCATCGAAGCGATGGAAGACGAGGCGAGTCAGGTTCGTCTGCCGGAGATCGGCGTTCCCTTCGACATCTGACGCCACTGTGATCTAACACCCCTGGGTCGGCCGACATTGCGTCGCGCCGGCCCTCCCGATATAGCGTTGGACGCAAGCTCTCCGCTTCAAGAGGTCCAATGTCTGTCGATACCGCCACCGTTCGCCGTGTCGCGCGCCTCGCGCGCATTGCCGTCAGCGACGAAGACGTCGCGACGATGGAAGGCGAGCTGAACGCCATTCTCGGCTTCGTTGAGCAGCTGCGCGAGGTGGATGTCACGGGCATCGCGCCGATGACCTCCGTCATTCCCATGCAGATGAAGAAGCGGCAGGACGCGGTGACCGACGGTCGCAAGTCCGATGACATCGTGGCCAACGCGCCCGCGACCGAAGATCATTATTTCCTCGTTCCCAAAGTGGTCGAGTAGCCGTGTCTTTTGTTGAAATCCGCGAAGAGTCGCCGCTTCAGGATGATGTGCGCGCGCTGATCGCGGAACTCAACGAGGTGCTGCTGGCGCTGACTCCGCCTGAATTCTGTTTTCACATGACGGCCGACGAAATGGCCGAGAGGGCCACCACCGTTTGGATCGCACGTCGCGACGGCGAGGCCATCGGCTGCGGAGCGCTGAAGCGCCACGATGCCCATCTGGCCGAAGTGAAGCGGATGTATGTGCGCCCTGCCGAACAGGGACATGGCATTGGCGGCGCTCTTCTGAATGAGATCGTCTCGCGTGCGGCCCAGGAGGGAATCGCTGTTTTGAAACTCGAAACCGGCGATCGACACCCCGCCGCCTGGAGAGTTTACGAGCGCGCGGGTTTCCAGCGTTGCGGTGCTTTCGCCGATTACCCGGAAAGCACTTATTCCGTTTTTTATGAGAAGCCGCTCACCGCGCGCCCTGCCGCAGCCTGAGTCGCAGAACCGACCGAACAAGAGCTCATGACCGATCTCACCGCCCTTACGATCGCCGAAGCCCGAGACGCGCTGAAGGCCAAGCAGTTTTCCGCCGTCGAACTGACGGACGCTTATCTTTCTGCCATCGACGCCGCGAACGCGACGCTGAATGCCTATGTCGCGACAACGCCCGATCAGGCACGCGCGATGGCTGCGGCTGCCGACGAGCGGTTGGCCAAGGGCGAGGCGCGATCCCTCGAAGGTATCCCGCTCGGCGTGAAGGATCTGTTCGCCACCGAGGGCGTGCACACGCAAGCCTGTTCCCATATTCTGGATGGGTTCAAACCGCGCTACGAATCCACCGTCACGTCCAATCTCTGGGCGGAGGGCGCGGTGATGCTTGGCAAGCTCAATATGGACGAGTTCGCCATGGGCTCGTCCAACGAGAGCAGCTATTACGGTCCCGTCATCAATCCCTGGCGCCGCAACGGCTCCGATCTCGCGCTCGTTCCAGGTGGATCGTCGGGTGGCTCGTCGGCAGCCGTAGCCGCGCGGCTTTGCGCTGGAGCAACTGCGACCGATACGGGCGGCTCCATCCGTCAGCCTGCCGCCTTCACTGCGACGGTCGGGATCAAGCCGACCTATGGCCGTTGCTCGCGCTGGGGCGTCGTCGCCTATGCGTCGTCGCTGGATCAGGCCGGGCCGGTGGCGCGCGACGTGCGGGATGCCGCAATCCTTTTGAAATCGATGGCGTCGGTCGATGCGAAGGACACGACATCGGTCGATCTTCCTGTGCCGGATTACGAGGCGGCGGTCGGTCGCTCGCTCAAGGGCCTGCGCATCGGTATTCCCAAGGAATACCGCGTCGACGGAATGCCCGCCGAGATTGAGGCGCTCTGGGCTCAAGGTATTGCCTGGGCCAAGGAGGCCGGCGCCGAGATCGTGGAAGTCTCGCTGCCGCACACGAAATATGCTCTGCCGGCCTATTACATTGTTGCCATGGCGGAAGCGTCCTCGAACCTCGCGCGATATGACGGAGTTCGATACGGCCTCCGCGTGCCCGGCCGCGACATTGCTGATATGTATGAGCAGACTCGCGCTGCGGGTTTCGGCCGCGAGGTCAAGCGCCGCATCATGATCGGCACCTACGTTCTCTCTGCCGGCTATTACGATGCCTATTATCTGCAAGCGCAGAAGGTTCGCACGCTGATCAAGCGGGATTTCGAACTGGCGTTCGAGGCGGGTGTCGATGCCTTGCTCACGCCGGCAACGCCGTCCGCAGCCTTCGCCATCAACGACCAGACGCTCGCGGCCGATCCGGTCGCCATGTACCTGAACGACGTCTTCACGGTAACCGTCAACCTGGCGGGCCTTCCGGCGATTTCCGTTCCCGCCGGCCTGTCGAGCGAGGGAACGCCGCTGGGACTCCAACTGATTGGACGCCCCTTTGGCGAAGAAACGCTGTTCACCGCCGCGTCCGCCATCGAAAAGGCTGCTGGCCGCTTTGAGCCGAAGCGCTGGTGGTAAGCTCTCGCCCCCTCTCGTTCGCCGCTGCCGCTGATATTCTGATCCGAGTTCGCCCATGACCCTCGTCGATACCCGCACGCCCGATCCGCGAAAGTTCATCTCCGGCCTCACCGGAGACTGGGAAATCGTCATCGGCATGGAAGTTCATGCGCAGGTCCTGTCCGAAGCCAAGCTGTTTTCGGGCGCGAGCACCCAGTTCGGCTCCGAGCCCAACGACAACGTGTCGCTGGTCGATGCGGCGATGCCGGGCATGCTCCCGGTCATCAACGAGGAGTGCGTTCGCCAGGCCGTGCGCACGGGTCTCGGTCTGAAGGCGGCGATCAACAATCGCTCGGTCTTCGATCGCAAGAACTATTTCTACCCCGACCTGCCGCAGGGCTATCAGATCTCGCAGTTCAAGGATCCGATCGTCGGCGAGGGCAATGTCATCGTCTCGGTCGGGCCGGACTCCAAGGGCCAGTTCGAGGATCTCGAAGTCGGCGTCGAGCGCCTGCATCTGGAACAGGATGCCGGCAAGTCATTGCATGACCAGCATCCGACCATGTCTTTCGTGGACCTGAACCGGTCCGGCGTCGCGCTGATGGAGATCGTCTCCAAGCCGGACATGCGCTCGGCCGATGAGGCGAAGGCCTATCTGACCAAGCTGCGCACGATCCTGCGCTATCTCGGCACGTGCGACGGTAACATGGACGAAGGCTCGATGCGCGCCGACGTCAACGTGTCGGTTCGCCGGCCGGGCGGCGAATTCGGAACGCGCTGCGAAATCAAGAATGTGAACTCGATCCGTTTCGTGGGGCAGGCCATCGAGTCCGAAGCGCGTCGTCAGATCGCGCTGATCGAGGATGGCGGCACGGTCGATCAGGAAACACGGCTCTTCGACCCCGTGAAGGGCGAAACGCGGGCCATGCGCTCCAAGGAAGACGCGCATGACTATCGCTATTTTCCCGACCCGGACCTCCTGCCACTCGAGTTCGATGCTTCCTTCGTCGAGGCACTGAGGGCGGAGCTGCCGGAGCTTCCCGATGACAAGCGCCAGCGCTTGATGGACGTGGCGGGCCTGTCGGCCTACGACGCGTCGATCCTCGTTTCCGAAAAGGCGATCGCCGACTTCTTCGAAAAGACGGCGGCAGGCCGCGACGCGAAGC
Source organism: Aureimonas ureilytica (assembly GCF_001475935.1). GTDB lineage: Bacteria > Pseudomonadota > Alphaproteobacteria > Rhizobiales > Rhizobiaceae > Aureimonas > Aureimonas ureilytica_A. The sequence goes on from NZ_LDQA01000001.1 coordinate 90,300, forward strand.
AGGCGGCTAACTGGGTTATCAACGATCTTCTGGGCGCGCTGAACAAGTCCGGTAAGACGATCGAGGACACGCCCGTTTCCGCCGAGCAACTCGGCGCCATTCTCGATCTCATCCGCGAGGAGGTCATCTCGGGCAAGATCGCCAAGGATCTCTTCGAAATCGTTTGGAACGAGGGCGGCGACCCGCGCGAGCTGGTGGAAAGCCGCGGCATGAAGCAGGTCACGGACACCGGCGCCATCGAGAAGGCCGTGGACGACATCATCGCTGCCAACCCGGACAAGGTGGCGCAGGCGCAGGCCAAGCCGACCCTCGCCGGCTGGTTCGTCGGGCAGGTGATGCGCGCCATGGGCGGCAAAGCCAATCCGCAGGCCGTCAACGATCTGGTCAAGGCCAAGCTCGGCCTGGAGTAAGCCCGGTTTGCGATGGACAATCCATTCGCACGCGATCATAACCCTTGCCGATGCGAGGAACGAGCCCGATGAGTAAAGTGAACCCTCTGCTCCTACAGATCTTCACCTGGTGGAACGGCCAGACGATCGGCACACGTTTCTATACGTGGCGCTTCGGCCAGCCGGTCGGCGAGGATGAACGGGGCAACCGCTTCTACCAGACGGCCGACGGCCAACGCCGCTGGGTGATCTACAAGGGAGCGGCTGAGCCGACGTCTATCGGGCCGGGTTGGCACGGTTGGATGCATCATCGCGTCGATACCCCGCCTTCCAAGGAAGATTACCGCGCGCATGGGTGGGAGCAGCCGCATCAGGAAAATCTGACAGGCACCGGCCGCGCCTATCGCCCCAAGGGCTCGCTTCTCAATACCGCCGAACGTCCGCGCGTGTCGGGCGATTACGATGCGTGGCAGCCCTGATTGGGCTGAAGGACCTCATGACATCGCGCATTCTGGGCCGGCTCCTATCGACTGGTCTCCTTACGTTGGCGCTGCTGCCCGCACCGGCATCGGCTGAACGCATCGCCAACAAAGTGGCGGTGTTTTCGGGGCTCGACAAGATCACCGGCCGTATCACGACCTTCGACGTCTATGTGAATGAGACGGTGCAGTTCGGCACGCTACAGGTGACGCCACGCGCCTGCTACACGCGCTCGCAGAACGAAGCGCCGAAAACCGACAGTTTCGTGGAAGTGGACGAGATCACGCTGGATCGACAGATCAGGCGGATCTTTTCCGGCTGGATGTTTGCGGACTCGCCCGGTCTCAACGCGGTCGAGCATCCTGTCTACGACGTCTGGCTCAAAGATTGCAAAACAGAGTCCATCGTTCCAGCGCCGGCCGGATAGAAGGTCGCGTTGCGTTCCAGCGCTTCGTCCAACATGAGACGATAATCCGCGCGCGGAATTTCGGTGGCCCCGAAGCGCGAGAGATGCGCGGTGATGAATTGCGTGTCGAGCAGCGTATAGCCGCCGCGCCTTAGACGATCCCAGAGATAGACGAGCGGGACTTTCGAAGCATCGGTGCAGCGGGAGAACATGCTCTCGCCGAAGAAGGCGCCGCCGAGGCTGACGCCGTAAAGCCCGCCCATCAGCTGGCCATCCATCCAAGCTTCGACGCAATGCGCATATCCCATTGCGTGTAGCGAGAGATAGAGGTCGCGAATCTGGGCGTTGATCCAGGTATGCTCGCGACCGGGCGCAGGCTCAGCGCACCCATCCACAACAGCCGCAAAAGCCGTGTCGACCCGAACATCGAACGGCTGTCGTTTGATCGTCTTGATCAAGCTGCGCGGGACGTGGAACCCATCCAAGGGCAGGATGCCGCGCATGGTGGGATCGACCCAATAGATCGAATCGTCGTTGGCATCTTCCGCCATGGGGAAGATGCCAGCTGCATAGGCTCTCAACAGGATTTCCGGCGTTAGCCGGAAATCATCGTCGCGCCGTCCGGAGACCAAATCCGCCTCAAGCCGCCGGAGCGGACCGAGCGAGATACTGTTCCAACCAGTGAATGTCGTACTGGCCGGCTTGGATGTCCGGGTTCTCCACGAGGTCCTGGAACAGGGGCAGGGTGGTCTTCACACCGTCGACGACGATCTCGTCCAAGGCGCGCCGAAGACGCATCAGGCACTCATTGCGCGTGCGGCCATGAACGATCAGCTTGCCGATCAAGCTGTCGTAGAAGGGCGGGATCGAGTAGCCCTGATAGACACCCGAATCGACGCGAATGCCAAGGCCACCCGGCGCGTGATAATAGGTGATCTGCCCGGGCGATGGCGCGAAGGTTCGTGGGTCTTCCGCATTAATGCGGCACTCGATCGCGTGGCCGAGAAAGTTGATATCGGACTGCTGCACGGACAAGCCGAGGCCGGCCGCCACTCGAATCTGTTCATGCACGAGATCGAGACCGGTGATCGCCTCCGTCACGGGATGCTCGACCTGAAGGCGGGTGTTCATTTCGATGAAATAGAACTCGCCATTCTCGTAAAGGAACTCGATCGTGCCGGCGCCTCGATAGCGCATTTCCGCCATGGCGTTGGCGCAGATCTCGCCGATCCGCTTGCGCTGCGCATCATCAAGCGCGGGGGAGCGCGCCTCTTCCCAGACCTTCTGATGGCGGCGCTGGAGCGAGCAGTCTCGCTCGCCCAAATGAATGGCCTTGCCCATTCCGTCGCCGAAAACCTGCACCTCGATATGGCGAGGCTTCTCCAGATATTTCTCGATGTAGACCGCGTCGTCACCGAAGGCCGCGCCCGCTTCGGAGCGGGCCGTGGCCAGAGCGACCGAGAGATCGGCCGCCGTCTTGGCCACCTTCATGCCGCGCCCACCGCCGCCAGCCGAGGCCTTGATGATGACGGGGAAGCCGATTTCCGTCGCGATCCGGGCTGCCTCGCCATCGTCCGTCACCGCGCCGGCCGAGCCGGGCACCACCGGAATGCCCAGCTTCTGGGCCGTCCGCTTGGCTTCGATCTTATCGCCCATCACGCGGATATGGTCGGCCGTCGGGCCAATGAAGGTAATGTTGTGGGCGTCGAGAATATCGGCGAAGCGCGCGTTTTCCGACAGGAAGCCATAACCTGGATGAACGGCGTCCGCCCCGGAGATTTCGCAGGCTGCAAGGATCTGCGGAATGTTCAGGTAGCTGTCGCGAGCGGGCGGGGGTCCGATGCAAACGCTTTCGTCCGCGAGGCGGACATGCATGGCGGCGTTGTCGGCGGTCGAGTGGACCGCGACGGTGGCGATGCCGAGCTCCTTGCAGGCGCGCAGAACGCGCAACGCGATCTCGCCACGGTTGGCGATCAGAACCTTGTTGAACATGACGGGCCTTTCATCGGTCGGCTGGGCACTGAGTGCGGAAGGCAGGATCGGCTCAGCCGATCACCACCAGCGCTTCGCCGTATTCGACGGGCTGTCCATTATCGACGCAGATGCGCTTGATTGTTCCCGAGCGCGGCGCCGGAATCTGATTCATCGTCTTCATGGCTTCGATGATCAGCAGCGTGTCCCCCTCGTTCACCGACTGGCCGATCTCGATGAAGGCTTTCGCGCCGGGCGCAGGCGAGAGATAGGCCGTACCAACCATGGGCGAGGGGACGGAGCCGACCTCAGGTCCAGCGGATGGTGCTGCCGTGCCGGGGGCAGCGGCGGGGGTTGCTGCGGGCATCATGGGCGCCGCGACCGGCATTGGGATGCTCGCGGCGTAGCCGCCTTGGATATATTCTTTCTTGCGAGAGACCCGAATGCGAAGCTCACCCTGTTCAATTTCGATCTCCGTCAGATCGGTGTCATTCAGGATGTCGGCGAGTTCGCGGACGAGAGACCGATCAACTTTCGTTTCCGGGTTCTGCATGGGGATCCTTCGAAATCAAATCATGGGAGATCGCGGCGACGTCGCCGCGCAACGGTTGCGGTGTCGCTCCCGTCGAGAAAGAAGTCCGTTGGCCTGGAACTCTTCTCGCGTGAACGTCTGTTCGTCTCGTTCGCAACCGCGCGCCATGCACTGTCGGGCCGCGATCCTGTCTCCCACGGCGTATAGACCGGGGCAGGTTGCGGGAAAAGCTCCCTTTTTACGCCTTTGGCAAGGAATCTTAGCAGGACGCCTTCCCGCATTGGCGCACGTTGGCGATTTTCTGAGCCAAGGCATCGGCTCCAACCGCGCCAGCGACCACTTCATCCCCGACGACGTAGCTGGGGGTTCCGTCGATGCCGAGGGCCATGGCCAAGGCGCCGGCCTGTTGCAGTTCCGTCTGAATGCTGGAGCTCTGGAGAAGCGGCTTCAAAGCGGATGCTTCGACGCCAAAGTCTTTGGCCACTTGTAGGGCACGCGCCTCGTCGACCTGCGCCTTGCTCGCCAGCAACTGGCGTTGGAACGCTCCATAGCTTTCGGGCTTCAGCGAACGAAACGCGAGGCTGACACGGCTCGCAGCCTCGGACGCAGGCCCGAGCACGGGAATTTCCTTCAGAACCACACGAAGCTTCTTGTCGCTGTCGAGCAGCACTTCCATATCGCTGGCCGCGCGTTTGCAGTAGCCACAATTGTAGTCGAAGAACTCCACCAGCGTGACGTCGCTGTCCTTCGCGCCGAGCGCTGTGCCAGCGGGCGTGGATTCCAGGGCGGCTCGGGACGTTTCGATCGTTTGGCGGCGGCTATGGGTTTCCTCGGCCGTACGTTTGGCCTCTAGAGCCTGCATCGATTCGATGAGGATCTCCGGGTGCGTCAGCAGATAGTTGCGCACGATCCCTTCGATGTCCTTGGTCTGGGCGTCATCGAACGCTTGGGCGGGGACCGCGCTTGCGACGAATGTCAGCGCCAGAAGAAGAGAGCCGGCTCGGCGAAGGCGAGTCGACGAGCGGCGTGGAGATGTCATGGACGCTTGACCTTTGTGACGAGGATATCTTGGGCCCTTCGCCATTGCGGCGAGTTCGGGCGGAATTTTTGCTGAGCGCGAGCCGCGAAGACCTTCGCGTCCTTGAAGTTGCCGGCCTCCCAATAGCCCTCGGCGGTCGCGAGTTCTGCGTCCCCGATCTGGCCGAGCTTGCCATAGGCCATGGCCAGGAAACGGTAGGCGGACGAGTTGCCGGGATCGGCTTCCAAGCCGCGCTGGATCTGGGCCACGGCGTCCTTCATCTTCTCGGGCCGGCCCCCGGTGACGATGGCTTGACCAATGGAGGCTTGAATGAGCCCGGACTTCCAAGGGTCGAGTTTGGCCGCCTTGCTGAAGGCAGCTTCGGCCTCGTTGGCGCGACCAGCGGTCATCAGAATCTCACCGCGAAATTCATGAAACCAAGGATTATTCGGCTGCTTGACGATGAGAGCGTCGATCTTGTCGAGCGCCGCTTTCGGCGAGCCCGCCAGATGCGTTGCGATCGCGTCGCCGTAGAGGGCGGGAAGTGAGTGAAGCTGCCGTCCGAAGCTGCGACGCACCTGCGCGGCACCACCATTATAGGCGGCGATCTTGGCGCGGGCGAAGTCGTGTCGCAACTGGAGGTCTGGCGAGTCTTTCTTGTCGAAGAAAGGGCTCTCGTGCGCAGCCGTCTGCAGGAAGCCGATCCGGTCCTGCGGGGCCGGATGCGAGGAAAGATAAGTGTCGCGCGAGATGCCAGCGAGCATGTTCTTGCGCATCAGCCCTTCGAAACTGTCGAGAAGACCTTTAGGAGACTGATTGGTCTTTTGGAGATATGTGAGGGCGGAGCGGTCGGCTGTGGTTTCTTCGGTGCGCTGATAGGAGAACAATCCGCGCTGCGCGATGCCGCTTCCGCTTGTCATCAGGCCGCTGCCTAGGCCTGCGACAGCGCCCGAACCCGACGCCGCGCCCGCCGCCGCGACACCCGCACCGATCAGACCTGCGACAACGGCGATGGTCTGCGCGCGTGCGATCTGATCTCGCAGTCGCTCTTGGTGGCCGCCGGCCAAATGGCCCACCTCGTGGGCAATCACGCCGATGGTTTCGTTGGGGGTTTCGGAATCGAGCAGCGTTCCCGTATTGATGAAGATACGGCGGCCCGCCACGAAGGCGTTGAAGTTGAGATCGTTGACGAGGACGATCTCGACCCGGCTCGGCGACAGCCCGGCAGCCTTCAGGATCGGCGACGCGTAGTCTCGAACGAGGCTTTCAATTTCCGCGTCGCGGACCACCGGCAGGCGACGCTGCCCGGCGGACTGAGCGAAGGATGGCGTAGCGGTCGGCATCACGCAGGAAAAGGCGAGCGCAACCGCGAGGCAGGCTGTCGACAATTGCCGGCGCCATTCTTTCATTGCGACCCTTCCCATGCTCCCCGACCGGCCCCTATGAACGGATTACAGACACCCTTTCCCTTGCCGGGAAAATAAGGCGCCTTGGCGATTGTGAGACCAGACATGTACACCAGCCGTCCCATCAAAGCATCCCGACGCTCCGAAATCGACCCATTCCGGGCGATGGACGTTCTGGCGGAAGCGAACCGGATGATGGCAGCGGGCGTCAATGTCATTTCTCTCGCTGTCGGCCAGCCCTCCGCGCCCATACCGCCCCATGCGGGCGAAGCGGCGGAGGCGTTTCTTCGCGCCGGCCGCATCGGCTACACGGACGCTCTGGGCCGGATCGGACTGAGACGGCGCATCGCGCGCCATTACGCCGAGACCTACGGCGTCGACGTGCCGCCCGAACGAATCATGGTCACGACCGGTTCGTCGGCGGGCTTCAATCTCGCGTTCTTGACGGCCTTCGATGTCGGGGACCGTGTTGCCATCGCCAATCCGGGTTACCCCGCCTATCGCAATATCCTGAAAGCTCTTGGACTGGTGCCCGTGGAGATCCCGGTCGGCGCGGACGAGGATTACATCCTGACGGCGGAACGGCTGCTCGAAGCGCATCGCCAGGAACCGATCCATGGCGTCCTCATTGCCAGCCCTGCCAATCCGACAGGGACGGTCACCCCACGCAGCGAGTTGAAGGCGCTGATCGAGCTTTGCGATAGGGAAGGGATCGCCTTCATCTCGGACGAAATCTACCACGGCTTGACCTATGGCGAGCGTGACACGTCCGCGCTGGAATTTTCCGACCGCGCCATCATCGTCAATTCGTTTTCGAAATATTACTGCATGACCGGCTGGCGCATCGGCTGGCTCGTCTTGCCCGGTTCGCTGGTGCGAGCCTCGGAGCGGATCGGACAAAGCCTCTATATCTCCGCGCCCGAACTCAGTCAGGTCGCGGCCGAAGCGGTATTCGAAACGCGCGATCAACTCGAAGAGATCAAGCAGACCTACATTCGCAATCGTGCGATCCTTGCGCAGCGTCTACCGTCGCTCGGATTTTCCGATATCGCTCCGATCGACGGCGCCTTCTACGCCTATGCGCGCCTTCCTGCTGGGATGGGGAGCGCGAGCGAGTTCTCGAGCCGCGTCCTCAAAAGCTGTCACGTCGCGCTGACGCCTGGGATCGACTTCGATCCGGTGGCGGGGGAGCATTTCGTGCGCTTGTCCTATGCCGGCTCCACATCCGAACTGGCTGAAGCGACCGAAAGGTTGGCGGGCTTTCTGAAGGCCTGAGAGGCGGCAAGACACTCGATGCAAAAAGGGCGGCTCGAGAGCCGCCCTTTTGGTTTCAATCAGAGGAAGCCGCGACGCGACCACCAGCCCGTGCGCTTGGGACGATCGTCCTGTTCGCTTTCTTGATCGACGCCGTTGGTCGTCAGTCGTGGACCGCGGGAGGACTCTTCAGCCGAGTTGTCTTCGGCTTCGGTCGAGGGCGTGCTGTCCGACGGGAAGACCTCATCCAGAGGCGGGTTTCCGTCGATCAATGCGCCTGCTTCGGCTGTGGCTGCCATGACTTCGTTTTCATCCGGCACATCGCTGTTCCGGTCCGCCTCGAGTTCACCGAGCGGGCGAGCATCGAGATCGGCTCCCGCCATGGCGTCGACGGCGTCCGTCATCTCCGGCTCGAACGAGCGTTCGGCCACGTCGCCAATCTCGACGGGAGCAGTCGCATCGACCTCCACCGGTTCCTCGGCAACATCGTCCGACACGACATCTGGCAAAGCTTCGTTCGAGCCAGCACCTTCGGCGACATCCATGACCGGCGCGTCATTGGCCTCGTCCTCACGGGTGCGACGGCCACCCCGCCGACCACGGCGACGACGCTTGCGGTTCTTGCCATCTTCATCGTGACCTGCCGACGCTTCGGACTCGGCATCCTCACCATCCACCTCTACGTCTGCTTCCGACGAGGTGGTTTCGTCATCGGCGGCGATGTCTTCCTCGTCGGAGGCGCTTTCGATGTCGTTGTCCTGACCAGCGGCATCGGACTTGCGTCCGTTGCGACGACGGCGACGACGGCGACGCGAACCGTCGCGGCGATCGTCATCGGAGCCTTCCGTCTCGGTCGCGGCCTCCGTGTCGTCCATCACCTCGGCAACGATCTCGTCTTCCTCCGGCATGACCTCGATCAGATCATCCGGGGCGAGGCTGATGGGGCGAACCGGCTGGGGGCGCGGACGCTGAACCGCCTCGGCGCCGTGTTCGATCGCGATATGCTGATGGCCGTGACCTTCCACGGCTTCCAGCATGATATGGAGCCCATAATGGGCCTCAAGTTCATCGATCGTGCGACGCTTCTCGTTCAAGATATAAAGCGCTGTCGCGGTCGGCACTCGGACGATGAGATCGTGCGTCCCGTGCTTCTGCAGATGCTCTTCAACCGTGCGCAGGACATGCAGCGCCAGCGAGGACGCCGAACGAATAAAGCCGTTGCCGTTGCAGACGGGGCAGGTCTGCATGGTGGATTCGAGCACACTCGCGCGGATGCGCTGGCGGCTCATTTCCAGAAGGCCGAAATGCGAGATGCGGCCCACCTGGATGCGAGCGCGATCGTCCTTCAGGCAATCCTTCAGGCGCTTCTCGACGTTCCGGTTGTTGCGCTTCTCCTCCATGTCGATGAAGTCGATAACGATCAGACCCGCGAGATCGCGCAGGCGAAGCTGGCGTGCGATCTCCTCGGAGGCCTCCAGATTGGTCTGGTAAGCCGTATCCTCGATGGAGTGCTCGCGGGTCGAGCGGCCCGAGTTGACGTCGATCGACACCAGCGCTTCCGTCTGGTTGATGATGATGTAGCCGCCGGACTTCAGCGTCACGTTCGGCTGCACCATCTTGTCGAGCTGCGCTTCGATGCCCTGGCGCGCGAAGATCGGCGTCGGGTCCCGGTAGGGCTGCACCACCTTGGCTTGGCTTGGCATCAGCATCCGCATGAAGTCCTTGGCTTCGCGGTAGCCGGCTTCACCCGCCACAAGAACCTGATCGATGTCCTTGTTGTAGAGATCGCGGATCGAGCGCTTGATCAGGCTGCCTTCCTCGTAGACGAGGGTCGGCGCCATCGATTGAAGCGTCAGAGTGCGCACCGTCTCCCAGAGACGCATCAGATATTCGTAGTCCCGCTTCACCTCGGCCTTGGTGCGATTGGCACCGGCCGTGCGCAGGATAATGCCCATGCCGCGCGGCACGTCGAGATCGCGCACGACATCCTTCAGCCGCTTGCGATCCGCAGCGTTGGTGATCTTGCGCGAAATTCCGCCGCCTCGCGCCGTGTTCGGCATGAGAACCGAATAGCGGCCCGCCAGCGAGAGATAGGTCGTCAGCGCGGCGCCCTTGGAGCCACGTTCCTCCTTGACCACCTGAACGAGCAGAATCTGCCGGCGACGGATAACTTCCTGAATCTTGTAGTTCTTGCGCGGAGCGCGGGTGCGAACCGGCACCTCTTCCATCGCGTCTTCGCTGCCGAGATCGTCGATCTGTTCCGCCTCGTCCTCGCCGGACGGCGCATCGTCGTCCGACCCACGCGTGCGACGGCGCGGCCGACGCCGACGATTACCATCCTTCTGCGCTTCGTCAGAGGCTACAGGCTCAGCGGGCTGCTCGCCCAAATCCTCTTCGTCGGACGTGTCGGCGCTCTCGGATGCGGAACTGTCCTCGCCATCCGTTTCGCCGTAATTGCCGACCTGGGCCGAGCCCACTTCGGAGATTTCCTCCTCGGTATCAGGGACGTCCTCGATGCCGGAGACGTTTTCCGAGACGCTGTCGTCACCCGCGTCAGCGGCTTTCGCCTCCGTTTCACGCGAGCGGCGCGAGCGCGCGCGATTGTCTCGGGCGGATTTGCGTTCGGTTTCTTCTTCTTCCTCGGCCGCGCGGGCGAGTTCGTCCTCGATCAGGGCCTGACGATCCGCCACAGGGATCTGGTAGTAGTCGGGATGGATTTCGCTGAAGGCGAGGAAGCCATGCCGGTTTCCGCCATATTCGACAAAGGCGGCCTGCAGCGACGGCTCGACCCGCGTTACCTTCGCGAGATAGATATTGCCCTTGATCTGCTTCTTGTGTTCGGACTCGAAATCGAATTCTTCGATCCGGTTACCCTTGACGACGACGACCCGGGTTTCTTCCGGATGCGACGCATCGATCAACATCTTGTTTGCCATGAAATCTCAACTCCGAGACCCGGAGCCTGCCGAACGATCCGGCGGATAACGCCGGTTGAAAGATCGGAAAGGGCGGGCCGGCAGGTGCCGAGCGGTTTGCAAACAGCATGGTCCCGGTCAAAGGATGCTTCGCCTGCCCAATCTGGCGGCGGTCTATCCGGGATGAAAACACTGCTGACGACACGCGCTCGCGACCTGCAATAAATGGGTGGCCGTTTCATCGGCCGATGAAAGACATGCAGCCAACCTGACGGCCGTCCCGCATGATGGAAGTCCGTCGAGACTGTCTCGAACGGAGAAAATTTGTCGAAGGCTCGTCACGATCGATCGCTGGTTCGGTCGGGCCTCGCGTCTCGGCTCGGAGACGAGATCTCGTCTTTCCGATCGGTCGCGAAGCCGTTCCGCAATCGACGCGGTAGCCTCACTTCTGCTTTTATGGCGTGGGACGCGCCTAAACAAGTGCCAGGCCTCTCCAGAGGGCAGTTCCCACCCATGTTCGTCGCCTAGAACCGGCTCAACTTGCCGCCAGACCCCCGGTTGCCAACTGCATGTCTCAAACTCTTCGTTGCCTTGCGGTGCTTTTTCTTCTGTTCGTCCACGGTTTGCTGCCAGCGCGCGCCGCCGACCCCTCCGTCATTACGGCGATTCGACTGACATCGGTGGATGAGGGCGACGACGTGGAGATCGAGTTGGACGGTGCGGCGCAACCCGATCTTCTGACGCTCAAGTCGCCCTATCGATTGGCGTTGGATTTCGACGCCACGCTCTCGGCGGCCGCAGCGCCGGTTACGAAAGGCGCGCATTGGGTGCGGGGGGTGAAGCAGGGGCTGGTCGCCGCCGATCGCTACCGATTGCTTCTCGAACTCAATAGTGCGGTCAAACCAAAGCTCACGTCTCGACAGGAGGATGGGCGAACGCTGATCCTCCTGACGCTGCGCAAAGGCCGGGAGGCGGATTTCGTGGTGCCGGCGAAAGCCCGCGAAGCGTCCGTCGCGGGTCACGTTGAGCCGCGCCGGGCGTCCGATCCTTTCGTCATCGTCATCGATCCGGGCCATGGGGGAATCGATCGCGGGGCTACCGGCGAGAAGGGGACGGAGGAGAAGGCCGTCAATCTCGCGTTCGGTCTTGCTCTTCGCGACGCGCTCTCGGCTTATCCGAATATTAAAGTGCTGATGACGCGCGAGGACGACACGTTCATTCCCTTGAACGAGCGGGCGGCTATTGCCCGCAGGGCGAAGGCGGGCCTTTTCGTCTCGCTCCATGCCGACTCGATCCGTTACAAGGATCTGCGGGGGGCGACCGTTTATACCCTTTCGGAGAAGGCGTCGGATGGCTTGGCGCGCGAACTGGCGGACAGCGAAAACTCCGCTGATCGTTTTGCCGGCGCCGAGTGGGATCAGGATGCGCCGGAAATCCATGACATCCTCGTGGACCTCGTTCGACAGGAGACCGAGGGCTTCTCGGAGCATTTCGCCCTTGGGCTGGTAGCGCAACTGAAGGACGGCGGCGTTCGCCTGATCAACAATCCCAAGCGGTCGGCCGGCTTTCGCGTTCTGCGAGCCCCCGATGTGCCCTCGGTCTTGGTCGAGATGGGATACCTTTCGAACGAACAGGAGGAGAAACTCCTGACCTCGCCCGACTGGCAGAAGAAGGTCGCGTCCATTCTAGCGCGGTCGATCGAGGCGTTTTCCCGGCATCGCTCGATCGTGGATCAACGCAGCGCGAATTGACGCGAGCGTTCCGCGTGGCGCAATTGCCACAGCAAACACGCATTGGCGCCTCGCAACATCGGGGCGCCTCATTTATGAAGGAAGTCCAAACTCCCGGCCATATCGCGCACTCGCGGGTTCGGGACCGCGCGACCCGGTCGCGTGCTGTTCGGGCGAATCCAGAATGCAGGCGATAGGGTCACGATGATCAAGCTGCTCGGCTATTTCTTCGGCATCGGGTCGGTGCTCGCGCTGATCGGGGCAGGTGGCGTCGGCGTCTATGTCGCCAAGATGAGCGAAGACCTGCCGGACTATCAGGTTCTGGAGAAATACGAGCCGCCGGTGATGACGCGCATCCACGCGTCCGATGGCGGGCTCATGGCCGAGTATGCCAAGCAGCGGCGTCTTTACCTGCCGATCCAGGCGATCCCTGATCGGCTGAAGAATGCGTTCTTATCGGCCGAAGACAAGAATTTTTACGAACATCACGGCGTCGATCCCGAGGGGATCGTGCGCGCCGCCGTCGTCTCCATCAAGGGCGGCCCGATGCAGGGCGGTTCGACCATCACGCAGCAGGTCGCCAAGAACTTTCTTCTGACCAACGAGCGCTCGATGGAGCGCAAGGTCAAGGAAGCCATCCTGTCGCTGCGCATCGAGCAGGCCTACTCCAAGGATCGGATCCTCGAACTCTATCTGAACGAAATCTATCTCGGGCTGGGTGCCTATGGCGTGGCAGCCGCGTCCTTGTCCTATTTCGACAAGTCCGTGAACGAGCTGGAAATCCAAGAGGTCGCCTACCTCGCGGCTCTGCCCAAGGCGCCTGAAAACTACAATCCATTCCGAAACCCGAACGAGGCGTTGGCGCGCCGCAATTGGGTCATCCAGCGCATGGCCGAGAACGGCTTCATCACGCAGGACGAAGCCAATAAGGCCATCGCGAAGCCGCTTGGGATCAAGACGCGCTCCAACAACGCCTACGTGCCGTCGGCGGAATATTTCACCGAAGAGGTTCGGCGCGACATCATCTCGCGCTATGGCGTGAACGCCCTCTACGAAGGTGGCCTCTCGGTGCGGACCACGATCGATCCGCATATGCAGGTCGAGGCGCGCAAAGCGTTGCAACATGCCCTCGTCCAATACGACCAGGCCAAGGGGTTCCGGGGGCCGGTCAAGACCATCGAACTCGGCAATGACTGGGGCACGCCGCTGGGTGAGATCGAAGGCCTGTCGGACGTTCCCGAATGGCAGCTCGCGGTGGTTCTGACCACGGACGCGAATTCGGTGAGCATCGGCCTCCAGCCTGACAAACTGCCCTCGGGCCGGCGCGGTCCGGAGCGCGAGATCGGCACGATCGCGCTATCGGACATGCGCTGGGCGCTCTCGATGGTCGAGGGCGGTCGGCGCGCCTCGGTGAAGACCGCCGATCGGGTGCTTCAACGCGGCGATGTCGTCTATGTCGAGAAGAAGGGCGATGGCAGCGAATACCGCCTGCGTCAGCCGCCTCGCGTGCAGGGCGCGCTGGTTGCGATGGACCCACATACGGGCCGCGTTCTCGCCATGGTCGGCGGATTCTCCTATGCCCAGTCCGAGTTCAACCGAGCAACGCAAGCCTATCGTCAACCTGGCTCGTCGTTCAAGCCGATCGTCTATGCGGCCGCGCTCGATAATGGCTACACGCCGGCGTCCGTCATTCTCGATGCGCCGATCTCGATCCCGAACGGAACGGGCGGTTTCTGGGAGCCAAAGAATTATGGCGGCGAGTTCGCCGGCCCTTCGACTCTGCGCACAGGCATCGAGAAAAGCCGCAATCTCATGACCGTTCGCCTCGCGCAGGACATGGGCATGAAACTCGTGGCCGAATATGCGGAGCGGTTCGGCATCTATGACAAGATGATGCCCTATCTCCCGATGGCGCTCGGTTCCGGCGAAACAACGGTCATGCGCATGGTCTCGGCTTATTCGGTGATGGCGAATGGCGGGCGGTCCATCGAGCCTTCCTTGATCGACCGGGTGCAGGACCGCTATGGGCGCACCGTCTACAAGCATGACAACCGCAAGTGCGATCAGTGCAATGACGCGGCCTGGTCCGATCAGCCCGAACCCGAACTCATCGATGATCGCCAGCAGGTTCTCGATCCCATGACCGCCTATCAGATCACCTCGATGATGGAAGGCGTGGTCCAGCGCGGCACGGCGACCGTCGTCAAGGAACTGGGCGTGCCTGCGGCCGGTAAGACGGGGACGACCAATGACGAGAAGGATGCCTGGTTCGTTGGTTTCACCCCGAATCTCGTGACGGGCGTCTATCTTGGCTACGACAACCCTCAGCCTCTGGGCCATGGCGGAACCGGTGGCGGTTTCGCGGCGCCGGTCTTTGTCGATTTCATGAAGGATGCGATCGCCGGCAAGCCCGTCGCCGATTTCCGTATTCCCGAGGGCATGACTCAGGTTGCCGTCGACAGGCGAACCGGTATGGCGGCCGACCCCAATTCCAAGGATGCGATCATCGAGGCGTTCAAGCCCGGCACGGGCCCGTCCAATGTCTATCAAGTGATCGGCGAAGGGGGCGGCGGCCCGGTCGCCTCGCAGCCGCTGCCGGCCGAGGCGCAGCAGGCGATCGTGTCGGGCGCGGGCGGTCTGTTCTAAACCGCTTTTGTGTCAGCTTTACAGGGCGTGACGTGGTGCCTATGGTCCGCGCCATTCCAACCCTTTTCATTGCAAACGAGGGAGAGCGGCGTGCGAGCCGAGATCCAATCCATTGTCGACGAAATCCAGCAGGCCGTAAGCCTGCTGAGGAGGCATCTTTGACTGGGATCAGTCCCTTCGAGAACTCGATCGGCTGAACGCGGCCGCCGAAGACCCGTCCATCTGGAACGATCCGCAGGAGGCTCAGCGCCTCATGAAGGAGCGCCAGCGTCTGGACTCGGGCATCAACGGCATTCTCGCGATCGAACGCGGTCTTCGCGACAACATCGAACTCATCGCCATGGGCGACGAGGAAGGTGACGAGTCGATCGTGACCGAGGCCGAGGCCGGTATTCGCGCGCTTCAGAAGGAAGTCGCCGAACGCCAGATCGAGACGCTTCTGTCCGGCGAAGTTGACGGCAACGACACCTATGTCGAAATCCATTCCGGCGCAGGTGGCACCGAAAGCCAGGACTGGGCCTCCATGCTCCTTCGCATGTATATGCGCTGGGGCGAGCGGGCGAAGCTGAAGGTCGAAGTGCTGGAACAGCATTCGGGAGAAGAAGCGGGCATCAAGTCCGCGACCATTCTTCTGAAGGGCCACAACGCCTATGGCCGCATGAAGGTCGAGTCCGGCGTGCATCGTCTCGTGCGCATCTCGCCGTACGACAGTCAGGCGCGGCGGCACACGTCCTTCGCTTCGGTCTGGGTTTATCCGGTCGTGGACGACTCGATCGAAATCGATGTCAGCGAAGCCGATGTTCGCATCGACACCTATCGCGCCTCGGGTGCGGGTGGTCAGCACGTCAACACGACCGACTCGGCGGTGCGTATCACGCATCTGGCGACCGGGATCGTGGTGCAGTGTCAGAGCGAGCGCTCGCAGCACAAGAACCGCGCCACGGCCTGGAACATGCTTCGTGCCCGCCTTTACGAGGAAGAGCTGCGAAAGCAGGAAGAAAAGGCGAACGCCGCCGCCGCCTCCAAGACCGACATCGGCTGGGGGCACCAGATCCGGTCCTACGTCCTCCAGCCCTATCAGCTGGTGAAGGATCTGCGAACCGGCAGGGAAAGCACGGCACCGCAACAGGTGCTGGACGGCAGTCTGGATGACTTCATCGAAGCCGCGCTCGCGCAACGTGTTTTCGGTGGTGACGTCGAAGTCGCCGACATCGACTAATATCACTTCGGGCGATGCGGTAACGCGTCGCTCATCTTTCTGAACCTCCGTTCGGCTGGGCCGGGCGGAGGTTTTTTTGCAACGTGCGGTGACTTAGAGTTTGGCGAGCTTGCGTCCGACGCGAATATATCGCTCTGGATCGACCGGCGTTTCATCCGTCCGCACTTCGTAATGAAGATGCGAGCCTGTGCTTCGGCCCGTGCTCCCGACGCGTCCGACGATTTGCCCGGCGTTGATTGCCGAACCACTGGCAACGTCGATTTCGGAGAGATGTGCGTAGCGCGTGCTGAACCCGTTGCCATGGTCGATCTCGACCATCATCCCATACCCGCCAGCCTCGCCGGCCGACACGACCTTGCCGCTCGCGGTGGCTCTGACCAGAGTGCCGGTGGGAGCTGCCAGATCAACTCCGCTGTGCAGCGCCGCGCGTCGGAAAAACGGATCGGGCCTCACGCCGAAGGTCGATGTGACCCGTGCGCCGGGCAGCGGGTCTGCCAGGGGCACGCGGGCCGATTTGGTTTTCAGTCGGCCATAGGTCTGCAAGGCCTGATCCAGAAGGTTGAGGCTGTTTGAGAAAGACAGCTCGCCGTCGGCCGGAATGTAGGGGCCGCCGATGGCGGGTTTCGTCTCCTCGACCCGGATGCCCACCGACCCCAGAACCTCTGCCAAGTGATCGGCGCGGGACCGCGTTGTCCGGGCCAGTTCGGCGATCGTCGATGTCTGCTCGTCGCTGACCATGTCTACCGATTTTCGAATCGTCGGCAGAACGAGGCCTGCGATCTCGCTGACATCCGCATGCCGCAGGGATAAAGCGCTAATGTCTTCGGGATGCCGTGTTGGGGTGGATGGGGATGAACTGTTTGACGCGGTGGGAAGGGCCGATGGCTCTCGGCCGGCTGCCGATGCGTCATCCGACGCGGCATTGGGGCTCGCCTTCGTCAGGACGCCCATGTCCCGCGCTTTCTCCAGCAAGGGCTGAAGCTGCTCGAACCGTCCAGTCAGTTCCGCCTGTTGGGTCAGAAGCGCCTTCACCTGCGCCGACACGGTTTCGCGAACCTTCGTCTGCCCAGTCTTCAGACGGTCGATCTCGGTGCGGAGTGTTGCCATGCGCTCTTCGTAAGCGTTCGTCATGCGCGTTTCGCGAGCGAGCAGAGCGCGAACGATATTGTCGTTGAAGAAGAAGAGGCCGCCGAACACGAGGCAGCCGATGAGGGCGCAAATGCCAAGCCCCGCAATCGATGCGGCAACCCAGGGGCGAACGGTCCAACGTCGACCGAGGCTGCCACGCGATATGATGATCGTCCGTGCGGCAGCTCCGCTGCCGAAAACGTTCCCCTGGCTTGAGGGTGCCATCCGCCTCGACTCCAAACCACACGGACTTCCGCCGTTCGGCGCGATTAGAGTTGATTAGGGTTAATGGAGCGTTGATACCTTGCTTCGCTCAGCTCGAAAGCGGCGAAAGCGAGCGATAGAAGGTCGGTGTCAGACCGGCTTCGGCCCGAGCGCGGTCATTGAAGGGCGGCTTCACCTCGCCGCGGAAACACTCCCGAACGATCTCCTGAAAGCGCCGGGCCGGGTCGATCCGGTGACGCGCGCATAGGAAGCGGAACCATTTCGCCCCGATCGCGACGTGCTTCTTCTCGTCATTGTAGATGATCTCGAGAATGGCTCCTGTTTGCGGATCGCCGACCTCCTTCAGCTTGGCCAGAAGGGAGGGCGTTACGTCCAAACCGCGCGCTTCGAGCACCAGAGGGACGATGGCGAGCCGAGAGGGCAGATCATGGGACGTGACTTCCACGGCCTGCCAGAGACCGTCATGGGCGGGCAGGGCGCCGTAGAATGAGCCGAGATCGACAAGGCGTGCCGAAAGGAGGCCGAAATGCTTCGCCTCCTCCATCGCGACTGTCATCCAGCCATCGAAAAAGGATCGCGGAACCGGCTGGCCACAAAACCGAGCGACAATGTCCAGCGCCAGGTCGATGGCGTTCAGTTCGATATGGGCGAGGGCATGAATCATGGCGATCCGACCCTCCAGCGTGTGGACCGAACGACGCGGCACGTCGCGCGGCGGCACGAGATCGGGCTTTAGAGGCCGGCCAGGCCGGGACGGAGAGGGCGGATCGGTCGGCGCGGAGAGGCCAAGCTTGCGGGCGAACCAGAACTCAGCCGTCGCCGTCGTGAGTCTCGCCTTTTCAGACAGATCGGCGGTCGAAAGTGCTTTAATCGCCGCAGCCCGAAGCGTGCCGGGAACGTCGGTCACGCCTGCGGGCTCTTGAAGCTCTGGGCGGCTTCTAGAACCTCGGCCGCGTGGCCACCCGCCTTAACCTTTTGCCACACGCGTACAACGCGGCCATCGGCATCGATCAAGGCCGTGGTACGCTCGACACCCCAATATTTGCGGCCATACATGCTTTTCTCGGCCCAGACACCGAAGGCCTGAAGCAGGTTCTTATCCTCATCGGCCAGAAGGTGAACCTTCAAATCGTGCTTGTCGCGAAAGCGGCAATGTTTCTGCACGCTATCGGGCGACACGCCGAAGACGGAAACGCCGAGAGCCTCGAACTGACGGATCAACGCCGTAAACTCGATCGCCTCGGTGGTGCAGCCAGATGTATCGTCCTTTGGGTAGAAATAAAGAACGAAGGCTCGACCCTTGAGCGAAGCTTTGGTGACGATTGAGCCGTCACTTTCCGGGAGAGCGAAATCAGGACATTCTTGTCCAGCATTCGGGATCGACACGGGAGCCTTCCTTTCGGCCAAATGGATCGGCATGACGAGCGAGGCGACGATAGAGTTCGCTAGTCATTCGTCGGCTATACCACCCGGCCGAGGCGATCGCAGCCCGGAGTCGGACGAAATCGCAGACCCACTTTGCCTAATCTCAGGCGTTCGAGACGTTAAGGACCGATGCTTCCCGACATCGCAAGCCGCCGCGACGCCCAATGGCCGATCTCACGCCCGTCTCTGGACGAGCAGGCCCGCTGAATGATGAGATTCGTTCGCCTGTTGGGCGGTCTCGTCAGCCTTGCGATCATTCTTCTTCTGGTCTTGGGTTCCGGCGTCTTCCTTCTGCTGGGAACGTCTACCGGCGAGGCGTTCGTCCAAGGGCAGACCAAGGCGGCTCTGTCCCGCCTTTTCGGCCCGGCCTACGAAGTGTCGTTGGGGGATCAGCGGTTCGAAGTTCGCAACGACGGTCTCCTCGCCCTCACATGGGACGACGTGTCTCTGCATCGAAAGGACCACCCCGACCTTAGTTCTGAAATCGGCCGCGTGTCCGTGGCGGTTCGACTTCTTCCCCTGGTGGGCGGTTCGCTGGAATTCGGCCGGCTGGAGATCGAACGGGCGCGGATTGATCTGGCGGCATTCGGAGAGACATCCGCCGTCCGGTCCCCGAGTTCGCAGCCCGTTAGCCTCCCGCAAGCGGCTGAGAGTGGAGCGGGGCGTTCGCCCATGTCTCGCGTGGCCGAACGCGCGATCCGAACGCTCGAGCGCCAACTTCAGGCGCTGCAGGCCTATCATTTCGATACGGTCGCTTTTGTCGACATCACGGTGGAAGGCTTTGCCGGCGCTTTTGCCGACATTCCCGACATCCATCTGGACCGCGCGGAACTCCACCGTGCGCTGGACGGATCGCTGTCCCTTTACTCGAAAGTGGATGTCGGAGCCGTTCCGATTTCGATCGGGGGTGCTGCGAATTTCGATAGCGAGACGGGGCGGCTCGTGTCCTTCTCGCTGCGGTCGAGCGAAATCGATCTGGGCTCCGTTCTTCCGCCGGCAGCGCTGGATAACTTGACCGACGATCGACCCTTCGGCAGCGACGCGTCTGTCTCGCTGGAAGCGGGGATGCATCGGCAGAGTGAGACCGGCATGGCCGTTCTCGGCTTGGCTCTCCACGCAAGCGGTGGCCATCTACAACTCGGGCTCAACCGGACGACTCTGGAGCCCTCCAGCGTCCGGGTGGAATATCGGGAAGGCGAGGACCGCTTCCAGATCTTGCCAAGCCCCGTACGCTTCGAAGATGTCGCCTTCGATCTCGAAGGTGTCCTGGAACCCGTCGCGATGGCTGGCTCCGAGGCTGATAGGGAGCGGTTGAAGTTCCGGATCGGGAGCCGGCAAATTCTCTCCCGTGTCGGCCGGCCCGAGGGAGAGCCTCCCATGGATGGGACGTTCTGGATCGATGGTTCGATCGATCCGTCCGCTCAGTCGCTCGAACTGACGCAACTCGAACTGGTAACGCCCAAAGGGCGGCTGACGGGCCATGCCATCTATCGCGGCCACGCGCCCTCGGATGTGACCTCCCTCATGGTCGAGGCAGATCAGCTTTCGGTACCATCGGTGAAGGCCTTCTGGCCCTTCATGATCTCCGGTAAGGCACGTCACTGGGTGCTAGCCCATGTCGGCGACGAAGGTGCCGTGCCGAGCGGTTCCATTCGGATCAATGTGCTGCGATCTCGGTTAGGCGAAGCCTTCAAGCCCACGCAGTCCCCCGCCGACAGCGAATTGCAGCTCGACCTCGATCTTCGCGACATGGACCTTTCGACGGCCGGTACGGTTCCACGCTTGATCGATGCCAATGGTCGCTTGGAAACCAGAGGTGGCAAGACGACGGTTTTCGTGGACCGTGCCGGCATGATGGATCATCCCGATCTTGTTTTGGGGCCGGCTTCCGTCACCCTTCAGAAGCCTGCGAGCGGAAACCCGCGCGACCTCGCATTGGGAATCGATCTGAAGGCAGAGGGCCCGCTGCGCGACGCCCTGGATGTGGCGAACTCGGAGCCGATTCGGGCGCTACGCTCGCTCGATCTGGATACTGCGAAGATCAAGGGAAATGCGACGGTTCACGTCGAGGCGAGCCTGCGCTTCGGCGAGCATATCGCCGCCGATCGTCAGGTGGAAAGCTGGGCTGTCGAAGCCAATCTGGAAAAGGTTGATCCCGGCCAATCCATCCAGGGCCGCAGACTCACCAATCTGGACGGTTTGATCCATGTGATCCCGGGACAGGCGAGCGGCTCGCTCGATGCAGACATCGAAAGCATTCCGGCCGATATCAGCTTCATCCTCCCTTTCGGTGAGAGGCCCGTCGGCGAAAGACGGATCGACCTTTCCGCAACCGTGGGCGGCAAGAAACTGGTCGAACTCGTTCCCAGTCTGAAGGGTGTCGTTGGCGGCAACACGAAGGCTTCCGTGACCCAAGGTGCCTCCGGCTTCGACGTCGAACTCGACCTACGCGACGCGACGCTCGATCTGCCCTTCATTGCCTGGAAAAAGGGGGCTGGCGTACCGGCGCGACTGTCCTTCGATCTCGATCAGGACGGCGGCAGCACGACGCTCAAAGACGTCGCGCTGAAGGGCGAGGGTTTTGCGGCAAGCGGTACGGTCCTTCTCACCAATGACGGGCTCTCAACTGCCAAGCTGACGCATGTTGCACTCAATCCGGGAGATGAGGTTGAGGTCGCGGTGACGCGCCATCGGAACGGTTATGGCGTGGAACTCAAGGGATCGCAGTTCGATGCTCGGCCGATCCTGGCCGAATTGAAGGCAAGCGTCGGAAAGAAAGATCGCAAGCTCGGCGGCGGCACGTTCGACATCAATGCCGACATCGACCGATTGAACGGTTTCAACGGCCAGACCATTCAAGGGTTCGAGATGAATTATGCCAGCGCGGGCGGGAAACTTGCCGCGCTCAATCTTGGCGGAACGCTCAGTGGCGGCTCGCTGTCCGGCGATCTTTCGCCGCGCGGCGTTGTTCAAGCCATACGACTTCGTAGCGGCGACCTCGGGGCGCTTCTCGCTTTTGCGGGTCTTTATCAGCATATGGAGGGGGGGCAAGCTTCGCTCGATCTCCTGGGAACGGCGGATACGTCTTATGTCGGCGCGCTGCAGGTCGCCAATTTCACCTTGGTGGACGAGCCACGTCTGTCGCGCATTGTCGGGTCCTCAGGCGGACAAAACGGGCAGACCCTGTCCCAGGCCGTCGGGCAAAATCTCCAGGCGGAGCGTGCCTTCTTCGATCAAGCGTCAGCCAAGCTGAGCTATTCCGGCACCGCCTTGAAAGTGTCGGACGGCATCCTGCGAGGCCCCGTCTTCGGGTCCAGCTTCAACGGAACGCTCTATGACGGCCGAGGACAGATCGACGTTTCCGGCTCCTTCATGCCGGCCTACGGGATCAACCGGATGTTCGGTGCGATCCCCGTCCTCGGCCAGATTCTCGGCAATGGCAATGAGGGCGGGCTGATCGGCATCACCTATCGATTGGACGGGCCTTTCGCGTCTCCAACCCTCGTGGTGAATCCGATCTCCGTCATCGCGCCCGGCATCTTCCGGCAGATCTTCTCCTACAAATGAAAAAGGCGGCCCGAGGGACCGCCTTCCGGAAGAACTGTTCTTCGGTTCGTGCTGGTCAGTCCGCCACACGCACCAGCACATGGCGCTTCCTGCCCAGCGAGAGCTTGACGACGCCATCCTGAATTTCCGCCTCGCCCACGATTTTGCGGTCATCGGCGATGGCTTGGTCCGCAAGGCGGACGGCTCCACCCGACACATGCCGCCGAGCCTCGCCGTTCGACGCGGCCAAGCCGGCCTTGACAAGCAGGGACAGGATGCCGATGCCGCTGGCAAGCTCATCCTTCGTGACTTCCACCGTCGGAAGATTATCCGCCAGAGCGCCTTCCTCGAAGGTCGTGCGCGCCGTCTCGGCGGCTTGGCTCGCCGCGTCGCGGCCATGCACAATCGCCGTGGCTTCCGTCGCCAGAATCTTCTTCGCCTCGTTGATCTCCGAGCCGCCGAGGTTGGCCAGACGAGCGATCTCGTCCAAGGGAAGGCGCGTGAAAATCTTCAGGAAGCGACCGACATCGGCATCTTCCGTGTTGCGCCAATATTGCCAGAAATCATAGGGGCTGAAGAGATCTCCGTTGAGCCAGACCGCGCCCGAGGCCGACTTGCCCATCTTCTCGCCGCTGGATTTGGTGAGAAGCGGCGTCGTCAGCGCGTAGAGCTGAGGGCCGCCCATACGGTGCGACAGGTCGACGCCATTGATGATGTTGCCCCACTGGTCCGACCCGCCCATCTGCAGAACCGCGCCATACTGGCGGTTCAACTCGGTGAAGTCGTAGCCCTGCATGATCATGTAATTGAATTCGAGGAAGCTGAGCGACTGCTCCCGGTCGAGCCGCAGCTTCACCGAATCGAAGGACAGCATGCGATTGACGGAGAAATGCCGGCCGACATCCCGCAGGAACTCGACATAATTGAGCTTCAGAAGCCAATCGGCGTTGTTGACCATGATGGCAGGGTTGGAGCCGTCATATCGGAGGATATTGCCGAACACCCTCTGAATGCCATCGATATTGGTCTGAATCTGCTCGGTCGTCAGCAGGCGGCGCTGGTCGTCGCGGAACGAGGGGTCGCCGACCATGGAGGTGCCGCCGCCCATCAGGCTGATCGCCTTATGCCCGGTCTCCTGCATCCAGTAGAGCATCGTGACGGTGATCAGGTTGCCGATATGGATCGACGTCGCCGTTGCGTCGTAGCCAACATATCCGGTGATCGGCCCTTTCAGGGCAAGCGCGTCCAGACCCTCGGGATCGGAGATCTGATGGATGAAGCCGCGCTCGTCGAGGACGCGCAGAAAATCGGACTTGAACTTCGGCATGGTCTTTCTTTCCCATCGGGGTAGCGTCGGCCCGCCACCCACGAAAACGATCTTACTTTAGGCGCTTGGGTCGAATGTCGGAGAGTTCGCCAGCCAAACGGCGATCGAGATACTCCGTGCACTCGGCCATCAGCTCGGGCGTATGGTCGGTGAAGAAATGGTTCGCCCCCTCGATCGTCTTCTGTGTGATGAGGATGCCCTTCTGCGTCTTCAGCTTGTCGACGAGACCCTGCACATCCTTGGGCGGCGCGACCTTGTCCTTGTCGCCATGGATGATGAGGCCGGACGAGGGGCAAGGTGCCAGGAACGAGAAATCGTAGGAATTGGGCTGCGGCGCGATCGACATGAAGCCCTCGATCTCCGGCCGGCGCATCAGGAGCTGCATCCCGATCCAGGAGCCGAAGGAGTAGCCCGCCACCCAGCAATTCTTGGAATCGGGGTGGATGGCCTGAATCCAGTCGAGTGCGGCGGCTGCGTCCGACAACTCGCCCGAGCCATGGTCGAACTCGCCCTGGCTGCGGCCGATGCCGCGGAAGTTGAAGCGCAGCGTGGTGAAGCCGCGTTCCACGAACATATAGAAGAGCTGGTAGACGATCTGATTGTTCATCGTCCCGCCGAAGCGGGGATGCGGATGAAGGACGAGCGCAATCGGCGCGTTCTTTTCCTTCGCCGCCTGATAGCGGCCTTCCAAACGTCCGGCAGGACCGTTGAAGATGACTTCGGGCATCTCTCGCAAACCTCAAGGAAGCGGCGCCGGAGAAGGCCGGCACCTTGACGGAGGATAGGCAGCCTCGTAGGTTCTAGGCTTAGAACGATTCAAAACTACACGCTTCCCTCAAGGGGGCTATGTAGTCTGCGGACTGGATCGAATACAACGATTTTCGCGTACCCCTTTCAGTTCCATCCATAACGAAGGTTTGGGATGACGGCTTTCGGGCGACGCATCTATCTAGATTACAACGCGAGTGCACCGCTTCTGCCGGAGGTTCGAGAGGCCCTGGTGGTTGCGCTCGACCTCGTGGGCAATCCGTCCTCCGTTCACTTCGAGGGACGCTCGGCGCGCGCGGCGCTGTCGCGTGCTCGTGGCCAGATCGCCGAGCTTGTCGGTTCATCGCCAGAAAATGTCGTCTTCACGAGCGGCGCTAGCGAAGCCGCCGCTACCTGTCTCACGCCGAATTGGCTGACGGCTGGTGAGGATGTGGTTTTGCCTCGTCTGGCTGTTCTCGACACCGATCATCCGTGCATCCGGGATGGGGGACGCTTTCCTGCGGCTACACTTATTCGCTTGCCGGTCACAGCGGACGGGATCGTTGATCCTCAAGCCCTTGAAGACTGGGCCCACCTTGGACCGGGCCTTCTGGCCATAACGCTCGCGAATAGCGAAACCGGTGTGATCCAGCCCCTCGGTCCGATCGCCGAAATTTGCCGCCGGTTCGCGATCCGTCTCGTGATCGATGCGGTACAGATGGCCGGGCGGCTGTCCATCTCGCATTGCTTGGAACATGCGGATGCGGTGATCCTGTCCGCTCATAAGATCGGCGGCCCGAAGGGAACCGGGGCCTTCGTGTTGCGCAGCGACGGGTTTCGCCCGGCTCCTTTGATTCTTGGAGGCGCCCAAGAAAAGCGCCAGCGTGCAGGAACGGAGGCTCTTCCTCTTATCGTGGGTTTCGGCATGGCAGCCGAATTGGCGACGGTACGGGCGCAACGCCACGAAGAGCTTGCGGTTCTCAAGAGCTATCTCCGAGCGCGTTTGGCAACGTTCGATGAGAGCCTTCTCGTCAATCAGGGCGAATTGGCTTTGCCACAGACCTTGTCGCTGCATCACCCCAAGCTGCGGGCCGAGACCGTGCAGATCGCGCTGGATCTCGAAGGCATCGCCGTATCGGCCGGCTCGGCCTGTTCATCGGGAAAGATCGGCGCGAGCCACGTTCTGACCGCGCTCCATCGAGCCGGCGTTCGCATCGATCCTGATGCAGGAGCGATTCGGGTCAGCTTCGGGCTCGAAACGTCCGAGCGCGACATCGAGACATTCGCCGCTGCCTACGAGCGGATTTGGCGACGAAGCGTGACTGGCGGCAACCCGAAAGCCGCCTGAAAACAAACGACGAATCTAATCTGGCTGGGCATCTTCAACTTTTTCCAGCGGATCACCATTTCAACGGTCGTGCGCAATCGATATATGCCGACCGAATAACCGACCACCGGACTTTGAATCCGGCGAGTATGGAGAACGAGCATGCCAGCAGTCCAGGAGACCATTGATCAGGTCCGCCGGATCGACGTCGACCAGTACAAGTACGGCTTCGAGACGCAGATCGAAATGGACGTCGCTCCCAAAGGTCTGACGGAAGATACGATCCGTCTGATCTCCGGCAAGAAGGGCGAGCCGGAGTGGATGCTGGAATGGCGGCTCCAAGCCTTCGAACGCTGGAAGACGATGGAAAGCCCGTCCTGGGCTCGCCTCGATTACCCCGAGATCGACTTTCAGGACATCCATTACTACGCCGCTCCCAAATCCATGTCGGGTCCGGCCTCGCTGGCCGAGGTCGATCCGGAGATCCTGCGGACCTATGAAAAGCTCGGCATCCCGCTGAAGGAACAGGAAATCCTGGCCGGTGTGCGCCGGGCCGACGAGCCGTCCGCGTTCGAAAGCGATGATGACTCCGGGGTGCCGCCGTCGGAGGGCAGTTATGGCGGGCGCGTCGCCGTCGACGCCGTCTTCGACTCCGTTTCGGTCGCCACGACCTTCAAGAAAGAGCTTCAGAAAGCCGGCGTGATCTTCATGCCGATCTCCGAGGCGATCCGCGATCATCCCGATCTCGTGCGCAAATATCTCGGCACGGTCGTTCCGGTGTCGGACAATTTCTTCGCGACGATGAATTCGGCCGTGTTTACGGACGGCTCCTTCGTCTACATTCCGCCGGGCGTGCGCTGCCCGATGGAACTGTCCACCTATTTCCGCATCAACGAGCGTAACACGGGCCAGTTCGAGCGCACGCTGATCATCGCCGACGCCGGCTCCTACGTGTCCTATCTCGAAGGCTGCACGGCGCCGCAGCGCGACGAGAACCAGCTTCATGCGGCCGTTGTCGAACTCGTCGCGCTTGATGACGCGGAGATCAAATACTCGACCGTCCAGAACTGGTATCCCGGTGACAAGGACGGGAAAGGTGGCATCTACAATTTCGTGACTAAGCGTGGCGATTGCCGGGGCACGAACTCGCGCATTTCTTGGACGCAGGTCGAGACAGGATCGGCCATCACCTGGAAGTACCCGTCCTGCATCCTGCGCGGCGACAATTCGCGCGGCGAGTTCTATTCGATCGCGGTGTCGAACGGACGCCAGCAGATCGATTCCGGCACGAAGATGATCCACATCGGCAAGAATACGTCGAGCCGCATCATCTCCAAGGGCATCTCGGCGGGGCATTCCAACAACACCTATCGCGGTCAGGTCACGGCGATGAAGAAGGCGGCGAACGCACGCAACTTCACGCAGTGCGACTCTCTTCTGATTGGCGAGGAGTGCGGCGCGCATACCGTGCCTTACATCGAGGCGAAGAATTCCTCGGCGCAGTTCGAGCATGAAGCGACCACGTCGAAGATTTCAGAGGATCAGCTGTTCTACTGCATGCAGCGAGGCATTCCCGAGGAGGAAGCTGTCGCGCTGATCGTGAATGGCTTCGTAAAGGACGTGATCCAGCAACTGCCCATGGAATTTGCCGTGGAAGCGCAGAAGCTGATCGGCATCTCGCTGGAAGGCAGCGTGGGCTGAGGCTCACGCGCAGGCGCTAACAATTCGAGACGCTGCGCGCTGCGCGGCTCCTTACCACTCATCAGAAGAACGACGATGCTGGAAATCAAGAACCTTCATGCTCGGGTCGCCGAGACCGGAACCGAAATCCTTCGTGGGCTCGACCTGACTGTCGAGTCGGGCGAAGTCGCCGCGATCATGGGACCGAACGGTTCGGGTAAATCGACGCTCTCCTACATCATCGCGGGTCGCGAGGATTACGAAGTTACCGAGGGCGACATCCTCTATAATGGCGAGTCGATCCTGGAGATGGATGCGGCCGAGCGTGCCGCATCCGGCGTGTTCCTCGCCTTCCAGTATCCGCTGGAAATTCCCGGTGTCGCCACGATGACTTTCCTCAAGACGGCGTTGAACTCTCAGCGCAAGGCGCGCGGCGAAGGCGAGTTGACGACGCCGGACTTCCTGCGCCGGGTGAAGGAGTCGGCCGCTGAATTGAAGATCGACATGGACATGCTCAAGCGTCCTCTGAATGTCGGCTTCTCCGGCGGCGAAAAGAAACGGGCCGAAATTTTGCAGATGGCGCTTCTTCAGCCGCATCTCTGCGTCCTCGACGAGACCGATTCCGGCCTTGACATTGATGCGCTGAAGATCGTGGCGGACGGCGTCAATGCGTTGCGCGGCGCGGATCGCTCCTTCCTCGTCATCACCCATTATCAGCGCCTGCTGGACTATATCGTGCCCGACAAGGTGCATGTTCTCTACAAGGGACGCATCATCAAGTCCGGTGACAAGAACCTTGCGCTTCAACTCGAGAACGAAGGTTATGCGCAGATCATCGGCGAGGCGGCCTGATGTCTCTCAGCAAGACGCAGCCGCGCACGGCGGCTGAACTCACTTTGATCGACCGGGCCGAAACGCGATTGTCCAACGAGACCTCGCGGGAAGCTCTGGAGGTTTTGCGCACGGAAGGTCTTCCGAGCCGCCGTGTGGAAGCTTGGCACTACACGGATCTGCGCGCTTTGCTCGGCCGCGTGAATGTTCAGGATGGAGAGCAGAAGCCTGCTCAGCCGTCCTACCTCACGCCTCTTCTGCCGCATTCGCTGGTCGTGGAACTCGATCGTCCCGCGGCCGGAAACGACGTGGCATCCGGGTTGAAGGTTTCCGAAGGCAAGCGCATTGCACCTTGGAACAAGACGGTCAACCATCTCGATCGCGGCATTGATACGATCCGTGTTCTGAACGAGGCGATGGAAGCCAAGGGCGTCGACATCGAGGTCGCGTCGGGCCTCGTTCTGGCGACGCCTGTCGAACTGCGCCCTGAGTCGAACTCCACGGGTGGGCAGAGCTATGCCAACGTCGTGGCGGGTGCTGGGTCGTCCGCGACCTTCGTGGAGCGCGCGCCTCCCGCCTCGGCCGGTGCCGTGTCGACGGCGGTCTATACGCTCGATATCGGCGATGGCGCGGACGTTCTCTGGATCGTCGTTCAGGAAAAGGGCAGCGACGAGAGCCATTTGGGCCAGCTCAACGTCACGCTTCGGGCCGATGCCAAGCTGCGGCTGTTCGTTCTGAACGCGGGCGGCGCGGTTGTGCGTCAGGAAGTCCATGCGGTGACGGAAGGCGAGGGCGCCGACATCAAGATCCGTGGCGTGAACCTTCTGGATGAAGGCCAGCATATCGACGTGACGACCACCTTGAACCACAATGTCGCGCACACGACCTCGACGGAAATTTTCCGGAACGTGGTGCTGGGCGGTCATGGTGTGTTCCAGGGGATGATCCGTGTCGCCAAAGGCGCGCAGAAGACCGACGCCCGGTTGGCCTGCAACACGCTGCTTCTCTCTGACGATGGCGACTTTTCGGCCAAGCCGGAGTTGGAGATCTTCGCGGACGATGTGCAGTGCGGCCACGGCGCGACGGCGGGCGAGATCAATGCCGATCATCTCTTCTATCTCATGAGCCGAGGTATTCCCGAGGCCCGCGCCCGATCGCTTCTGGTAAAGGCTTTCGTTGGAGAAGTGGTGGAAGAGCTCGAAGACGAGACGATCGTCGAGGCGTTGGAAACGCGGATCGACGCTTGGCTCGATAGCAGGCATTCGTAATCAGACCTTCGCTCCGGACCCTCGGAGCGAACTCGTCTCAGGAAGGATCGGCAGCGATGAACGCCCCGTTCAACTCCCAGGACCTCGACCAGCGGCCCTACGACGTCGAAGCGATCAGACGCGACTTTCCTATCCTGTCACGGACCGTCTACGGCAAACCTCTTGTCTATCTCGACAACGGTGCGTCGGCTCAAAAACCGACTGCGATGCTCGAAGCCGTTCATCGCGCCTATAGCGAAGAGTACGCGAACGTGCATCGCGGCCTTCATTTTCTCTCGAACGCCGCAACGGAGGCGTTCGAAGCCTCGCGCGAGACCGTCCGTCATTTCCTGAACGCCTCGTCGGTCGATGAGATCATCTTCACGCGATCGGCGACCGAAGCGATCAACCTCGTGTCCTACGGGTTCGAGCAGGAAATCGGCGAGGGCGATGAGATCGTCCTGACGATCATGGAGCATCACTCGAATCTCGTTCCATGGCACTTCCTGCGAGAGCGTCGGGGCGCCAAGCTCGTGTTCGTACCGGTCGGCGACGACGGCTCCATCTCGATGGATGAGTTCGAGAAGGCGATCGGGCCGCGTACGAAGCTCGTCGCCATAACTCATATGTCGAACGTCTTGGGGACGGTGACGCCGGTCAAGGACGTCTGTGCACTGGCACAGGCACATGGCATCCCGGTTCTGGTGGATGGCAGCCAAGGTGCTGTGCATCTGAACGTCGATGTTCAGGACATCGGCTGCGATTTTTATATCTTCACCGGCCACAAGGTTTACGGCCCCACCGGGATCGGCGTCCTATACGGTCGTGGCGAGCGATTGGACGCCATGCGCCCGTTCAATGGCGGCGGCGAAATGATCATCGAGGTGACGGAGGACAGTGTCACCTACAACGCGCCTCCGCATCGCTTCGAAGCCGGCACACCACCGATCGTTCAAGCGATCGGTCTGGCGGCATCCTTGAACTACATGATGTCGATCGGTCGAGATCGCATCAGCGCGCATGAGCACGACCTTCTCTCCTACGCGACGGATCGGCTCAGCGCGATCAATTCGCTTCGAATTTACGGGAATGCGCCGGGCAAGGGCGGCATCATTTCCTTCGACCTCGAAGGCATTCACTCTCATGATGTGGCCATGCTCATCGACCGCGAGGGCGTGGCCGTTCGAGCGGGAACGCACTGCGCGCAACCGCTCCTCAAGCGGTTTGGTGCGACTTCGACATGCCGGGCTTCCTTCGCGCTCTATAATACGCGCGCCGAAGTCGATAGTTTGGCAGAAGCTCTAGAAAAGGCTCGGCGGTTTTTCGCCTGAGAAATCGGATGATGGAAAACAATCCTCAAACAGCGGCAGACGCTGGCGAGCAGGCGGTCGAGGACGACCGCGCGGAGGCTAATCGGAGCTTGGCCGATCCTGCCTCCACGTCATCAATCCCGGCCGACGAGTTGTCGCGTCTGACTGACGACATTATCTCTTCGCTCAAGACCGTCTACGACCCTGAGATCCCTGCCGACATTTACGAGTTGGGCCTGATCTACAAGATCGACATCGATGACGATCGCAATGTCGCGATCGACATGACTTTGACCGCTCCCGGATGCCCGGTTGCGGGGGAAATGCCGGGCTGGGTGGAAAACGCTGTTGGGAGCGTTGAAGGAATTCAGGCCGTGAAGGTCGAGTTGGTTTTCGATCCGCCTTGGACGCCGGAGCGGATGAGCGAAGAGGCGCAGGTGGCGGTCGGTTGGTACTGACGAAAGCCTGAAATGGTGAAGGGCGATACGACCCTTCGCCATCCAATGAGAACGAAAAGGAATCTCACATGGCGCGCTTTTCCATCATGACCCTGAGTCCCGCAGCCGCAGAACGGGTTCGCGCGCTGGTAAGTGCTTCATCCTCGCCGGCCGACGGCATTCGTGTCGGAGTGAAGAAGGGCGGCTGTGCCGGCATGGAATACACGATCGCTCTGGCGGATGCCGCCAAGCCGGGCGAAGACGTGGTGGAACAGGACGGAGCGAAGGTCTTCGTGGCCCCTGAGGCCGTGCTCTTTTTGCTGGGCACACGCATGGACTACGAAGAAACGATTCTTCGCTCCGGCTTCGTGTTCAACAACCCCAATCAGACCTCCGCTTGTGGTTGCGGCGAATCGGTCGAACTGAAGCCCGCTGACGCGGCGCGTCTTCAGTCCGCTTAAATCCCGTCGATTTGAGATAAAAAACGCAGCGCTCCTTACGGGGCGCTGCGTTTCACATTTGATGTAGGACCGCTTGCGCCTTTTCAGGCGCTTGCGCTCGTGCGGATCAGCATGAAGGCAGGAATATCGTCCCCGAAGCCGACTGGCGTCGGCTCGTCCGCGTTCGATGCGCGTCCTCCGCCACGACGATCGCTCCCTTGGGATGAACCAAATGTGCGACGGCTGCTATCGCGAGGCGTGCGGTCCCGGTCGCGGCGCGACGACAATCTCTCATCAGCGATCACGTCCATATTGGTCTCCAAGCTCTCCAGTGAACGTTCGGCCGCCTTCTCGATATCGAAGTCCGGTTGTTCGATCGAAGCTTCCGTTGTCTCAACGTCTCGCGTGGATCGGTTTCGGCCGCGACTACGACCGGATTTTCCCCGAGACTCGCCGGCACCCCGTTTGCTGCCGCGACGCTCCGAGCGCTCGCCGTCTTCGTCGCCAGCCGATGGTGCGGGCAGTGAAGCGATATCGCCATCAAGCCATTCGATCGACTGCGCGGTCATGGACAGGATCGCATCGAGATATTTTTGATCCGGTTTCGAAACCAGCGTGAAGGCCTTGCCGGAGCGTCCGGCGCGACCGGTACGGCCAATCCGATGGACATAGTCTTCGGCGTGAATGGGGACGTCGAAATTGAAGACGTGGCTCACCATGGGAATGTCGAGACCTCGCGCCGCCACGTCCGAGGCGACGAGGAAGGTGATCTTTCCGTCGCGAAACGCCTGCAGCGTCATCATGCGCGATCTTTGATCCATATCGCCATGCAGGGCGCCGACGGAGAAGCCATGCTTCTCCATCGACCGGAACAACAAGGAGACATCGCGTTTCCGGTTGCAGAAGATGATGGCGTTGGTCAGCTCCTCGCCTTGGCTGCGGATGATCTGGCGCAACGCCTCGCGCTTGGCGTAATCTTCCTTTCGGGTCGCAACCAGACGCTGCTCGATCGTGTTCGCCGTCGAGGCGGGCTTGGCAACTTCCACCCGAACTGGGTTCTGAAGGAACTGATCGGTCAAGCGCGTGATTTCGGGCGGCATGGTGGCCGAGAAAAACAGCGTTTGCCGGGTGAAGGGGATGAGCTTGCAGATGCGCTCGATGTCCGGGATGAAGCCCATGTCGAGCATACGATCGGCTTCGTCGATGACCAGGATCTCGACGCCGGTCATCAGCAATCGGCCGCGCTCGAAATGGTCGAGAAGGCGACCGGGCGTCGCGATCAGAACATCGACACCCCGTTCGAGTTTCTTGTTCTGATCCTCGAAGGACACGCCGCCGATCAAGAGAGCAACGCTCAAGCGCTGGTTGGCGCCATATTTGACGAAGGATTCTTCGACTTGTGCTGCCAGTTCGCGTGTCGGCTCGACAATCACCGTGCGGGGCATTCGAGCGCGCGCACGGCCCTGCTCCAGTAGGGTGAGCATGGGAAGCACGAAAGACGCGGTCTTTCCGGTCCCGGTCTGCGCGATTCCCAGCACGTCGCGTCGAGCGAGCGCGTGAGGAATGGCCTCTGCCTGAATAGGAGTTGGCTGCGAGTAGCCTGCCGCCTCGACAGCGGAAAGAACTTTCGCGCTCAAGCCTAGTTCTGAGAAGTGCATGAGGTCGCTATGTCTTTCTCTTGGCGAGGACATAGCCGAGGCCAGATCCCCACGCATCGGTTCCTTGCGCCATAGGCGCGAGCGGCCAAGTTGTCAAGCGAAGGGCCGTTGTTGCTTGTGGACAGCGGACGGATCTACCTCAACCGGCGAGCAGAACGGACCTGGCAGATTGACGACCAATCTTCCACGTCCGCTGGAGCGTACCGCTCAGTTTGTTCTCAGTTCGAGGCGGGGCCGAAGCGGTAAGGTGTATTGGGCGCGATGAAGAGCTCATACGTATCGGTGACTTCTCCATCGAGCGGCAGAATGTCGAAGAAAAGTGTCAAGTTGCTTTCCTGACCCTCAGCCGGCGGATCGGCTCGGTACCCGACGACGGCGCCTTTCACGTCCGCAATCTCGGTGATCTCCACGGACGAGGACACTCGCGAGCCCTCGGCGGATTGTTCGATCTGCTGGACGAAAAACCTGTTGCCGCCGTCTTCCTTGGCAGGCTGGGTCATCACGGTTCTCCAGACCCCATGTCGTTCACCATCCGTCCAAGGACCGACGAGTTGCACGTCCCCGATCATAGGGTCGAGAGCCGAGATGGCAGCCAGAGCCTTGATATCGGGTCCAGCCTTGCTTTCGGTCGGGGCAGGGGCTTTCGCGTCCGGTTGACCGTCGCTTTTGGGCGCCGTCGGAGCGCCAGCGGCGGGAGTAGGCGCTTCGGGCAACGCGGGAGCCTGAGCCCATGCAAAGCCACCCAACGAAGCCAGAAGCAAGGCCATCGCGACTGACGGGAGGAGGCTCTGTGTTCTACGCATCGTATCAGCCTTCTCTAGATATCGAGATCGTTTGCAAACGCGGCCCGCTCTTGAATGAACCGAAAGCGAGCCTCAGGCTTGTTGCCCATCAGAGCATCGACGACACCCGCCGTTCCCGCCTCGGGCGCCGGATCAGCTTGGACACGCAGGAGCGTTCTGCGCTTGGGATCCATCGTGGTTTCTTTCAACTGGGACGGCAGCATCTCGCCAAGGCCTTTGAACCGGCTGACTTCCACCTTGCCTTTGCCCTTGAACTCTTTCGAGACGATGCGCTCCCTGTCTCGGTCGTCGCGGGCGTAGATCGTTTTACCGCCCTGGCTGAGCTTGTAGAGCGGCGGGACGGCGAGAAAAAGGTGCCCCTCTTGGATCAGCTCGGGCATCTCCTGGAAGAAGAAGGTGATCAGAAGAGACGCGATATGAGCACCATCGACGTCAGCGTCGGTCATGATGATAACGCGTTCGTAGCGCAGATCCGCTTCGCGATACTTGGTCCGCGTTCCGCACCCTAACGCCTGGATCAGATCCGCCAGCTGCTGATTGGCGCCGAGCTTCTCCCGACCCGCCGACGCGACGTTCAGGATTTTTCCGCGCAGAGGCAGAACGGCCTGTCGTGCCCGGTCGCGCGCTTGCTTGGCGGAGCCACCGGCCGAGTCGCCCTCGACGATGAAGATCTCGGCGTTGGCCGCGCCCGACTGCGAACAGTCCGCCAGCTTGCCCGGCAGCCTGAGCTTGCGTGTCGCGGTCTTGCGACTGACTTCCTTTTCCTGCTTGCGCCGCAAACGTTCGTCGGCCCGTTCCACGACCCAATCGATCAACCGGGCCGCATCTTGTGGCGAGGATGCGAGCCAGATGTCGAATGAGTCTCGCAACGTGCTTTCGACGATGCGCTGAGCCTCGGCCGTGGCCAAGCGATCCTTGGTTTGCCCGACGAATTCCGGCTCGCGAATGAAGACCGAGAGCATGGCCGACGCTGTGATCATGACGTCGTCCGCTGTAATCGCGGCCGCGCGCTTGTTGCCGGACAGTTCGGCGAAGGCCTTCAGGCCGCGCAGCAGAACGTTGCGCAGGCCGGTTTCATGCGTACCGCCTTCAGGCGTCGGGATCGTGTTGCAATAGGATCGGACCGTTCCGTCCCCTGCAGTCCAGCACACCGCCCATTCTACGGCGCCGTGACCGGACGCCCGCTCGGTTCGTCCCGAGAATATCTGGTTGGTGATCCGCTGCTCGCCTTCCAGTGAGGCGTCGAGATAATCCTTGAGGCCGCCGGGGAAGTGAAAGACGGCCTTGGCCGGCGTCTTGCTACTCTCGCCGAGAAGAGAGGCGTCGCAGCTCCAGCGAATTTCGACGCCGCCGAAGAGATAGGCCTTCGAGCGCGCCATCCCGAACAGCCGCGTCGGATCGAAGCGTGCACTCTCGCCGAAGATCGCAGGATCCGGGTGGAATCGAACCTTCGTTCCACGCCGATTCTGAACGTCGCCGATCTCCTGAAGGTCAGTCACGGCATGACCGCGAGAGTAGCTCTGGCGATAGAGCTTTCGATTGCGTGCGATCTCGACATCCAACACGTCGGACAAGGCGTTTACGACCGAGACGCCAACGCCATGAAGCCCGCCGGACGTTTCATACACCTTCGAATCAAACTTTCCGCCCGCGTGAAGCGTCGTCATGATAACTTCCAGCGCCGATTTGTCCCGATACTTGGGATGGGGATCGACCGGAATGCCGCGGCCATTGTCGGCGACCGTGAGAAAGCCATCCGCGTCGAGCGAGACGTCGATCACGCTCGCATGGCCTGCGACCGCTTCGTCCATGGAATTGTCGATCACCTCGGCGAAGAGGTGATGCAAAGCCTTCTCGTCGGTGCCGCCGATATACATGCCCGGCCGCCGGCGGACCGGCTCCAGCCCCTCCAGAACCTCGATGTCTGCAGCAGTGTAGTCCTGCGTGGGCTGCGGAAGCGATATAGGGGCAACAGGCTCGGGCTTCGCGCTCCGCGACGAGACACGCCCCGCGGCGCTTGCCTTTGCGGCCGATCCGGCGAACAAATCCTCGCTCATGGGTGATCGGCCCCTCTCTGTGTCAGGGTTGAAGTCACTGGCGGTAGCATGAAAGGGAGGTATCGATTTGTGCGATGTTCTTCAAGTGTTCTCACGCCTGGTTTACAAGCGCCGACAGAGGGCTTTATGGACAAAAGTGCGTCGGTTGTCGAACGCTGACAGGAGACATGACGTGAAGGACCTTCGGCATACGCTTCGGAAGGGCTTGCAGTTATCGGCCATTCTCGCAGCAATCGCTTGTCCCGTGGGGGCAACCAAGGCCTTGGCCGCGCCGCTGATCGATATCTCACCGTTCAAGGACCCACTTTTCGACTACCCGCAGCCTAGCGGCGCCTCCAGGGACGGCACCGTGTTGGACGTTCCGTATTCGGAGGCGCGCGATATCGACCAAAGGGACGAGATCCCGGAGCGCCGTGTTCGATCGCCTTATGTCGAACTCCTGGCGAGAAATCTCTTCGCGGACGAGACCTTGCCAACGCCCGCAGGCCCGCTGCGCTGGATGCGCGTCGGCCAGATCAGCCGGGCCAAAGCGGTGGTTGTCTTCGTTCATGGCCGCAATGGTGATCGACGTCTTGGAATGAATGACTGGACCTTCGGTGGAAATTTTAACCGACTGAAAAACCTGATGGTTCGCGTGGGCGGCGCTTACGTCACGTTCGATGGCGGTGGGCTGGGTGAAGCCGACGCCGCGCGGGGCGCAGCCTTGGTCCGACATATCCGCTTGACCGCGCCCGAGACGAGGATCGTTCTGGCTTGCGGTTCGATGGGGGGAGAATTGTGCTGGAATCTGATGGCGGACAAGACGCTCGCGCCTATGGTCGCGGGGCTGGTCTATCTTGGCTCGAACGGCGACGAAGCGCGGTTCGAGCGGATGAGAAAGGCCTCTGGCGAACCGATCCCGCTTCTGCTCGCGCACGGAACGAGAGACAAAGTCTATCCCTGGGCGCGTCAGAAGGTTTGGTTCGATCAGGTTCGTAAACGCTATCCATCGTATCCGATCCGCATGGTGCTCTTCGATGATGGAAACCACGGAACGCCGATCCGTATGATCGACTGGCGCGACACGTTGAACTGGATTCTGAAGCGCTGACACCCTGCGCGCCGGCTGAGATAGGCGCGGCGAACGAGCGAGTTGTGCTGGATATCTCGAATTCTCAGACAGTCTCGTTTCAAGCAGCCCAAACGAAAAAGGGCTCCGAAAGGAGCCCTTTTCCCTGTCTGATCGCGAAGGATCAGATCGAGTAGTACATGTCGAACTCGACCGGGTGCGGCGTCATTTCGAAACGCAGCACTTCGGTCATCTTCAGCTCGATGAAGGCATCGATCTGATCGTCATCGAAGACGCCGCCGGCCTTCAGGAAGTCGCGATCGGCGTCGAGAGACTCGAGAGCTTCGCGCAGCGAACGGCACACCGTCGGGATCTGCTTCAGCTCTTCGGGCGGCAGGTCGTAGAGATCCTTGTCCATGGCGGCGCCCGGATGAATCTTGTTCTTGATGCCGTCGAGGCCGGCCATCAGCATCGCCGCGAAGGCGAGGTACGGATTGGCCGTCGGGTCGGGGAAGCGAACTTCCACGCGCTTGGCCTTCGGCGACTGGCCGATCGGAATACGGCAGGAGGCCGAACGGTTGCGCGCGGAGTAGGCGAGCAGAACCGGCGCTTCGTAACCCGGAACCAGACGCTTGAACGAGTTGGTCGACGGGTTGGTGAAGGCGTTGATCGCCTTGGCATGCTTGATGATGCCGCCGATGTAGTACAGCGCGTTCTCGGAAAGACCCGCATACTCGTTGCCGGCGAAGGTCGGCTTGCCGCCCTTCCAGATCGACTGGTGCACGTGCATGCCCGAGCCGTTGTCGCCGAAGATCGGCTTCGGCATGAAGGTCGCCGTCTTGCCGTAGGCGTTCGCGACCTGGTGGGTCACGTACTTGTAGATCTGCATGTTGTCGGCGTTCTTCACGAGCGTGTCGAACTTGACGCCGAGCTCATGCTGAGCGGCCGCCACTTCGTGGTGGTGCTTTTCGACCTTCACGCCCATCTCGGCCATGACGGTCAGCATTTCGGAGCGCATGTCCTGGCAGCTGTCGATCGGCGGAACCGGGAAGTAGCCGCCCTTCACGCGCGGACGATGGCCCAGATTGCCCGTCTCGTATTCGCTGTCGTCGTTGGAGGGCAGTTCCGTCGAGTCGAGCTTGAAGCCCGTGTTGTACGGATCGGCCTTGTAGCGAACGTCGTCGAAGATGAAGAACTCAGCTTCCGGCCCGAAATAGGCTGTGTCGCCGATGCCCGACTGCGCGAGATAGGCTTCTGCCTTCTTCGCGATCGAGCGTGGGTCGCGGTTATAGCTCTCGCCCGAAACCGGATCGAGGATGTCGCAGATGATGACCATCGTGGACTGCGCGAAGAACGGGTCCATGTGCGCGGTCTCGGGGTCCGGCATCAGGATCATGTCGGACTCGTTGATGGCCTTCCAGCCGCCGATCGAGGAGCCGTCGAACATCGTGCCTTCGGAGAAGATGTCCTCGTCGATCATCGTCACGTCCATCGTGACGTGCTGCAGCTTGCCGCGCGGGTCGGTGAAGCGCAGGTCGACGAACTTGACGTCGTTGTCCTTGATCTGCTTCAGAATGTCGTTGGCCGAAGTCATACCGGTCCTTCCTCAATGAACGACTGAACTCTGTGGTCGGAAAGCCGTGCGGCTTTCAGATGGCGTCCGTTCCAACTTCGCCGGTGCGGATGCGAACCGCTTCCTCGATGTTGGACACGAAAATCTTGCCGTCGCCGATGCGGCCGGTCTGGGCGGCCTTGCGGATCGCCTCCACGGCGGCCGCAACGGCGTCGTCCGCCAGGACGATCTCGATCTTCACCTTGGGGAGAAAATCCACGACATACTCGGCGCCGCGATAGAGCTCCGTATGCCCTTTCTGGCGTCCGAAGCCCTTGGCCTCGATGACGGTGATACCTTGGAGGCCGACGTCCTGAAGGGCTTCCTTCACCTCATCCAGCTTGAACGGCTTGATGATCGCTTCGACCTTTTTCAACGTCTCACCCCTCCCGTAAGGCGCGTCCCTCATCGAGCGATGAGAGCGAACGCATCGGTTGAACTGGCAGTGTTACGCCACCCGACTCCACTGGACGGGAGCAACTCCTGCCTTATGCGTTCTCTAGCGAATAGGCCGAACCGACGCCACAGCAAAACAGGCTGAAACTGTGGTCCTTCTAGGCAAGGGACTGTGAAATTTTTGTGCAGGATGCATAAATTATGATCAGACGATATGGCGATCCCGACCAGTGCCGCCTTTGGACGCCCGGAGAAATGCAACGAGCGGACCAGAATGCTCTTCGAGAGGGCATTTCATTGAGGTCTCTTGTCGACGAAGCTGGTCGTGCCGTCGCAGCGGAAATCTCGTCCCGCTTCCCCAATGCCAAGCGAGTGGCTGTTCTCGTTGGGCCCGGCAACAATGGGCGTGACGCATTGGTCGCGGCTAGGTATCTGCGCGAGGAAAAGCGGTCGGCGGACCTGTTCGGCACGGCCAACCGTCATGACGAGATCGCGCCGCTGCAGGTCTTTCATGGAGGCAAATATGACCTCGTGTTGGATGGCCTATGGGGTGCCGGCCTGTCTCGTGACGTGGAGGGGGATGCGGAGGATGTTCTTCGCAAGGCCGAAGATTCCGGTCGCCCTATCGTCTCGATCGATATCCCGAGCGGTGTCGATGGTGGAAACGGACAGATACGAGGCTATGCGCCGAAGGTCGATTTGACGGTCACGTTCGTGCGTCGAAAACCGGGTCACTGCTTACTACCGGGCAGAGACCACTGCGGCACGATCGTCGTTGCGCCGATCGGGCTCTCTGAAACTGCGATGAAAGAGGCGGCAGAGCCTTTCGAGCCCGTTTTCGCGAACGAGCCATCTTTATGGCTTCACCATGCGGCGACGCCTCTAACGGCTCATCACAAATACGACCGGGGTCACGCCGTGGTCTTTTCGGGTGGGATGAGTCGGACGGGGGCGGCGCGTTTGGCGGCGCTGTCCGCCCTGCGAGGTGGTGCCGGCTTGGTCACGGTCTTTTCGCCCGCCTCGGCTCTTCTCGTGAATGCGCAGCATCTCACCGGGATCATGCTGAAACGATGCGAAGACGGCGATCTCGATGTGTTGCTGGAGGATAAGCGTCTGAATGCGTTTGTGCTCGGGCCGGGCTTCGGCATAGGCGATCGGGCAAAAGCGATGGCACTGACGGTCCTGAAAGCAGGACGCCGTCTGGTTCTGGATGCCGATGGACTGACGTCCTTTCGCGATCATGCATCGCGGCTATTCGAGGCGGCACGGCAATGTTCTGATAGCGAGCCTCAACTCGTGCTGACACCGCATGATGGCGAGTTCGCGCGCTTATTTCCCGACCTTGCTGGCGACCTTCGCTTGTCGAAGGTCGATCGCGCCCGTCACGCGAGCAGGCGCTCCAACGCCATCGTCGTTCTCAAGGGAGCTGACACGGTGATCGCGGCGCCGGATGGGCGAGCTGCCATCAACGCAACCGGTACGCCCTGGCTCGCAACGGCTGGCACAGGGGATGTGCTTGCGGGCCTCGTGGCCGCGCAACTGGCGCAGAAGCGGCCGAGCTTCGAAGCGGCGTGTCTAGCCGTGTGGATGCATGGAAAGGCCGCCGAGCATTTTGGACCGGGGCTGATTTCAGAAGACCTGCCCCATTGCCTGCCGGCCGTCCACCGCGAAATCGTATCGCTCGCGATGGACAACGCTCACTGATCTACTCCGCCGCTTCGGCCTTGATCGTCGGCTTTCGATCCAAAAGCTCCTTGAGAAAGCGGCCTGTCCAAGAGCGATCGACTTTCACGATGTCTTCCGGCGTGCCGGTGGCGACGATCTCGCCGCCACCGCTGCCGCCTTCCGGGCCGATGTCGATCACCCAATCGGCGGTTTTGATGACCTCGAGATTATGTTCGATGATCACGACCGTGTTTCCCTGATCCACCAGTTCGTGGAGAACTTCCAGCAGCTTGGCGACATCGTGGAAATGCAGGCCGGTGGTCGGCTCGTCCAAGATATAAAGCGTGCGCCCGGTGGCCTTGCGCGAGAGCTCCTTGGCAAGCTTGACGCGCTGCGCTTCGCCGCCGGACAAGGTCGTCGCCTGCTGCCCGACCTTAATATAGGAAAGGCCGACTTCCTTCAGCGTAGCCAGCTTGTCGCGAACCGCCGGTACGGCTGAAAAGAACTCGACGCCTTCCTCCACCGTCATGTCGAGAACGTCGGCGATCGACTTTCCCTTGAACGTCACGTCCAACGTTTCGCGGTTGTAGCGTTTGCCGTGGCAAACGTCGCAGGTCACATAGACATCGGGCAGGAAGTGCATCTCGATCTTGATGACGCCATCGCCTTGGCAGGCCTCACAGCGCCCACCCTTGACGTTGAAGGAAAAGCGTCCGGGCTGGTAACCCCGCGCCTTCGCTTCCGGTAAGCCGGCAAACCAATCGCGGATCGGTGTAAAGGCCCCGGTATAGGTCGCCGGATTGGAACGCGGCGTGCGACCGATCGGTGATTGGTCGATGTCGATGACCTTGTCGAGAAGCTCCAGCCCGTCGATTCGATCATGGTCGGCGGGAACCTCCCGAGCGCCGGCAATCCGCCGTGCCGCCGCTTTGAAGAGCGTTTCGATCAGGAATGTCGACTTTCCGCCGCCCGACACGCCGGTGACACAGGTCATCACGCCCATCGGGACTTCTGCGGTGACGTTCTTGAGATTGTTGCCGCGCGCGCCCACCACTTTCAGCGCTTTCCCCTTTTGGGGTTTACGACGCTTCGCAGGAACGGGGACACCGCGCTCGCCCGACAGATATTGGCCTGTCAGAGAAGCCGGGTTGGCCATGACCTCTTCGGGGGTGCCCGAGGCGATGACCTGTCCGCCATGCACGCCGGCCGCCGGACCGATATCCACGACGTAGTCGGCCAGCCGGATCGCGTCCTCGTCATGCTCGACGACGATCACTGTGTTGCCGATGTCGCGAAGATGCTTGAGCGTGCCGAGTAGCCGCTCATTGTCTCGCTGATGAAGGCCGATGGAAGGCTCGTCCAAGACATAAAGCACGCCCGTCAACCCGGAGCCGATCTGCGACGCCAAGCGGATGCGCTGCGATTCGCCCCCCGAGAGCGTGCCGGACGAGCGAGACAGGGTGAGATATTCGAGCCCGACATCGTTGAGAAAGCGCAGGCGCTCGCGAATCTCCTTGAGAATGCGAACCGCGATTTCGTTCTGCTTCTGCGTCAGATGCTGCGGTAGTTCTTCGAACCAGT
The DNA here is from genome assembly GCF_001475935.1 of Aureimonas ureilytica. Classification (GTDB taxonomy): domain Bacteria; phylum Pseudomonadota; class Alphaproteobacteria; order Rhizobiales; family Rhizobiaceae; genus Aureimonas; species Aureimonas ureilytica_A. The sequence continues at coordinate 132,756 of NZ_LDQA01000001.1, forward strand.
CGCGCGCCAGCCGAATGGAAAGGTCCGTGACCTCGGCGATGTGCTGACCATGAATCTTGACCGCGAGAGCCTCGGGCTTCAGGCGCGCGCCGCCGCAAGCCGGGCAGGGCGTTGCGGACATGAAGCGTTCGATCTCTTCCCGCGACCAGGCGGAGTCTGTTTCTTTCCAGCGCCGTTCGAGATTGGGAATGATCCCTTCGAAGGTCTTGGTCGTCGAATAGGACCGCAGCCCATCATTATAAAGAAATTCGATCTTCCGCGTGCCGGTGCCGTATAGAATGGCTTTGCGCGCCTCGGGCGACAGTGCGGACCAGCGGTCCGTCTGCTTGAAGCCGTACTCGCTGCCGAGCGCCTCCAATGTCTGGCCATAATAGGGTGACGTGGATTTCGCCCAAGGCGAGATGGCACCGTTCTTCAGGGTGCGCGTCTCGTCGGGAACGATCAGCTTGGGATCAATCTGCTGTTGTGCGCCCAAGCCGTCGCAGCGTGGGCACGCGCCGAACGGATTATTGAAAGAAAAGAGGCGAGGCTCGATTTCAGGAATGGTGAAGCCGGAGACGGGGCAGGCGAACTTCTCGGAAAACAGGAGCTGACGCGGCTTGCCGTTCTCGTCGACGCCATCGGCAAACTCCGCGACGGCCAAACCTTCGGCCAAAGACAGCGCGGTTTCTAGCGAATCCGCAAGGCGCGCCTTGATGTCGCCTCGCACGACGATGCGATCCACGACCACATCGATGTCGTGCTTGAACTTCTTATCGAGCGAAGGCGCGTCGGCAATATCGTGAAACTCGCCGTCAATGCGGACGCGCTGAAATCCCTTCTTCTGAAGTTCTGCCAGCTCCTTCTTGAACTCGCCTTTCCGCCCTCGAACCATCGGCGCCAGGAGATAGAGGCGGGTGCCTTCCTCCAAAACCATGATGCGATCGACCATCTGGCTGACGGTTTGGCTTTCGATGGGTAGGCCGGTCGCGGGCGAATAGGGAACGCCGATGCGCGCGAACAAGAGGCGCAGATAGTCGTAGATTTCGGTGACCGTGCCGACGGTCGAGCGCGGGTTCTTCGACGTGGTCTTTTGCTCGATGGAAATGGCCGGAGACAACCCGTCGATCTGATCGACATCGGGCTTCTGCATCATTTCGAGGAACTGGCGCGCATAAGCCGACAGGCTTTCGACATAGCGCCGCTGACCTTCGGCATAGATCGTATCGAAGGCGAGCGAGGATTTGCCCGAACCGGACAGGCCGGTCATGACGATGAGCTTGTCACGGGGAATGTCGAGATCGACATTCTTGAGATTGTGCTCGCGCGCACCGCGAATGGAAATAACGTTCTTCATGACGGTCGCTGCACTCTCTCGAATTTCAAGAGCCTGAATGAAAAACCGGCCGGTTTGGTTCGCGTATGCGAGCGCCGGCTTTCCGTTCAAGCCTTCCGCCCATATCGGCATGGGTGGATCGAAATCAAAGTCCATTGCCATGGCCTTGCAAGTCATGGCGCATGTTCGCAATTTGTTCTAGATAAGATCGTCGTGTCCTGCAATCGCATTCGCGCGGGATGGATGATCGGCCATATGAGTTGGGGATCGAATGGTAGCGTGGTAGCCGCGATCGACCCCAGGCTCTAAGGGTAGAATAAACGTGCATCGTAACGGAGAAGAAGAATGGCGGGCAGCGTCAACAAGGTCATCCTCGTCGGAAATCTGGGCGCAGACCCGGAAATCCGGCGGCTGAACTCCGGCGATGCCGTTGCGAACCTTCGCATCGCGACCTCAGAAACATGGCGCGACAAGGCCAGTGGCGAGCGCAAGGAGCGGACCGAGTGGCACAGCGTCGTCATCTTCAACGATGGCCTGGTCAAGGTTGCCGAGCAGTATCTGAAGAAGGGTGCGAAGGTCTATATCGAGGGGCAGTTGCAGACCCGCGCCTGGGACGATCAACAGTCCGGGCAGAAGCGCTATACAACGGAAATCGTGCTGCAGCGATTCCGCGGTGAATTGCAGATGCTTGACGGACGTGGCGAGGGCGGCGGTGGCGGCTCCTTCGAGGGCGGCGGCGGTGGCGGATATGAGCGCGGCGGCTCCAGTGGGGGGTATGATCGTGGTTCGGGCGGCCGGTCCGGCGGCGGTGGTGGTCGAGGCGGCAGTTCCGGCGGTTCAAGCGGTGGCTTTGGCGGCGGCGGCGGGCGTCCGTCGAACGATATGGACGATGAAATCCCGTTTTGATTCTCTTCGGACTTCACCCATTTCCTGTCGAAGCCTAACCGCTTCGACAGGACGGACTTCAACCAATGAGACCGCTTCCTCGAACGAGCGAAACGATTCCATCGGCAACGAACTGAACGGCTAGGGCCGCCAGAAGAACGCCTAAAAGCCGCGTAACGACGGCGCGCCCAGTCTGACCCATGAAGCGATCGAGACGATTGGCGACGGACAAGGTGGCGTAAGTTGCCGCGATGACCGTCGCGATCACCAGAAGAAGGCTGATCTGGCCGGTCGGCCCCGGTAGAGCGCCCGATAGAAGAATGACGGCAGAGATTGCGCCAGGCCCGGCCATCAAGGGGATGGCGAGGGGGACAGCCGCGATCTCGAAGACTTCATGCTCGGTCATGGCCGCTTCGGCGTCCTTTTCCTTTCGTGTCTTGCGCTTCTCGAAAACGAGTTCGAACGCGATCCAGAACAGGAAGAGCCCGCCCGCGACGCGAAAAGCGCCGAGCGAAACGCCCAGGGTTTGCAGGACGGTCACGCCGGCAAAGGCGAAGATCGCTAGAATGGCGAAAGCGATCAGGCAGGCGCGCAGCGCCAACCGCCGACGGTCCGCCATCGAAAGGCCCGGCGTCAACCCAAGGAAGAGCGGCGCCAGACCCAGCGGGTCGATGATCACGAACAGGGTCGCGAAGCCATTTAGAAGCGTTTCCAGCATAATGTCTTCCTGCGGTCTTGGGCTACCGTCGTAAAAGCAGATCGCGATCCGAAGCAACCTGACGTCGTCCGATCGGGCGATCGGAGGGGCATTCATTGGCTTCTCCAAGTGGCAAGCCAAAAGGGATCGCATGCACTCAAGTGCGCTTCGACGCGCCTGTGCAGGCCGGTTTTCAGACAAGGCCAAAAAGCTTTGTCTGACGCGCGAGCTAAGCCTCTGTATCCTAATAGAAAAATCAAAAGGGCGAATTTGCCAATTCGGGCGGCCTCGCGCTATAAGTCTTGTAGATAGAGTTTGGGATAGTGTCCTTGTCCGATAGCATGCAAGAGCAGCCGCCAGAGCGGCCGAACGGCATCGAGCCTGTTTCCATCGTCGAGGAAATGCAGCGATCTTATCTCGATTACGCCATGAGCGTGATCGTGAGCCGCGCGCTCCCGGACGTTCGAGATGGGTTGAAACCTGTCCACCGCCGCGTTCTCTTTGCGATGCACGAGATGGGGCTTGTTCACAACAAGTCTTATCGCAAGTCCGCCGGCGTCGTCGGCGAGGTGATGGGTAAGTTCCACCCGCATGGCGATGCGTCGATCTACGACGCATTGGTGCGGATGGCGCAGGACTTCTCTCTGCGCGCGCCCTTGATCGACGGGCAGGGCAATTTTGGCTCGATCGACGGCGATCCGCCCGCGGCGATGCGCTATACGGAATGCCGCCTGGAGCGCGTTTCGGACGCGATACTGGAAGATATCGACAAGGAAACCGTCGATTTCCAGGAAAACTACGATGGCCGCGAGATGGAGCCGGTCGTGCTTCCGGCTCGTGTTCCCAATCTTCTGCTGAACGGTTCGGGCGGCATCGCGGTCGGCATGGCCACCAACATTCCGCCGCACAATCTGGGCGAACTGATCGACGGCTGCGTGGCGCTGATCGAGAACCCGGCGCTTCAACTCCACGAGTTGATGGAATTCATTCCCGGCCCCGATTTCCCGACCGGGGCGCTCGTGATCGGGCGGGCGGGCATTCTCTCGGCCTACTCAACCGGTCGCGGTTCGATCCTGATGCGCGGCAAGGTGCATGTGGAGCCGATGCGCGGCGACCGCGAGTCCATCGTCATCACCGAGATCCCGTATCAGGTGAACAAGGCGACGATGATCGAGAAGATGGCCGATCTGGTTCGCGACAAGCGAATCGAGGGCGTTTCGGACATCCGCGACGAAAGCGACCGAGAGGGCTATCGGGTCGTTGTGGAACTGAAGCGGGACGCGTCCTCGGATGTCGTTCTGAATCAGCTCTATCGCTTTACGCCGCTTCAGACCACGTTCGGCGCCAATATGGTGGCCTTGAACGGCGGTAAGCCGGAGCAGCTCAACCTTCTGGATATGCTGTCGGCCTTCGTCGCGTTCCGCGAAGAGGTTATCCAGCGGCGCACGAAATACCTCCTGCGCAAGGCGCGCGAGCGCGCGCATGTCTTGGTCGGCTTGGCGATTGCGGTCGCCAATATCGATGAAATCATCAAGCTGATTCGCCATGCACCCGACCCTGCGACGGCGCGTGAGCAGTTGATGACCCGCGAGTGGGAGGCGAAGGACGTCGCGCCGCTCATTCGCCTGATCGATGATCCGCGCCACCGTATCAGCGACGCCGGCACCTATCGCCTGTCGGAAACGCAGGCCCGGGCCATTCTCGATCTTCGCCTGCAGCGCCTGACCGCGCTCGGCCGGGACGAGATCGCGGACGAGCTGAATCAGATCGGCAGCGAAATCCGTGAATATCTCGAAATTCTGTCGTCCCGTGTTCGAGTGCGCGAGATCATCAAGGAAGAACTCGCGGCGGTTCGCGCCGAGTTCGCGACGCCTCGGCGCACCGAATTGCTGGAGGGGGCGGGCGACCTCGAAGATGAGGACCTGATTCCGCGCGAGGATATGGTGGTCACCGTCAGTCATGGTGGCTACATCAAGCGTGTTCCGCTCGTGACGTATCGCGCGCAAAGGCGGGGCGGAAAAGGACGCTCGGGTATGGCGCTGAAGGGTGACGAAGACTCGGTGACCCGAATCTTCGTAGCCAACACGCACACGCCAGTTCTGTTTTTCTCGTCGCGTGGCATCGTCTACAAAGAGAAAGTCTGGCGGTTGCCTCTGGCCACGCCGCAGTCCCGCGGCAAGGCTCTCGTCAACATGCTTCCGCTCGAGAAGGGCGAACGCATCACGTCGATTCTGCCCCTGCCCAATGACGAGCACACGGCGGCGGAACTGAACGTCATGTTCGCGACGACGAAGGGAACAGTTCGGCGAAACAAGCTCGCCGACTTCCTCCAAGTCAACCGCAACGGCAAGATCGCGATGAAGCTGGAAGAGGCGGAGGATGAAATCCTCGCTGTCGCGACCTGCTCCGAGAGTGATGACGTTCTTCTGACGGCCGCCAGCGGTCAGTGTATTCGCTTTTCGGTGCCGGAAGTGCGTGTGTTCGCGGGTCGAAACTCGATCGGCGTGCGGGGCATGAATCTGGCTGAGGGCGATCGTCTGATCTCCATGGCCATTTTGCGCCATGTCGACGCGACCGCGGCGGAACGGGCAGCCTATTTGCGCATGCGCCGCGCCGTGGAAGGCGAGATCGTTTCCAGCGACGGCGTGGTGGACGAGGAGGCAGTCGAGGAGGTGTCCCTGTCGTCCGAAAGGTACGCTTTCCTCAGTGCATCCGAGGAATTCGTGTTGACGCTCAGCGAATTCGGCTTCGGCAAGCGCTCGTCATCCTATGAGTTCAGAACGAGCGGTCGTGGAGGTAAAGGGATTCGCGCAACGGACGTTTCGCGTCTCAGCGACATCGGCCATCTCGTCGCAGCCTTCCCGGTCGAAACAGGAGATCAGATCTTGCTGATTTCGGATCGCGGTCAAATGATCCGTGTTCCCGTCGAGGGGATTCGTGTGGCTGGTCGCGCCACCAAAGGCGTGACCATCTTCAATACGGCTGAGAACGAGCGTGTTGTCTCGGTCGAGCGTATTCCGGATCAAGGCGGGGACGAGGACATCACCTCACCCGAAGTCGACGAAGGCGCGGCCGATACCACCGATCCAGAGGAAGGCGGCGCGTAAGCGCCGTTTTCTTTCCTACCGCGAGATCAACGCAGAATGCGACGCGACCGCGCGGCCACTTTTACCCGCGACTTGTCGGCCTCGTTATGAACAGCCACTGCTGTTGCGGTGACCAGGGAAGCAATCATCGCGAAAGAGAGTGCGAGAACCAGCATCTTCAAATCTCCGAATTCACTGCAGGAACGTAAGGATTTGTTTATTCGTTCCCAAGGGGTGGTGAGCTTTTATGTCTCACTGTTCCCCTTCAAGAGCGGTGCTGTCCTCATCCTGTGGTCGCAATGGTTGGGGAAGTGCGAAACGAGATTGCCGATCGGGAATTCGCCGCAGGGAGTTTGATGAAATGGTTAGCGGAGGGCGAATGCGCCGGATTGCTTTGTTCGCGGGATCGTTCGATCCGTTGACCAACGGTCATCTGGATGTGCTGACACAGGCGTCACGCCTGTTCGATCGGATCGTCGTCTCGATCGGAATTCATCCGGGAAAGGCGCCTTTGTTTTCGGCCGACGAGCGGGCGGCGCTGGTTCGCCGAGCCTTAGAAGCCGAGCGTCTGGATGCAGAGATCGTCGTCAGCTTTTTTCAGGGTCTGACGGTGGACGAGGCACATCGCCATGGTGCCACCGCGCTCCTTCGGGGCATTCGCGATGGCGGTGACCTCGACTACGAGATGCAGCTTGCCGGAATGAACGCCCGACTTGCGCCGGATGTCGGCACCCTCTTCCTGCCCGCATCGATCGAAACGCGGCCCATAACGGCCACATTGGTTCGTCAGATCGCAAGTCTTGGAGGCGATGTTTCGGCTTTCGTTCCGCCTGTCGTCGCCGAGGCTTTACGTGAGAAATTCGTTCGGCACTGATGCCGACATGGAGTTTGGTATGAAGTTGTTTGCCTCGATCGGTCTGGCCGCGATGATGTTGGCCTCGTCGGCCCTGCCCAGTCTCGCGCAGGGCGCCGAGACGATGGTCATCACCACGGACAAGGGTGAAATCGACATCAAGCTCCGCCCCGATCTGGCTCCCAAGCATGTCGAGCAGATCAAGACCTTGGCCAACCAGGGCTTCTATAATGGCGTGGTCTTCCACCGTGTGATCGACGGCTTCATGGCCCAGACCGGCGACCCGACGGGCACCGGCATGGGCGGCTCCAAGCTTCCGGATTTGAAGGCGGAGTTCTCGAAGGAGCCCTTCAAGCGCGGTACGGTCGGGATGGCGCGGGCTCAGAACCCGAATAGCGCGAACTCGCAATTCTTCATCATGCTGGGCGACGGCGACTTCTTGAACGGCCAATACACCGTTGTCGGCGAGGTGACGAAGGGCATGGACGTCGTCGACAAGATCAAGAAGGGCGACGAGGCTCGCAACGGCCAGGTCTCGAACCCGGACAAGATGGAAACCGTGAAGGTCGTCGCGGCTCAGTGATCGTTCCGTCCCCTTGCCAGCGCGCAGGGGATCGGCCAAGGAAGCGTATTGAAATGGCCTGGCAGGTCCAGGCCATTCTTCGTTTGACCAGGAGGAAGGCATGACCTTCGAAAACCCGGAAGACACCCTCGTCCTCGAAACAACGAAAGGCCGCGTCGTGATCAAGCTCCGGCCTGATCTGGCGCCAGGGCACGTCGCACGCGTGAAGGAACTCGCGCGCGAGAAGTTTTACGACGGTGTGGTCTTCCACCGCGTGATCGACGGATTCATGGCTCAGACGGGCGATCCCACGGGCACCGGCACGGGCGGCTCGTCCAAGCCGGACCTCAAGGCGGAATTCTCGGCCGAGCCGCACAAGCGCGGAACGGTTTCGGCTGCGCGTACGGCCAACCCGAACTCGGCCAACTCGCAGTTCTTCATCTGCTTCGAGCGCGCGCCTTGGCTGGATCGTCAGTATTCGGTCTGGGGTGAAGTGATCGAGGGCATGGAAACGGTCGACCAGATCAAGCGTGGCGAGCCGGTTCGTGATCCCGATTCGATCACGACCATGCGCGTTGCGGCCGACCTGTAAGGTTCGGTTCGAATGCGGGTCGATCTATTCGATTTCGACCTCCCGGAAGAGCGGATCGCCCTGCGACCCGCTCTTCCGCGCGAATCGGCGCGCCTCCTCCTTGTTCCCGAACAGGGTCCGCTGAGCGATAAGCGGGTCGGTGATCTGCCCGGTCTGCTTCGGGCAGGCGACGTTCTGGTGTTCAACGACACCAAGGTCATTCCCGCCCGCCTCAACGGCCTTCGTCGCCGGGACGGACTGCCCGAGGGACAGGGTGTCGCCGAGATCGAGGCCACCCTTCATCTTCGTCTCGATGGCGGGCGCTGGAAGGCATTCGTGCGTCCTGCCAAGCGCGTGGCCGTGAGGGATGTCATCCGCTTTCAGGGCGTTGGGCAGGTGATCCTGTCGGGAATGGTCGAAGAGCGAGGCGAGGGCGGCGAAGTTACCCTTGCGTTCGATCGATCGGGTCCAGATCTCGATGCGGCCATCGCCGAGATCGGTCACCTTCCGCTGCCGCCCTATATCGCATCCAAGCGGGGCGAGGACGAGCAGGACCGTACGGACTATCAAACCATCTATGCTCGCCATGATGGGGCGGTGGCTGCGCCGACAGCCGGCTTGCATTTCACGCCTCAACTTATGGAAGCGCTACGGGCGGCAGGCGTTGAGTTCGAGTATGTGACGCTTCATGTCGGGGCAGGGACGTTTCTCCCGGTGAAGGCCGATGATACGTCGGCGCATCGGATGCACCATGAATTCGGTTCGATCGACATCGCCACCGCCGAACGGCTGGCCCGTGCCAAAGCGGAAGGTCGACGGGTTGTGGCTGTCGGTACGACTTCCCTTCGCGTTCTGGAGAGCGCGGCCCAAGGCGGCGTCATCGCGCCCTTCCACGCGACGACAGATATCTTCATTACGCCAGGCTATGCGTTTCGCGCCGTTGATGCGCTTCTGACGAATTTCCACCTCCCGCGATCGACGCTTTTCATGCTCGTGTCCGCTTTCAGTGGTTTGGATCGCATGCGCGATGCCTACCGCCACGCGATCGAGACGGGCTACCGCTTCTATTCCTATGGGGACGCCTGCCTTCTGGAGCGTTCCGAGGCCACCTCATGACCGTCACTGAATTTGGTTTCCGTCTTCTCGCCAAGGACGGCAAGGCGCGTCGCGGCGAGATCAGCATGCCGCGTGGCACGATTCGGACGCCGGCCTTCATGCCCGTCGGCACCGCTGCGACCGTAAAGGCGATGTATCTCGATCAGGTCCGGGAACTCGGCTCGGACATCATCCTCGGCAATACCTATCATCTCATGCTGAGACCGGGTGCGGAGCGCGTGGCTCGGCTGGGTGGCCTGCATGAATTCGCGCGCTGGCCCTATCCGATCCTGACCGACTCCGGCGGCTTCCAGATCATGTCGCTGGCTAGCCTTCGAAAGATGAGTGAGCAAGGCGTGACCTTCCGCTCGCATGTGGACGGTTCGGTCCACGAGCTTAGCCCCGAGCGGTCGATCGAGATCCAGGGGCTTCTCGACGCCGACATTCAGATGCAGCTTGACGAGTGCATCCGTCTACCCGCCGATCGCAACGAGATCGAGCGTGCGATGGAGCTCTCGCTGCGCTGGGCGGAGCGTTCGGCCATCGCCTTCGGCACTCAACCCGGCAAGGCCATGTTCGGCATCGTGCAGGGCGGTGACCAGCCCGATCTTCGAATCCGCTCGGCCGAACGGCTTACGGCCATGAACCTCAAAGGCTACGCGGTTGGTGGGCTGGCGGTCGGCGAGCCGCAGTCGGTGATGTTGGAGACGCTGGACGAGACGCTTCCTTCCTTGCCTGTGGAGAAGCCTCGTTATCTCATGGGCGTGGGCACGCCCGACGATATTCTCCAATCGGTCGCCCGTGGCATCGACATGTTCGACTGCGTCATGCCGACGCGGGCCGGGCGGCATGGTCTGGCTTTCACGAAGGACGGGCGTGTCAATCTCAAGAACGCGCGTCATGCCGAAGACCCAAAGCCGTTGGACGAAACATCGGATTGCCCGGCCACGCGAGACTATTCGCGAGCCTATCTGCACCACCTCGTGCGAGCTGACGAAGCTCTGGCGGGTATGCTCCTGACTTGGAACAATCTTGCCTATTATCAGCGTCTTATGGCCGAGATGCGTGAGGCGATCGAACTGGGCCGCTTCCAGGATTTCGCTGCGGAAACCACGGCAAGATGGTCTCGCGGCGAAGCCGCCCGGAAAGCGGCCTGATCTCTCAGCGATCGAAAATCCGGTTTCGCGTCAGCTCCGCGCTTCACAAAGAGTGGGGATAAGTGGCCCATGCCTGGGGAAAGACGCTACGATTCGCGCCTGGGTATTTTCGACAACTTGATCCTGCTCTTAAATTCTTCGTAAGTTTTTAGCGCGAGGGAATGAAGGACGACACTGGATGCGGCGCGGCGCATCCTTTCGGGGGACACGATATCTGATGGTCAAAGCCGAAGCCACGTCACGCGGCCGACAGGTCTTGTTCGTATCGACGCTTTGCATTTTCGGCCTCGGCCTGTCCGGCTGCCAGTCGACGTCCTCTTCGACGCATTCCACGCAGGAGGAACTGGCGCCCGAGGACGACGCGCCGATCTTCAGTTCGAGCATCTTCGGCGTGAAAGCGAGCCCGCGCGTCACCCGGTCGAAAACCGTTCGCAAGGGTGGTGGGCGCGACCAGACGGGCAAGCCCTACATGGTGAAGGGCAAGTGGTACTACCCGAAGGAAGAGCCGGGCTATTCGAAGTCGGGAACGGCGTCTTGGTACGGCGCCAACTTCCATGGCCGTCTGACGGCCAATGGCGAAGTCTACGACATGTATCATTTGTCGGCGGCTCATCCGACCTTCCCGCTGCCGTCCTATGCCCGCGTCACGAACCGAAAGACGGGGGCGTCCGTCATGGTCCGCGTCAACGATCGCGGTCCTTATGTCCATGATCGCGTAATGGACGTGTCGTCGCGTGCCGCTCAACTGCTCGGCTTCCAGCATGATGGCGTTGCTGATGTGAAGGTCGAATATGTCGGGCGGGCGCCGCTCGAAGGTGACGATACGCCCTATCTCATGGCGTCCTACCATCCTGGAACCGTCAAGCCCGAGGACGCAGGTCTTTCGTCGGGCGTGATGGTCGCGTCGAAAACCGAAAGCTCGATCTGGCCGTCCTTCCTGACCGCGGCTTTCAGCCCTCAAAAAACCGAAGCGCCCCTTGTCGCGTCGACACGCAGCTTGGCGCGCCCTGCCGTCCGCGTCACGCCTAAGGCTGGCGCGCGGGTTTCGACCCCTAAGCCGTCTTCGATCGAGGATCTGATCGATACATACGATTCGAGCACGCCGCCGAGTGTTACACTGCCCAAGATCGCCTTGTCCTACGCCGCCGGCGCCGCTACGGGCTCACGGGCATTGGACGCGATTTCGCATATGACGTCGAAGGTCTCGGCTGCTAACCGTATCGAAATCGGCCGCGTCGATGATATCTCGCAGCTCTTGACGCTCGAGAATGCGGCAGCAGGATATGGCGAGATTGTCGAACAGAAAAGCGCCGAAGGATCGTCCTTCACGATGGTCATGGCCGAAGGGCAGAATGTCGAGATCGGTCTTCGCCGCCTGTGGAGCGCCGGCTTCGAGGATGCCTTCGCTCTGCGAGACGAGTGACATCAGCCGATCGGATCGTAGCGACCGGGTATTGGTTCGGTACATGAGGCAACTCGTGGCCGTTCGCAGGCGGGTTTCGGCATTGAGCCTCTCTCACTCATGCCTGCCGACTCGCTGGATGGGCATATCCCTCGCATTGAGCCTCTTCGGCGCGCCAGCTCAAGCGCAAACCCAGGACGCGCCGTTCTTTACGGATACGGTGGCACGTGGCGCGCTGATCATGGATGTGGAAACGGGCGGCATTCTTCTGGAGAAGAACGCCGATGAGCCGTTTGCGCCCGCGTCCCTTGTCAAGCTCATGACAGCCGACGTAGCTTTGTCAGCGCTCGCGAGCGGTCGGATCAATCCCACTGACGCTTATCCTGTCAGCGATCATGCTTGGCGGACCGGAGGTGCGCCTTCACGCACGGCCACCATGTTTGCCGCCGTGCGATCGAGCGTGCCGGTCGACGCGCTTGTCAAAGGTCTTGTTATCCAAAGCGCGAACGATGCCGCCATCATCCTGGCAGAGGGAATGGACGGCTCGGAAGCGGCCTTCGCTCAGCATATGAACCGTCGGGCCGCCGAATTGGGGCTTTCGAACTCGTACTTCGTCAATGCGACAGGTCTGCCGCAGGAGGGGCAAAAGACGACGACCCGCGACATGGCGCTTTTAGCTCGAAACATTCAGATCAGCTATCCGGAGCCTTACAAGCTCTATGCGCAACCCGAATTCGAATGGAATCGCATCCTTCAGCGCAACCGAAATCCGCTCCTACGCCTCAATATGGGTGCGACCGGTCTGGCGACGGGGTTTGCCGAAGATGAGGGATATTCCATCGTCGCGGCGACGGAGAAGGACGGTCGCAAAACGATCGTCGTCTTGTCGGGTTTAGAAAGTGATGCGGCCCGCACCAAGGAGGCGGCACGTCTTTTCGAATGGACGGCGACGAATTTCGAGCGTCGGTCATTGTTTTCCGCCGGGCAGGTGTTGGGTCAGGCTCAGGTCTTCGGCGGAACGACTGGGTATGTGAATGCCGTTCTGGAGAGCGGCGTAGATCTCTACGTGCCGAGAAAGCGCACCGATCTGGTGACGGCTCGAATCGTCTATGATGCCCCGCTCATGGCACCGCTTTCGAAAGGAACCAGGATCGGCAGCCTGAAGATTTCCATTCAGGGGCGGCAAGTTCTGGAGCGGGACGTGTTTGTGGGGGACGGTGTTGCAGAGGGCGCCTTCAGCGCGCGGGCTGCCAGCGCCGTCAGGGAACTGGCGTTCGGTTGGGTCCGCAGACTATGATGGAGGCCTCCAACGCGATTGGCCGGCAGCCGGGTTTCTTCGTGACATTCGAGGGCGGCGAAGGAAGTGGCAAGACGACCCAGATCTCCCGCTTGGCGGCCTATCTTCGATCGCAAGGCGAGTCCGTTTGCCAGACACGCGAACCGGGCGGAACGCCGGCCGCCGATGTCTTGCGCGACATCATTCTGTCGGGGAGAGTGAAGGAACTCGGTGTCGAGACCGAAGCTCTCCTCTTCGCAGCGGCGCGTCGGGACCATATCGAAGGCGTCATCCTGCCCGCTCTGTCTCGCCAGGAGGTGGTGCTGTGCGATCGATTTCATGACTCCACGCGCGTTTACCAAGGCAGCAAGGCGGGCCTTGAGGCATCGACGCTCAGCGTGATCGAGGCTGCGACGCTGGACGGCGTTCTCCCTGATATGACGGTGATTCTCGACATCCCCGCTGTGAAAGGCTTGGAACGCGCTGCCTTGCGGCGTGGGCAGGAGAAGGCGGACCGGTTCGAGAGCGAGGGAATCGAACTCCACGAGCAAAGGCGCGCCGCGTTTCTCGCGATCGCCGCGCGCGAACCCCATCGCTGCATGGTGGTCGATGCGACGCGGGATATGAACTCGATCGAAGCGGAGATCCGAGCCATCGTCTTAGAACGCCTAGCTCGCAAGCGGCGCGGCTCGACGGCAGGCGGGCCCGTCTGATGTCATTTGCTCCGGTTCCCGGCCATGACGACATCGACGATGTGCCGACGCCCGCCGAGCGTATGAAGCTTCTGGGCCGGCAATCCGAGTGGAAGGAACTGGAAGCCGCCTTGGCATCCGGCCGCATGCATCATGCCTGGCTGTTTCAAGGGCCGGAGGGGGTGGGAAAAGCGACCACGGCTCTCGCCTTCGCCCGCCGCCTGTTGGGCGGGCCGGAGGTCCTATCGGGTCGGTTCGAAGGTGAACCCGAGTTTCTCCCGAACCACCCGATCGTGCGGCAGATCGGGCAGGGTAGCCATCCCAATTTCCTCCATATTCGCCGACCCTCGAACGACAAAGGCGACGGCTTTCGCACCCAAATCACGGTGGATGAGATCCGTCGGCTCAACCATTTTTTTCGCAGCACGGCGGCCGATAGCTGGCGGATCGCTTTGGTCGACCCGGCGGACGACATGAACCGAAATGCCGCCAACGCGCTGCTTAAGATCTTGGAAGAACCACCGGAGCGGTCGATCTTTCTGATCGTCAATCACGTGCCGGGGCGACTTCTGCCGACCATTCGTTCGCGAGCCAGAACCCTTCGCTTCTCGCCTTTGGCGGAAGATGCGGTCCTGCAAGGCCTCTCCGAGACTCTGACGGGCGAAGATGCCTCGTCTCTGGCAACCGCCGCACGGCTTTCCGGTGGCAGTCTTCGAACCGCCTTTCATCAAGTCTTATCGGGCGGCCTCGAGATCGCGGGCGAGATCGATCGACTATACGGGGCGGCTCGCCCCGATTGGCGCCATGTTCAGTCGCTTGCCGAAGCGCTGACGCAGAAGGGGCGCGAAGAAGCGTGGGCTCTAGTGCGGAACGGCTTGTTCGACCGCGTTGCGGCTGAGGCCCGACAGGCTCAGGAATCCGGCGACAGCGGACGGGCCACGGCTCTGGCTGCCTTTTGGCAGAGCGAGTCCGCGCGCTGGCTGGAGGCGGCAGCCTTCAATTTGGATCGCAAGCAAATTTTGATCACGTTCGCTTCGAAATTGGCAGAGGTTCGCGTGCCGAACCGCTGAGGACGCATCACCGTTTTGTTGAGAGGTGGGGCGGGATGGGTTATTGCCCGTTGAGTTTGACCGATTCCAGCAGGCAAGACGATCGATATGGCTGAGACCTTTTATCTGACCACCGCGATCTCTTACCCGAACGGACGTCCGCATATCGGACATGCCTACGAGCTGATCGCAACGGACACGATCGCCAGGTTCAAGCGGCTCGACGGCTACGATGTCCTGTTTCTGACGGGGACGGACGAGCACGGTATCAAGATGCTCCAGACGGCCCGCAATCTGGGAATCGAACCGATCGAACTGGCCACCCGCAATTCGGGCGAGTTTCAGGAGATGGGTCGCCGTGTCGGCAGCTCCAATGACGACTTCATTCGCACGACGGAAGCGCGTCATCGCAAGGCCAGTCAGGCGATCTGGAACCGCATGGTCGATGCGGGGGACATCTACAAGAGTTCCTATGCGGGTTGGTATTCCGTCCGCGACGAAGCCTATTACGCCGAAGACGAAACGCGTCTGACCGAGAGCGGCACGCGCATCGGACCTCAGGGAACGCCGGTCGAATGGGTGGAGGAAGAAAGCTATTTCTTCCGCTTGTCCTCTTTCGGGGATCGTCTGCTGGCGCATTACGACGCGCATCCAGATTTCATTGCTCCCGTGGAGCGGCGCAACGAGATCGTCTCTTTCGTGAAGTCAGGCCTGCGCGATCTCTCGATTTCGCGGACGACGTTCGATTGGGGCATTCCCGTGCCGGGCGACGAGCGGCATGTAATGTATGTGTGGGTCGATGCGCTCACCAACTATCTCACAGCGACCGGCTATCCGGACGAGGGAGAGCGGAGCCGCTTCTGGCCGGCTGACCTCCATGTGATCGGCAAGGATATCGTCCGATTCCATGCGGTTTACTGGCCGGCCTTCCTGATGTCCGCAGGAATCGAACTGCCGAAGCGGATTTTCGTCCACGGCTTCCTGTTCAATCGCGGGGAGAAAATGTCTAAGTCGGTCGGAAACGTCATCGATCCGATCGCTCTGGTCGATGTCTATGGCCTGGACCCGTTCCGCTACTTCCTGCTGCGCGAGGTTCCATTCGGCCAGGACGGCAATTATTCGCACGAGGCGATTGTCGGACGGATGAACTCCGAACTCGCCAACGATCTCGGAAATCTCGCTCAACGCTCGTTGTCGATGATTGCCAAGAATTGCGAGGGTAGGGTGCCCGAGCCTGGCTCGTTCACGGAAGCCGATCACGCCATCCTCAATCAAAGCGGTCAACTGCTTCAGCAATGTCGCGCGGCGGTCGATCGGCAGGAACTGCATACGATGCTGGCGACGATCGTCGCGACCGTTTCGGAAACCAATCGCTATTTCGCCGCGCAAGAGCCGTGGGTCCTGCGCAAGACCGATCCCGCCCGCATGGGAACCGTTCTGTATGTGACGGCCGAAGTGGTGCGTCGCGTCGCCATTCTTCTGCAGCCCGTGATGCCGGACTCCTGTTCCAAGCTTCTCGACCTTCTTGCGGTCGACGCGAAGGAGCGTGGTTTCGAAGCGCTGGATCACGGGACAACCTTGCAAGCTGGGCTGGCCTTGCCGGCCCCCGTCGGCGTTTTCCCTCGGTTCGTCGACGCGGAAGCGGGCATGGCCTGATGTCGCTTCCCTTCCTGGTCGATAGTCACTGCCATCTGGATTTCCCCGAGTTCGAGCCCGAGCGTGATGACATCGTTGCGCGAGCTGGCGCGCAAGGGGTTGGGCTGATGGTGACGATCTCGACTTATATCTCCAAGCTTCCGTCAATCCTTGCCATCGCCGAGCGCTATTCCAACGTGTTCGCATCCGTTGGCACGCATCCTCTCAATGCGGGGAGCGAGCCCGATGTTCCGACGCAGCACATTGTTCGTCTGAGTCAGCATCCCAAAATCGTGGCCATAGGCGAGGCGGGTCTCGACTATTTCTACGATCGCGCGCCTCCTGAAGTTCAGAAGCGGGTTTTCATCCGACATATCGAAGCCGCACGCGAGACTGGTTTGCCGCTCGTGATCCACGCGCGAGACGCCGATGCCGATATGGAAGCGATCCTTTCGCAGCAGAGCGCGATCGGACCGTTTCCCTTCGTCCTCCATTGCTTTTCGTCCACGCGCCGTTTGGCGGAAGTCGGCGTGGACCTCGGAGGATATGTCTCGTTTTCCGGTATCCTGACTTTCAACAAGTCGGACGAAATTCGAGCCATTGCGGCAGATGTTCCGTTGGATCGTCTTTTGGTCGAGACGGATGCGCCATATCTCGCGCCCCCGCCGCACCGCGGTCAGCGCAATGAGCCGGCTTATGTCGCTCACACCGCCCGCAAACTGGCTGATGTGAAAGGCGTATCGGTGGACGACGTGGCGAAGCAGACGACGGATAACTTCTTTCGCTTGTTCAGCCGCGCGCCGGACCTCCGGTCCTAGGAGGCCTCATGTCGGACCTCCTGCGCCTCACCATCCTGGGATGCGGCAGTTCGCCGGGGACACCGCGCATCACCGGGGATTGGGGGGCGTGCGATCCGAGCGAGCCGAGGAACCGGCGGACCCGTTGCGCAGCCATGATCGAGCGGATCGCTCCCAATGGGCGCACGGTCGTGGTGATCGATTGCGGCCCGGATTTTCGCGAGCAGATGCTCCGAGAAAAGGTCCAACGCCTCGACGCGGTGCTCGTCACGCATCCTCATGCCGACCATTTTCATGGCATCGACGATATACGAGGTTTTTTCCTCGATACGGGTCGCCCAATCGATCTTTACGCTGACAAGGCCACTTTCGTCCGACTGAATGAGGCCTTCGGATATTGCTTCCGGACCCCGGACGGGAGCGCTTATCCGCCCATCGTCCAGCATCGAACCATCACCGCACTGGAAGCTTTCTCGGTGCACGGTCCCGGCGGCTCGATCGAATTTCTGCCGTTCGACCAAGAGCATGGTTCGATCACGTCGCTCGGGTTTCGGATCGGTCCGATATCCTATTGCAGCGATGTCAGCCATTTCTCCACAAGCGCCTGCCATGCGATCGAAGGCTCGACACTGCTGGTGATCGACGCGTTGCAATACAAACGGCACCCCAGCCATCTATCGCTCGATCAGGCCCTGGAGTGGGTTCGGCGCCTTGAAGTCGATACGGCGCTGCTGACCCATATGCATACGCCGCTCGATTATCAGACTCTTGTGCGCAACTTGCCGTCGCATGTGAAGCCGGCTTACGACGGGATGCGGCTCGAATTCGCCTTGGATTGATGGGCCCTTGCATCCCATCCGTCCAAGCAGCGAACATGGCTGAAATAGTTCCATAATCCATATTATGAGAACATACTCATGCGCTGTCAGACCGGCCGCGGTGCAAGGTCTGCCCTTGACCTGCGATGTGCTGGAGTTCACCACCCGATCCGAATGTGCCAAGGAGTTGGGGAATGCAGCCGTCACGTGACACGATGCGTCTCGTTGAGATCATGAAGGCTCTGAGGCATCCGGAAACCGGATGCCCGTGGGACATCGAGCAGAGCTTCGACTCGATCATTCCTTATACGATCGAAGAGACATACGAGGTGGTCGATGCGATCGAGCGGCGCGATCCCGACGATTTGAAGGAAGAACTGGGCGACCTCCTGCTTCAGGTCATCTACTACAGCCAATTGGCTGATGAGGCTGGTCTCTTCTCCTACGAGGACGTGGTGGATGGGATCACCCGCAAGATGATCCGCCGGCATCCTCACGTCTTCGGCGATGCCTCGGCGCGCAACGCGCGCTCGGCCAAAGGGCAATGGGAGCGGATCAAGGCCGAGGAGAAGCAGGAGCGCGCCGAGGCTCGCATGCGCCGTCGCGACACCAGGGCCGACACTGAAGCCACATCACAGGATTGGTCGGGAACCGATGAGATCGGCGCCGGTCTTTTATCGAGTATCCCCGGCGCACTGCCATCACTGACCTTGGCGAGAAAGATCCAGGAAAAAGCTGCCACCGTCGGGTTCGACTGGACCACGCCGGAGCCGATCATCGCGAAGCTCCGCGAGGAGACGGCTGAGTTTGAAGCGGCTGCCAATCTGGACGAGAAGCGCGACGAACTGGGCGATCTCCTGTTCACGCTCGTCAATCTGGGCCGACGCTATGACATTGATCCCGACGCAGCTCTGCGTGGCACGGTGTCGAAGTTCCGGTCGAGATTTCGAGTCATGGAACGGGCTGCGGCGAGTCGTGGGATGAGCCTCAGCGACATGTCGCTTAATGAACTGGAGGCGCATTGGGTGGCCGCGAAGGCTGAAGCACACTCTTCGTAGCCATGTCGTAAGTGGAAGATTCGTCGGGATCGACCTTTCAAAACTCGATCCCGACGCTGAGAAAGCGCGATAGCTTCAGTCGATCCGAATGTTGGGATAGCGCGATCCCAGCCGATGAAGGTCGGAACGGGCTTGCCGCGTCAGGTCCAGAACGAGATGAACGCCGCCGTCCTCCAAATCTTCGCGCGCGCGAACAATGGAGTTCTCATAGACCCAAGGCAGAACATTCATGCTGTCCGAGGGAACGTCGAGTTCCAGCACCTCAGCCTTGCCGGCAATACGCCGCTCGATCTCCGCCAAGAGCTGTTCAACGCCCTCGCCCGAAAGCGCCGACACCATATGGATCGACGGGCCTTGTGAATGCGACGTTGCTGTCTGCGTCAGGTGGACGCGAGCCGACTCGTCGAGCCGATCGATCTTGTTCCAGACCTCGATCACGTGATCGGGGTCGTCGGTATCGACATCGAGATCCTTCAGGATTTTCTTGACGTCGCCTGACTGAGCCAGACTGTCGGGGTCGGACATATCGCGGATATGAAGAATGATGTCCGCTTCGATCACCTCTTCCAAGGTCGCTCGAAAGGCCGCCACGAGATGCGTCGGCAGGTCGGAAATGAAACCCACCGTGTCGGACATGATGACTTCCGTTCCATGCGGAAGCGTGATGCGACGAAGCGTTGGGTCCAATGTGGCGAAGAGCAAGTCCTTGGCTAGAACGTCCGCACCCGTGACCTTATTGAACAAGGTCGATTTGCCCGCATTCGTGTAGCCCACCAGGGCGATCACCGGATGCGGTGTCTTCTTGCGCTTGGCACGGTGCAGGGTCCGCGTTTTACGAACCTGCTCCAATTCCTTCTCGAGCTTCTTGATCTTGTCCTGAAGCTGCCGACGATCGGCCTCGATCTGGGTTTCGCCGGGTCCACCGAGAAAGCCGGCACCGCCTCGCTGACGCTCAAGGTGGGTCCAGCTTCGAACGAGCCGCCCACGCTGATAATTCAAATGAGCGAGTTCGACCTGAAGCCGGCCTTCCTTCGTGCGTGCGCGCCGGCCGAAGATCTCGAGGATAAGCCCCGTGCGGTCGAGAACCTTGGCATTCAGTTCTTTCTCGAGATTGCGCTGCTGAACCGGGGTCAGCGGATGATCGACGATCACCAGACCGATCTCCTCGGCGGCGACGAGCCCCTTCAACTCCTCGACCTTGCCTGAGCCGATCAAGGTTGCGGGCTGGGCCTTCGCGACAGGGATGATCCCGCGCGCGACGATCTCAAGATCGATGGCAGCCGCCAAACCTTCCGCTTCGATCAGACGATCCTCGTCCGACCGGCGAATGATGTCGGCGCCTTCCTCAGGCCTGCCCCGCTCCTTGAGCACGGGTACGAACACCCCTGCCCTGGTTGCCACCTGCTTGTGTTCGATCGGCGCCTTGGCGCCCGCCGCTTTGTCGAATTCAGTCAATCAGATCTTCCCGCCGTCTTCGTTGCCATCGTTCATGTTCACTGGCTGCGATGGCATGATCGTAGATATGGCGTGCTTGTAGACGAGTTGCGAGTGCCCATCCCGCCGGAGAAGCACGCAGAAATTATCGAAGGAGGTCACGACACCCGTGAGCTTGACGCCATTCACGAGGAAGATGGTGAGAGAAATCTTTTGTTTGCGAACCGTATTGAGGAAAAGGTCCTGCAAGTTCGGGAGACGTTCTGCCATGAGGTTGATCGCTCTTCTTGGCTTGTCCGATGCTTTGGCGCACCGAAACGTGCTTGTTATCGTTTGACGAACGCGATTGCTGCTACGCGGTCAGTCACTGTCGAACATTCACCTGATTCGTTTCAAGCACATGACAGGACTCCGCGTCGGGAAAGCAGCTGGGAAACGAGATAGCCCACTAAAAAAACTCGAGGCTGACTCGGAAAAACTGCTCCACCTGTCGAACGGCGGTGGATTTGACGAAGATGACGACATGGTCCTTCGCCTGAATTCTCGTTTGGGCGTTCGGTCTGATGAAAATCCCGTTGCGCGACACCGCGCCGATACGCAGTCCATCGGGAAGTTGCAGTTCGTAGAGCGGTCGCCCGACCAGAGGTGAGGTATCGAGCGCTTCTACTTCGATCACCTCCGCCACGCCATTCTGAACCGAATGAACGGCACGAATACGCCCGCGACGCACATGCTGGAGAACGCGGGAGATAGTGACCGATTTCGGGTCGATGACGGCGTCCACGCCAAAGCTTCGGGACAATTCGTGATAGGTGCGCCCGTTCAGAAGAACGAGATTGGACTTGGCACCGAGACGCTTGGCAAGCGCGCTCGACAGGATATTCACCTGATCGTCGTTTGTCAGAGCCACCATCAGGTCCGCATCGGAAATGTCGGCTTCCTGCAGGATGGCTGGATCGAGAGCGCTTCCGTGGAGGACCGTAACGCGTTTGAGTTCGTCGGCCAATCGATGCGCTCGCGTGGCGTCGGCTTCGATCACCCGCAGCCGTTTGGACGTCTTCTGGCGTTCCATGGCGCGCGTGAGCGCAAGCCCGACATTGCCCCCGCCCGCGATGACGATGCGGCCGGCCTCCGGCTCTTCATGCCCGAACAACACGAGTGTTCTTGCCACATTCGCCTGTTCGACCACGACATAAGCCAGATCGCTGGCATACAGCTGGTCGGCCGAGTTCGGAATGAAGAGGTCGCCGTCGCGAAAGATGCCGACCACGGTGGCGCCGAGATCGGGAAAGAGCGCCGAAAGCTGGCCGAGCGGCATGTTGAGGATTGGGCACTCCTCCCGGCATTCGATCGCGAGGAGCGCGACCGTGCCGCTGGCAAAGCGTACGGAATCGAGCGCACCGGGAAGGGCGATGCGGCGCATCACCATCTCGGCGACTTCGATCTCCGGTGAGATGACGACGTCGATCGGCAGCTGGTCGGTCGCAAACAGCGTCTGCCAATGCGGCTGGAGGTAGGGCTGGGATCGGATACGGGCGATCTTGAGCGGCACGTTGAAGATCGAATGCGCCACCTGACAGGCGATCATGTTCACTTCGTCATGCAGCGTCACGGCGATCAGCATATCGGCTTCCGCCGCCCCGGCTTCGGCCAAGACGTCCGGGTAAGCGCCGTGCCCGACAATGCCGCGCGCGTCGATCCGCTCACGCAAAGCATTCACCAGAGTGGGCGACGTGTCGATGACCGACACGTCGTTCTGCTCGGCGGCCAAGCGCTCGGCTATGCCGTATCCGACCTGCCCTGCCCCGCAAATAACGATCCGCACGGTGTGGATGACCCTTGGTTCAGATCCCGAGGGACTTCAGCTTGCGATGGAGAGCCGAGCGTTCCATGCCCACGAACTCCGCCGTGCGTGAGATATTGCCCCCGAAGCGATTGATCTGAGCGACGAGATATTCCTTCTCGAAGACTTCGCGGGCGTCGCGCAGAGGAAGCGCGAGGATGCGTCCATCCGACTGACTGGGGGTTCGCGGCAGCATGTCGCTGACCTCGCGCGGCAGCATATCGGCGGAGATATGATCCGAGTCGTCCTGGCGCGACAGGATCATCAGCCGTTCGATATTGTTGCGCAGCTGGCGGATATTGCCGGGCCAGTCGCTCGACTGGAGCACGGCCAGCGCTTCCGGGCTGAGAGCCTTCGGCTTGATGCCGGTCTGCTCACCGATCTGCTTCATAAAGGCTTCGATCAGCATCGGAATGTCGGCGCGCCGCTCCGCCAGCGGCGGTACCATGATCGGCACGACGGCGAGACGATGAAACAGGTCTTCGCGGAACGAACCCTCGGCGATCAACGACTCGAGATTCTGGGCGGTCGATGAGATGATGCGCACATCGACCTTCACCTTCTTGGTGCCGCCGACGCGCTCGAATGTCTGGTCGGTCAGAACCCGCAGAATCTTGTTCTGCGTCTCGCGCGGCATATCGCCGATCTCGTCCAGGTAGAGAACGCCGTTATGCGCCTCCTCCAGCGCCCCGATCTTGCGCTCGACACCCGGCGGTGTGTCCGTGCCGAACAGCTCGATTTCCATCCGCTCCGGCGTGATCGCCGCCGCGTTCAAAACCACGAAGGGGCCCTTGGCCCGGCTGCTGGCAGCGTGAATGGCGCGCGCCACCATCTCCTTGCCGGAACCGGAAGACCCCAGAATCATGACGCGACTATTGGTCGGGGCGACGCGGTCGATGGTCTGCCGCAACTGGTTCATGGGTTGCGACTTGCCGATCAGTTCCGCCGAGTCGGACGAGCGACGCCGCAATTCCAGAATTTCCCGCTTCAGCTTCGAGGTTTCGAGCGCGCGTTCGGCCACGAGAACCAGACGGTCTGCTTTGAACGGCTTTTCGATATAGTCGTAGGCGCCCCGACGAATAGCGGACACGGCGGTTTCAATATTGCCATGGCCCGAAATCATCACGACCGGAATCTCGGGATGCTGAGCTTTGATCGCATCCAGCATGTCGAGCCCGTCGAGCCGGCTGCCCTGAAGCCAGATATCGAGGAAGATGAGACGCGGAGCACGGTCGGCGATGGCTTGGAGCGCCATGTCGGAATTGCTAGCCGTGCGCGTCTCGTGCCCTTCGTCTTCCAGAATACCGGCGACGAGTTCGCGGATATCGGCTTCGTCATCAACGACCAGGATGTCCGATGCCATCAGTGTTCACCATTCGTCTGATTGGATGGGAGGCCAGATCGCGTGTCCTGGCCATTGTTTGGTGTATGGGAGGAAGCCGGAAGGCGGATGCGAACCAAGGCGCCCTGCCGGTCGTCCGGCAGGTCATCCAGATCGATCGTACCGCCGTGCTCCTCGATGATCTTTCGAACGATCGCGAGGCCGAGGCCGGTGCCCTTTTCTCGCGTCGTCATATAGGGCTCCAAAAGCCGTTCTCGATTCTCTTTCGGGAAACCTTTCCCGTTGTCCTCGATCTCGATCACATGCATCTCGCCGCCCGGCGTTGCGCGAATTTCGATCCGGCCTCGATGGTTCTCCAGAGTCTCCATGGCTTCGACCGCATTCTTCACGAGATTGCCGAAGGCCTGCGAGAGAAGGCGCACATCGAAGGAACCTAGGAGCGGCTGATCGCCAAAACGGTTCTCGAAGACAATCCCGTGCTCACCCATTTCACGCATGAAGACGGCTTCGCGCAACGCCTCGCGCAGATCCTTGTCCTCCAGCTTGGGCTTCGGCATCCGAGCGAAGGTCGAGAATTCATCCACCATGCGCCCGATGTCGGACACCTGACGGATGATCGTGTCGATGCAACGATCGAACACTTCACGATCGCCTTCGATCGTCTTTCCGTAGCGCCGTCGAATACGCTCGGCCGAGAGCTGAATCGGCGTCAGCGGGTTCTTGATCTCGTGCGCGATCCGGCGCGCCACATCGGCCCACGCCGAGGAGCGCTGAGCATCCACGAGATCGGTGATGTCATCCAGAGTCACGACGCTGCGCTGACTTCCCTCGCCGCTTTCCTCCGACGTAACGCGGATGGTGAGAACACGCTCGCGATCCTTGGCGCGAAGCGTCACCTGCTCTTGGTGCTCGCGATGGCGCGAATGCTTGGCTGCTTCGTACACCGCATGGATCATCGGAAAGCGAGCCGCCAGAGACGTCCCGACCGCCTCGGCCGAAGACGTAGCGAGGATGCGCTCTGCGGACGGGTTCAACATGCTGATCGATCCGTCCGCGTCCACGCCCAGGACGCCAGCCGTGACGCCGGACAGAACGGCTTCCGTGAACCGGCGGCGCTCGTCGATCACATCCTTGGCGCTGAGCAGTTCGCTCCGCTGGCTTCGAAGCTGGCGGATCATATTGTTGAACGTGTTCGACAGGGAGCCGACATCGCCGTCCGAGGTTCGAACCGGCACCGAAACCTCGAGATTGCCTTCGCTGACCTCGTCCGCCGCGCCGATCAAGAGTCTGATCGGGCGCACGAGGCGATCCGCGACGCCGATGCCGGTCCAAATGGCCGATAACAAGACGATCAGCGTGATGCCGAGATAAAGCAGCGCGAAAGCGATCTGTAGGTTGAAGCGATTTTTCTCCAGGCCGGAATATTCGGCGGTGCGTTCTTCCATGAGACGCAGAGCGGCGATCACATCCGGGTCCACCACGCGAACCGTATAAAGGAAGACGTCCCCGAAGCCGCGCAGCCGCGTCACGGCCCCGACGAGGTTCGTGACGCCAGGAGGAATGAACACGAGGCTGCCTTGCGCTGCCTGTTCCAGCGCGTCGGTCGGTGGCACCGGCAGCGGCCGCTCGACGGGAATGTCGGCTCTCAGAAACGGCGTTCCGTCGGCATGGAGAAGCTGCGCGCCGAGAAGCGAGCGCCCTCGTGCCTGCTCGGTCATGAGATCGGCAAATCCCCTGCGATCGAGATCGAAGAGTTGTCGCTGAGCGCCGAGATCATAGGCCATCGAGAGCGTCGAGCCCTGCAGATTGCGGGCGTTCTCGTTGACATAGGCTCGCGCCACGCTGGTGGAGGACTCCACGATGGTGCGGGTTCGAATCTCGAACCAGCGGTCGAGACCGAGATCCAACGTAATGCCCGCGACGATCGCAACGAGTAGCGCAGGGATCGCCGCGACGATCGAAAACAGGATGACGATGCGCACATGGAGGCGCGAGGCGGCTTTTCCGGTGCGCCGGGCTCGCGTCATGCGCAGAACCTCCCGCCCGATCAACCCGCACAGAAGCAGCACGAAGAGGCCGTTCACGAGCGAGGCGATGCGGACCACCGTGTCCGTCGGCGCGATCGATGTCAGCCCCATCAGGACAACGAACGAGATCGCGCCGGTGATCAGCGCACCGGCTACGGCCAGGATGCCGGGGATCAGCATGAAGCGCCGACGCTCGCCGAGCGCCGGCAGCTCCACGTCATTGGGGATCGGATATGCCGCCATCATGCCACCACCTTAAACGGAAGTGACGGAGTTGCAACATATTGTGGCCGAAATGCAACGAAATTTCGATGGAATTTTAACGAATGGATCGAACGATCGAGATGTCGAGGTCGCGGATCTTCTTCCGCAGCGTGTTTCGATTGACGCCGAGGAGGTCCGCCGCCTTCACCTGATTGCCCCTTGTCGCAGCGAGCGCGGCCGCAATCAAGGGATACTCGACCTCTCGCAAGATCCGCCCGTGAAGCCCTGGCGGCGGGAGATCGTTGCCATAGGACGAGAAATAGTCGGCCAAGTATTTTTCGACCGACGCCGACAGGTCGATGGGTTTGCTGGCATCCGCGTCGCCGCCGAGAGACTTGGCGTGATCGTTCGAAAGCTCATGCTCGATCAGTTCGGCCGTGATTTCGTCCTGCGGATAAAGCGCGCAAAGACGGCGAACGAGGTTTTCCAGCTCGCGCACGTTGCCTGGCCAGGAGTAACGCCGCATCACATCGAGCGCGCCGGAGGTCAGCGTCTTTCGAGCCAGCCCCTCCTTCTGCACCATGGCAAAGAAATGGTTGGCCAGATCGCTGAGATCCTCGATCCGCTCGCGCAGCGGCGGCAGGCGAAGCGGAACGACATTGAGGCGATAGAACAGATCTTCGCGGAACAGGCCACGTTGGATGAGCTGCCTCAAATCCTTGTTGGTAGCGGCGACGATCCGAACATCGGTCGCGATCGGCGTGCGCCCGCCCACCACGGTATATTCGCCCTGTTGGAGGACGCGCAGAAGCCGCGTCTGCGCCTCCATCGGCATGTCGCCGATTTCGTCCAGAAACAGCGTGCCGCCTTCTGCCTGTTCGAAGCGGCCGCTGGTGCGGGTCTGCGCGCCGGTGAACGCGCCCTTCTCGTGGCCGAAGAGCTCGGACTCGATGAGGTCGCGTGGGATGGCCGCCATGTTGATGGCGACAAACGGGCCTTTCCTGCGACGGCCGTAGTCGTGAAGCGCGCGCGCCACCAGTTCCTTGCCGGTGCCGGATTCGCCCGTGATCGTCACAGTCAGATCCGTCTGCATCATGCGAGCGAGCGCACGGTAGATTTCCTGCATGGCGGGCGAGCGGCCGACGAGCGGGATGGTTTCGCCATTGTCGTCCGGGTTCGCCATTCGGGCCGGGTTCTTCGGCTCGGCCAAGGCACGTCGAACGATCGAGATGAGTTCCGTCAGATCGAAGGGTTTGGGAATGTAATCATAGGCCCCTTTCTCCGAGGCCTTGATGGCGGTCATGAACGTGTTCTGTGCACTCATGACGATGACCGGCAGGTCCGGCCGCGTGTTCTTCATCTTCGGAAGAGCATCGAAGACGCTGCCGTCCGGCATGAGAACGTCGGTGATCACGAGATCGCCGTCGCCGGCGCTGACCCAGCGCCAGAGGGTCGCGATGTTCGAGGTGACGCGGACCTCGAACCCGGCACGCATCAAGGCTTGGGAGATCACGGTTCGGATTGCGGCATCGTCATCCGCAACGAGAATTTGCGAGGTGGCCATTATCGCGTCCGTCTTCCCGTGGTCCGATTTGATGAGCTGTCAGTGATGTTCGAGTCGATCCAGGCAGGCATCAAAATTCGAAAGCTCGTATGCCCCGTATGGGATTCGCATTCGATAACGCCGCCATGATCACCGACGATCTTGGCGACCAATGCGAGCCCGAGGCCTGTTCCGCTTGGTTTGGTCGTCACGAACGGATCGAAAATGTGCTCGCGAATATCGTCGGGCACGCCGACACCATTGTCTTCGACGATGAATTCCAGCGGCAGGGTCACCCGCGACTTCGTGCCCGGCACCGAGAGACGCACGCCTGGCCGGAACGCGGTGGACAGCTTGATCTCGCCCCCTTCTCGGCCCGCCACGGCTTCGCTGGCATTTTTCAGTAGGTTGATGAAAACCTGAATCAGCTGGTCGCGATTAGCGTAAACCGGAGGCAGCGACGGATCGTAGGTCTCTTGGATTCGAATGCCGCGTGCGAACCCGCTTTTGGCCAGCGTTTTGACGTGTTCCAACACCGAATGGATGTTGACCGCTGACCGCTCGATCGGCCTTTGATCCGAGAAGACCTCCATCCGATCCACAAGTTTGACGATCCGGTCGCTTTCTTCTTGGATCAGACGCGTCAGGACGCGATCGTCGTCATTGGCGGAGGATTCGAGAAGCTGCGCCGCTCCCTTGATGCCTGACAAGGGATTGCGAATTTCGTGCGCCAGCATGGCTGCAAGCCCCGTCACCGTCCGCGCCGCCGAGCGATGTGTCAGTTGTCTGTCCATCTTGTCGGCGATCGATCGAAGCTGGACCATCACCACGACATGCCCTGGCTTCTCGCCGAGGCTCGAAACATAGACATCCACCAGCCGCTCGCCGCCCAGGCGAGGCGAGGAAACGTCCACACGGTATTCGCTGATGCGGGAATCGTGCTCGCGGACCTGATCGATCAATCCGAAAATCGGGCTGTCGTGCGGGATGAAGTGTCCGAGATCGCGCTTGGTCAGACTTGCCGAACTGGCCGAGAAGAACTGTTCGGCGTCCGAATTGACGAAGACGAATCCATTCGTCGGTCCCAGCACGAACACAGGATGCGGCAGGGCATTCAGAATGCCCATCTCGTTGGAGGAGAACGACGCACTCGCGTTGGTGGTCATGGTCACGCCGCTTTCCGCAGGGTACGAAGATCCGGGTCGGCATCGCCGATCGTGAGGCCGGCCAATAAATGTTGCAGTCCGCTGAGCACATGAGAGGGTTCGGTCTCGCGCAGCAGTAGGGCCTTTTGCGCATCGAAGGTTCCTATACGATCCAGATACCAGCCCAGATGCTTGCGGGCGTGGCGTAGCCCCGCCGCTGCGCCGTAATGCGAAAGCATCGCTTCGTAGTGGCTGCAGATAAGATCAGCCAAGCCGTGGCTCGCCAAGTCGGCCGGCGCACAACCAGCTAGATAGGCGGGGAACCAAGGGCGTCCGCAGACACCGCGTCCGATCATGACGGCATCCGCTCCGCTCTGCGCCAGCATGATGGGATGATCCATGCGGCTGACGAGATCGCCATTGGCGATGACGGGAATTGTCACAGCCTCTTTCACCTCGGAAATGGCGAACCAGTCGGCTCGGCCCTCGTAGAACTGATCCCGCGTCCGCCCATGGACCGTTACCCATGCAACACCCGCCATTTGAGCGCGCGCGGCGAGTTCCGGCGCGTTCAGAGACTGCCGATCCCATCCCAGACGCATCTTGAGACTGACCGGCACCCGCCCTGCCCCTTCCAACGTCGCCTCGATCAGGCGAAGAGCATGGTCGAGATCGCGCATCAAGGCCGAGCCTGACGCACCGCCGACCACCTTTTTGGCCGGACATCCCATATTGATGTCGATCAGTTCGGCACCCTCTGCGGCTGCAAGTTGTGCAGCCAGACGCATGGCATTCGCCTCACGCCCCGCCAGTTGGATGGCATGGCACCCTTCACCATCCGGGGCCATGCGCAGACGGCTATCTTCGTGCCCTTTGATCAGTTCCCCGCTCGCGATCATTTCGGAGAAGGCCAGCTTCAACCCGAACGATCGAACGAGACGGCGGAACGGCATGTCCGTGATGCCGGACAAAGGCGCTAGAACGACACGCGTGAATGCATCCGCCCCGCCGGAAAGGCGCGCGAGGAGGTGAGAATGAGCGGCATCGCTGTCATAAGCGGCAGCCGCAACGTTTGGCGCGTTTTCCATCATTGTTTCTGTACCATATCCGGGCATGCTTAAAAGACAAGCACACCTACGTTGACATGCACATATAATGTTGCGCTGCACGTATGCGCGGAGCGCACCCCCCTTGCAACTTGTCCTTCTTGCGATAATCCCCTTACGAGGTAGGGGGTCTTTGATGGATCAGAGCAAGACGGCCGTGGTGATCGTGGCCGCTGGCAGGGGTGAGCGAGCCGGACAGTCGGCCGAGGGCCCCAAGCAATATCGGCGGATCGGCGGCCGGCCGGTCCTGCAATGGACCGTGGAAGCCTTCCTACGATTCCCGATGTTTCAGCACATCGTGGTTCTGATCCACCCGGACGATGTGGATCGAGCTCGGGATTGTCTTGCGTCTTACGGGGATCGGGTCCGTCTCGTAGAAGGCAGCATCACACGGCAAGCCTCCGTGTTGAAAGGCTTGGAAGCTCTACGCGAGGCGGCGCCGCACGTCGTTTTGGTTCATGATGGGGTGCGCCCTTTCGTATCTGAGCGCGTGATTGCCTCCGTTCTGGATGCCGTCACGGAACGAGGCGGAGCGATCCCCTCGGTTCCGGTCACAGATACGATCAAGCGGATGGGCGATCGCGGCTTGATCGCCAACACGGTCGATCGGCGCGAACTTTTCGCCGCGCAGACGCCGCAGGGCTTTCCCTTCGGCCTGATCCTGGGCGCGCATGAGGCGGCGGTTCAGCAGACGGCTCTTTCCTTCACCGACGATGCCTCGCTGTTCGAATGGCTTGGCCATCCCGTGGCGCTGGTGCCCGGCGAGATCGGAAATGTGAAACTGACCCTGGCGGAAGACATCGTCGCGGCCGACAACAAGCTTAAAGGAACTTCCGGCATGATCGATGTCCGCACCGGTAATGGCTACGACGTGCATCAACTCGTCGAAGGCGATCACGTCACCCTCTGCGGCGTCCGTATTCCGCACGATCAGTCGCTTCTAGGACATTCCGATGCGGATGTCGGTTTGCATGCCTTGACGGATGCGCTGCTTGCGACCTGCGGAGCGGGTGACATCGGCACCCATTTCCCGCCGAGCGATCCCCAATGGAAAGGCGCTGCTTCGACGCTGTTCCTCCAGCACGCGGTCGAGATCGTCCGCGCCAAGGGCGGCCGTGTCTGCAACGTCGATATCACCTTGATCGCGGAAGCACCAAAGGTCGGTCCGCATCGCGCCGCCATGGTCGCCTGCATTTCGGAGGTCACCGGATTGGATAATGAGCGCGTTTCGATCAAGGCGACGACGAACGAGATGCTAGGCTTTATCGGCCGGCGCGAAGGCATCGCGGCGATCGCGACAGCCAGCGTCGTTTACGGCGAGGCAGAGGAACGGTCATGATCGATGACGCCGTTCGCCACCGCGCCGTTGCCGTCATCGAACAGGCCACGGCTCGGTCATGGACTGTGACTGCAGCCGAGTCATGCACCGGCGGCCTCGTAGCGTCCGCTCTCACGTCAATCCCGGGATCGTCGGAAGCTTTCGGCTGGGGTTTCGTCACCTATTCCAATCTCGCGAAGCAAAAGCTTCTTGGCGTATCGGCGCTGGATCTCGAACGCTACGGCGCGGTGTCGGAGGTGGTGGCACGGGCGATGGCCGAAGGCGCGCTGTCTGCCTCAAGCGCTGATCTGGCTGTCGCCATCACAGGGATTGCGGGGCCGGGCGGTGGTTCTCCGAACAAAGCCGTTGGGCTCGTACATTTCGCGGTCTCGACGCAAGCTCGAACCCGTCATCATGTCGAGCAGTTCGGTGATCTAGGACGCGACCGAGTGCGCGACGGCGCTGTCATCGTCGCGCTCGATCTTCTTCTCGAGGCTCTTTCCCGCACCGAGCGCGATCAAGCGGGTTGATCGCTCGCTGCGGGATTCGACTTGTAAATCTCGTCCGCGCGTTCTTTGAAGGCCGACGAAAACCGCCGAAAGGCGAAATCGAACATGGAACCCATCAGGAGTCCGAGCGTGCGGCTCTTGAACTCGTAATCGATGAAGAAGACGACCTCGCAGCCATCAGGATGGTCTCGAAACATCCAGCGGTTTTCGAGATACCGAAATGGCCCATCGACATATTTCACGTCGATTTCACGCTCCGCCGGCTTCAGCAGAACCTGCGACGTAAACGTCTCGCGGACCATCTTGTACGCGACCGTCATATCCGCGATCAGCAACATCTTCTCATCACGCTCTTTTCTGGAGCGCACGACAAGGCGTTGGCAGAGCGGCAGAAACTCGGGATAGCGCTCGACATCCGACACGAGGTCGAACATCTGGCGAGGCGTATGCCGGACGATCTGGCTGTTTTCGAACTTAGGCATGAAATTTAAGCTGCGGCCTGCTTGGCCAAGCGCGCCGCCTTCAGCCTTTCGAAATCCTCACCCGCATGGTGAGAGGACCGCGTCAGAGGGCTGGACGCCACCAGAAGGAAGCCTTTCGTTTTCCCAACGGTCTCGAACGAGGTGAATTCCTCCGGCGTGACATAGCGGATCACGGGATGATGCTTGCGTGTCGGCTGGAGATATTGGCCAATCGTCATGAAATCGACGTCCGCCGTCCTAAGATCGTCCATCAGCTGAAGAATTTCGTTCCGCTCTTCGCCCAGCCCGACCATGATGCCCGATTTCGTGAAGATCGTCGGATCGAGTTCCTTGACGCGCTGCAGCAGGCGGATCGAATGGAAATAGCGAGCGCCCGGACGCACAGTCAGATAATTGCGCGGCACCGTTTCGAGGTTGTGGTTGAAGACATCGGGCTTCGCCTCGACCACGCGCTCCAGCGCTCCCGGCTTTCTTAAAAAATCGGGAGTCAGGATTTCGATTGTCGTGCCCGGTGCCGCCGCGCGGATTGCGCGAATGGTCTGCACGAAATGCTCGGCGCCGCCATCGGGAAGATCGTCGCGATCCACCGACGTGATCACAACATGGGAGAGCCCCATTTTCGCCACGGCGCGTCCGACACTTGCCGGCTCCTCCGGGTCGAGAGCGTGCGGAAGTCCGGTAGCGACGTTGCAGAAGGAACACGCTCGCGTGCAAATTCCGCCCATGATCATGAAGGTGGCGTGCTTCTTCTCCCAACATCCACCGATATTGGGGCACCCCGCTTCCTCGCAGACGGTGACGAGTCTGTTGGATTTGACGAGTTCGCGCGTCTCGAAATAGCCGGGGGAAACGGGCGCCTTGACGCGAATCCAATCGGGCTTCGGCAGCACCTCCGTATCGGGACGGTGGGCCTTTTCGGGGTGTCGTGGCCGAGGCGCCGCCTCAGCCACTGTGCGCGTGTCGAGAATGGTGACCATGAGCCTTATCTAAGACAGGCCACCTTCGGACGCAACGAGACCTTAGGCTCGGCCGCGGATCGCGCGCCAGAGGAAGATCAGGATGCAGGCGCCGACGATGGCGACGATGAGCTGCGTGAGCCAGTTCGGATTGGTGTAGACGCCGAGCAGGCCAAGGATGAAGTTGAGGAACAGGGCACCCACGATACCCAGAATGATGTTGGTCAGAAGGCCGACATTGGCCTTCATGATTTTTTCCGCGATCCACCCCGCCAAACCGCCGAGGATGATCGACATGATGATTCCAACGCCGTTCATACAGAAACTCCTTCCAAGCCTGCGGCCATCTGGCTCGCCCAAAGTGTAGATGGGCGAAATTGTGGCTGGTCAAGGCGGGATGGAGTTTCAAAACGGCGTCGGAGCGACCGATCACATGTGGATGACGCGTCCATAAGCGTCGAGAACGCTCTCATGCATCATTTCCGAGAGCGTGGGATGCGGGAACACCGTATGCATCAGGTCTTCTTCGGTGGTCTCCAGACCCATGGCGACAACGAACCCCTGGATCAGTTCCGTCACTTCCGCTCCCACCATGTGCGCGCCGAGAAGCTCGCCGGTCTTGGCGTCGAAAACGGTTTTGACCATGCCTTCCGGCTCGCCCAGAGCAATGGCCTTGCCGTTGGCGATGAACCGGAATCGACCGACCTTTACCTCGCGGCCGTTTTCCTTGGCTTTGGCTTCTGTCAGCCCCACCGACGCGACCTGTGGCTGGCAGTAGGTGCAGCCGGGGATCTGCTCACGCTTCATCGGATGGACATGGAGCCCCTTGATCGCTTCGACGCAGATCGTGCCTTCATGCTCGGCCTTGTGCGCCAGCATCGGCGCACCTGCGACGTCGCCGATCGCGTAAACGCCTTCGATATTGGTTCGGCCGACCGCATCGATCTTGATGATGCCGCGCTCCACGGCAACGCCGATCGCTTCGAGGTTCAGACCTTCGGTATTCCCCTGAACACCAACGGCCGAAATCAGCCGCTCGGCCTTCAGCACCTGGCTCTTGCCGCCCTGCTCGACCGTCACTTCCACGCCGTCGCCGGTCTTGGCGACCTTCGCGACCTTCGCATCGGACAGAATCTTCAGACCCTGCTTCTCGAACTGCTTGCGCGCGACCGCTGCGATCTCCGCGTCTTCAACGGGCAGAATCTGCGGAAGCAGTTCGACCACCGTCACGTCCGCTCCCATGGTCCGGTAGAAGGACGCGAACTCGATCCCGATCGCACCGGATCCCATCACGATCAGCGATTTCGGCATGGAAGCCGGCTTCATCGCCTCGAAATAGGTCCAGATGCGGTCGCCATCCGGCTCAATGCCCGGAAGCACGCGCGGGCGCGCGCCGGTCGCGATGATCACATGTTTGGCCTTGTACGTCCCATGGCCGAGCACGCCCTTCGGAACCGGGTTCTGCGGCTGGACAGCCGGCTTGGTCGGCTCGCCGACCTCGACCTCGACCGGACCACCCTTCCCGGCCTTGCTGATCTTGGCCTGACCCCAGATGATGTCGATCTTGTTCTTCTTCATGAGCATGGCGACGCCGCCGTTCAATTGGGCGGACACGCCCCGCGAACGCTTCACCACGGCATCCATTTCGAAGGTCGGCTTTTCGATCTTCAGGCCGTAGTTCGAGCCATGCTCGGCATAGTGGAAGATTTCGGCGGAGCGCAGGAGCGCTTTGGTCGGGATACAACCCCAGTTCAGGCAGATGCCGCCCATATGTTCGCGCTCGACAACGGCCGTCTTGAAGCCGAGTTGCGCGGCACGAATGGCTGCAACGTAGCCGCCCGGACCACCACCGATAATGAGGATGTCGTAGCTCTCGGCCATCGGAACGGCTCCTTCTGAGACAAGGACGACGCGCCCGAAATGGCGCGAGACTATTTCTAGAAACGGGACTTCAAGGCTGATGCCAAGGCAAAGCCTAGTGTGCGGGTGTTTTCTGCGTCGAGATGAACGCCATCCAAGGGGGTGGCCATGCAATGATCTGAAGCTGCCAGATGAGCGCATTGCTCCTGCTGCGCAACGCGAGCATAGGCGGATTTGAGCTGCCTCGACTCTTCGATCGCGCCGCCGAACATCTGATGAAAGTCCGGGTCCTGCGTTGGCACCAAGGCTGGTGGGGAGACGATCAACACATCGGGGATAGCGAAGCCCATCGTCGATCGGAACTCACGAACCACAGCGATGAGGCGCTGGATACCGGCGGCAGCCTGAAAAGCCGTTCCGCCGCCGGTGTGACGCTTCAGATCATTGGTGCCCAGCGCGAGAATCACGACGTCGATCGGCTCATGGGAGGCCAGCATGGTCGGTAAAATTCGCGCGCCGTTGCGATCCGCAGCCGCTAGATGGTCGTCATACGCCGTGGTTCGGCCGTTCAGGCCTTCGGGAATGATCCTGACGTCATCGCCCAATTGGTGGGCGATGACGGATGGCCAGCGATCAGCATAGGCATGGCGGCCAGGCCCCTCGGCGTCATAGCCCCATGTGAGGGAGTCGCCGTAGCATAGAATCGTCTTCATGCCTGCGCGTATCCCTCCCGAAGCTAAGTCGTTAGACCAACATGCTCATCGGGTTTTCGATGAACTGCTTGAACGCCGAAATCAATTCGGCGCCGAGCGCACCATCCACAGCCCGATGATCCGTGGAGAGAGTCACCGTCATGACGTTGGCGACCGAGATCGCCCCGTTCTTCACCACAGCGCGCTCCTCGCCCGCACCGACCGCGAGGATCGTGGCATGAGGCGGGTTGATGACGGCGGAAAATTCCTTGATTCCGAACATACCAAGATTCGACACGGCGGTCGTGCCGCCCTGATACTCTTCCGGCTTGAGCTTGCGGCTGCGAGCGCGCTTGGCGAGATCCTTCATCTCGTTGGAGATGGCGGACAAGGTCTTTTCCTCGGCGCGACGAATGATCGGCGTGATCAGACCGCCATCGATGGATACGGCCACACCGACATCGGCGTGCTTGTGCTTTAGCATCGCGCTATCGGTCCAGGACACGTTGGCGTCCGGCACCGCTGTCAGCGCGCAGGCCATGGCCTTGATGACCATGTCGTTGACCGAGAGCTTATAGGCCGGGCGCTCGCCCGCCTCACCCTTGATGGTCGGGGCTGCCGTATTGAGCTGCTTGCGCAGCGCGAGCAGCGCGTCGAGTTCGCAATCCACCGAAAGGTAGAAATGCGGCACCGTCTGCTTGGATTCCACGAGGCGCTTGGCGATGGTCTTACGCATTCCGTCATGCGGAATCTTCTCGTAAGAGCCTTCTGCGAAGAGCTTGAGCGTGGCGTCGTCGTTGGGGGCTTTCGCAGCCGGGGCCGGCGCGGCGACGGAAGCGCCGGCAATGGCCTGCGCCTGCGGCTTGTTCTCGGCGGCCGGCTTGGGGCTTTGCGCCGCGCGTTCGACGTCGAGCTTGATGATGCGGCCATGCGGGCCCGAACCGGAGACAGCTCCAAGATCGACGCCCTGCTCCTTTGCGATACGGCGGGCCAAAGGTGAAGCTAACACACGTGTTCCCTTCGAGGCCGAAGCCGAACCGGCCTGACCGCCTTCGCTCGATGTCGCGGTTTCTGGTGCGCGCTCATAGCCGCGCTGGGAGGCATCCTTCGCGGACGCTTCCGAACCTACCGCGACATTGTCGGCCGCTGGCGACGATGCTGCCGGCTTGGAGGCGGAGGCGGCAGCACCGTTGCCGGTCTCGGCTGCCGACGCGTCCTCGCCGTCCGCTGTCAGAATGGCAATGATCGCGTTGACCTTGACGCCTTCCGTGCCGGCAGGAACGAGGATCTTGGTCACCGTGCCTTCGTCCACAGCCTCGACTTCCATCGTGGCCTTATCGGTCTCGATTTCGGCGATGACGTCTCCGGACGAGACCTTATCGCCTTCCTTGACCAGCCACTTGGCGAGATTGCCTTCTTCCATGGTCGGCGAGAGCGCCGGCATCGTCACGTTGATCGGCATCTGCCCGGATCTCCTCAATCGCCCTCATGGTGGGGCTTCGAATTCGTCTTACGCTGTGCGGGCGGCGAGCGATCTCAAGCCTTGCACGACCCGCGCCGCGCGGCAGGAGACAGCGCGGACGCTGTCTCCTCTTTTTTCGAAAGGCTTCCTCGAAATGGAGGAAGCTCAGCTTGATGTCAGCGGTAGCAGACGGCCTTGACCGCCTCGACGACGTCCTTTGCCGAGGGAAGCGCGAGCTTTTCCAGATTGGCGGCGTAAGGCATCGGAACGTCCTTGCCGCAGACCTTGAGCACCGGCGCGTCGAGATAGTCGAAGGCGCGGACCATCAGCTGCGAGGCGATCTCGGAGCCGATCGAGCTCTGCGGCCAGCCTTCTTCGACGGTCACGCAACGGTTTGTCTTCTTCACCGAGCGGACGATCGCATCGACATCCATCGGACGAATGGTGCGAAGGTCGATGACCTCAGCGTCGATCCCTTCCTTCGCCAACTGCTCGGCGGCCGCGACCGCATAGGTCATGCCAATACCGAAGGAGACGATCGTGACGTCTTTGCCCTTGCGGTGGATGCGAGCCTTGCCGATCGGGACAGTCCAATCCTCGACCTGCGGCACTTCGAAGGAGTGGCCGTAGAGAATCTCGTTCTCGAGGAAGATGACGGGATTGGGATCGCGGATGGCCGACTTCAGAAGCCCCTTCGCGTCCGCCGCTGAATAGGGCTGCACGACCTTGAGGCCCGGAATATGGCTGTACCAGGCGGCGTAGTCCTGGCTGTGCTGCGCGGCGACGCGCGCCGCCGCGCCGTTCGGCCCACGGAACACGATCGGGCAGCCCATCTGACCGCCGGCCATATAGAGCGTCTTGGCCGCCGAGTTGATGATCTGGTCGATCGCCTGCATGGCAAAGTTGAACGTCATGAACTCGACGATCGGACGCAGACCTGCCATGCCCGCACCCACGGCCATGCCCGCAAAGCCATGTTCCGTGATCGGCGTGTCGACTACGCGACGCGCGCCGAACTCGTCGAGAAGACCTTGGCTGATCTTGTAGGCGCCTTGATATTCCGCGACTTCCTCACCTAGGAGGAAGACGGTCTCGTCGCGGCGCATTTCTTCTGCCATGGCCTCGCGGAGCGCTTCGCGCACCGTCTTGGTTTCCATGGTCGTTCCGACCGGAACTTCTTCCGCGAAGTCGCCATCGGCGTCTTCGGCCGTGGGGTGCGACAGGCTCTGGGCCGGAACGGCAGCCGGCTTCGACTTCTCGGCGTCGGTCGCCTCGGGCTTGGCTTCCTGCGGCGCGCTGGCAGCGGCTGGGGCCGAAGCCTTGCCGATGTCGGATGCGCTTTCGCCTTCACCCAGTAGGATCGCGATCGGCGCGTTCACCTTCACGCCTTCCGTGCCGGCGGCGACGAGGATCTTGCCGATCGTCCCCTCGTCCACGGCCTCGACTTCCATCGTGGCTTTGTCGGTTTCGATCTCGGCGATCACGTCGCCCGGAGAGACGCTGTCGCCCTCCTGCTTGACCCACTTCGAGAGAGTGCCCTCTTCCATGGTCGGCGAAAGGGCGGGCATCAGAATTTCGGTCGGCATGGCGCCCTCTTACTTCGCGGCCTGCGGAATTTCGTCGGCGTAAATATCGGTCCAGAGTTCCGACACATCGGGCTCGGGATCGTTCTGTGCGAAATCCGCCGCGTCCGCCACGATGTCGCGAACGTCCTTGTCGATCGCCTTCAGCTCGTCTTCGCTCGCATTGTGCGCTTCCAGAAGACGCTGGCGAACCTGCTCGATCGGATCGCGCTCGGCGCGCATCTTCTGAACTTCATCGCGCGTGCGATACTTCGCGGGGTCCGACATCGAATGGCCGCGATAGCGATAGGTCAGCATTTCGAGAATGATCGGACCCTTGCCCGAACGGCAATGCTCCATGGCGAGGTCCGCTGCGGCCTTGACCGCGCGCACGTCCATGCCATCCACCTGGATGCCCGGAATCTTGAACGAAATGCCGCGATGAGCGAAATTTGTTTCGGCCGACGCGCGATTGACCGACGTGCCCATCGCATAACGATTGTTCTCGATGATGTAGATTACCGGCAGCTTCCACAGCGAGGCCATGTTGAAGCTCTCGTAGACCTGCCCCTGATTGGCAGCGCCGTCGCCAAAATAAGTGATCGAAACGGAGTCGTTGCCGCGATAGCGGTTGGCGAAGGCGAGACCTGTTCCCAGAGACACCTGCGCGCCGACGATGCCATGGCCGCCGTAGAAATGCTTCTCCTTCGAGAACATGTGCATGGAGCCGCCCTTGCCCTTCGAGTAGCCGGAACGGCGACCCGTAAGCTCGGCCATGACGCCGCGCGATTCCATACCCGTGGCCAACATGTGGCCATGATCGCGGTAACCGGTGATGACCTGATCACCCTCTTTCATCGACATCTGCATGCCGATGACCACGGCCTCCTGGCCGATGTAAAGGTGACAGAAGCCGCCGATGAGACCCATGCCGTAAAGCTGGCCGGCCTTTTCTTCGAAGCGACGGATCAGGAGCATGTCCCGATAGGCGCGAAGGTCGTCTTCGCGCGAAAAGTCCAAGGGGGCCGGAGGCTCGAAACTTTCGAGCGTCTTGACGATTTCGGCAGAGGACTGAGCGTCCATTTCGGCCACGTCGACTGAGGCGGCCTTCTGCTTACCGGTTGCCATTCGTGATTCCTCGTCCTCGACGCCCGCAGGAGCGGACCGATCGCGCGCAGTATAGCGATGCGCCCTATCGGAGCAAGAGACCGAACCAACTTAACTCGAATAAGATTAAATGCTGCAATGCAGCATATATTAACTCGAAGAGGGTTAACTCTTCCAGCGTTCGAGAATCGTAATCTCGTCTTCGTTGGACATGTTCAACGAACGGCGTGCCCGCTCGTCGATCATATCGCGTTCTAACGTTCCGTCACTCAGAAGTTTTACGCGCTGTTCCAGAGCTTTGCGCGAGCGGACGAGATCGTCATAGATCTTCGTCTTTGCCGCCAATTCTCCCTGCATTTCCTGCCCCGCCTCCAATCCATAGCGACCGGTCTGAGACTGCATCGCGAAATAGGCGAGGCACGGCAGTGTGATTGCCGGGACGATGAGCGGTGTGAACCAGGACTTGCGTTTTTGCTTCGTGCGCATGAGCTTCTCCTCTTCGGAGGATAGCCGGTATGAGCTTAAGGCGGTGTTAAGGCTGATAAAGCCTTTCCATTACGTATCGGCGTGCTTTGAACGTTTGATATGAAAAAGGCCCGCCATCGGAGGCGGGCCCTTCTGTCGATTAAGCGATATGCGCGAAACTCAGCCGCGCGTACGCAGAATGCTGCGGCCGGCATAGATTGCCTGATCGCCCAACTCTTCCTCAATGCGCAGGAGCTGGTTGTACTTGGCGAGCCGATCGGAGCGAGCGAGCGAGCCGGTCTTGATTTGACCGCAGTTCGTCGCAACTGCGAGATCGGCGATGGTCGAGTCTTCGGTTTCCCCGGAGCGGTGCGACATCACGGCCGTATAACCGGCACGATGCGCCACATTGACGGCATCCAAGGTTTCGCTGAGCGTGCCGATCTGATTGACCTTCACGAGAATGGAGTTGGCGACGCCCTTCTCGATGCCCTCACGCAGGCGGGCTGAATTCGTGACGAACAGATCGTCGCCGACCAGCTGAACCTTGTTTCCGACGCGATCGGTCAGGCTCTTCCATCCGGCCCAATCGTCCTCGGCCATGCCGTCTTCGATCGAGATGATCGGGTAAGCGGCCGCCAGCTCGGCGAGGTAGGCCGCCATCTCGTCAGCCGAGAGCTTGCGCTTCTCGCCTTCGAGATCGTAGACGCCACCCTTGAAGAACTCGGTCGAAGCGCAATCAAGTGCCAAGAAGACGTCCTCGCCGGGACGATAGCCTGCCTTCTCGATCGAACGGACGACGAAATCGAGACCATCCTTCGCCGATGCTAGATTGGGGGCGAAGCCACCTTCGTCACCGACATTGGTATTGTGGCCAGCGTCTTTCAGCGCCTTCTTCAGCGTGTGAAAGATTTCAGCGCCCATGCGCAAGCCTTCGCGGAAGCTTTCCGCGCCGACCGGCATGATCATGAATTCCTGGAAATCGATCGGATTGTCGGCATGGGCGCCGCCATTGATGATGTTCATCATCGGCACCGGCAGGACGCTGGCGCTCGCGCCGCCGACATAGCGATACAGAGGAAGACCAGCGGACTCGGCGGCAGCCTTCGCGACCGCCAGCGAAACACCCAGAATGGCGTTGGCACCCAGGCGGCTCTTGTTGGCCGTGCCATCGAGTGAGCGCATGACGGAATCGATGCGAATCTGGTTCTCGGCCTCGAAGCCGACCAAGGCTTCGAGCAGATCGTTGTTCACGGCTTGAACTGCCTGCTGAACGCCCTTGCCGCCGTAACGGTCGTCACCATCGCGAAGCTCGACGGCTTCGTGCGCGCCCGTGGAGGCACCGGAGGGAACCGCAGCGCGCCCCATGGAGCCGTCTTCCAGCACCACATCGACCTCGACGGTCGGGTTGCCCCGGCTGTCCAGAATTTCCCGTGCGATGATATCGATAATCGCCGTCATGCTCGTTCCCTCATTCGACTGGGGCTGGGGTCGGCGCCTTGTAGGCTGGATTGGCCCTGGGACGCCAGAGACAGTTCAAAAGGCTTTGGCCGCTGCGTCGAGCGCCTTCAGGCGGCGTAGCAGTTCCGGCATGTCATCAAGACGAACCATGTTCGGGCCGTCTGACGGCGCGGAATCCGGGTCTTCGTGGGTTTCGATGAAAAGACCGGAGACGCCCACCGCAACGGCGGCTTTGGCCAGGGTTTCCACGAAGCGGCGCTCGCCGCCCGATGAGCCGCCCTGCCCGCCCGGCTGCTGCACCGAATGCGTCGCGTCGAACACCACGGGCGCACCGATCTCGGCCATGATCGGCAGGGCACGGAAATCGGACACCAGCGTGTTGTAGCCGAAGGACGCGCCGCGCTCGGTCAAAAGAATATTCGGGTTGCCGCTTTCGAGAACCTTGGCGGCAACATTGCGCATGTCCCACGGCGCCAGAAACTGACCTTTCTTGATATTCACAATGCGACCCGTGCGGGCTGCGGCGATCAGAAGGTCCGTCTGGCGGCAGAGGAAAGCTGGGATTTGCAGAACGTCGCAGACTTCCCCGGCCACAGCGCACTGTTCTTCCGTGTGCACGTCGGTGAGAACTGGAATATCGAAGGTCCGTTGGACCTCATCGAACACCGGCAGCGCGCCGCTGAGCCCGATACCACGACGCCCGGACAAGCTGGTTCGATTGGCTTTGTCGAAGCTGGCCTTGAAGACAAAGCCGATCCCGAGATCTGCCGTGATGCGCTTCATGCGCTCCGCGATCATCAGGGCGTGATCGCGGCTTTCCATCTGGCAGGGGCCAGCGATCAGGGCGAAGGGTCGGTCTTGGGCGAAGGTGACGCCGCGAAGATTGACGGAAGCATGGGGGCTGATCATCGCGGGATCGGTCTTTCTGGCAGGCTCAAACGAGGCGGGAGCGTTCCACCGCTGCGCCGATGAACGAGGCGAAAAGCGGGTGAGGCTCGAACGGGCGGGATTTCAGTTCGGGATGATACTGGACGCCGATGAACCAGGGATGATTCGGGAGCTCGACGGTTTCCGGCAGGAGACCATCCGGTGACATGCCGGCGAAGCGAAGACCGGCCTCTTCCAGCCGAGCCCGATAGGTCCGGTTCACCTCATAGCGGTGGCGATGACGCTCCTCGGCAAGCGTGTCGCCGTAGATTTGCGCGATGCGCGAATCCGGGGCAAAGCATGCCTTATAGGCGCCCAGACGCATGGTCCCACCGAGATCACCCTCGACGGCCCGCTGCTCAAGCTCGTTGCCCTTCATCCATTCGGTCATGATGCCGACGACGGGCTCGTTCGTCGGGCCGAACTCCGTCGAGGCGGCGTCTTCGATCCCAGCCAGGGATCGAGCGGCTTCGATCACCGCCATCTGCATACCGAAGCAGATGCCGAAGTAAGGCACATTGTGCTCGCGGGCGAACTTGGCGGCGAGGATCTTGCCCTCCGATCCACGTTCGCCGAAACCACCTGGCACAAGAATTCCGCTAACCCGCTCCAGATACGGCGTCGGATCTTCCTTTTCGAAAACCTCCGACTCGATCCAATCGAGCTTGACGCGAACCTTGTTGGCGATGCCGCCATGCTGCAAGGCTTCGATCAGCGACTTATAGGCATCCTTCAGGCCGGTGTATTTGCCGACCACGGCGATCGTCACCTCGCCCTCGGGATGGGCGATGCCCTCGACAACCTGATGCCAGCGGTCAAGCTTGGGCTTCGGTGCTGGGTCGATACCGAAAGCAGCAAGCACTTCGGTGTCGAGGCCTTCCTGGTGGTAGGCGATCGGGACATCGTAAATAGTCGCGACGTCGAGCGCCTGAATCACGGCGCTTTCGCGAACATTGCAGAACAGGCTCATCTTGCGCCGCTCTT
The DNA here is from genome assembly GCF_001475935.1 of Aureimonas ureilytica. Classification (GTDB taxonomy): domain Bacteria; phylum Pseudomonadota; class Alphaproteobacteria; order Rhizobiales; family Rhizobiaceae; genus Aureimonas; species Aureimonas ureilytica_A. Next base: position 176,133 of record NZ_LDQA01000001.1, read on the forward strand.
CGCGCGGGATAGGTCGATCGGCCCGCACGAGCAAAATGTCCGGCTGGATGCCGATGGAGCGAAGCTCCTTGACCGAATGCTGCGTCGGCTTGGTCTTCAACTCGCCGGCTGTCGGGATATACGGCATCAAGGTCAGATGCACGTAGACCGCGCCGCCTCGAGGCAGATCATTGCCGAGCTGACGGATGGCTTCCATGAAGGGCATGGCTTCGATGTCGCCAGCCGTTCCGCCAATCTCGCAGAGAACGAAATCGTAGTCTTCGTTGCCTTCGACCACAAAGGCCTTGATGGCATCGGTTACATGGGGAATCACCTGCACCGTCGCGCCGAGAAAGTCTCCGCGACGTTCCTTGGCGATCAGTTCCTGGTAGATCCGCCCGGTGGTGACGTTGTCCATCCGGTTCGCCGAGCGACCTGTGAAGCGCTCGTAGTGACCAAGGTCCAGATCCGTTTCCGCGCCGTCGTCGGTCACGAAGACCTCGCCGTGCTGCGTCGGACTCATCGTGCCCGGATCGACATTCAGATAAGGGTCGAGCTTACGAAGCCGCACGCGATAGCCGCGTGCTTGCAGAAGTGCGCCGAGGGCTGCCGAAGCAATGCCCTTTCCCAAAGAGGAAACCACGCCGCCGGTGATGAAGATATATCGCGCCATGGGCCTTCCCGATACGCTTTCGATGAGGATTCGGCCAGTCGAAAAATTGGCCTGAAACGAAATGGGGCGCCGAAGCGCCCCAACGATTTGATTGAGCGAGCGAGCTTACTGAGCCGGTGCGTTGGAGGTGCCGCTCGAAGCCGCGCCGTCTGTGGCGACCGAAGACGGAGCCTCGACCGGGGGAACGGTTGGCTGGGAGCTTGCATTCGGGGCCTGCGGCGCCGGATTGGCCGGAATTTGCTGGACGGGCGCCGAGCCTGCGCCCGTCGGCACGCCACCGCTATTCTGCGGAACGGCTGCAGGCGTTGCCGCTGGTGCGGTCGATCCCGCAGCCGAGCCTCCGGTGGGGACGCCCGAGTTGCTATTGTTGGTCTGATCCGGAAGGCCGCCCAGCTGGTCTAGAAGCGAGCCATTTGCCGCGGGTGCAGCGCCCGGCGCCGTCTGGCCGGCTGGAACGCGGTTCAGAATATCCAGCGGATCACTTCCGTAGCGAGCCATGATGGCGAGCGCCATGGATGTGATGAAAAACAGTGTCGCCAGAATGGCCGTGGTGCGCGTCAGCATGTTGGCGGCACCGCGTGCCGTCATCAAGCCGCCGCCACCCCCGCCCATTCCGAGCGCGCCGCCTTCGGAGCGTTGAAGAAGAACGACCACCACGAGCGCGAGGACGATCAAGAGATGGATGACGATCAAGACAGTCTGCATGGGCTTCGCGCAATCGTTCAGGAGTTGGGCGCCTTCTATAGGACGCCCCCATATATTCCAACCCTATTCCGCAACGCCTATCGGCAGTTGCGGGCCGCCTCGCAGATGGCAAGAAAATCCTGCGCTTTCAAGCTGGCACCACCCACAAGCGCCCCATCCACATCTGCGACGGACAGAAGCGATGCCGCGTTGGTGGGCTGAACCGAGCCGCCATAGAGAAGTCGCAGGCTGGTTCCGGTCTCCTGGCCGAACCGCTCCACCAAGCGACGACGCAGATGCGAGTGGACCTCTGCGACATCTTCGGCCGATGCGGTCTTGCCGGTCCCGATCGCCCAGATCGGCTCGTAGGCAATGATGGTGTTCCCTGCGGTGACGTCGTCATGAAGCGAGTTTTCAAGCTGGCTCTCAAGGACGCGCAGCGCTTCCCCCGCTTCGCGTTCCTCCAGCGTTTCGCCAATACAGACGATGGCGACCAGCCCCGCGCGGTGCGCGGCCACCAACTTGCTTCGAACGGTCGCGCAGCATTCGCTGTGATCGGCACGGCGTTCCGAATGGCCGACGATCACATGCGAAGCACCGGCGTCGCGCAGCATCTCGGCCGAGATGTCGCCAGTATGAGCACCCTTCTCCTTGGCATGACAATTTTGCGCGCCGACCAGAAGATCGGAATGGGCTGCGTCTCGAACGGTTCGCAGGAGCGTTGCCGGCGGACACACCAGAATATCGACCTCCCCCATGGTGGCGCTGCAGCCTTCGGAAATCTTGCGGACTTCTTCGAGCTGGCCCGACAAGCCATTCATCTTCCAGTTTCCCGCGATCAAAATCTTGCGAGCCAAGTTGTTCTCCTCCCGTCTCATTGTGGATTTTTTCTCCATCCCATTTCGACAGCTATCGGCCGAGATCGGGAAAATCAAACCGGCGCTTCGGCAGGATCGACTTTTCTTCTCCGTTCGGAATGCCTATTCGGGACATCGATGAGACTAGGAAGATCGGGAGTTCGCAGCGGATGCTGAACCAGATGCGTCGCGGTGCCTCGGGTTGGGTCGCCAAACTTTTGCTGGGTGGCCTCGCCGTCAGCTTCGTGGTGTGGGGTATCGCGGATGGGCTGCGATCCCACGGCTCGGGATCGACCGTTCTGCAAGCCGGTGACGTCCGGGTTTCGGTGGTGGAATACCAGCAGGCCTATCAGCAGGGGCTCAATCGCCTCGCACAGCAGCTGCAGCGTCGCCCGACGTCCGAACAAGCCGAAATGTTCGGCGTTGACCAGACCGTTCTGGCGCAATTGCGAGCCGGCGCGTTGGTCGATCTGAAAGCCGAGCACGATGGCATCGCCGTTTCCGATGAGGGATTGATCACGCTGATTCAGCGCGAGAAAGCCTTTCAAGACGCAAGCGGCCGCTTTTCGCGTGACACCATGCGGGCGGTGTTGGCAAATGCCGGTCTCAGCGAAGCCGCTTATCTCACGGATCTCAGGCGCTCGGCGGTGCGAGGGCAATTGCTCGGCGCCGTGGCGGACGACGTCGTGATCCCCAACGCCTTTGTCGATGCCTTGGGGATCTACAATGGAGAGCGGCGCACCGTTCAATATGCGGTTCTCCAGCCCCAGCCCGCTGACAGCGTGTCCGATCCATCGGACGATGATCTCAGCACCTATTACACCGAGCATCAGGACACGTATCGCGCGCCCGAATATCGAGGGTTCTCCTATGTGGCTCTGACGCCGGCCACCATGGCTGAGACGGACAAGGTGACGGACGAGGAGATCGCGCGCTACTACGAGGCCAACCGCGCCCAGTTCACGACTCCCGAGCGCCGCGCCGTTCAGCAGGTCGTTTTCCCCGACCGCGCAACTGCCGACGCCGCTGCGCAAGCGATCGCATCCGGCCGTTCCCTAGCCGATGCCGCCAAGCAGGCAGGGCGCGAAGTGGCCGATCTCGGAACGATCGATCGCGCGGCTCTCGGCAACGCGACGCTCGCGGATGCCGCCTTCGGCGCTCAGGTGGGTGTCCCGACCGGGGTCGTGGAGGGTCCGTTCGGACCCGTGATTCTGAACGTCACGGCGGTCGAGCCGGAGGTCGTGCGTCCGCTGGATGATGTCAGAGCGGACATCCGCCAGAGTCTCGCCCGCGATGCGACCAATGCGCGTATCACAAGCGCCTACAACACGATGTCGGATTCTCTGCAGAGCGGTGCTCCGCTCGCTGAGGCCGCCGAGCAGGCGGGCTTGAAGGTGGTGTCGGTGCCGCCCGTATCGCGGGAAGGGGTGACGCAGGACGGCACGAAGGTCGAAACGATCCCTGGCTCCCAGCAAGTCTTGGGTGCTGTCTTCACGGGTGACGAAGGCAACGATATTCCGCCGGTCAATTTCGATGGAAACAGCTACGTCTTTCTGGCACCAGGCGAAGTCATCCCTTCGCGCGAGCGTCCGCTGGATGAAGTTCGCGCTCGCGTAACAGCGGACTGGAAGCAGGACGAGGCGGTCCAGATGGCGGTCGATCGCGGCCAGTCTCTGGCCGAGCGCGTTCGCAAGGGCCAGTCCTTCGCCGACATGGCGGAAGTCGAAGGACTGTCTCTTCAGACGGCCTCGGCCGTGACGCGGCAGTCCGCCCTCCCCGTTCTGGGCGAAGCGGGGATGCGCGCAGCCTTCTCCGGGCCGCAGGGGCTCGTTGCCTCCACACCTGCGAAGGATTCTGGGCAAGTTCTGGTTCTCCAGGTGTCCGAAGTGGCGCCGCCGGCTGACCCCGCGGCCTCCGTCGCGCAGACCACGAAGACCGGATTGAGCCAAGCGCTTCGGGGCGATCTTGAACAAAGCTACATTGCCTCGCTCCAGAGCGGGGTCGATGTGACCTATAACCAGGCCGTGATCCAGCAGGCGAAGGCGAGCGTTCGATGAGCGCAGGAATGAAGCCGCTTCTGACCAAGGTCGCAGCCGGTGAGGCGCTCAACCGGGCGGAAGCGCGGGAGGCCTTCTCGATCTTGATGTCGGGCGAAGCGACGCCCTCGCAGATCGGTGGTTTCCTGATGGCGCTGCGGGTGCGTGGCGAGGTCGTGGACGAGATCGCCGGCGCGGTGGACGTCATGCGCGCCAACATGCTCCCGGTGGAGGCCCCTGGCGATGCGATCGACATCGTGGGGACGGGTGGCGATCAAGCGGGAACCTACAATGTCTCGACCTGTGCGGCCTTCGTCGTTGCAGGTTGCGGCCTGACGGTCGCCAAACATGGCAACCGGGCGCTGTCCTCGAGGTCGGGTTCGGCGGATGTGCTGGCGGCGCTGGGCGTCAATGTCGATCTCTCGCCGGATCAGATCGGAGAGGTCATTTCGACCGCCGGCTTGGGCTTCATGTTTGCGCCGACGCATCATGCGGCTATGCGCTTTGTGGGCCCCAGCCGTGTGGAACTCGGAACCCGTACGATCTTCAACCTGCTAGGTCCTCTGGCGAATCCGGCCGGCGTTAAGAGGCTCCTGTTGGGGGTCTATTCCCGTGAATGGGTTCGCCCTCTTGCGGAGGCCTTGAACGCGTTGGGGGCCGAGAAAGCCTGGGTCGTCCACGGGGAGGGTCTGGATGAGATGACGGTGTGCGGTCGCACGCATGTCGCCAGTCTGGAACATGGCTCGATCCGCGAATGGGAACTGACGCCCGAAGAGGCGGGGCTCGCGCTCCATCCCACCTCGGACCTCATCGGCGGTGATGCGGCACATAATGCCGAAGCACTTCGCCGTGTTCTGGCCAACGAGCCCAGCGCCTATCGGGACATCGTGCTGCTCAATGCTGCCGGTGCTCTGATCGTCGCCGATAAGGCGTCAAGTCTGGACCAGGGGGTCGCAATGGCGAAAGCCTCACTCGCCGAAGGACGAGCGGCTGAAGCGCTGGCCCGGCTCGTGACAACATCACAAGAGATCGGGAGAAGACCGTCGTGACCGACATTCTCGAAAAGATCGAAACCTACAAGCGCGAAGAAATCGCCGACGCGAAGCGCGAGATGTCTCTGTCCGCTCTTGAAAGCGTCATTCGTGACCTGCCGCCGACTCGGGGCTTTGCCGATGCGCTGCGGCGCAAGCATTCGCTCGGTCAGTTCGCGCTGATCGCGGAAGTGAAAAAGGCGAGCCCGTCCAAGGGGCTCATCCGACCTGATTTCGAGCCGGTATCGATCGCGCAGGCGTATGAGCGCGCGGGCGCCGCGTGTCTCAGTGTTTTGACCGACGCTCCGTCCTTTCAGGGTGCCCCGGAATATCTGACGGCGGCACGAGGGGCGACCGCCCTGCCCGCGCTTCGCAAGGACTTTCTGTTCGACACCTATCAGGTGGCGCAGGCTCGCGCTTGGGGAGCGGACGCTATTCTGATCATACTCGCCGCCGTGGACGATGCGCTGGCCAACGAACTGGAGTGCGCCGCGATCGAACTCGGTCTCGATGTGTTGCTGGAAGTGCATGACGAGGCAGAGGCCGAACGGGCGCTCAAGCTTCAATCTTCTCTGTTTGGCGTCAACAATCGCAATCTGCGAACCTTCGAAACCGATATCGGGACGAGCGAGCGACTGGCGCGCATCGTTCCCGCTGACCGGATCGTCGTCGGTGAAAGCGCGATCAATGGTCATGAGGACTGCGTTCGGCTGGCCGCGTCCGGCATTCGGACCTTCCTCGTGGGCGAGAGCCTGATGCGGCAGGACGATGTCGAGGCGGCGACACGCAGTTTGCTGTTTGGCGGACAGGCTCATCTCGCATGAGCGAAACATCCCTGACGCATCTCGCCGCCGATGGCTCGGCCCATATGGTCGATGTCGGCGAGAAGGCTGAAACGATCCGAACGGCTCGCGCCGAAGGGCTCGTGCTGATGAAGGCCGAAACGCTCGATCTGATTCGAGAAGGCAGCCTCAAGAAGGGCGATGTCACGGCGATCGCGCGTATCGCCGGAATCATGGGCGCGAAGAAAACTCATGATCTGATCCCTCTTTGCCATCCTCTGATGTTGGAGAAGGTTTCGGTCGAACTGGAGTTCGAACCGGCCCTTCCCGGCATTCGCGTCACCGCGACTTGCCGCGTGAGTGGCAAGACCGGAATCGAGATGGAGGCGTTGACAGCCGTTTCGGTGGCTTGCCTCACGATCTACGATATGGCGAAGGCGGTGGATCGCAGCATGACCATTAGCGCTATCCGGTTGTTGGAAAAAGCCGGCGGCCGATCGGGTGCGTGGAGCGCCGAGTGAGCCTCCTTCCAGTCGAAGAGGCTTTGGCGAGGTTGCTGACGGACGCCGAACCCGTTCGGCGTATCGAGCAGGTCGGGCTCGACGCTCTGGCCGGTCGGCGTCTGGCGGGCGATCTCGTGGCTCGGCTGACGCAACCGGCCTTCGATGCCTCCGCCATGGATGGATACGCCGTTCGTGCCGACGATCTGCGCTCTGCGGCAACGGAACTTCGCGTTATTGGCGAAGCGGCTGCCGGCGCGGCCTTCGAGGGGACGGTCTCGGCAAATCAGGCCGTACGGATCTTTACCGGTGCTCCTGTACCCGCAGGGGCAGATGCCGTCGTGATCCAGGAAAACACAGAACGTCCCGACCCATCGACTGTCATCGTGCTGGAGCCTGTGCAGCCGGGACGCCATATCCGCCCTGCCGGCAATGACTTCCAAGCAGGTAAGCCCGTTCTAGCGGATGGGGTCGTTTTGAGCCCTGCTTCCATCGCTCTCGCGGCAAGCGCCGGATACGATTTTGTGCCCGTGCGCGCTCGCCCCGGGATCGCGATCGTCATGACGGGCAGCGAACTGGTCTGGCCTGGTACGCGCCCTGGTCCCTCGCAGATCGTCGCGTCAAACGGTTTCGGTATCGCAGCGATCGTGGAAGCGGCGGGTGGCGACGCCATCTCCTATGGCATCGTCCCCGACGATCGAGCGGCCTTGCGACAGGTTTTCGAGAATGCCAGAGCCGAGGGAATCGACGTTTTCGTGACCATCGGCGGAGCTTCGGTCGGTGAGCATGATCTTGTTGCGCCGGTCCTGCGGGAGTGCGGTGTCGAACTGGATTTCTGGAAGGTCGCCATGCGACCGGGAAAACCCCTGATGGCAGGTCGCCATGAGGCGATGCGATTCCTGGGCCTGCCCGGCAACCCGGCGTCGAGCCTCGTAACGGCGGAATTGTTTCTCCGGCCGCTCGTAGAACGTCTCGCCGGGCGCCCGTCTCGCCCCCGATACGAAACCGGAACACTCGGTGCGGCCGTTTCCGAGAATGACCATCGGGCGGACTTCATGCGCGCAACGATCCAACAAGACGACGACGGACGAACGGTCCTCATGCCGCTTGCTCGGCAAGACTCCTCGCTTCTGAGCGTCTTCGCGACCGCCGATGCCCTCTTGGTTCGTCCCCCTCATGCCGCCGCCGGTCAGCCGGGAGAAACCTGCGAGTTCGTTCGATTGGCGTGATGGAGTTCCTTGCAGAACACAAACAGAACAGATAGGGTTTGTTCAGGTTTTGTTTTGTCCGGATTCGCGCGATGTTGACCCGCAAGCAGCATGAATTGCTTCTCTTCATTCATGACCGTTTGCAATCGGTCGGAATTCCTCCCTCCTTCGACGAGATGAAGGAGGCCCTGGATCTGAAATCCAAATCAGGAATCCATCGTCTCATCACCGCCTTGGAGGAACGGGGCTTTATCCGGCGTCTCCCCAATCGGGCTCGGGCTTTGGAAGTCCTGCGCCTGCCGGACTCCTTGAGTGGAAAGGATTCGAGTAGCAGTTTGGCGGTGCCGACGGCGTCCGATGCGCCGATCTCGCGGCAAGTCATCCCTCTTCCGAAGCGTGCCGAAATCGAGCCGGTCGTGGCGAGAGGGGAACCGGCCAATGATTCGATGCCCGTGCCGGTCATGGGACGGATTGCGGCGGGCGTTCCGATTTCGGCGATTCAACAGAACAGCCGTTCCATCGCCCTCCCGGTCGAGATGTTCGGCGCCGGTGAACATTACGCCTTGGACGTCAAAGGCGATTCGATGGTCGATGCCGGCATTCTGGACGGAGACACGGTTCTGATCCAGCGTTCGGAGACGGCGACAGCGGGCGAGATCGTCGTGGCTCTGATCGACGACGAAGAGGCGACGCTCAAGCGCTTTCGTCGGCGAGGCTCCGTCGTGGAACTGGAAGCCGCCAACCCTGCCTATGAGACGCGGATTTTGGAAGCGGGCCGGGTCAAGGTTCAAGGGCGTCTTGTCGGGCTCATTCGGCGCTATCACTAGAACGATGAGGTGACCCGACCTGCCCGGGCTCGGAGCGCTGGTTTCGCCTTTCGCTCTCCGGCCATGGGGCCGATCGATGCACGTTCCATTCGTTGAAGGGCTGAGCGATCGAGGGTTGAAGGGCCCACTGCGTTCCCTTTACGGAGGGAAGCAAAAGAGCGCCGGTCTGCCGGAGAGTGCGAAGCGTGACGAGCTTCGCGCCGGAACGGCACGACGTCATTCGAGGCGCTCGCGCCATCACGGCGATGTCGGCACTGTCGCAAAGCTCTCCCATACGTTCCAGCTTGTCGCTCCATGCGATGCGGAGGCCCGACCGCGATGTCGCACGGCAGATATCGCCAGAACACTCGAACTGCTTCCGAGGGGTACGAGACTGTGGCAACCGAAGTTGAAACGCGCGTTGCCACTGATCGTGAGTGAAGCGATTGGGCCGCTTGCGCAAATCGATAGTCGATCCATCCTGGCCGATCACCGCGATATCTCGAGCATCCTCCGCAATCAGAAGCTCGGGTCGATTGGTCGATGGGATCGAGACCCAGCCGAGCGTCAATGGCAAAATGAAGAGCCAGCGCATCGCGCTCTGGCAAAATGACAGGACGAGCAAAGCCATAGTGAGGCTGAGAAGGCTTGCGAGGCCGATCTGGCCCACGGCGTAGTCCGGTAATTCTTCAGCCAGGCGTTTCGCCAGCCAGAATACGACGTCCAGCCCCCAACCGATGGGATGCAGCGCTAGGCTCTCCCAACCAAAGGGCATCAGGCAGACCGAAGCCAGAGCGAGCGGCATGATCCAGAACGAAAAGATCGGCGTCGCCAGAACATTGGCCACGAGGCCGAATGGAGCGGCCCGCTGAAAGTGATAGACGGCATAGGGTGCGGTCGCCGCACCCGCGATCAGGGATGACAGAAACGCGCCGAGAAGCAAAAGTGCGAGTGTTCGAAAGCGAGCGTGATCGCCTGCCTTACCGTCGGACTGGTTCGACCAGCGAGAGTATGCGCCGTATGCACCCACCAGAGCGGCGGTTGCTGCGAAGGACATTTGGAACGTAGCGGTCATCAAGGCGTGCGGAGAGATCAACATCACCGCCATCGCTGCCATACCGACGTTGCGGATTGTCAGTGCAGGTCGATCCACCAGAACCGCGCCCAGCATGATGGCGATCATGATGAAGGAGCGTTCGGTGGCGGCATTGTCTCCAGCTAGTAGGAAGTAAAAGCCGGTGACCCCCAAGGCCAGGACCGCGCCGATCTTCCTCGTCTGCCATCGAAGGGCGATGGCCGGAAAAGCGGCAGCCGCGCCTCGCACAACGACCATGGTCATGCCCGCGACTAGTGCCATGTGGAACCCGGAAATCGAGAGGACATGGGCAAGACCCGTCGCACGCAGCGCATCTTCGATATCCTTGGGAATGCCGGCCCGTTCGCCATTGATCAAGGCCGCCGCGACGGCTCCTCGTTCGCCAGGTAGAACAGTTCGAATGCGTTCGCCGATCGCAAGACGAAGGCTTGCGACTTGGCCCATCAGGCCGCTGGGTACCACCTCCTCCTCTTCGGAGACCTTGGGAGGGCCCAAGGAATAGCCGAACGCACTCGTACCATCGAAAAACGGCGTGAAGGCAAAATCATAAGCGCCGGGAAAGGCTGGCCCTGCTGGCGGACTTAGCCGCACGAGCCCGGCGTAGCGGGCCCCGATGGGCAAGGGCTCGTGTCGGCTCGACACGAGAACGCGAACGCGTTGCGGCGGACGCGAGAGGGTCGGCCGCTCCGTTCGCTCGACATCGATCGTGTATCGATAGCGCCCGCGATCGTTCTGTTCCCGCAGAGTCACCACGCCGATGATGCGTGTCGTGGCATTCCCGGACAACATGACCGTTTGTGTCGTGGTCAGTTCCACCCATCCCGCACCCAGACCCAAACCGAAGCCAAGAGGCAGGAGAAGCAGCGACCGCATGAAAGGCTTAGCCTCGAAGAACCTTGAAGCAAGCCAGCACAGCGCAAGATGGGCGGGCGCGAGCCAGACAAAGGGGCGCCAGCCGCATCCATAGATCAAACCAATCGCCAGCATGGTCCCGATCGGAAGGAACGCGAAAGACGAGCGCTGCTCTTGCTCGATCTGGATTTGATCGGCCAGCCAGGCTTTCAGGCGCAACAAAGAATTGCGGCTGCGCCCCCATCTTTGCTCGGAGCGCCCACCCGGCTTGTCGATCCGCAGATCCGATGTCGATGGCATCGGTGCATCAGGCGTTGAAGCCGGCACGGGCGCTCCGCCTTGAGTCCTTCTAGGCGTATGTTACACACCGGAGCACGAAAGCGCAGCCCGGTCTGTCCGGACAGGCGCATCCCAACCGGGGCCTGCGGCGAGGTCGCGCCCCGCTTTCAAAGGCAGACGAATGACCGACCGCGTGGTGACACGTTTCGCCCCCTCGCCGACAGGCTTCCTTCACATCGGCGGCGCGAGAACGGCCCTGTTCAACTGGCTCTATGCCCGGCGCATGGGCGGCACGATGCTGCTGCGGATCGAGGATACGGACCGCGAACGCTCCACTGACGCGGCGGTTCAGGCGATCATCGAAGGTCTCGACTGGCTCGGCCTGAAAGCCGATGGTGAGCCTGTGTCGCAGTTTGCTCGCGCTGCCCGGCATCGCGAGGTGGCGGAAGAACTGGTCGCCGCTGGCAAGGCTTATTATTGTTACGCTTCCCCGGCCGAGCTCGATGAAATGCGCGAGAAGGCGAAAGCTGAAAAGCGCCCACCGCGCTACGATGGCCGCTGGCGCGACCGCGACCCCTCGGAAGCCCCTGCCGGCGTTGCTCCTGTGATCCGCATCAAGGCGCCGCAAGAGGGCGAGACCTTGGTTCGCGATGTGGTTCAGGGAGACGTTCGTTTTCCGAACAAGGATCTGGATGATTTCATCCTGCTCCGCTCGGACGGTACGCCCACCTATATGCACGCCGTCGTCGTCGATGATCACGATATGGGTGTGACGCACATCATTCGAGGCGACGATCACCTGACGAATGCCGGACGTCAGACCTTGATCTATCAGGCGATGGGCTGGGACGTGCCCGTCATGGCGCATATCCCGCTCATTCATGGTGCGGACGGCGCCAAGCTCTCGAAGCGGCACGGCGCCTTGGGTGTCGATGCCTATCGCGGGATGGGCTACCTGCCGAAAGCGCTTCTCAATTATCTCGTGCGCCTCGGCTGGAGCCATGGCGACGATGAGGTCATGTCGATCGAGAACATGATCTCGTGGTTCGATACGGCCGACATCAACAAGGGCGCCGCTCGCTTTGATTTCGCCAAGCTGGATGCGATCAACGGCCATTGGATTCGTGGCTCGTCGGACGATGATCTCGTCGAGACATTGATGGTGGAACGCGACCATCTGCCGAATGGCGATATTCTGCGTCAGCAGGACGATGCGACCGTTCGCGCGCGGCTCGGCGCGGCCATGGCCGGGCTGAAGGAGCGAGCCAAGACGCTGGTGGAGCTGACCGAAAGTTCGGCCTACCTCTTTGCCCAGCGCCCGCTTTCGCTGGATGAGAAGGCAGCCGACATTCTTGCCAATGGCGGGCGCGACATTCTGCGTGATCTCGTGCCTGTCTTGAATGAGGTGACCGACTGGTCCGCTGGCCCGTTGGAAGTCGCGATCAAAGGATTTGCCGAATCGTCGGGACTGAAACTTGGAAAGATCGCCCAGCCCCTCCGCGCCGCCCTCACGGGCCGTTCCACATCCCCGGGCGTGTATGACGTCCTGGCCGTCCTCGGGCGTGAGGAAACGCTCGGACGACTTCAGGACCAGATGTCGGCGTAAGGCGATTATAACAGGGCGCTAAAGGCCTGCCTCTGAAAGAGATGAACGCCGAAGCTCCTCTTTCAAACCGCTTTTGACGCGAGGACGAACTGAATCGTTCGTCTTCGCGAGGCCTCTTCGAAGGCGTGGACGTTCGACGTCGAGCTGGAGCGGGTGTTGCGCCGCAAAAATGCTTCCCGCCAGAAACTTGTTCCTTAACCACCTTTCCGATACGCATTCGCACGAAGCTGGCGTTCGCCGCAGGAGCGGCCATGGGCGCCCGAGCTCGTGCAGAAGGGGTAACGCATGAATCAATCGGCGAAACTGGCCCTTGGAGACAAGAGCGCGGAGCTGACGCTCCGATCAGGAACCATCGGACCCGATGTGGTCGACATCGCGTCCCTCTATAAAAACACGGGCCTGTTCACTTACGATCCGGGCTTCACTTCGACGGCGTCCTGCGAGTCGAAGATCACCTACATTGATGGTGACGAAGGCGTGCTTCTGCATCGCGGCTATCCGATCGATCAGCTCGCGGAACGCGGTGACTTCCTGGAGACTTGCTATCTCCTTCTCTACGGCGAACTGCCGACCGCGAGCGAGCGAGCCGACTTCGTCTACCACGTGACGCGCCACACCATGGTGCACGAGCAGATGTCCCGCTTCTACACGGGCTTCCGCCGCGACGCGCATCCGATGGCCGTCATGGTCGGTTCGGTTGGCGCTCTCTCCGCCTTCTATCACGACTCGACCGACATCACCGATCCGCATCAGCGGATGGTCGCGTCGATCCGCATGATCGCGAAGACCCCGACGCTCGCCGCCATGGCCTACAAGTACCATATCGGCCAGCCGTTCGTTTATCCGCGCAACGATCTGTCCTACGCGGAAAACTTCCTTCACATGTGCTTCGCGGTTCCCTGCGAGCCGTATCAGATCAACCCGGTTCTCGCGAAAGCGATGGATCGCATCTTCATCCTGCACGCCGACCACGAGCAGAACGCATCGACCTCGACGGTTCGCCTCGCGGGCTCGTCGGGTGCCAATCCGTTCGCCTGCATCGCAGCTGGCATCGCCTGCCTTTGGGGGCCCGCTCACGGCGGCGCCAACGAAGCCGCGCTCAACATGCTGGCGGAGATCGGCTCCAAGGATCGCATTCCCGAGTTCATCGCTCGCGCGAAGGACAAGAACGATCCGTTCCGCCTCATGGGTTTCGGTCACCGGGTCTACAAGAATTACGATCCGCGCGCCAAGATCATGCAGCAGACGTGCCACGAAGTTCTGAACGAACTCGGCATCAAGGATGATCCGCTGCTCGAAGTCGCCATGGAACTCGAGCATATCGCGTTGCATGACGAGTATTTCATCGAGAAGAAGCTCTACCCGAACGTCGATTTCTATTCGGGCATCACGCTCAAAGCGCTCGGCTTCCCGACCACGATGTTCACCGTCCTGTTCGCTGTTGCGCGCACGGTCGGCTGGATCGCGCAGTGGAAGGAAATGATCGAGGATCCGCATCAGCGCATCGGCCGCCCGCGTCAGCTCTACACGGGTGCGCCCCAGCGCGACTACCTCTCGGTCGGCGATCGCTGATCGAAGTATCAAATATGGAAACAGGCGCTTCAGGCGCCTGTTTTTTTTCAGGCGCCTGTTTTTTTGCCGGTCTTGCGGGTTTCGATCTCGCGAACAATAAGATCAGCGATGGTCTGGGCGGGCGGATGTTCGACCCTTATCAGCTCGCGAATTTGCCTCAGACCATCGAGTTGTGCAGCCCGCTCAGGCGTTGGCTTCATCAGCCGTTCCAGCCGTCGGGCGAGCGCTTCCGGACGAACGAACTCATGAAAATGTTCGGGCACCAGCGGGTGGCCCGCCAAGAAATTCGGTAATGCCGCCGTCCAGCCGGTGACGAGATGGCGCAGCAGATAAGACACGGGGTCCAGCCTATACGCCAGGACCATAGGCACGCCTGCCAAGGCGAGTTCGAGCGATACGGTACCGCTGGCCGCCAAAGCCGCGTCAGCTGTCCCGAAAGCAGCCCATTTCGCCTCGTTGCCCTCGAGGAGCTCGGGGCGGACAGGCCAAGTCTTGAGCCGTTGCTCGATCAGATTTCTGACCCGCGGCACAACCGGAAGACTCGCGCGCAGACCGGGCATCCGCTCATGGAGTAGCTGGTAGGTCCGCCCGAAATCATCCATCAGACGATGAATCTCGCCGCGCCTCGAGCCTGGCAGGATCAGGAGATGCGCTGGCTCGGAGGGCGGGCGCATCCCTGAGAAGCGTTCGCGCTCCAGGATCGCGTCCAGGCCGGGATGGTCGAGAAGCGGATGGCCGACATAGGTCGCCGGCGGACCACCGTGTTCGGCGAGATAACGCGGCTCGAAGGGAAATAAGCTTGCAACATGATCGACAGCTTGGCCGAGGGCCTGCGCCCGGCCCGGCTTGTAGGCCCAGATCGCCGGCGGCACGACGTTGACGATGGTGGCCTCTGGCCAACGCTGTCGAACTCTGAGGGCGACGCGATTGGTGAACGTGAAGCTGTCGATCGTGATGATCGCATCTGGCTTCTCCGCCACAAGGAACTCGACCGTCTGTCGAAGCCGGAATAGAAGTCGCGGCAGGCGAGCCAGGATGGCGCCGACACCGATGATCGAAAGTTCCTCGACATCGAAAAGGCTTTCGAGACCTTCCTTCTCGAGAGCTTTACCGCCCAGCCCCACGAGTTGCAGCGATGGGCCCAATTGCGTGCGCAAGGCCCGCGCCACCTCGCTTCCGATGCGGTCAGCCGATTCCTCGCCGAGCACGAAGGCTATCTTCATAGCCGACCGTCTTCCATGTCTCGCACCCCCAGAACGAAGAGGCCAGCGGCCTGCGCAGCGTCCGCTACCTTCTGTGGCTCAATGACCAGCGATCGTTTGGCAGTCATGGCGATGCCGGCAATGCCCGCCGCATCGGCCTGAGCGATGGTTTCGACGCCGATACTGGGGAGGTCGAAGCGCATATCCTGCTGCGGCTTGAAGGCTTTGAACAGGACGCAAGCCTCCCCACGGCCGATCCGCTTCCGACTTCGCAAATCCGCGACGCGAAGCAGCAGTTCCCGTGTACCCTCGATTCCCTCAAGCGCGATGATGCGATCTTGCGAGGCAACCACGGCCTGACCGATATCGAGAAGGCCGAGACGAACGGCAGCGATTTCGGCCCGGTCGATGGCGGCTTCGTGATTGGCCACAACCGCCACATTGGTCAAGTTTCCGAGCGGAAGAAGCAGATTCGGCATGATGGTCTGAACGCTCAGCACCTCCACTCCGCGTCGTTCAAAAACCTGCGCGACGGCGCGGAGCAGACTGTCGTCTCCGCCTTGGGTCATCCGAAAGAGCTCGGGTAGCATCTTGAGCGTCGGCCAGCTTGGCAACATCGAGCGATAATCCGGACGAACCGAGATCGTGCCGGAGAAAACGATCTTGCTCACATTCCTTCGGCGAAGGTGATCGAACACATTCCCCGTGCGGCTCCACGGCAGAGAGATGTGATCCCACCCCTCCCAGCTCCGTTGGCGTCCATCCGCTATGGCGACAATGAAGGGCTGCCAACCCAGATCCTTCGCCTCCTGCGCGATCAGCAGAGGAAGCATGCCGCCGCCGGCGACGATTCCAAGTCGCTCGAGAGGCTGGCTGGGGCGCAAGCCACGGAGTGTGGTCAAGCCGGTCGTGTGCTGCGAGGAAAGCACAAGGCCCGATCTCCCCCCGATTTGATGAACCCAAGAAGATCCTGAACCAACGGGTCGTCGGGATATTCCGCCTCGACCTCCTCCATGTTTTCGCGGAAGGTCAGATCGTCCGAGAACAGCATACGGTAGGCCTTACGCACGTTTCGGATCGCCTCGCGACCAAACCCGGCCCGTTTCATGCCGATGACATTCAGCCCCGACAGATAGGCTCGGTTGCCGAGAACCATGCCGAAGGGAATGACGTCACCCTCCACGGCCGCCAGCCCGCCGACATAGGCGTGATGGCCCACTCGCGTGAACTGATGGATACCCGATCCGCCGGCGATGGTCGCGTAATCGCCCACGACGCAATGGCCCGCGAGCATGACGTGGTTGATCAACGTCACGTTCGATCCAACGACGCAGTCATGCGCGACATGCGAACCCGTGAAGAATGCGCAATTGTCTCCGACCGTCGTTTCCGAGCGCCCTTGGACCGTGCCAGGATTCAATGTCACATGTTCGCGAATCAGGCAATTCGCGCCGATGACGAGCCGGGTCTCCTCACCCTGATACTTTAAATGTTGGGGGTCATGCCCGATGGAAGCGAAAGGATAAATTTTCGCACCATCACCGATTTGCGTATGCCCGGCGATCACGACATGGGAACGCAGCGTCGAACCGGCGCCCAGAACGACATTCGGCCCGATATGGCAAAACGGTCCGATCGAGCATCCGACACCGATGGTTGCGCCATCTTCGACAACCGCCGTCGGATGAATGAACGTCTCATGTGCCATCGTCTAGTTCGAACCTTCCGGCACCAGCATGGCGCTGATGGTCGCCTCGGCAACCTTGGCGCCATCGACCAGAGCGACGCAATCGAATTTCCAAATATTTCCGCGCTTCTTCGACTGCGTGACGTGGTATTCGAGACGGTCTCCAGGCACCACAGGCTTGCGGAACTTGGCGTTATCGATCGTCATGAAATAGACGATCGAGCTGGCCGTTCCACCCGTCGCGAGCTGGCAAATGGCTCCGGCCGTCTGCGCCATACCCTCAATGATCAGAACGCCTGGCATGACGGGGTAATGAGGGAAATGCCCCTGAAAATGCGGCTCGTTCGCCGTTACGTTCTTGATACCGACAGCTCGGCGATCGGCATCAATTTCAACAATACGGTCCACCAAGAGAAACGGATAGCGATGCGGCAAAAGCTGCATCAGCTTGAGGATATCGGCGCTGTCCAAGGCAGCCGGCGTCTCACCCATCGTCACGTTCATCTCTCCGAGCCGTCTTTCCCAATTTTTTCAACTGCGCCATTTCGCGAATCCAGTCGCGCACAGGCCGGGCCGGTGTCCCGCCCCATCGCGCACCGGCGGGCACATCGCCTGCCACAACGCTGACGGCTGCGATCTGGGCTCCATCGCCGATTGTGACATGGCCGTTGACGCCGGACTGGCCGCCGATAGCCACGCCGTTTCCGATCGTCACGCTTCCCGCGACGCCGACCTGGCCGACGATCACGCAGTTTCGACCGATTGTGACGTTGTGTGCGATCTGCACAAGATTGTCGATTTTCGTGTTTTCACCAATGACCGTATCACGCACGGCCCCACGATCGATCGTCGTGTTGGCACCAATCTCGACGCCATCCTGAATGATGACCCGACCGATCTGTACGACCTTTTCAAGCCCGGCCGGTCCCGGAACATAACCGAAGCCGTCCTGCCCGATCCGCACACCAGGGTGGAGGACCACGGAGTTGCCGATCAGGGCGTGCTGGACGGATACATGTGGACCGATATAGCTATACCGCCCGATCTGACAGCCCTCGCCGATCACCACGCCCGAGGCAAGAACCGTTCCCGTTCCAATGTGAGCTCTCGCGCCGACTATTGCGAAAGGTTCGATGGTCACGCCAGGCTCAAGGAATGCCGACGGATGGACCGACGCCAAGGACGAGATCTCGCCAGCGGTCAGGAGTGATGCAGGTTTCGTCGCGGTCGGAAATAAAGACCGCCCGATCTGACCGAACGCCGTTTGCGGGTGCCGGGCGACCAACACCGGGAAATGCTCGGGAATAGAGGCGGCGTGGCGCTTGGACGTAACGATCAGACCCGCGCGAGAGACTGCGAGATCCGGTGAGTAGCTGGGATTCTCATACAGCGCGACGTCGTCGGGTCCGGCCTCTTTCAAAGCCGCAACGCCCGTCACACGCCGATCGGCTATGGCGCTATTTAAGAGTTCACCGCCACATAAAGAGGCCAGCGCGGCGAGGGTATATCCCTCGCCGCGCTGAAAAAAGGAGCGTTCAATCATTTGAGACGCGAAACCCTCGCCGTTAGAACCGCGACGAGAAACCGAAGGAGAATTCCTGCACCTTGTCGTAGTTCTCCTTAGCCAACGGCACCGCGTAGTTGACGCGGAGAGGACCGAACGGCGACGCCCAGATCAGGCCGACACCGGCCGATGCGCGCAGCGCGAATTCCTCGCCCTGAATTCCGAGCTGCCCGTCCGTATTGTCCAGGCCCCAGAGAGAGCCGGCATCGGCAAAGGCCGCACCACGGAAGCCGAGGTCGCGCGAGATCAGCGGCAGCGGGAACGTCATTTCAGCCGAGGCATTGGCATAATTTGTGCCACCAATCGCGACGCCATTCTGACGCGGACCGATGCCCTGGTACTTGAAGCCGCGAACGATGTCCTGACCCTTGAAGAAGTTGTCGAAGACGCGCAGATCGTCCCCGATAGCGCTGACATTGCCCGCGCCACCGCTCAACTGACCGATGACATCATATTCTTCGGAGAGAAGGCTGAAGTAGGAGGCGCGACCCGTCGTACGGATGAACCGCGCATCGCCGCCGAGACCCGCCACTTCCTGCCCGACCTGCGCGAACACGCCGTTGCGCGGGTCGCGCTGGTTGTCCAGCGTATTGTAGGTCAGCGCGTAGGACACCGACGAGGTCGAATAGGGGCTGTCGCAGATCGCCTTGTTGATGATCGGCGAGAGCGTGTAGAGAGGCGCGCTCAGTCCCGGCAGACGACCACCAATGGTCGGATCGCCGCACGTGCTGGCGAGAGCCTGGCCATTGACGAAGGCGTAGGGGAAACCGGTGAACGGGTTCGTCGTCAGACCCCTGTTGTCCCCGAATGTCTCTTCCTTGTAGTTGTACGCAATCTGCGCCGTGAGGTTCTCCGTGATCGGAGCGGCGATACGTAGCGTTCCACCCGTCCGCTTGATGTCGTAGGCGCTCGAAGACGAGTTCTCGGTGCGATACAGATCGAAGCCGGCTGCGAGGCGGCGACCCAAGAAATAGGGCTCGGTGAACGAGAGGTTGTAGTTGCGCGTGTTCTCGCCGAAACCGGCCGACACCTTCACGAACTGACCGCGACCGAGGAAGTTGCGCTCGGTGATGCCGACTTCAGCGACGGGACCGGAATTCTCGCCGCTCGTCGTGTAGCCACCGCCGACCGAGAACTCACCGGTGGACTGCTCGTCGACCTGAACCACCAGGACTACGCGATCCGGCTGGCTTCCCGGGGCCGTGGAGACATTGACCGTCTTGAAGAAACGAAGAGCTTCCAGACGCTTCTTGGCGCGCTGGACCAGAACCTGGTTGAACGCGTCACCTTCGGACACGTCGAACTCGCGACGGATGACGTAGTCGCGGGTCTTCGTGTTGCCACGAATTTCGATACGCTCGACATAGGCCCTCGGGCCTTGGTCGATCACGTAGTCGATCGAAATCGTATTATTGGCGAAATCGCGATTGCCGCGCGGCGTCACCTGCGCGAATGCGTATCCCTGATTGGCAACGGCGTTCGTCAGATCGACAAGCGTTTCTTCGACCTTCTCGGCGCTATAGGTGTCGCCCGGCTTGGTCTTCAATTGAGACTGAAGCGCCTGAGCGTCGATACCCGGAACGGTCGAGTCGATATTCACCGTCCCGTAAGTGTAGCGCTCACCTTCATCCACAGTGATCGTGATGAAGTACTTGTTCTGCGTCGGCTCCAGCTCGGCAACCGATGAAACGATCCGGAAATCGGCGAAGCCGCGGTTGAAATAGAAGCGACGCAGCGCCTCCTCGTCGGCGCGCAGACGATCTTCCGCATAAATATCGTTGCGCTGAAGGAAGCTGAAAAGACCAGATTCACGAAGGGCGATGACTTCCTTCAGGCGGGAATCACCGAAGGCGTTGTTCCCAACGAAGTTGATCCCGCCGATCCGGGTGCGGTCACCTTCTTGGATGTCGAAAACAACGTTGACCCGATTGCCCTCGGCTGGAGCCGTGCGCACGGAAACCGTCGCGTCGGACCGACCGATCCGGACATAGGCAGCCTTGATCGCCTCGACATCAGCCTGCGCCGTTGCCGCGTTGTAGGGCGCGCGAGTCGCCGTCTGTACCGTAGCGACAAGCTGCTCGTTCTTGATCTTGTCGTTGCCTTGGAAAATGACGTCGCCGACGATCTGATTCTCGGACACATCGACGATCAGCACCCCACCCTGTTGACGGGCGCGCACATCGGAGAACAAGCCGGTCGAGAACAGCTTCGTCACGGCCGCATCGACATCCGCGTCGCTCGCATTCCGGCCAGGCTTTATGTCGATCAGATTGCGGACCGTATCAGCATCGACGCGCTGATTGCCACGCACTTCGATGCGATTCACGGTCGCCGCTTCAGCTTCAGACAGGGTCACAAGCCCCATAGTGACGGCTGACGCAGTGAGCACGGTAGACGAAAGAGCTGCTGCAGACAGTGCGCTCAGAAGCTTCGAACCAGCCGCCATTGGCCTCGTACCCTTTTTATGTCGCCGACAACGCCGAAACCGATACGTCGGCAGGCCGTGTGTTTGTATCGGCTTTGCAGACGCATTCAACCAAACTGATCCGATTCTCTTTATGAAACGGAAAAGAGTTGCACGACCGCCACGTGGACGATCGTGATGGTGAATAGTCGACTAACCCTCTCCAAGTCGCCGATCGATCTTCAAGTTCGCCCCGAAAGATCGTTCCAGAAAGCGAATACCATAAGGAGCATCACGAGCGCGAGGCCAATCCGGAAACCGAATTCCTGGACGCGCTCGCTCAGGGGTTTTCCACGCGCTGCCTCGAACGCATAAAACAGGAGATGTCCACCATCCAGCATGGGAATGGGGAGCAGATTCAGAAGGCCGATGGAGATCGAAAGAAGGGCGGCGAGGTTCAGCAAGGGCGCGAAGCCCAGTGTAGCAACCTGGCTGGAAACCTGGGCAATCTTGATCGGTCCGCCGATCTGGTCAGCTTTCTCGGCGCCACGGAAAATCCCACCAATAAACGCGACCGTCCTCTCGATCACGAACCATGTCTGTGAAACACCGTAATTGAGGGCTTCAACCGGGCTGAGGTTCTCATGGCGAAACGCCGCCTGCTCGCTATTGGCAACGATCCCGATAACGGCGACCTGGTAGCTGTTGCCAAATCCATCGGTTTGGGTCTGAAGATCCGGCGTGACACTGACCGTCTTGTTCGCGCCCCCTCGTTCCAGGCCAAGCTGAATGGGTTCGCCTGCCCTCGTCGAGACGTAGCGCTGAAGGTCGCTGAAGTAACGGATGCGCTCCCCGTCGGCTGATGTTACCCGATCCCCTGGCTGGATGCCCGCGACGGCCGCCGGCGAGTTCGGGCGCACTTCCGATACGATCGGATCGCCGACGACGATGCCACTTGCGTAAGCAGTAGCTGCGAAGATCGCGATGGCGAGTATGAAGTTCGCGATGGGACCGGCCGCAACCGTTGCGGCGCGCTTTCCCACGCTGGCGCTCTGAAACGCACGGGCCCGGTCTTCGGCCGACGCTTCGCGCAGGGCGGCGTCACTCGGCATACTGGCCGCGTTCTCATCTCCGAAAAACTTGACGTAGCCACCGAGAGGAATGGCACAAAGCTTCCATCTCGTCCCATGGCGATCCGTCACGCCGACAAGCTCCGGACCGAACCCGATCGAGAAGGCCATAATCTTGATGCCGGACCAGCGGCCGATCAAGTAATGGCCGAGTTCGTGAAAGAAGACGATGACCGTCAGCACGAAAAGGAAAGGCACGATCTTGATCAGCGCCATGTTCCAGATGGCGTCAGGCAAACTCGCGAGATCCATGTCCATGCCCTTTGTTCATCTCGTCAGGCGACGGACATAGCACCCGCCGGTTAGCGATGTTCGCCCAACATTCTCATTTTTATGTCAGAAATCGAAGACCGCGCGAGCTGGATGCGCCAATCCGGAGCCCAGGATGCCGACCAGAAGCAGGACGCCCGTCGAAATGATCAGGGCGTCGATCCGATCCATGAGGCCGCCATGCCCCGGGATCAAACGCCCGGAATCCTTCACGCCGAAGCGGCG
This sequence comes from Aureimonas ureilytica, assembly GCF_001475935.1. GTDB lineage: Bacteria > Pseudomonadota > Alphaproteobacteria > Rhizobiales > Rhizobiaceae > Aureimonas > Aureimonas ureilytica_A. The sequence continues at coordinate 198,576 of NZ_LDQA01000001.1, forward strand.
CTTGATCCAGGATTCATAAAGGTCGCCCGCCTGCCCAACGATGGAAAGAACGGCGCACAGGACAGCGACTTTCAGACTGATATCGTCGGTGAGCCAATATTCGAAGCCCAACCCGAAAAGTGTTCCGGCCAACAGACCGCCCAGCGCCCCGGACATGGTCTTTTTCGGTGAAACCATGGGCATGAGTTTGGGGCCGCCGAAGGTGCGCCCTGTAAAATAGGCAAAAATATCGGTCGCCCATACGACGCAGATGACAAGCCCGAGCGCGGCCAATCCTTCCGGGCCGCTGTCTCGCAGAATGCCCGGTGCCATGCCTGCGGCTCCGCCGTAGACGAGGCCTCCCATGACCCAATTGGCCTTGCGCTCCCCTTGATCCACGATCCCGATAAACGCGGTGGACCCCAGAAGGACCGTCAATGACCAGCCATGAAGCCCGAAGAAGAAAAGCGCCAAGCTCACATACAGGGAGCGGCGGGCGAAGATATAGATATCCCCAGCCCGCTTGGCCCGCGTCATTCGCGACCACTCATCGAAGACTATGACGGAGGCTGCGCAGCAGAGGAGGCGAAACGCGACGCCTCCCATGAACGTCAGAAGCAGGACGGTGATTCCCAGCACGATCGCCGAGATCAAACGCGACCGGAGGTCCGTCCAAGATTGCGTTGCGGCGAGGCGTCCGAGACCAAGTCCCATTCGTCAGGATGCAATTTCATGCGACAAGCCGCCGAATCGGCGGTCGCGCATCGTGTAGTCGTCAAGGGCGGCACGGAAAGCAGCTCGGTCGAAATCGGGCCAAAGGCACGGCAGGAAGGCGAATTCGGAATAGGCAGCCTGCCAGAGAAGGAAATTGCTCAAGCGCAATTCGCCGCTCGTGCGAATGATCAGGTCTGGGTCGGGAATGCCAGCGGTGTCCAGATGCTCGTCCACGAGCGTTGGCGAGATCGCATCGAGCGAAAGTTCGCCAGACTGGATTTTGGAGCCGATCCGCTTCATCGCGCGAGCCATCTCGTCTCGCGCGCCGTAGTTGAAAGCAATGATCAGTGTGTTGCGATCATTGCCAACCGTTAGACTTTCAGCTTCTTCCAAAAGTCCGCGAATGTCGCGCGGCAAGCTTTGTCGCTCGCCAATAACGCGAACGCGAACGCCCTCCCGGTGCAGGTCGGCAAGATCGCGCCGGATGAAGACTTTGAGAAGACGCAGAAGCTCGCCGACCTCTTCGACCGGCCGCTTCCAGTTTTCGGACGAGAAAGCGAAGAGCGTGAGATAGCGCACACCGAATTCGCGCGCCGCACGCACGGCCTCGCGCACGGCCTCGACGCCGCGTCGATGCCCAAGCGTGCGCGGCAGGCCACGCGCCTTCGCCCAGCGTCCATTGCCATCCATGATGATGGCGACGTGTTGGGGCTGCCGCACCTGTTCCACCGCGCTCTCCGCTCTGCCGTCTAGATTATTGGGATCGACCGAAAACTAGACCTGCATGATTTCAGCTTCCTTTACGGAAAGCGCCTTATCGATCTCGGAAATGGTTTCATCCGTCATCTTCTGAATGCGGTCAGACGTGACGCGGCTATCGTCCTGGCTGACGTCGCCGTCCTTTTCCGCCTTTTTCAAGGTGTCCATTCCGTCGCGGCGAACATGGCGCGCGGCAACACGCGCATTCTCGGCATAGGTATGGGCAACCTTGGCGAGTTCACGGCGGCGCTGTTCATTGAGTTCGGGAAGCGGAATGCGCAGGGTGGAACCGTCCGTGATTGGATTGAGGCCGAGGCTGCTTTCGCGAATAGCACGCTCGACGGCACCCACCATGCCCTTGTCCCAGACGGACACGGCAACCATACGCGGTTCGGGAACCGTTACGTTGGCCACCTGATTGAGCGGCATGGTCGAACCGTAGGCCGTCACGACGATCGGGTCCAGGAGGTTTGCCGAAGCGCGGCCCGTCCGAAGCCCTGCAAGATCGCCCTTGAACGAGGTGACCGCGCCATCCATGCGACGCTTCAATTCATTCAGATCCGGAGCAGCCATGGGATTTCCTCTAATTATTCGTACGCTGAACTTTAGTCGGACACGATTGTGGAGCGGCCACCGCCCGTCAGGATCCGGGTGAATTCGCCCTGTTCGTGGATCGAGAACACGACGATCGGAATATGGTTCTCACGCGCCAGCGCCACGGCCGTCACATCCATGACAGCAAGGCCGCGACTCAACACGTCGTCGTGCGTCAGCTGGTCGAAGCGCGTCGCGTCCGGCACGAACTTGGGATCGGCGGAATAGATACCATCGACCTGCGTCCCCTTGAACAGGGCGTGCGCGCCCATCTCGGCGGCTCTGAGGGCGGCGGCGGAGTCGGTCGTGAAGAAAGGATTGCCTGTGCCGCCTGCAAAGATCACCACCCTGCCCGCTTCCGCATGAGCCAAAGCGGCGCGCTGGGAGAAGCTTTCGCAGATTTCCGGCATCGCAATGGCCGAAAGAACAATCGCGTCGACGCCAATCTTGGTGAGCGAGGTGCGCAGCGCCAGTGCGTTGATGACGGTCGCCAACATGCCCATATGGTCGCCGGTGACGCGATCTCCGCCTTTGGACGCGACTGCCACGCCGCGGAAGATATTGCCGCCGCCGATCACGACCGAAATCTCGACGCCGAGTTCGCGCGCTTCGCGAATGTCACCTGCGATGCGGTCGGCCACGGCAACATCGATGCCGAAACCTTGCTGGCCCATCAACGCCTCGCCCGACACTTTCAGAAGAACGCGTTTGAAACGGAGGGTCATGCAAGTGTCCTGATTGAGGTGCCGGCTTGCGATACAGGAAGGGCGCCCGCTTCTCAAGCGGGCGCCCCGAATATCGAACAAGAAGAAAGAAAGGCGGCTTCCCGCTTACTTCTTGCCAGCTGCCGCCGCAACTTCGGCGGCGAAGTCGCTCTGCTCGCGCTCAATGCCTTCGCCCAGCGCGAAGCGGACGAAACCGGTGATCTTCGCGGGAGCGCCGGCTTCCTTGGCGACGGCTTCAAGAGCCTTCTCGACCGTGAGGTCAGGATTGATCACGAAAGCCTGCTTGAGGAGAACGACTTCCTCGTAGAACTTGCGCAGACGACCCTCGACCATCTTTTCGACGATCGCGTCCGGCTTGCCGGACTGACGGGCCTGCTCCGAGAACACGGCCTTCTCGCGCTCGACCGTCGCGGCGTCGATTTCCGTCTCGACCAGAGCGAGCGGGTTGGTGGCGGCCACATGCATGGCAACCTGACGACCGAACGCGTTCAGCGCCGCCTTATCGCCGTCCGACTCGATCGCAACCAGAACGCCCATCTTGCCGAGGCCTTCAACGACCTGATTGTGGATGTAGGTCGCCACGACGCCGTTGGACACGCTGAGCTGCGCCGAACGACGCAGGTTCATGTTCTCGCCGATCGTGCCGATCGCGTCCTTGATTGTGTCGGCAACCGACTTCTCGGATGCGGGATAGGTTCCGGCTGCAACCGCGTCGACCGTGCCGTCCGTCGCCAGAGCGACCTGGGCGACGTTGCGAACCAGCGTCTGGAACGCATCGTTACGAGCAACGAAGTCGGTTTCGGAGTTCACTTCGACGACGACGGCCTTGTTGTCGCCGGCCGCGACGCCGACGAGGCCTTCAGCCGCGGTGCGACCCGACTTCTTGTCTGCCTTGGCAATGCCCTTGGCGCGCAGCCAGTCGATCGCGGCTTCAATGTCGCCATTGGTTTCGGCCAGCGCGGTCTTGCAGTCCATCATACCTGCGCCGGTCTTCTCGCGCAGGTCCTTCACCATCGAAGCGGAGATCGTCATGAATTGGCCTCTGTCTTAAAAAATTGGCGCACCAAACCTCTGAGGAAGGGTGCGCCGTTTGGTTCGGCGGCGCGCAGGCACCGCCGGGATGCTCGTTCGTTCGGTCGATCAGGCCGCAGCGGAAGCTTCGGTCTCGGCCGAAGCCTCTTCGAGCGCGGGCTCGATCGGCGCTTCTTCCATCGCGCCGATATCGACGCCCATCGAGCCCTGCTGACGGGCGATGCCGTCGACCGCTGCGCGAGCGATCAGATCGCAGTAAAGCGAGATGGCGCGCGCGGCGTCGTCATTGCCCGGGATCGGGAAGTCGATGCGGGAAGGATCGCAGTTCGAATCGACCACGGCGACGACCGGAATGCCCAGACGCTTGGCCTCGTCGATCGCGATCGACTCCTTGTTGGTGTCGATGATGAAGATCATGTCCGGCACGCCGCCCATGTCCTTGATGCCGCCCAGAGCGCGGTCGAGCTTGTCGCGCTCGCGCTGCAGGTTGAGGCGCTCCTTCTTGGTGAAGCCCTGGGCTTCGCCGGACAGAAGCTCATCGAGCTTGCGAAGACGCTGGATCGAGTTCGAGATCGTCTTCCAGTTCGTCAGCATACCGCCGAGCCAGCGGGCGTTGACGTAGTACTGAGCCGAACGGTTCGCCGCATCGGCAATGATCTCGGAAGCCTGACGCTTGGTGCCGACGAACAGAACGCGGCCGCCGCGCGAGACGGTGTCCGACACCGCCTGGAGCGCGCGGTGCAGCATCGGCACGGTCTGCGCGAGATCGATGATGTGGATGTTGTTGCGTGCGCCGAAGATGAAGGGCGACATCTTCGGGTTCCAGCGATGAGTCTGGTGTCCGAAGTGGACGCCCGCCTCGAGGAGCTGACGCATGGAATAATCAGGCAGAGCCATGGAATTGTCCTTTGACCGGTTGAACCTCCACGGACAGAAGCAGGGAAACACCTGCCACCGGCGAGAAAGAATGGTCGCTTGGGACCGTCGATCCTCGAAATCCGTGTGTGGAATAGGCGGGCGCTTACACCATCCCGCCCTGCTGAGCAAGATAGGAAGGCCGAAGCCGGATTGCGAGAGCCTCTGTCATCGCGTCGTTGGACAGGAAGCGTCCATCAGGCTGAGGTGCGAAAGGTGCCCTTTGAGCGCATAGCTGCCGAAGTCGAGCTTCAGGTCGTCGGACACCCCGTTTTCATAAAGCCGGTAGCGCGTCTCGAAGATCGGCATTCCGTCCTTATCGCTATCCTTGTTGTAGTAGGACTCGATGATTAGCCAGGATTTCAGGCCTGCCAACTGGGTGGCGACCGCCTCGCTGGGCTTGTCCGCCGGCTTCTCCACGAAGGGGGCGATGAGGGCCGTTGTCGTCAGACCTTTGTCGGCTTCGTTGTCGCCGTCGAACAGGCGTGTTTCGAAGATGCGTTGGCCCATTTGGGCCTTCTCGATAATCTGAGCTGTATGATGCAAAGGGAAGGTCGCGTGTTCGATCTCGACCTCCCGCGCCACGGGCTTTTCGTAGGCGATACGGGTTCCGCCCGGGCCGTTCTCCGCTTTCCCCTGCACCGTCTCCTGCTCGGCTCCGTCGATCGTGCTCCGCGTTTCGAACTCGAACCGATCGCCGTTCACCGTCTCCCGCGACAGCGTGCGTTGATCAGTCATGGTCGTCTCGGTTTCCTGCTGGAAGCGCACCAGAAACCGGTAGTCGAGGCTCAGCGCTCCGCAGGCATCCTGCTTCAATTGCAAGGCGATCCGTCCCTGCGCTCCGCTGATGTCCGAGTCCGAGCGATCGAGTATCAGATCGTAGACCGCCTCATGAGGACGCAAAGCAGCGGCTGTCGCCGGCAGGAGCGCAGCCGTCTGGAGGACGGCGCCGAGGATGAGGGGACGGATCCACATACGGTTCGAACTTTCGCTAGAGATTGCCTTCGGCGCGTATCGAAGGCTCGGCCAAAACCTGCTAGCGGTCGCTTCGAGGCATCAACCGATGAGGATTCGCATGACCAGCACGATCGCCAGCCGCTTGGCCGACGCAGGTGTCCAACTGCCGCAGGCCGCCGCACCGGCTGCCAATTATGTGTCCTGGGTTCGGTTTGGCAACCTGCTCCAGACATCGGGTCAGTTGCCCCTGTCGGACGGCAAGATCGCGGTTGCGGGCAAGCTCGGCGCCGGCGTTTCCGTGGAGGAAGGCCAAGCTGCCGCGCGCTACTGCGCAATCAATATCCTGGCGCAGGCGCAGGCCGCCCTCGGAGAGCTCGAATCGATCGGCCGCCTCCTAAAGCTCACGGTCTTCGTGGCGAGCGATGCGGCTTTCACCGATCAGCATAAGGTCGCCAACGGAGCGTCGGATTTCCTCGTTCAGATCCTGGGCGATCGCGGCCGTCATGCGCGCTCGGCGGTTGGTGTTCCCGCGCTTCCGATGGATGCGGCCGTCGAGATCGAAGCCTTGTTCGAGATCGCGTGAGCGACATGGCCGGGCTAACCGCAGACTGGCTGAAGGAGCGCCCGATCGCGCATCGGGGGTTGCATGACGGGAATGCTGCCGTCTTCGAGAACTCGATGTCGGCGTTTCAGGCCGCGATCGACGCCGGATACGCCATTGAGTGCGACGTGCATCTCTCGGCCGATCGTGTGCCGGTCGTGTTTCATGACGAAAATCTCGAGCGGCTGACGGGTAGCGCGGGATCGATCCGCGCTCGCTCGGCCGATGCCCTATCGGCGTTGCGTCTGGGATCCAGCTCCGACACGATCCCGAGTCTTGCGGACCTGTTGGCCCTCGTGCGCGGCCAGGTTCCCCTCATCGTGGAGCTGAAGGGCATCGATCCAGCCAGTGACCAAGGGTTCGTCGGGACGGTCGCAGCGGTGGCCCAAGATTATAACGGCCCCCTCGCCTTCATGTCCTTTGATCATTGGCTGCTGGAGCAGTCCGATGATCTAAGGGGGCTCTATCCCCTCGGCTTGACCGCCGAAGGGATCCGCCCGGAGATCCTGGACGCGCATCGGCGGATTTTCGACGGTCGATGCGACTTCACGTCCTATAACGTTCATCATCTTCCGAACGCATTCGTGGATTGGGTTCGTACGGAACGCGGCGCGCCGGTCATCAGTTGGACGGTGCGCACACCGGACGAGGTGGAGCGCAGTTCGCTCCATGCGGATCAGATGACATTCGAGGGATTTACGCCGCCGCGCTGACTTCCTTCAAACGTGGAGGTCCTATGGACGATGGCAGCGACGGCGTCGATCCGACGCAAGGCACCATGACGCTGAGCGTGATCGACGCCATATCGAGCGTCGATCCAGAGCTGTGGGACGGGTTGGCCAAGGTCGACTCAGCCCGCACGATCAACCCATTCGTCTCTCATGCATTCTTGTCTTGCCTCGAGGATGCCGGCTGCGTCGGGCCGCGCTCTGGGTGGCAAGTGCAGCACCTTGCCCTGTCCGATGACTCGGGGCGGATCGTCGCGGTCGCGCCCGCCTATCTCAAGAGCCATAGTCAGGGCGAATATGTCTTCGATCATGGCTGGGCCGACGCCTTCGAGCGGGCGGGTGGGCGATATTATCCCAAGCTCCAGATCAGCGCACCCTTTTCTCCGGTGACCGGCCCAAGGCTTCTGGTCGGCAGCGGCGACGAGACAGGACTTTGCCGGCATATGATGGCGCAAGCCATCAAGGGCTATGTCGCGGCGGCGGGAGTCTCGTCGGCTCATGCCACCTTCCTGACGCCGGACGATCTCGCCGCGCTGTCGGACGACGAGTTTCTGCATCGGACCGACCAGCAGTTCCACTTCGTCAATCGCGGCTATGACAGTTACGACGAGTTTCTGGAGACCCTGGCGTCCCGCAAGCGCAAGGGCCTGCGCAAGGAACGCCGGGACGCGCTGGACAACGGCATTAGCATCGAGCGCCTGAGCGGACGAGAGCTGACCGAAAGTGCGTGGGACGCGTTCTTCTCGTTCTACATGGACACGGGAAGCCGGAAGTGGGGTCGGCCCTACCTCAACCGTCGCTTCTTCTCGCTTCTTGGCGAGCGCATGGGCCCAAGCGTCGTTCTGGTGATGGCGAAGCGCGAAGGGCGGTATATCGCCGGTGCGCTCAATCTTGTCGGCGCCGGTCGCATCTTCGGTCGCTATTGGGGATGCATCGAAGAGCATCCCTTCCTGCATTTCGAAGTCTGCTACCATCAGGCGATCGATTACGCGATCGAGCACAAGCTGGAGGTCGTGGAAGCGGGCGCGCAGGGCGAGCATAAGCTCGCGCGGGGCTATGAGCCCGTCACCACGCATTCTGCGCATTACATCGCCCATTCCGGTTTGCGCGCCGCTGTCGAACAATATCTCCGGCGCGAACGACGGGATGTCGAGCGAATGCACGAGCTTCTCTCAGATCATACGCCCTTCCGCAAAAACGACGATGGCGAGCACGGCGGCAGCTAGACCTGCTACGCCTCGCAATTAAGATCGGCGGATCATAACCGGAGGATTCGAGCTGGCCATGATGCCTTATGACGACACTAATATTTTCGCGAAGATTCTACGCGGAGAGATTCCCAGCACGAAGATCTACGAAACGGATGCCGTTCTTGCGATCATGGACATCATGCCGCAATCCGAGGGGCATTGCCTCGTCATCCCGAAGTCAGCGTCCCGCAATCTCCTCGACGCCGAAGATGCAGCGCTTCAGTCCGCGATGGTCGAGGTCGCTCGTCTCGCACGCGCCACGAAGTCAGCCTTCGGTGCGGACGGTGTTTCGGTGATGCAGTTCAATGAAGCGGCCGGCGGGCAGACCGTCTATCACCTGCATTTCCATGTGATCCCGCGCTACGAAGGTTTGGTGCTCAAGGGGCACGGCGCATCCGGGATGGCGGACCCGTCCGCTCTCGCCGAACAAGCCGAACGGATTCGCCAACATCTGGCTTAAGAGATCAGATGATACCCATCATCCAGGGCACACCAAGGAGGATGATCTCGGCGACGAGGATGGCGACGAGCGTCTGACGCCCGAGCCAGAGGTAGGCACAGAATCCTCCTCCCAGAGCCGCGATCCGGATCCAATCCGGGATCGCGGCCAGCGACGACCCACCGGGAAATAGCACGAGCCGAGCGATCACGGCGGCGACCAGCCCCGTCGCAACAGCCCTTGCGCCGATGATCAGCGGCGATGATTCGCTGATCCGTCCCGACGACAGGACACCCAGCCAACGCCAGATGTCGGTCGGCAACCATCCCGCCAGAAGAATGAACACAAAGGGCCACCATGGGGCGGCCATGGCGCCGTAATTGAGATCGAGGCTCATTCAGGGGACCTCGACGCCACGAGACGACCGATCACAAGGGACGCAAGCCCGGCCGCAATCCCGGCGATCAGAATGTCGAAATCGGGAGCAAGCCGATTGGCTGGAACGATGGCGACCATCCCGAGAAACAAGGCCAACCGGCCGGTCACGTCACGCGCGGAGCCGTAGAGCGATGTGAGAAAATAAACGGGCGTCAAGAAAGCCAGGGCGCCAGTGACGAGCGCTGGAAACTGACCCATCAGATTGAAGGCGAACGCGACGATCAACGTGTTGATGACAGTCAGCGTGATGCCGAACCCCGCGAAAAACGCTGTTCGGTAGCGGCGTGGAATATCGGGAAGGCGCTCCATCGCCACGACCCAGGCGGTGACCGCCACAAAATGGGACAGGACAAGAAGTGTGCTCGTTCGTGTTCGCTTCGCGCGAAGGTCCGGCATCAAGGACATGACCATCGGCATCAGCCGCAGGGAAGACAACCCGACAGCAAAAGCCGTCGCCACTAACGACAGGCCTGCGGTGATCGAACCGAGAAGGATGAGATTGGCCGGCAGCGCCCAGATCGAAAAGACCATAAACGAGGCCTCGAACCAGTTAAGCCCGGCATCGCGCGCCAGACCGGCGAAACCCAGATGTGCCGTCACCAGAATCAGCGCCGGCGCAGAAACGATCTGACGAATTCCTCGCCGGACCCAAAGCCGCGTCTCGTCCTGTTCGTGTTCTTGCAAAGGGTCCATGCCATCGCCCGATTGAATCAACAGGGCGGCGACATGAAAAAGGCCGCCCGGAAGGCGGCCTTTCTTTAACCCATCAATTTGGCTTGCGGGGAATTTTCGGGACGGTTCCGGTCCTTTTGCTACTGCGAGACGAGGGCTCGTCAGCTGGACGAACGGTCTCCTGTGCCTCGCCGGACTCTGTAACATCCTGATTGTCGTCGAGTTCGAACTCTTCGTCCTCGTCCTCTTCGATGACGTCTTCGCCGTTCGGTCCGACCTTGGCTCGCTTTGCGCTGGCCTTGCGAGGTTTGGTGAAGGATTCGTCCGCAATGGCTTCGAGCGCGAGCTTCTTGGCACCCGCCTCGTCCGTCACCACCGTGACCTTGACCGTTCCGCCGCGCTTGAGCTTGCCGAACAGAACCTCGTCAGCCAGAGGCTTCTTGACATATTCCTGAATGACACGACCGAGCGGCCGTGCACCCATGTGCTCGTCATAGCCCTTCTCCGCCAGCCATGCGATGGCATCGGGATGAAGTTCGAAGGTCACGCCGCGCTCCGAAAGCTGCGCTTCCAGCTGCATCACGAATTTCTGGACGACTTCGTGGATCACCGGCGTGGGCAGCGGGCCGAACGGAATGATCGCATCGAGGCGGTTGCGGAATTCGGGTGTGAACAGGCGGTTGATCGCCTCCACATCGTCGCCCGTCCGTCTGGTCGAGCCGAAGCCGATCGCGGCCTTTTGGGACTCTGACGCGCCCGCGTTGGTCGTCATGATCAGGATCACATTGCGGAAGTCGATCTTCTTGCCGTTGTGATCCGTCAGTTTCCCGTGATCCATGACCTGCAACAGGATGTTGAAGAGATCCGGATGCGCCTTCTCGATTTCATCGAGCAGCAACACGCAATGCGGATGCTGGTCGACGCCGTCCGTCAGCAGGCCGCCCTGATCGAAGCCGACATAGCCCGGAGGCGCGCCGATCAACCGCGAGACCGTGTGGCGCTCCATATATTCGGACATATCGAAGCGCAGGAGCTCGATTCCGAGTGCTGACGCCAGTTGTTTGGCGACTTCCGTCTTGCCGACGCCGGTCGGGCCCGAGAAGAGGTAGGAGCCGATCGGCTTCTCCGGTTCGCGCAGGCCCGCGCGCGCCAGCTTGATCGCCGTCGTCAGGCTCTCGATGGCGGCGTCCTGACCGTAGACGACGCGCTTCAGCTGCTCGGTGAGGTTCGAGAGAACCTCTTCGTCATCCTTGGAAACCGATTTCGGCGGAATGCGCGCCATCGTCGCGACGGTCGCCTCGATCTCCTTGACCCCGATGCTCTTCTTGCGCTTGGGCTCGGGCAGCAGCATCTGCGAAGCGCCTGTCTCGTCGATCACGTCGATCGCCTTGTCCGGCAGCTTCCGATCGTTGATGTAGCGGGCCGACAATTCCACGGCCGAACGGATGGCCTCGTTTGAAAATTTCACATGGTGGAAATCTTCGAAGTAAGGCTTCAATCCCTTCAGAATGGCCACCGCATCCTCGACGGAGGGCTCGGCCACGTCGATCTTCTGGAAGCGACGGACGAGCGCCCGGTCCTTCTCGAAGAACTGCCGGTATTCCTTATAGGTGGTCGAGCCGATGCAGCGGATCGCCCCCGAAGACAGCGCAGGTTTGAGAAGATTGGACGCGTCCATCGCGCCGCCGGAGGTTGCCCCCGCCCCGATCACCGTGTGGATCTCGTCGATGAAAAGAACCGCGCCTGGAAACTCCTCGAGTTCCTTGACGACCTGCTTCAACCGCTCCTCGAAATCGCCACGATAGCGCGTGCCGGCCAAGAGCGTTCCCATATCGAGAGAGAAGATCGTGGCATCCGCCAGGACTTCCGGGACGTCGCCTTCGACGATTCGCTTGGCCAGACCTTCCGCGATCGCCGTCTTTCCGACGCCGGGGTCGCCGACATAGAGCGGGTTGTTCTTGGAACGGCGGCAGAGAACCTGAATGGTGCGGTTGATCTCGTTGGCGCGTCCAATCAGCGGATCGATCCGCCCGGTTTTCGCCTTCTCGTTGAGATTGACGCAATACGCCGTCAGAGCGTCCTGCGTCGACTTGCGACGCCCCTCGTCCTCATTCCCCATGACCGACTGCTCGTCCTCCGTTCCGCGCACGGTGCGGCCTTCGGACGCGCCAGGACGCTTGGAAATTCCATGCGAAATGAAATTCACGGCATCGTATCGCGTCATCTCCTGCTCCTGCAGGAAGAAGGCGGCGTGGCTTTCACGCTCGGCGAAGATCGCGACGAGAACATTCGCGCCCGTCACTTCGTCCCGGCCAGAGGACTGAACGTGAATCACGGCGCGCTGGATCACACGATGGAAGCCGGCGGTCGGCTTGGAATCGTCGTCGCTGCCGTTCACCAGATTGGCGAGTTCGGTATCGATATATTCGATCAGGGACGAGCGCAGAGCGTCAAGATCGACACTGCACCCGCGCATGACATTGGCCGCGTCCTTATCGTCCAGAAGGGCCAGGAGGAGATGTTCGAGAGTGGCAAATTCCTGATGGCGTTCGTTTGCGTAGGTCAGCGCTTGATGCAGCGACTTTTCGAGGCTTTGAGAAAATGTCGGCAAGCTTCACCTCAATTCTTTTCCATCACGCATTGAAGCGGATGCTGATGCTGACGGGCGAAATCCATGACCTGCGTCACCTTCGTTTCCGCGACCTCGTAGGTGTAGACGCCGCACTCGCCCACCCCATGCTTGTGAACATGGAGCATGATGCGCGTGGCCGCCTCCCGGTCCTTCTGAAAGAACCGCTCGAGAACGTGGATGACGAACTCCATCGGAGTGTAATCGTCATTGAGAAGAAGCACTCTGTAAAGATTGGGTCGTTTGGTTTTCGGCTTCGTACGCGTAATGACGGACGTGCCCCGGTCGTTGCCGACGCCGTCGTCATCACCCGCCTGTAGGCGGACCTTCGATGTCGGAGTCCTTGTCCTCAAGACCATATCGTTCAATGCCGTCACCTTCGCCTTCGGCTGATATGTATGTGCACTCTGGCTCATTTTAAGACGCCATCCCGCCGCAGCCGAAATTCTCAACGCCACCCTTGCGATCCCAGACACCACAAGATTCGGTCTGTCGCCGCAAGAGGCGGTATCGCTCTACACCGAAGAACATAAAAAAAGCCCGGCTGGCGCCGGGCTTCGTGCATTCTCGCTCGTTGTTGGAAGGAGGTTTCAGGCCGCCTGATACGAAGCGTCCTGAGCGAAATTCGCCGCCTTGTTCAGGTTGTTCTCGAACGGCTTGAAGGTCTCGCGAGCGACGCCGGCGTAGATCTCGTTGATCTTCGAAGCCTGCGAGACCCAAGCCTCGTAGCAGGACTTCATGTAATTCGTCTGGACTTCGATCGCTTTGTCGGGCGTCCGGGTCTGAGCGAGCTCTTCCAACATCTTGGTCGAGGTCTCGTAATTGCGCTTGGTGAAGTCACCGGTCTCGGCGGCGATCTGCTGGAAGCCCTTTGTCATCGCGGAGATCGACTTGAGGACGTTGTCCATGGCTTCCTTGCTGGCCTGACCAGCGTCCGCATACATGTTCATTGCAATGCTCCCGTTTCCAACCCGTCACCGCAGTTCGCTGCAGCGCATCCGAATATATTGCATCGCACAATGAATGCAAGCTGCAATCGGAGGTTTTGAGGAAAAAGGTGAAGCCTTCCGATTTCACATAAACTTTGAAGCGAATGCCCTCATGCGATCACAAGGTTCCGGCAACCATAAACGGATTGGTAAGGCCCTCGGGCGTATCTTTCCTCCAGATGAGATCGCTACGCCACACTGTTGGTAAGGGCTCGACTGCGAAGTCGAGTCGCGGCATCTCGACAATTGCAGAGACGAGAGAGCTGCCCATGCTCAAGGCCCCTTCCCGGATCGATGTCTTCGCCAAGTCGATTGGCTTGACGGCTGGATCCCTTCTCGTTGGCGCCACGCTCGTTCTACAGGCGCCCGCGGCGCACGCTCAGGCCAAGGACGACCGCTATTCGGCGATCGTGATCGACGCCAACAACGGCAAGGTTCTCTTCTCCAAGAGCAGCGACGAACGCCGTTATCCCGCTTCGCTCACGAAGATGATGACCCTCTATATGCTGTTCGATGCGTTGGAGAGTGGACGCGCGACGCTTTCCACCCCGATGAAGGTCTCGGCTTACGCCTCCGCTCGCCCGCCATCCAAGCTCGGGTTGAAGCCCGGAACCACGATCTCGGTGGAGGAAGGCATTCTGGGTCTCGTCACGCGATCGGCCAATGACGCGGCCGTGGTGATCGGCGAGTTTCTCGGTGGCACGGAGAGCCAGTTCGCGGAGATGATGACGTCGAAGGCTCGCAAGCTGGGCATGACGCGGACGAATTTTCAGAACGCCAACGGCCTTCCCAATCCCGGCCAGATGACGACCGCGCGCGACATGGCGACGCTCGGCATCGCCCTTCGTGAGCATTTCCCGCAATATTACAGCTACTTCAGCCGCCGTTCCTTCAACTTCCGTGGCCAGGTGATCGGCAATCACAACCGGCTTCTCGGGCGTGTTCAAGGTGTCGACGGCATTAAAACCGGCTATATCAACGCATCCGGCTTCAACCTCGTCACCTCGGTCGTTCGCGGCAACAAGAAGCTGGTGGCGGTGGTCATGGGCGGGCGCACGGCCCGCTCGCGCGACGATCACATGGTCGAGCTCGTCAACAAATATCTTCCTGACGTGAGCACGCGTGGCAGCGAGCCCTTGATCGCGGCCTATTCGCCGGCTGTTCGCGGTCCATCCGTATCGTCACACGTCGCCGAAGTCCCGCAGAGCGTCCCGTTGCCGACGCGCCGGGCCTCGTCCATCAACGAGCGCGTCGCGCAGGCTTACGGCTCCAACGCGGCCGGGGCGATGAACGCCATTACGGCGCCCGAACGATCCGCGATTGGCCGGGATGCGCTGCGAGCGGCCATGGGGCAGAAAGGTCAGGACAGTCTCGAAATTCCGACCTCGAATGCCTTGGCGGGGGCGCCGCGTCCGCGCGTGGCTGTTCCGGGAGCGTCCGTACCACCTGTGGCGACGGCATCCCTCGCCTCTTCGGGCTGGATCGTTCAGATCGCGGCCACGCCGGCCGAGTCGACCGCGTTGGATATTCTCGCCGAAGCCAAGCAGCGTGGCGGGTCGGCGCTCGCCCGCGCCAAGCCGTTCACGGAAGCGGTCGCCAGCGGTTCGCAGACCCTCTACCGAGCGCGCTTTGCGGGCTTCGACACGAAAGCCGCCGCCAACGCGGCCTGTGACGTTCTGAAGGCTCGCTCCTACGCCTGCTATGCAATCGGCGCTGATTGATCAACGCTGAACCGGCTCGGCCGCGATCCGTATTGGTTTCGCAGTCGATCGCTCACCTTATTTCGCCCGCCAGTTTGTTACGAGTCAGTTCGAGGTTCCCATGTCGGTTGAGCAGGAAATCCTTGGTTACACGTCCGCCGGGGAAAAGGCCTCGAACGTGTCTTCGATCGGTCTTCACCCGCTCCAGCAAGCCGCCTCGCGTCTGGGCGACTATCGCGACGGCAAGACGCGGGTTCGCGCGAAGGACTTGGTGGGGCTACTTCTGTGCCATGGCGCTCGGGCTTGGCGCGCCGCGCAGCCCGAAGGCCTAATCTACCTCAAGGTCGACGGACCTGCCGGCACTCCAGCGGTGCGCATCTCCTGTGGGCGCAGCCCGCGCGGTTGAGATCTGGTAAACGAAGCTTCCAGTTGATCCCGCGCGGATTTGGCATCGGCTCTTCCCCTCAGAGCAGGCCGAGATCGGCCAACTCGCGTTGAAGCTGCTGGGGAAGACCTACGCCCTCCTCGGCCTCTCGGTCGGCCGGCGCATCGTCCGAGACGAGATAGCGCCAGCCCTGAAAGGCGCGCCTGGGCTGCCATTGCGTGGCGATGAACTCGGGCCTGAGAACGATCCGGCAACGCTCGATCCCGTCCTCGGCGGTGAATGGGTCGAACCGCAAGACGGGCTGACGAACCTGAACCTGCCCGCGAATGACCCAGTATAGGGAGCCGCCCGCGACAATGTCATCGGCGCGTTTGGGCATAACTCGGGTGACGTGGAATTGCTCTTCTGGCTGGCCAGCGAGACGCTGAGCCAGCAGACGATGTTCGACATGCGTCTGGAGGTCCTCGATTGTCTCGACCCCGACGCAGAGCTTGATCATATGAAGCGGCATGAAACCTCCATCCGCCTGACAATCGATCAGGTCAAGACCGCCTGACGTCGCTCCCACAACATGCTAGGGGGCAAGCGCTGCCACCCTTCTTCAGCGTCGGATCTCCGCCATGCCGTTCCAGCAGATCTTCGATGTCGAGAATCTCCTGGCGCTCGTCACCTTCAGTCTGGGCTGGGCCATCTACTCTTTCGCGGTGGACGGCACCGCTCTCTCCAGCCATGGCCTCAGCCGCCGGATGAACAGCCAGCGCGAGATCTGGATGTGGACGATGCTGAAGCGCGATCTGCGCATGATCGACACGGCCATCATGACCGGGCTCCAGCAAGGCACGGGCTTTTTCGCTTCGGCCTGTATTTTCGCCATTGGCGGATGTTTCGCTTTGATCGGTGCGGCCGATCATATCGCCTCTGTCGTCACAGACCTTCCGCTGGAAGGCAATTTCGACCGGGCGCTTCTGGAAACGAAGCTTCTCGGCCTCGTCACGATCTTCATCTTCGCCTTCTTCAAATTCGGCTGGGCCTATCGCCTGTTCAATTACTGCACGATCCTGATCGGCGCCGTTCCGATGGCGCGGGAGGCCGAGGCGGATCAGGACGCGGCCGAGCGGGCTGTGCGTCGCGCGATCCGCATGAACCAGATCGCGGCTCGCCACTTCAATTCCGGACTCAGGGCGATCTTTTTTGGCATGGCCTATCTTGGCTGGTTTCTAGGCCCGAAAGTGCTGATGGTAACGACGACGATCGTCATCCTGATTCTAGCCCGACGCCAGTTCTTCTCGGAAGCGAACGATTGCCTCGCCCCTGACTCGGAGGAACCTCGATGATTTCGAAAGAAGCCATCCAACAGGCCATCGCGTCGGCGGTGATGGAGCGAGGCGCAGGCAAGACCGTCTGCCCCTCGGAAATCGCGCGCAGCCTCGCAGGATCGGATGAAAAGGTCTGGCGTCTGATGATGAACCCGATCCGGGCGGAGGCGGTCAGAATGGCGAAGGCCGGCGACGTTCGCATCCTGCGTAAGGGACGGCCGGTGGATCCAGACGATTTCAAGGGGATCTACAGATTGGCCTTACCGGATGGCGCGTGAGGCGCTGGGATCCAGGCATCTGTCTTCCCCGTCAGATAATAGGCGAATAGGCCCAGATATTCGCGTATCGCAAAATGCACCTTTTCCAAATTGCGGACCGTGGCTGTAGAAGGCCGGTAGATCATGTCGCCGCCCGGTGTCTGGTAGTCAGTCGGATATGGGATGATGTCGAAGCCGGCTGTGCGGAAACAGCCAACCGACCGAGGCATATGAGCCGCCGAGGTGACGAGCAACCAGGTCTCACCTGGCTGCGGCGAGGCCAACTCCTTTGAAAAGCGCGCATTCTCGATCGTGTTGCGGGAACGGTCCTCCAGAATGAGGCGTTCGGGCGCAAGCCCGAGTTGGGAAAACAGTTTATGGGCAACCGAGGACTCGGTCACATCCTCCTCGAACATCGCCGCGGCCCCGCCGCTGAAGATCACTTTGGCGTCCGGGTAGAGGCGAGATAGAGCGAGTGTCGTCGTGATGCGGTCAGCCGCGTCGTTGAGCTCCGGCTCGCCGCGTGTTCGGGCGACGAGCGTATCGAACGAGCCGCCGAGAACCACGATGCCGGTCACGCGCTCGGGCAATACCGGCTTGGGAAATCGGTTCTCAAGCGGAGCCAGCATGAGGAGCCCGAGTGGCGACAGGCTGAAAATCGCGAGACTCGCGAATCCGATCGCCAGAAGCGTGATGCCGGTTCGCGGCAGCTTCAGAGCGAGACAGAGAAAGCCGACACCGAAAGCCAGCAGGATGGCGACAAGGGGCTGGACGAGATACCAGCCCAGTTTGGAAACCGCGAAGAACATGGGTCGGTTGAAACCTTTCAGCGTCAACGCAAGGACGGCATAGGCATCGACGCGCCGCCCGCGATGCGATCCTGCGCGTGTCAGATCCGATCCCAAGCCGGTGCGAAGCTGGGATTCACCAATCGCTTGCGCTGCTGCGTCATCGCGTTCAAGGATTGGCGGTCGGTATCGGACAGCTCGAATGAGAAGACGTCGAAATTTTCTTGTAGGCGCTCTTCATTCGATGTTCGAGGAATGGCCCCCACGCGAGGCTGATCGAGTTCCCAACGCAAGATGACTTGAGCAGGGGTCCGCCCGAGCCTGTTCGCGATACCCGTGACGGTCGGATGCTGGAGCAACTCGCCTCCTTGGCCGATCGGCGAGTAGGCTATCAGCGCCATGTCATTGCGTTCGCAGGCGTGCAGGATCGCCTCCTGGGACAGGAGCGGATGATATTCGACCTGATTGCAGACGAGCGGAGCCGAGCTCATCGCCGCGGCATCATCCATCAGGGTGCTGGGGAAGTTCGCGACGCCGATATGACGCGTCAGTCCCTTCTCCTTCGCCTCGTTCAGCGCGCCGATGGAATCCTCCAGCGGGATGGCTGCGTTCGGCCAGTGGATCAGCAGGAGATCGACGGGCCCGACATCCAGCGCTTCGACAGCCTCGGCGGCCGACTGCGCGAGTCGATCCGCGCCAATATCTTCGAACCAGACCTTCGTGGTCACGAACGCTTCGCTGCGCGCGAGACCGCTGTTTCGAATGCCCTGCCCGACCTCGCGCTCGTTGCCATACATTCGCGCGGTATCGATATGCCGATAACCGGCTTCGATCGCTTTCTCCACCATTCGGACGCAAAGATCGCCGGTGAGTTTGTAGGTTCCAAATCCCAGGGCGGGAATACGAGCGCCCGATGCTTCGATCATCTTCATGCGTGGATCTCTTTCGGCGTCAGGCTGTCCCCTATGCGGGTCGCCTTTGATCTTGGATTGAGATAGGCGAAACGGGCAGCGAACCAGTGGAAGCGTCATGACGACATCGCAAAACAGAGCGATCGGCCGGATCGAATGTCTCGACGTGGCGCGCGGCTGCGCGCTCATCGCGATGCTCGTGTACCATTTCACGTGGGATCTGGAGTTTTTCGGTTATCTGCCGCCAGGCTATGCTCAGGTGGGGGGCTGGAAGCTTTTCGCCCGAGCGATCGCCTCCAGCTTCCTGATCCTCGTTGGCGTCGGTCTCGTGCTGGCCCATGGCGAGGGCATTCGCTGGCCATCGTTTCGCAAACGCTGTCTTCAGATCGCTGCGGGTGCAGCCGCCATCACAGCGGCCACGCTGGCCTTCACGCCGCAAGGCTTCGTGTTTTTCGGCATCCTTCATCTCATCGCGTTAGGAAGCCTGCTGGCGCTCGCCTTTCTGCGTCTGCCCTTCTGGCTGAC
Organism: Aureimonas ureilytica; assembly: GCF_001475935.1. Lineage (GTDB taxonomy): Bacteria > Pseudomonadota > Alphaproteobacteria > Rhizobiales > Rhizobiaceae > Aureimonas > Aureimonas ureilytica_A. Next base: position 217,879 of record NZ_LDQA01000001.1, read on the forward strand.
AGCAGCCTCAGCCGCACTTGTCATCGCCGTCTCATTCGCTTTCACGACGCCTTGGACGGACAGTCGATGGTTGGCGTGGATCGGCTTCTCCGAGCATCCCCCGCTTTCCAACGATTTCGTTCCTCTGTTTCCCTGGTTCGGGCCGATCCTGATCGGCATGGCGATCGCGCAGGCTTTCGCTCGGTTCGGCATCTGGAAGAAGCTGGGAGGCTTGAATGGCGTGTTTCGCCCCTTATGGCCCCTTTCGACGCTCGGGCGACATTCCCTTCTGTTCTATCTCCTGCACCAGCCGATTTCGATCGGTGTGGTCGCTGCCGCTGCTTTCATCGCCCCGCCGGATCAGACGGCGGCCTTTCAGCAAAGCTGCCGCCAGACCTGCGAGAGAGACCGGGATGCCAGTTTCTGTGTGGCTTATTGCGGATGCGTGCAAAAAAAGCTCGAAGAAGCCGAACTGCTGGATCGTCTTCTCCGGAGCCAGTTGACTGAAGTGGAAACGGGGCGCGTCAGCGAAACCGTCAATTATTGCTCGTTCAACGCTCAGCCATAGCGCGCAACGCCCGCAGCCGCGCGGGTGCACAAACTCAGCTGGAGGGAGAAATGCCGAGTTCGGCCATACGCGTCAGGCAGGCTTCTTCCGCATGATCCAGTTCGGCCAGCAAATCATCGATGTCGCGTCGCTTCTGTTCGAGTTCCGAGCGCTTGTCTGCCACACGCTTGACGATCGCCCGCAACTGTCCCGCTTCGCCGGGCGGCGTCTTGTACATCCCCATGATCTCGCGGATCTCCGCGATCGAAAATCCGAGGCGCTTTCCGCGCAGGATCATGCGCAAAAGATGACGATCCGAATGGCGAAACAGACGCGTGCGCCCGCGCCGGATCGGCGCGATCAGCCCTTCGTCCTCGTAGAAACGGATCGTCCTCGTCGAGATGTCGAACTCGCGAGTCAGCTCCGTGATCGTATAATAATCGCGCATGAAAATCGTCCGAATGAACTCCTTGTCTGACGTGGGGACGCGGCCGAGTCAATCCGCAGGCCCCGTGTCAAGCCGCTGTGTTCGGCCCGATTGAGCGCACTTCCGTTAGAGACGTCTTGCGGTCCGATCAATCGTCGAGATGAAGGAAGGTCGGGTCGAACTGACCGAGACCGGCCAGCCGATCCCAATCCAGAATGTCGATGCGACCACGATCCCAGACCACAAGACCCTCCGCACGAAGCAGTTGCATGGATCGGTTCACGCTCACGATGCTGAGCCCGAGAACTTGACCCACCATTTCCTGTGTCATCGCAAAGGGAAAGCCGGAAGCGTCGGTCAGCCCAACCGCATCGAAGCGGCACCACATCTCGCAGATGAAATGTGCCAGCCGCTCGGTCGATCCAAGGCGCGCGTTGCGCACGATGATGGCGCGATAGAGAGCCGCGTCGATCAGCGTCTCACGCCAAAACCGAGCAGTCAGATCCTTGGATCGTTCAAGCGTGCGCAAAATGGCATCGTGGCTGATGAACGCCACCCTACAAGGGGAGACGGTTCCGATATAGTGATCCATCTGCTTGAGATGGAGACTTTGGAGGTCCGGCATATCACCGGGAATATGAACGGACTGGATCTGCCGTTCGCCGCCCTGCGTGAAGTTGGAGCGAATGATCAGACCATCGATCAGCAGGCAGCATCGGTTCGGCCGATCTCCCTCTTTGAGGAAGTCGGTCTTTGCGGGAATGTCGACAACATCCCAATGCAAACGCGACAGCATCACCTCGTCCATCGTGCTGAGGGAGCCTGCGGCGCGCAACCGTCTCGCCAGCATATCATTGGCATCATCGGATCGACTGATTACGGTACTCACGTTCTCGCCCCCATCTGATTTTCTCCGCTCTCGCGGCGAGCTGGTAGCAGAGGACTCGCCCTGCCAGATCCGTTTGCCGGAGCATCTAGGAACATCGTCTGGCCTCTAAACGGCAGACGTGTCCCGTAGGCGACACGTCCGCTATTCCAACGGATTACATGTCCGCTCGAAACCCAAATGGAAGGCAGGTGACATGGAGTTTCGTAAAGCGACCTATATGATAGGCAGGCCGAACAGATAATTTCTAATGTCCGGAACGACCTGACAGGATCAGGGGGCTTGTCGGGCCGCAATGAACTCGCGCGGTGAGAGAGTACCGAGCGACGTTTGCGGGTGAGCGGTACGGTAGAGTTCGCACCACATCGGCAGCACGTCGATAACGGTTCGAGCATTCAGAAGGCACGAGACGGGGACATGGTCGCGCTTGATCATGCGCGCGAGGGCTCTGGCCATGCCGTTGAACTGCAAGTTCTCCAAGGGCGTGATCCCAAGGTCCAGTTCGACGTTGCGCGCCGGCCGCTTTGTTTCGCCGTCGATAGGGTCCGAGCCGTCGCCGCTGAGCCATTCGAATCGTCTGTGGTAGGTGGTTCAAGCGGCCGAAGCGCGCTTTCACGGCTCAAAGCATGAGATCCCGGATGTCCTCGCCGGTGATGCCTTCCATGGTGGCGACGAAGCCGATGCTTTCGCGGTTGCAGCAGTCCAATGCCAAAGTCCACGCGAGCCCTCTCTTCCTTGTCGCAGCCGATTTCGAAGTCATCCGAGCAGTGAGACAGCGAAGGCGCCACCAGTTCGAGCCCGCCGGGAAACGAAGGTTTAAGTGGTCCAAGGTCATGCGCCCACCGTGACGGCATCCGTCGGGATTGCCTGAGTCAACCACCAGACCTCTCGGCTCCGTCAAAGATGAGTCGTCGCGATGCCCGCCGCCTGTAACATCAGGCGGGTCTTGAACCATAAAATACGCAACAAAATTAATGGCTCAGTAGTGGCGGATGGGGTGAGATTCGAACTCACGGTACGGTTCGCCGCACGGCGGTTTTCAAGACCGCTGCCTTAAACCACTCGGCCACCCATCCGATGCTGGCTTGTTTAAGGGAGAGGGGGCGGAGGCGCAAGCGTTTGTGATGATGGCGGGAGCTGACCGGTTGGAGATGTTTCGTCGGCGGTTGGGATCGGCACCGTGATGGCTGTAGAAGAGCGGCTGTGAGCTTGGGGGTGGGGGCTGACACCGATCCAAGCCGCCCATCCGGCGAGCAAAAGAAAGATTAGAGTATAAAGACCAGAGAGGCTTACTCTCACAATTCGAGAGGTCTGATCCGCCCATAACTTCAGTCGCTTGTACAGGAAGAGATCGAGCATTCCGAAGGGGGCGGCCACAGTGAGCGGCACCAGGATCGCCAGCATCCAAAGCACACCGTTCGGGAGCGGCGGGGACTTGAGATAGATCGCGACCATGAGAGGTACGTGACAAAGATAGAGAGCGTAGCTCCAATCCCCATAGCGATCGGCCAACCTCGCCAAGCGGCCGTTCACTTCAGCTTCCGTGGAATTGTCGGAGATCACCAATCCGACGAGAAGAAACGCGCCGACAGAGGCAACCCAGCGGTTGATGCCGAATGGGAAGACGTCGCAAACCAGGATGAGGCCGGCAGCGAGCATAGCCGTAGCCGGCTGAAACAACCCGCGCTCGCGCAAGGCGGGAACGAGAAGTCCGAAAGCAAACGCGGAATTGACGGCCATGAGGGGCAGCCAGTCGATGGTTGGTGTCAGCTCGGCCTGGATTTGCGGGTAGAAGAGCGTTGCCGCTCCGATGATCAGCAACCAGATGGAAGCGATCCAGGAGAGACGGTTCTTCAGGCCTGCCAAGCTGCAAAGGAAGAGAAAGACGTAGAAGCACGTCTCGAAGAGCAGCGTCCACTCCACGCCGAGATAATAAACACGTCCCTCTCCGGCCGGAACCAAAGTCGCTGCCCAAATATCGACTTCGCCCGGTCGCCGCCGAGCCAGGAGAACACTCGCGAGAACGATCAGGAAGATCGGATAGATCCGCAGGATCCGATGCAGCAGAAAACGCCAAGGGTCCGCTTTCGGCAGGATTTCCGCCATCAGGTAGCCCGAGATAGCGAAGAAGACTGCAACGCCCAACAAGCCGAAGCGCCCGTCGAAAACGTGGAAAAATGTATCGTCGCCGGTGATCTGCTTAAGGTAAACGCTCCCGTGATACAGGAGCACGAACAAGGCTGCGATGGCACGGAGCCATTGCAAATTCCTGTTGCGGGACCCGCCGTTTTGCAAAGGCGGATTTGCTGTGATCGCTTCTGAGTGTTTCGGCATCTGTACCACGATCTGAAATGCTTATGCGCCGTGCGATCAGATCGTCAGAATGGACGCCCCTGTCGTGCTTCGTGACTCCAGTGCGCGGTGCGCGTCGGCGGCCTGAGCGAGTGGGAATGTCTGCTGGATTCGAATGGACACAGCGCCGCTCGCGACGACATCGAACAAGGCTGCGGCGCTCTGTTCGAGTTCCGCACGGGTCGCCGTATAGCCGTTCAGGCTCGGACGGGTCATGAAGAGCGAACCCTTCTGGTTGAGAATCCCGATATCGAAACCGGGGATTTTTCCGGAGGATTGTCCGAAGCTCACAAACAGACCACGCCGCTTGAGGCAGTCGAGACTGTTCGGAAACGTGTCGCGGCCCACGGAATCGTAAACCACATCGCATTTTTGCCCGTCGGTGAGGTCGCGCACGGCAGCGACGAAATCCTCGGACTTGTAGTCGATGACGTGATCGTAACCATGCTCGAGAGCCAAGGCGCATTTCTCCGGGCCGCCGGCGGTTCCGATCACGCGAGCGCCCAGATGTTTGGCCCATTGTCCGGCGATCAGACCGACCCCTCCGGCCGCCGCGTGGATCAGAACCGTGTGGCCGGGACCGACGGGGAACGTCTGCCGAAGCAGATACTCGGCCGTCATTCCCTTGAGCATCATGGCGGCTGCGGTCTGAGTGTCGATCCTGTCGGGCAGGGTCAGGCATTGATCGGCTTGAACCACCACCTCTTCGCAATAGGCGCCATCCACGCCGCAATAGGCCACACGATCGCCGACGCGCAGTCCATGAACCTCCGGGCCGAGTTCGACCACGACCCCTGCCCCTTCCTTCCCCGGAACGAAGGGAAGATGGGGTGCCTTGTAAGTCCCGTTGCGAAAATAGACGTCGATGAAGTTGAGGCCGGCCGCCTCCTGCTGAACGCGAACCTCGCCACCCTTCAGAGCCCGACGCTCCACATCGCGCCAGACCATCACGTCCGGTCCGCCGATTTCATTGACGACAATCGCGTGGGGCATGGTCAGTCCTCGAAGCTGGACGAGACGTCGGATCGTCCCTGAAGTCGATCGATGAATTGCAGGATCCCGCCGATGCAGAACAGGTAGAGAGCCGAGAGGAGCACGCCGGTGCGAACCCAAATCGGGGCCTCGAACGCGTAGCCGATCGCGATCAGTCCGAAGATCGACCAGATCGCGAAAATCGCCAGATTGATGGGACGTAGGCGCGCCACGCGGACCGGGTGAAGGAACTTGATGGGAAGAAATGTCGCGACCGAGCAGAACACGACGAAGGCGAAGGCGGCCCAATCATCCGGCTGCACAACGAAAAAAGTAAAGACCACCATGTTCCAGGTCACCGGAAAACCGCGGAAATGGTTGTCCTTCGTCTTCATCCGCATGTCGGCGTAATAGACGGCGCTGGTCACGACGATCAGCGCGGCAGCGACGAAGGACCACGGGCGGCCGATGATGCCGGATTGGTAAAGTCCGAAGGCCGGAATGAGGACATAGGTCGAATAGTCGATGATGGCGTCTAGCATGTCGCCGGACCAGTTCGGCAGGACGTGCTTGATGTCCACGCGCCGCGCGATGGGTCCGTCGATCCCGTCCACGAACAGGGCAAGACCCAGCCACGCGAACATATGAACCCAGTTCTGCTCGGCAGCGGCGATGATGGAGAGGAACGCCCAGAAAGCACCGCTCGCCGTCAGCAGATGAACCGAAAAGGCGCGCCATTGCTTCAAATTCGCTGTCACGTCTTCCGCCAACCGTTAATTCGCTGCCCGCTGCCTAACGCAGGCGATATGCGGTTGTCATCCGTTCCGCAGGCCGTATCTCGCTTAAACACTGAAAAGAGATACAGTGAACCACGCGTTTGACCATTCGAAAGGCTCGGAATCGATGACCGAAATCCGTCGTGAAGTGGCTGTGATCGGTGGTGGCTTGGTTGGATACGGCGCGGCGCTGGGTCTGGCAAAGGCCGGCTTCGAGACGATCCTGATCGCCCCGCAGGCGCCGGACGACAGGCGCTCCACGGCGCTGATCGGCTCGTCTTTGGACTTTCTCGCGACGTGCGGACTGATAGGCGAGATCGAGCGCGCGGGAGAACCACTTCGGGTCATGCGCATCATCGACGACACCATGCGACTTTTTCGCGCGCCCAATATCGAGTTCCACGCGAGTGAAATCGATCGGGATGCGTTCGGCATCAACATTCTGAACGCCGATCTGATGCGGATCTTTCGCGCGGCTGCGTCGGCGATGACGGATCGTTTGACCGTCATAAGCGACGCGGTGACATCGATCGATGCGAAAGAGGACCACGCTCATCTGACGCTGTCGTCGGGCGAGATGGTCAGAACCGGGCTCGTGGTTGGCGCTGACGGCCGGCGCTCGCGGGTTCGCGAAAGCGCTGGCATTTCGGTGCGGAACTGGTCCTATCCACAGAGCGCGATCGTTCTGAACTTCGGCCATCAACGCGATCATGACGGCGTATCGACCGAATTTCATACCCGCACCGGCCCTTTCACCCAGGTTCCGCTGCCGGGTCGCCGTTCGTCTCTTGTTTGGGTTGAGCGGCCCGAAACCGCCGATCTCATCGTTTCCGCGCGGCCGGATCGCTTGTCACGCATGATCGAGGATCGATTGCATTCGATCCTCGGCGCGGTGGAGGTCGAGGGCGAGCCGCAGTCGTTCCCGCTATCGGGCGCTGCCGCCTCGCGCTTCGGCGCCGAGCGCCGCGTGCTCGTGGGCGAGGCCGCTCATGTATTCCCTCCGATCGGCGCTCAGGGACTTAATCTCGGCTTGCGGGACGTCATCGATCTCATCAAGGCGGCCGAGCGTCACCGGGACGATCTGGGAGGGCGGCGGATGACCGCCGATTACGACCGTGCTCGGGGCGCCGATATTGCGACGCGGACCGCAGCGGTCGACCTTCTCAACCGATCGCTTTTGTCCGGCCTTCTGCCAGTGCAATTGGCGCGAAGTGCGGGGGTCAGCCTCCTCTCTCGGCTTCCGCTTCTGCGCCGAACGCTCATGCGGGAAGGCGTGGAGCCCGGTTCGTCGTTCCGGTTGCCGGCTCGATCTGCGCGGCGGGACGATAGGCCGAGTTCGGTTTGACCGGGCAAACGATCAGTTTGATCGGGCAAACGGTCTGTGATCGTGCAGGCCTCCTTGCGGTCATGCCCTGCCGGAGCTAAATCGCGCCGGATGAAAGACAGTTCAACTCAGAGCGCGCGGTTCTTTATCGGTCAGATCGTTCGTCACCGGATCTTTCCGTTTCGTGGCGTGATCTTCGATGTCGACCCCGAATTCAGCAATACGGAAGAATGGTATCAATCCATTCCGGCCGAGGTACGGCCTCGGAAGGATCAGCCCTTCTACCATCTTTTCGCGGAGAACGCGGAGAGCGAGTATGTTGCTTATGTGTCTGAGCAGAACCTCGTCCCGGACGATACCGGCCAGAAGGTTCGTCATCCTCAGGTCGCCGATATGTTCGATGGTCCCTTTGACGGCGCTTATCGCCTGAAGGAACTGCACCGGAACTGATCCCACGCGATTGTCGGGAGAGGATCGCGTTCTTCACATGAAACGAAAACGGCGGCCTTTCGGGCCGCCGTTTTCGTTGGGAAGGGTCCGCGCGGGTTATTGCGTGGCCTTGGCCTTGTTCTGAGCGTCTTCGAAGCGCTGGCGGCGAGCTTCCGCCTGACCCTGGAGAGCCTTGTCCAACTCCTGCTGGCGCTGGGCGAGCTCGGGCTGCGCCTTGGCCGGGCCGTCATAGGCGCCCGTGAAGCCGGATAGCGTGATCGAGATCGGGTTCGGCTGACGCTGGAAATTGGTCGACGTGATTTTGAGCGCCTTGCCCTTCTTCATCGACGCGATGATGGCGTCCGACAGTTCGACCTCGGCGATGCAGCGATCGGGGAAGCAAACGGAGTAGTTCAGCGTCTGGGGCTTGTTCTCGTCGATCTGGACCTGCACGCCAGCGGGGATCACGCGGCCGGTCGGCACGACGGCCTGCAGAACCTTCTGGTTCACCTTGCCGGAAACGTTGATCAAGTTCACGGCGGTGATCAGCTGACGGGTGTCGGCAATCATCGTGTACTGCGTGTTGCAGATGTTGTTCTCGCCCTGCGGCGAGCAGACCTTGAACCACTCTGCCGGGACCTGCTGCGCCGAAGCGCCCGCAACCGGCATGGCCAGTCCGGCGACAGCGGCCAGACCTGCCAGAGCCAGCGCCTGCTGAATGTTCTTGGTAAGGGTTCTCACGGTCTGTTCTTCCTTCTTTGGCGTGAGCCTCGATCCGGGTCGCGGCCTGCATAGCCCCGTCTGCGGTCTTCTGCAAATGAGGCCGTTTGAAGACATGCCCCAAGCTTGCGGCAGGCTGGCCGGGTGTAGGCAAGCCGCTGCAAAGCCGGTAGTTTCCGGCCCGAAATGCCACGGAGTTTCGGGCCTGATGTCATCGCGTAGCCTCGTCCATATCCTGCGACCGCTTGCGCTGTCAGCCGCTCTTTCGGTCGGAACGGTGCTTTCTGTCTCAGCGAGCGCTTGGGCAGCGTACGGCATTGCAATGCAGGGTGAACCGGGCCTTCCCGCCGGCTTCACCCATTTTCCCTATGCCAATCCCGATGCGCCCAAGGGCGGACGCATGGTCTACGGGGTCTTCGGCGATTTCGACAATTTGAACCCGGTCAGCGTTCGCGGCGCTCTGACGACAGCGCGTGGCATCTTTGCCGACCCCGAATTCGGCAATCTCGTGTTCGAGCCCTTGATGCAGCGCTCGGCGGACGAGCCATTCACCTATTATGGGCTGATCGCGGAGAGTGTCGAAACGGACGAGGAACGCAGCTTCGTCGAGTTCCAGCTGAACCCGGCCGCCCGCTTCTCGGATGGCAGACCCGTTCGCCCGCAGGACGTCCTGGCGACGGTCGAGCTTCTGCGCCAGCAGGGATCGGTTCGCCCGCAATATTCCAGCTGGCTGTCGAAGGTCGCCAAGGTGGAAGCGGTCGGCGAACGCGGCGTCCGCTTCACCTTCAATGAAAAGGCGGATCGCGAGCTTCCCCTCCTTCTGGCGGGTCTTCCCGTGCTACCGGCGGGCGATTTCAACGCGGAGACCATCGCGCAGACAACCCTGAAGCCACCCGTCGGATCGGGGCCTTATATCATCGACCGCGTCGAGCCGGGTCAGCGCATCACCTATCGCCGCAACCCGAACTATTGGGCCAAGGACCTCCCGACCAAGCGCGGGCTCGACAATTACGACGAGATCACCGTCGAATATTACCGCGATCAGAACGCGCAGTTCGAGGCCTTCAAGAAGGGGCTGTCCTACGTCTATCTCTACCAGCAGCCCAACCCGCGCCATTGGCAAACGGCCTACGACTTCCCGGCTGTAAAGGACGGGCGCGTTATCAAGGAGGTCTTCCTGACGGGCCGCCCCGCCAATCTGAACGCCTTCTTCTTCAACACACGTCGCGCGCCGTTCAGCGATCCGAAGGTTCGCGAAGCCCTGTCACTTCTGTTCGATTTCGAATGGGCGAATGCCAATCTTTTCTACGGTGCCTATTCGCGGCTGACGAGCTTCTTCGACAATTCGACTCTCTCCAGCGTCGGACACCCGGCCGACGCCAAGGAGCGCGCGCTACTGGCGCCGTTCGAAGCCGATGTGTCACCCGCCGCCATGCGCGGCGAAGACAAGCCGCCCGTCAGCGATGGGTCCGGCAGCGATCGGGCGCTCCTGCGCCAGGCGGTCGATCTCTTGCAGGCCGACGGCTATCGTTTCGAGAATGGCCGAATGGTCGACGCCAAGGGTGTGCCGCTACGCTTCGAAATCCTCGTCCAATATAGCGATCAACAGAAGATCGCCCTCGCCTATGCCCGGACGCTGGCGCGGATCGGCGTTCAGGCCGATGTCAGGCAGGTGGACGACGCGCAGTATCAAAAGCGCAAACAGGGTTTCGACTATGACGTAACGGTCGCCGCCTTCTCGGGCACGCTGTCACCCGGCGCGGAGCAGGTGAACCGATGGGGCTCGGCGGCGCGCGATCGCCCCGGTTCCTTCAACTATGCCGGCGTCGCCAGCCCAGCCGTCGATGCGATGATCAACGCCATCGTGACCGCGCGCTCACGCGAGGATTTCGTGGCGGCGACGCGCGCTTATGACCGCGTCCTGATCAGCGGTCACTATGTCGTGCCGCTCTATTATATTGGCGAGCAATGGCTGGCGCGCTGGTCCTTCATTCAACACCCGGAGGTCACGCCGCTGACGGGCTTCTACCTTCCCAGCTTCTGGCGCGACCCCAAGAGCGAATAGCGAAGGCGGCTCAAGCCGCCTTCTTCTGCCCCTCTTCCGCAAAGCGCGCGAGCTGGGTGGCGATCGTCGCCGCGCCGTTGAGCCGTTGTTCCGGCTTGTCCCAGATACGTGACAGAACGATCGACTGATCCGGTCGGATCTTTGCGGCAGGTCCCTGTTCGCCGATATAGCGCACGAGCGCTGCCGGATTGGCGAAGGTCTTCTCGCGGAACTGGATGACGAGACCTTTCGGACCGGCATCGAGCTTCTCGATATTGGCTTTGCGGCACAGAGCCTTGATGAACACGACCTTCAACAGATGCTCGACCTCAACCGGCAGCTTGCCGAAACGGTCGATCATTTCCGCGCCGAACGCATCGATCTCGCGCGCATCCTCCAGTTCGGCCAAGCGGCGATAGAGCGTCATGCGAAGCTGGAGATCGGGCACGTAGCTTTCGGGGATCATGACGGCGGTGCCGAGCGAGATCTGCGGCGACCACGTGCCATCAGTCTCGACCTCGACGCCCTTCATTTCGGCGACGGCCTCCTCCAGCATCTGCTGATAGAGCTCAAAGCCGACTTCCTTGATATGACCGCTCTGCTCGTCTCCGAGGAGATTGCCGGCGCCGCGCTGATCGAGGTCGTGGCTCGCCAGCTGGAAGCCCGCGCCGAGCGTGTCGAGAGACTGAAGCACCTTGAGGCGACGATCCGCCCCCGCCGTCGGCGTCTTGTTGGCGGGAATGGTCAGGAGCGCATAGGCGCGCTGCTTCGAGCGCCCGACGCGGCCACGCAGCTGATAGAGCTGCGCCAGACCGAACATATCCGCACGATGAACGATCATCGTGTTGGCAGACGGAATATCGAGCCCGGACTCCACGATGGTCGTGGAGAGAAGGACATCGTAGCGGCCTTCATAAAAGGCGTTCATAATATCATCGAGCTCGCCAGCCGGCATCTGGCCATGCGCCACCGCCACCTTCAACTCCGGCACCTGTTCGTCCAGGAACTCCTTGATGCCGGCAAGATCCGCAAGCCGCGGCGCGACATAGAAACTCTGGCCGCCCCGATAGCGCTCGCGCAGCAGTGTCTCGCGCACCACCAGAGGGTCGAAGGGCGTGACGAAAGTGCGCACCGCCATGCGGTCCACGGGCGGCGTGGTAATCAGCGAGAGTTCGCGAACGCCGGTCAGCGCCAATTGCAGCGTGCGGGGGATCGGCGTGGCGGAGAGCGTCAGGACGTGAATGTCCGACTTCAGCTCCTTCAGCCGCTCCTTGTGCTTGACGCCGAAATGCTGCTCCTCGTCGATGATGAGAAGGCCGAGGTTCTTGAAGCTCATGCCTTTGCCGAGAACGGCGTGGGTCCCGACCACGATGTCCACCGTGCCGGCTGTTAGACCCTTCTTGGTCTCGTTGAGGTCTTTGGCGGTGACGAGCCGGGACGCTTGCGCGAGGTTCAGCGGCAGGCCCCGGAAACGCTCAGAGAACGTCTTGAAATGCTGGCGCGCCAGAAGCGTCGTCGGAACCACGACCGCCACCTGCAACCCGTTCATGGCGGCCACGAAGGCCGCGCGCAGCGCGACCTCCGTCTTGCCGAAGCCGACATCGCCGCACACCAAACGATCCATCGGCCGGCCCTGACCGAGATCGTCGGTCACCGCTTCGATGGCGTTCATCTGGTCTTCGGTTTCCTCATAGGGGAAACGTGCCTGGAATTCGGCCCAGAGGCCTTCGGGCGGCAGAAGCCTCGGCGCGCCGCGCATCTCGCGTTCGGCGGCGATGCGGATGAGGCCGCCCGCCATGTCCAGAAGCCGCTTCTTGAGCTTGGCCTTGCGCGCCTGCCACGCGCCTCCACCCAGCTTGTCGAGGATCGTCTCCGTGCCCTCGCCGCCATAACGCGAGAGCAGTTCGATGTTTTCGACTGGCAGGAACAGCCGGTCGTCATTGGCATAACGCAGTTCGAGACAGTCGTGCGGCGCGCCCATCGCTTCGATGGTGCGCAGGCCGACAAAGCGCCCGATGCCGTGATCCACATGGACCACGATGTCGCCCTCGTTGAGGCCCGTGACTTCGGAGATATAGTCCGCGCCGCGCTTCTTGCGTCGTGCACGGCGCACCAGACGGTCGCCCAGAATATCCTGCTCGCCGACCACGACGAAGCGATCGGTCTCGAAACCCGCCTCGACGCCCAGAACGGCCGTCGCGACCATATTCCGGCCGATCTCCAGCGCCTGCTTCAGCGTTTCGACCGCCTTGATATTGCCAAGGCCGTGCTCCTCGACGACCTGCGTCAGCCGTTCGCGCGAGCCCTCTGACCATGCGGCCAAGATCACCTGCTTACCGCCTGCGCGCAGCCGCGAGATATGGTCCACCGCAGCGGAGAAGACGTTCACGTCCCCCGCCTGCCGCTCGGCTGCGAAGTCGCGCCCGCGATGCACGTCGAGATTGACGACATCCGTCTGAAAGCCGGCATCCGTGATCGCGTAGGAGGACAGGCGGACCGGATCGGCGCTGGCGAGACCACCGGCCAACTCGTCCTCCGTCAGGTAGAGTTCCTGTGGCCCCAGCGGATTGTAGGGCACGGATTCCGCGCTCTTTTCCGCAACGCCCTGACGACGCGCCTCATAGTAATCCTGCACGAGCTTGCGCCGCTCGGCGATCGCCTCCGTGACGAGGTGGTCCAGCACCAGCGGAAAGCCCGAGATGTAGTCGAACAGCGTCTCGACGCTCTCATAGAAGAGCGGCAGCCAGTGTTCCATGCCGGAGAACCGACGCCCTTCGCTGATCGACGTATAAAGCGCGTCGTTGCGCGAGGGGGCTCCGAAGCGCTTGACGTAGTTCGAGCGAAACCTCGAGATCGTCTCGTCCTTCAACGAGATTTCCGAGACCGGGGCGAGTTCGAACGTCTTGCGCTGGCCGGTCGTGCGCTGCGTCGCGGGGTCGAAGGAGCGAATGGATTCCAGCGTGTCGCCGAAGAAATCGAGCCGAACCGGCTCTTCGTCGCCCGGCGCAAACAGATCGAGAATGCCGCCGCGAACGGCGAACTCGCCGCGCTCGCGCACGGTCGCCACGCGCTCGAACCCGCCGCGCCTCAGCACCTGAACGATATGATCCATGGAGATGCGACCGCTGGCGCGGGCCGAGATCGTCTCGTCCTCCAGCACCTGGCGCGGCGGCATCTTCTGCAGCATCGCGTTGGCGCTGGTCAGGATCAGCGCCCGATGCGGCTCGCGTCGAAGGGCGGCGATCGAAGACATGGCCGAGAGACGACGGGCGGCGGCTTCCGAGGAAGGGCCGACGCGATCATAGGGAAGGCAGTCCCAAGCCGGCAGCGTGAGAACCGGCAGGTCGGGCGCGATGAAGCGCAGGGCGTCCTCGATCTCGCCCATGCGGTTGCCGTCCCGCATGACGAAGACGACCGGTCGATCCTTGCCGCGCGCGCGCGCGATCTCGGCGAGCAGGAAGGGCTCGTAACCGTCCAGCACATTGCCGATGCGCAGGCCGACGCCCTTTTCGAGGGCTTTCTTCAGGACGGCGGGGCTGCTCACGATGCGTCCATCTGGTTCAGGGCATAGAAGGACTTGATGCGCTGAAAAACCGGCGTGTCGTAATTGGCCGGTGTCTCCTGCGTTCCCGTGAGCCAAGAGAAGAGATCGCGGTCGGGCGCTTCCATCAGATGCTCGTAGATCGTCAGATCGTCGTCGCTGAGCGAGCCGATTTCCGCATCGGCAAAGCGGCCGAGCACCAAATCCATTTCGCGCGTCCCGCGATGCCAGGAGCGAAACAGCGCCTTCCGGCGGCGCGGTTCGAGATCGCTGGAGGAGCGTGTGGTTCCGGTCATAGCGATCGTCCGATTTTCTCTGAGCTGAAACACGTGTATCCAGCCGCCTCGCCTGTTTCGCGCGACGTCCGGTCCTTGCGGGCTCTATATAGTTGCCGTGCGAAGGCCTGTCAGCCTATGCGCGCAGGAGAACAGACGATAAACACGGCCCCATGCGCCCATCTGCCCTCGATCCGCTTTTCGCCTCCGTATCGACGCTCTCGGGCGTCGGGCCGAAAGTGTCCGTCCTGATCGGTGGACTGGTCGCACCGCCCGGCGCCGGCGGCGTCGCTAAGGTACGCGACCTCCTGTTCCACATGCCGAGCGGGGCGATCGACCGTCGTCGGCGCGAGAAGATCGCTTCGGCGCCGGAGGGCGCGATCGTCACGCTCGAAGTGCGAATTGATCACTACCAATTTCCCTCGCGGGAGGCCCGCAACCAGCCGACGCGGGTCATCGCGCAGGACAGTTCCGGCGAAATCGCCCTCACCTACTTCCGCGCGCAGTCTCAATGGCTGGAGAAGCTGTTTCCGCTCGGCGAGACGCTCCTCGTGTCCGGCAAGGTGGATCGCTTCAACGGCCGCGCGTCGATGGTGCATCCCGACTTCGTGGGAAGTGCCGAAGACGCCGCGAGCCTGCCGCTCGTGGAGCCCGTTTATCCCATGACCGGGGGGCTCTCGCCCAAGGTCCTGCGCCGCGGGATCGCGAGCGCGCTCGAACGGCTCCCCGAGCTTCCCGAATGGATCGAGCCGGGCGTTCTATCCCGCGCGTCGTTTCCGCCCTTCCGCGCGGCCTTGGAAAGCGTCCATAAGCCACAGGATCCCGGTGACCTAGACTCCACCAAGCCGGCCTATCGCCGGTTGGCCTATGACGAGTTTCTCGCTAGCCAGTTGGCCCTCGCCCTCTCGCGCCGGAGGATGAAACAGGAGGCTGGCCGGCCGCTCGGGACCGACGGCACCCTGCGCGCGCGTGCGGAAGCCGCTCTCCCGTTTCGCCTGACGCCGGGGCAGAGCGAAGCCTTGTCGGAAATCTTCGCCGATATGGCCCGGTCCGAGCGGATGGTGCGTCTCCTGCAGGGCGATGTCGGCGCGGGAAAGACGGTCGTGGCGCTCCTCGCCATGGCCGCTGCCAAGGAGTCCGGCGCTCAATCGGCATTGCTCGCGCCGACGGAAATCCTCGCGCGGCAGCATTTCGCCGGGCTTAGCCGCTATTGCGACGCGGCCGGGCTGTCGATCGCGCTGCTGACCGGCCGCGACTCCGGCAAGACGCGGGATGGCAAGCTCGCCGCCATCGTCAATGGAGACGTCGACATTATCGTGGGCACCCATGCCCTGTTTCAGGAGGATGTGATCTATCGCGACCTCGGGCTGGTCGTGGTCGATGAACAGCATCGTTTCGGGGTCGAGCAGCGTTTGAGCCTGACCCGCAAGGGCAATGCGCCGGACCTTCTCGTCATGACGGCAACCCCCATTCCGCGCACGCTCGTTCTGGCGGCCTTCGGGGACATGGACGTGTCGAGGCTTCATGGAAAGCCGGCCGGCCGCAAACCCATCACGACCGTCGCCGTGTCCTTCGATCGGCTGGAGGAGGTCGTCGCACGCGTCGGGCGCGCCATCGACGAGGGCGAAAAGCTTTACTGGGTCTGCCCGCTGGTGGAGGAAACCGAGACGAGCGATCTGACGGCCGCCGAAGAACGCGCCGAGGTTCTGCGGCAATTCTTCGGGGATCGCGTCGGCCTCGTGCATGGACGCATGACCGGGCCGGAGAAAGACGCCGCGATGGCGGACTTCAAATCGGGCCGCACGCGGATCATCGTGGCGACGACCGTGATCGAAGTCGGCGTCGACGTGCCCGATGCGTCGATCATCGTCATCGAACATGCCGAGCGCTTCGGCCTGTCGCAGCTGCATCAGCTTCGCGGCCGGGTCGGTCGCGGCGACAAGCCCTCGTCCTGTGTGCTGCTCTATCGCGCGCCGCTGGGCGAAACAGCCAAGGCACGTCTAGCCGTGATGCGGGAAACCGAGGACGGCTTTCGAATCGCCGAAGAGGATTTGAAGCTGCGCGGCGAAGGCGATCTCCTGGGAACGCGGCAGTCGGGGATGCAGACATTCCGTATCGCGAATCTGGAGGCCCATGCCGACCTGATGGAGATCGCGCGCGACGACGCGCGGCTCCTGATCGCGACCGACCCGGACCTGAAGTCCGCGAGGGGCGAAGCCGTCCGCGCCCTCCTCTACCTCTTCGGCAAGGATGACGCGATCAAGCTTCTGCGCGCCGGCTGACCGTTATTCGACGGTCACGGATTTCGCGAGATTGCGCGGCTGATCGACATCCGTGCCCATCTGAACGGCCGTGTGATAAGCCAGAAGCTGCAGCGGAACGCTGTAGACGATCGGCGTCAGGATTTCGGGCATCTCCGGCAGAAGGATCGTCTGTGCCGAAACGCCCTTGCCGGCTTCCGCCCCGCGCTCGTCGGTGAACAGGACAATCCGCCCGCCACGCGCCGCGACTTCCTGCATATTGGAGACGGTCTTCTCGAACACCCGGTCGAACGGAGCCACGACCACCACCGGCATGGTCTCGTCGATCAGCGCGATCGGCCCATGTTTGAGCTCACCCGCCGCATAGCCTTCCGCGTGGATGTAGCTGATCTCCTTCAGCTTCAACGCGCCTTCCATGGCGAGCGGGAACGAGAAGCCGCGCCCGAGGAACAGAGCATGGCGGTAGGTCGCCATTTCGCGAGCCAGCGCTTCGATCTGGGGCTCGACATGAAGCGCGGCATTGACCATGCGCGGCGCCTCGGCGAGCGCCCGCGTCAGTTCCTGTTCCTGAGCGCTGGAGAGAACACCCCGCTGCACACCGGCACGCACCGACAGGGCCGCCAGGGCTGTCAGCTGGCAGGTGAAGGCCTTGGTTGAGGCAACGCCGATCTCTGGCCCCGCCAGCGTCGGCAGAGCCGCATCCGCTTCGCGGGCGATCGTGGAACCCGCCACATTGACGACGGCCGCGGTCTTGAGACCCTCCGCCTTGGCGTAGCGAAGCGAAGCGAGAGTGTCCGCCGTTTCGCCCGACTGCGAAATGAAGAGCGACAGATCGACGTCACTCAGCGGGCTTTCGCGATAGCGAAACTCGGAGGCCACATCGAGATCGCAGGCGATGCGGCCATAGCGCTCGAAATAGTATCGACCGACCATGCCGGCGTAGAAGCCGGTTCCGCAGGCGGAGATCGCCATGCGACGAACGCCCGTGAAATCAAGCTCCGCGCCCAGCGGAATGCGCGTCTCGCCTGTGGTCATGTCCACGAAGGCTCCGAGCGTATGCCCGATCACCTCGGGCTGCTCGTAGATTTCCTTCTGCATGAAGTGGCGATAATTGCCCTTATCGACATAATGCTGCTTGCCGACGGCCCGGTGGCGAGGCCGCTCCACGGGTCGGTTGTCGGCGTCAAAGATGTGCGCGGCGTCGCGTCCGATCACCGCCCAGTCGCCATCTTCGAGATAGGTCACTTCATCGGTGAAGGGCGACAGGGCGATCGCATCGGAACCCAGGAACATCTCGCCTTCGCCATGACCGATCGCCAGGGGCGGTCCCGAACGCGCGGCCATAACGGTGGTCGGATCGTCCTCGAAGATCACCGCCAGCGCATAGGCTCCCGTGATCGCCTTCAACAGTCTTTCCATCGCCTCGCGGCGGCTCGAGCCTTGCCGGCGATAGCGCGCCACAAGATGCGCGACGACTTCCGTATCGGTCTGGCTGGTGAAGGCTGCGCCTTCGGCTTGTAGCTCGCGCTTCAGCTCGGCGAAGTTTTCGATGATGCCGTTGTGAACCACCGCCACGCCATCACCAAAATGCGGGTGTGCGTTCGTCTCGTTCGGAACACCATGCGTGGCCCAGCGTGTGTGCCCGATCCCGATCGTGCCGCCCAGAGGTTGGTCGGCGAGAACCGCTTCCAAGTTGCGCAGCTTTCCCGCCGCGCGCCGGCGCTTCAACTGGCCTCCCTCCAGCGTGGCGATACCGGCGGAATCGTATCCCCGATATTCCAGCCGCTTCAGTGAATCCACGAGGCGGGTTGCGACGGGGGTCTGGCTGATGATGCCGATAATGCCACACATGCCGAAAGGTCCTTCAGGTAAGCGATGGCACCGGGAGACGCGCCATGGATTTCATAGCGGTTTCACCCGAACCCGTAGCTCAAATTTGATTGCGGGAGTTCGAAGACGGGGGGTATCTTCAGGTCTTGGCGGCTTTGCGAGCGGCGTTGCGTTCGTTGATCTCGCGGCCCCGACCGTCCTTCACCACCTGACGCGTCCGCGCGATGGCCAGCGCATCGGCCGGGACGTCCTCGGTCACCGTGCTGCCCGATCCGATATAAGCGCCATCGCCAATCGAAAGAGGCGCGACCAGCGCGGAGTTGGAGCCGATAAAGGCTCTTGCCCCAATCTCCGTCCGGTACTTGTTGTAGCCATCGTAATTGCAGGTGATCGTGCCTGCGCCGATATTGGTTTCGGCGCCGATGCTGGCGTCGCCGAGATAGGTCAGATGACTGACCTTGGCGCCCTCGCCGACCGTCGTGCTTTTGATCTCGACGAAATTGCCGACTTTCGCCCCCGCACGCAGATCGGCGCCCGGGCGCAACCGTGCGTAGGGGCCGACCGAGGCCTTCGAGCCGACACTCGCTCCCTCGAGATGACTGAAAGCATGGATCACCGCGCCGCTGCGAACCACCACGCCGGGTCCGAAAACGACATTCGGCTCGATCACCACATCCGGCTCCACCACCGTATCGGCGGCGAAAAATACGGTCTCCGGGGCGACGAGCGTGACGCCCGACAACATCATCTCCTCGCGCCGTCGCGTTTGCCACAAGGATTCGACGCGCGCCAGTTCCAGCCGCGTGTTGACGCCTAGAACGTCCTCTTCGTCCGCCATTACCATTCGGACCGGGAGCCCATCCTCCCGCGCGATGGCCACGACATCCGTCAGATAGAACTCGCCCTTGGCATTCTCATTGCCGATGCGCGTGAGGAGCTTCAAAGCCAAACGGCCATCGAGCGCCATCACGCCGCCGTTGCAGAGATCGATCCTCCGTTCGGCCTCGGATGCGTCCTTTTCCTCGCGAATGGCGACGAGATCGGCGCCTTCGAGAATGAGGCGGCCGTAACCCTGCGGCTTGGATGTTCGGAAGCCGACCACGCAGACGGCTGTGCCAGCCGCGATCTCCGCCCGCGCGGCCTTCAGCGTTTCGGCTCGCACGAGTGGCGTATCCCCAAACAGAATCAGGACGTCATCGAATCCTTGCTCCAAGACGCGGCGTGCGGCCAGAGCCGCATGAGCGGTTCCCAGGCGCTGCTCCTGCGAGACATGGCGAAGGGAAGGATCGGAGGACGACAAAAGGCTGATCACGCTTTCCGCGTCCCGTCCGGCCACCACGACGGTTTCCGTTGAGCCAGCTGCCATTGCGGCATCGACCGCATGCAGGACGAGCGGGCGACGCGCCACTTCGTGCAGCACCTTCGCCCGTGACGATTTCATCCGGGTTCCCTCACCGGCAGCTAGAACGATGGAGAGGCAGGTGCGGATCATCGGCAGCTTTCCGGGATAGTGAGAATGGAATTCGACTGGGCGGGAGCCATACGAAGCTCAGCCGATTTTTTGAAGGGCTGGGAATGTTTCCAAGAGCCAAAACGACATCGCCTGCATTCCACCCGTCAGAAACAGAATACCCGTGACGACCAGCATGACGCCCATCGACTTCTCGATCAGGCCGAAATGGGCACGAATACGACTGGCCGCGCGCAGGAAACTCGCGGAAAAGGCCGCCGCCAGAACGAAGGGAATTCCGAGGCCGGCGGAATAAAGGCTCAAGAGAACCATTCCTTCCGTCACGGATTGCCGCGCGCCGGCTAGACCCAGGATCAGACCGAGCACGGGGCCGATGCAGGGCGTCCAGCCAAACGCGAAAGCGAGACCCATCAGATAGGCACCGCCCAGTGATCGTCGGGGCGCGTCCGCTTGAAACCGTGCCTCGCGCGACAGAAAATCGAGTCTGAGTACACCGAGGAACTTCAGGCCCATAAGGATAATGCCGATGCCGGCGATCAATCCGAGCCAATCGAGATTGCGGCGGAGCAACTGGCCGAGCGTGCTGGCTCCCGCTCCCAGGAGAACGAAGACGGTGGAGAATCCGAGCACGAAGACGATCGCGGTCCAGACCAGTCTTCCGTAGCCCGCGCGATCCTCGACGTGACCGCGACGCAACTCGTCGGCTGATACACCTGCCATATAGCAGAGGTATGGCGGAACGAGGGGAAGAACGCAGGGCGATAGAAACGACAGGGCACCCGCCAGAATCGCGGTCGGATAGGACAGGTCGGCGATCAAAACGGAACCCTTGTCTGCAAAACATCATCCGGCACGCTTCAGCCGGTCTTACGCCGAACCCAAGCGGCATTCAAACCCTGGGGGCGATTGCATGAAAGCGGTTGACCACAGCCGATGAGCTTTCTATGGTCCGCGCATTCCAAACATGGCTCCATGTTGGTTCGAGCGCGTAGCTCAGTTGGTAGAGCACGTGACTTTTAATCATGTGGTCGTGGGTTCGAGTCCCACCGCGCTCACCATAAAATCAAGCACTTAGCTGTGATCCACCTGAACAATATGAGAACAGGTGAGACGGTGAGACGATAGCCCTCGTCTCACCTACGCCGCGACCTTTCATCACTCAGGCAAAGAGCGGCTTGGCTGTGTTGAAGACAGGCATATTCTCGCATCTATTGCCATGGTCGATCCTCAGTGCGAGTTCGTGCGAGGCGTGATGATTCGACGGCTGTCCATGCGCTCCAAGATTTCGCGCATGACACGGATGTCGGAGATCAGGCTGTTGACCGTCCCTTCCAGCTTGCCAATCGCTTCCTTGGTCGAGGAAATGCTTTCGTCCGCGCGCGCGACGCGAAAGGTCAGTTCGTCCACGCGGCGCAACTGCGCGTCGATCCCGGCGAACCGCTGGTCGTTGCGGCCCGCCAGCTCTGCCAGCTCGTTGGCGCGCTTGTCGTGATAGGCTTCATGCGCGACCTTGAACTCTTCCAGCCGCTCGATCTTGTAGCCCGTCGTGAAGAAGGTCGAGGCGGCGGCGAACGCCACCGCCCCGACCGCGATCACCGTCTGCACGTTCCAGTTCTGCGTAAACCAACTCACGACGCCGCTTCTCCTGGGCTGAATGTCATTGAGGGTGCCGGCGTCTTGAGCGGTCATGGCGTCACGCTTCCGGGCTGGGCGGCGTGTTCGCCGGCGCTCGGTAGACCGCGATCGCGCAGAGTGCGGCTGAGGCAGCGACGTTCACGACGCCGACCAGGACATAACCCCACCAGGGCATCGGCACGTCAGGCGGCACCACGACGGCCGCCGTGCCAGGCGCCGACACGGCCCCGAGCAGCGCACCGGCCGCGCCGGCGGCGATGGCCTTCGAGACATTTGAATAGCGTTCGAGAATGATCCTACCTCCTTCAGACGAGGGCTTTGACGAAAGCGCGCGCGACCCAACCCGTGTCGCCACCGGCGAGGCGAACCGCCAGCCAGTCGCTTGTCTGGGCTTCGATCGAAAGGCGCGTTCCCTTGGCCAGTGAAGCCTTCACGGCCGCATCGCCATTGGGTGCTTCGCGCAGCCGCAGACCCTGCCCGGTGACGACGCCCGCGCCGATCGCGGAATGCGCGGGCGCCGCCGGCGCGATGTCGAGAAGGCCCGCATATTCAGATCGGGCGTCGAAGCAGGGGCAAGCCTTGGCGGCATAGTCGCGATGTCCGGAGATCAGGCGGATGCCGGGATGCTCACGCAGGAGACGATAGAGAAGCGCCCGCATGGCCTCTCGCTGGGCCGCTGTGCGCGTGTCCTTCGGGCGAAGCTGCGCAACGACGCCGCCGACATAGACGACGCCGATCGTCGTGGAATTGCGACCGGCGACATGGGAGCCGACCTGTTCGACCGGCCTGCCCTCGTGAACCGATCCGTCGCGGTAGACGACGAAGTGATAGCCGATGTCCTTCCAGCCGCGCGCCAGATGCCAGGCGCGAATATCCGCGACCGTGAAATCCTCGCCTTCGACGGTCGCGGTGCAGTGGACGATGACTTCCGTGAGCTTGCGCAAGGCGGCCTCGCAGCATGAGGATCGATGCTGCGAGACTAAGGTACGCTAAGCCTCATCAAGTGCCGGTGGCGCCTATGGGGCGCGACGGATGTCCTATCCGATCATATGGAGGAGGGGATATTTAAAGCTAACGTGCATGACCCAAAACCCGACGAAGCGCTTCTCGCTCACCTGCAAAGCCTTGTAAGAATGGTGGATGCGGCATTGACAACCGTCTGGCGAAAAGCGGACAGAGGAACGCAAGACTGACACGTAAAGATTGAAACACACTAATGTGGCTGAAGCGCGCGAATCCGGTGGAGCTAGCTCTTTTCACGGGTTGGTTCATACTGCTCTTATGGGTATTTAGCCACACCTCCGCCCTCGTTCCCGACGAACAGATATTCCTTAATCTCAGCCACGGTTACAGCCTTCCAGAAATTCTTCTTGGTCCATCCAAGTACGGCTATGGACAGCTTTTCTGGCTTATAATTCACTTCTGCTCGGGTTTGACCGCGCGCGCCATTGCAATGGCCGCGATGCTGACAACGCCATTACTGATATGCGCCACTGTATCCGACCGTTCCGTCTTTGGTCGAACTCTCGTTTTCCTACTTTGGCTATCAATGCCTATTGCGTTCTGGACGGGGAAGCTAATTGGGCCTGAACTTATGTCAATGGGACTTGCGTCCGGTGCTGTATTCGCGCTCCACCGTGAGCGTCTTATGTATGCAGGCCTTCTGAGCGGCTTGGCTGTTGGCCTCAAACTTAGCGGCGCACCAATAATTTTCTTTATCGGCCTGCTGATTTTACTTGAAAAACCCAACCCTCTCCGTAGCGCCATCAATTTCTGCCTGTGTGCGATTGTCGGGGCTTTCATCGCCTATCCAGGATTATTATTTTCCGAACCAACTGGCGTATCGACAGCGGATGTATCGCTAGCGCGAGTTCTGACCAACCTCAACATGTCGCGCTGGGAGTGGGATGGAGTCTTCTCAGGTGGGGTTCTAAGTTTCACCTTAGCTACAGGACCCTTTATCGGCTTCATGGCTTTCGCTTTATTCAGCTACTGGCGTGGAGCTCTAGCCCTTGTAGTAGCATTTGTAGCGCTGATCCTACTTATGTCTACGTCGGAAACTCAATACGGATGGTACGTTATTCCATTGGTGCCCGCCATTCTATACGTCGCAGGGCGGTTCGTTGACAGTCGGAGTTATGCGCCTTCCATCCTCGCTGCCATAGTCGGCGTAAATTTTGCGAGCAGCGCGATAACGACTTCGGATATGTTGGTTCAAAAGCATTATCAAATTGAAGCGCTGGAAAACCCGCAATGGTCGAAGTGCATTCAAAACAATCTTTCTCGACTACCCAATGGCACATCACTTGTCAATATCAGCGAGTTCGGCTCCGATATTATGATACCTGGCAACTTGAAGACCCTTTTATCGGACAAAATGAACCAAGCTGACGCCGTTATAGTTATGCGGAGGCTTATGGTAAGCGACGCTATAAAGGAGACGGTGAAAAAGTTTCCTTTCGTTCTCTCTTGCGGCGAAGCATATATCTTTACGCGTGAAATCAATTAACGCTTCGCGAGATTTCGATTGCGGTCGTGGCGTCGATGAACATCAGTTCGAGAATGTCGTTGTTTGTGACACCGAAGTTGCCTGCGAGCATAAGGTTCGACGCAGCGCTCAAGGTGAGATTGCCCCGGAACCGAAGGGCCACGCGCCTGCCCGGCCATCCACCCGTGAAGCCGAAAATGTTCGTGGTGCCTGTCACCTCAACCAGTCGCCCCGGAGGAAGCTTGACCGTCGAACCTGAGGGGACGGAGGGAATGGGGCTGGCCCCGGCGAAGATCGGCACATCCCCGATTTGGAAATCCAAGCCATCTCCGATGGAAATGGACGTGGAGTTGTTCACATTGTTCAAGAAGGCCGTCGTGACGCCCTGCACGACGCATGTGTCCACCGATACGTGGCTGTCGTTGAAGACGCCAATCGCATACTTGGAGGCACCCAACGCCGCCCCGGTGAGAACCACAGATCCCCGCACAACATGGAACAGTTCTTCCGCGCACACGGCGTAGAGGCCGCCCGTAACGCTGAGGATATTGCCCGTGCTCGCCGCTTGCATGTCGATTGCGTAGGCATGTGCGACCGCTTGGCAGCCATTCAGGACGGTGGTGCCGCAGTTGCCTGTGATGGCCCAACCGACGCTCGTCAGCGGCGGGAACAGATTGTAGTTATCTGCTCCGCAATTGATGAAGGTCAGGCCGTTCGCATTCTCAACCCGGAAGCCCGTCGCGTAGGCGAACGAAAAGCAGTTGATGAACTTGCCGGCGTCGGCATTGTTCAGGAAATGGAACGCCGCCCCGACGCGCCGATCGCGCTGGCCTGCATCCTGCCCGGATGCCGGACCGATCCCGAGGCTGGCGAACGGCCATCCGTGACAGTTGAAGAACCGAACAGGATCGCCGGCGGTATCGACACGAATGCCTTTCTGACAGTCGAAGTTGACGTTTTCGCAGATAAGACGCGGCGCCCAATAAGCATCAACCGCCTGAGCAAAGCCGCAGATCAGAAGATTCCGAAGGGTCACGTCGATAGTGTTCAGTGACTGACCCTTGTTGATTGTAATAGCGGTTCCTACGAAGTCACGATCGGCTCTGTTGGTCGGGAGACTGACCCCATACGGGAAGATATGGACGTTCTCGATCGTAGCCCCATCGGTCGGTTTGACCTGAGCGTTCGGGTTGACCAGAAGCGTGGAAGCCAACGAGTTGAAGACCTCGGCCGTGTAGTTGTCCTTCAGCCCAAAGTTGCTGCCCGTCCCGCGCAAAGTGACACAGGCCGGGATCAGGAGGCTATCAACGCGCAGGCGGGAGCCCTTACGGCCCCTCAGGATCACAGAGCCACCCGGCGGACACGCGTTGAGCGCCGCCTGCAAGGCGGACGTATCGTTAGTGACGCCGTCGCCCATCGCGCCAAACCATCTGGGATCGACGGCATCAGTGTACTGACGCACCCAGGCGCCGCTTGCACCTGTCGTGTCCATGGAGGGGGCGACGTAGAGACCCTGCGATGGATCGCTGGCGATCTCGCCGGCGTAGCTCCGGCTATCGTCCCAAGTGAACAATCCACCACGCGAGAAGAGATGCAGGATTGCGCTGCCAGATCGAGGAAGAGCAGCCAAGGCCGCAATCGAAGTGGGCGTCGGTAGGCCTCGAAGCATTGGTATGCCGCCAGGCGTGCGCCCGTCGTGTAGACGCACGTCCGCGCGGATTGGATCGACCGTCACTTCGCGTGGTGGGCCGATATAGGCGTCGAACGCGGCGGCGTTGGGAAGATCAGCGGCTCCGATACCGGCGAGTTGGCGAGGAATACGCATGGTCAGGAGTTCCAATCGTAGCCGGCAGTGTCCGGGGAGCTGTCGAAGTTGAAGTCATAGATCGAGGCTTTAATGAGTTCCGCGTAAAGGCCCGCCTGACGTGCCGAGCCAGAGGCCGCAAGCGCCTGTTCGGCGGCCTGGTCTCTGATGGTTCCCATCTGAGCCAACAGGCGTAGACGCTCCGGAACATCGGCGCGCAAACGCTGATCGAGATCGACGATCTCGGAGCTGTGCCGATCGACATCGCGGCGCAGACCAGTGATGGCGACGCCATGCGAGATCAAAGTGACGGTGTGCGCATCGACACGCGCGATCACGCCGCTGCAATCTCGTCGCAGCTCTTGGAGAACCGTCGCCTGTTTCGAAAGCTCGCGCTCCAGCGCTTCGCCGCTGATCGCGCCGCCGCGCATCACGTCGGACGAGCGCTCATGCAGTCGCCGGCTGACGACCTGGAAACGATCGCCTACGTCGAGGGCGTTGGTGAAGCCGACATGAAAGAAGGCGAATGGCGCGGCCGTGTCCTTCGACACATAGGCCGCTTCGGGTGCCAGCTCCGCGCCGTCGCGCGCGGTCAGCACGACGATGTCGGCGGCGTCCCATATGCGAAAGCCGAACGGTCCATAAACCGTCCGGCCATCGCCCTGCAGAATGTCGGAGCTTCGCGTTTCTCGCGGCAGCGGATAGGGGTTCGCCAAGCCAAATCCCTCGAATGATGATGGATCAGCATCACCCGAGGCAGAGAAGCTTAACTGCGCGGTTCCGGCGGTTCGGCGATGCGCGGACCGCGCGACGGCAGTGCCTGACCAGGCGCCCACCAATATTCCTGACCGGTCCGCCCCTTCAGGCCGCTCGCCTTCGACTTGAAGCTCTTGTCGGCTTCCGGATCGGTGAGCCACTGGAGTTGGTCGAGGAAGAGCCGGCGATAGGCCCCGCGTGTCGCCCAGTTCGATGCGAGAACGGGCGTGTAGCGCCCGGCGAAGTCCACCGCTTTGCGCCCCGGATTGACCTTCTGGCCCGTCGCCGCCTGGACGGGCAGACCCACGGCAACCCCGGCCGCGTCAGATAGGAAGCTCCAGCCGGGACCGAGCGCGGTATCGGCGACGCCACCCCCAAAGCGGTTCGAAGACGAGTTGATGAAGTCGCCGAACAGACCGAAGCCGCCGCCCGTCATCACCGCCTTGAACCAGAAGCTCGGCGTGGTCATGTCCTCCATGTCCTTGCCGTCGAGCATCGCGCGAATTTGCGTCGCCATGGCACCGCCCAGCGTCAGCGAAACGAGCATGGCGGCCGCATAGCCTGCTGCCGCTTGCTTGCCGCCTGTCTGCATGGCGGTGATCCGCTGCAAGGCTTCGAGCTGGAGCGTCGTGAACGACAGGCCGAAACTCTTGAACTGAAGCGCGAAGTTGGCGAACTCGCCAAGGAACGTGCCGCGCGTCACGCCGCCGGTGACGAAGGATCGGGCGTTCGGCGTCCCGCCCGGCGCCGATCGTTCCGACCAGGCGGCCGTCAGTTCGGCCAGTTTCTCGGCCACCTCGCGATGACGAAGCGCCTTTTGCTCGGCCGCCAGCTCAGCGTCCACCAGCGGGCCGTCTGGCCCGGCCTTGAGATAGCGGACCTCGCCGCCGCTATTGGCGATCGACATCGGCGTGATGAAGCCGGCAGGATCGACGCTGGCGCGCATGATCTCCCAATCCGCCGCGTCGATGCCGAAGCCTTCCATGGTCACGCGCAGGCGCTCGGGAAGCGCGGCGAAGTCCGAGGCCGCGTGATCGGCAAGGGTCGCCTGCCAGGCGCGCGCCTCGACCAGCTTTCGGCCTGTGGTCAGCGGCTTCAGACCGCTCAGCATCATCGAGCGGTCCACCAGATATTGCGACCAGGTGTGGCCGAGCATCGGGCCGACATAGCGGGCCTCGCCCTCAATGGAGTGAAGGTAGTCGTCCCACAACACGCCGGCGCGCTGGATTTCTTCCCGGTTCGATGCCTTCAGCATCTGAAGCATGGAGCCCATGTCCTTCAGGATCGGGAGACCCGCGAGGCGGCGCGCCGCCTGTGCGAGGAACGGATCGGTCAGAGCGGCCGTGACGCCGGCGCCGCCCAGGAGCGCCGCGTTCATCAGGTTCTTGACGGTGCCGGTCGCCGTCGCGATGCCGCTTGCCGCCGACGACGCGCCGCGAAGGTCGCTCCAGAGGGCACCGACGCGCCATTCGGCGAAGGCACCCGGTTCCAAGCCGCGCGCCCATTTTGCGCGATCGCCGGCAAGACCCGCCATCGACACGCGGCCTAGATCGCCCTTGGCGATCTCGACGCGAATGTTATGGGTCATCCACTGAACCATAGCGTTCGGGTTCGGCCCGAGCACTTCGAGCGCCGCGATGTCGCTCGACATGCCGTTGATGTGGCGGAAGATCGCCTGCACCGGGTCGCCGTTCCCGAAGGTCCGGTTATAGGTCATCCAGTCGTCGGCCGACTTGAACGTCAGGAAGCGATGGTCCTGCCGCTGCGTGGCGAGCGAGCCGGCGCCCATGGACTTCATCTGCGGCGCATGGTGCGCCCATCCGCTCGTCATGATGCTGTCGAAGACGTGGTCGAGCGCCTTATCGAGACCGGCGACGCCGACCGGCTCGGCCGTCAACGGGTGCAACATGCGGTCGGGATCGACCATGGGGCGAATGAACGCCTTCCATTTGGCGCGTCGCTCCGCGTCGCTGCTTCCCAGTTGCCGGATGGCGAGGCCGTTATGCGAGTGCGGCAAGCCGAATCCATCGAGCTTCGGGATCGCGCCGCCGGCGGCATTGAAGCGGTTTCGGAGATCCTCGAACACGCCGGCGATGTCGGACGCAAAACGCGCGGCCGTCGCATCGCCCGCCGCTTCGCCGTGCAACTCGCGGACGATGTCGCGCACGAGGCCGGCGCTCGCCGATCGGCGTCCGGTCACAAGGCTGCGGCTGGTCGCCGTCATCACGTCCGTTAGCTTGCCGTGTGCCATGGACAGGATCGCTTCCGTCCGGCCGCGCACACTCTCGCCGCCGGCATAGCCGTAGTGCGACAGCACCTGCACGGCCGCCTCATACACGTCCGCACGCCCTTGTTCGTCGCGATAGCCAAGGATGCGATTTTTCAGCCGCACCCGCGCCTGTTCCGTCAGCACGGCGCGCCGCTTCTTCTCGATCGCCTGCGCGCGTAGCTCGCGCGCCAGCTCATCCTTCGCCGCTTGAGCCGCCGCGTCGTCGCCGAGCTGGAGACGCTTTTGGGCGAATTTGCCTTCGAAGTCGCGCAGGAGGCTTTCGCCTTCCTCCCGCGTCATGTCGCCCGCCTCGATCGCGCCGCGCAAACAATCCTGAAACGCCATCTCAAACCTCGCAGAAACTCACGGCATCGGACAGGAAGCCGTCGCGCTCGGCTTGCGCCAGCAGCTCGCGGCCGGTGGTGTATCGGGTCGCGCCGTCCGCATCGGTCCCGTTCGGGATCGCATCCCAGAGCGAGACCTGGCCTTCCGCCTCGGCAGCTTGGAACAGGCTCGGCTCTTCCGGCATGACGCCCGCCGCCGCCTCAGCCTCGCGCGTCGCCGGCTCGGCGACATGAGTGGGCGCCAGTTGCGGCGTCGGCGCTTCCAGAAGCGCCGGCAGACCATCGCGCTCGATGGCGCCCTGAACGTCGGCGATAAAAGCCCTCGCCTCGCGGGTCGCATTGGAACCGCCCGCAAATCGCCGTGCAGCCTCCGTGAGCGCGTCCGAGACGGGGCCGCGTGTTCGGGCCATCCGTTCGATGATCGCGCCCACGGTGTCCGCTGTGACCGCACGAACGGCATTACCTTCGAGGTCGAGCGCGTTGCCCGCCTCCTGGATCACATCGGCACGATCGCCGAGCATCGCGAAAAGCCGCTTGTCCTGCCGCAATACCTTCACGGCTGCGTCGAGCACCTTCACGCGCTCACCCAGAAGCGACTTCGCCAGGTCGAACGAGCCGAACATATCGGTCTGCGTTTCGTGCCGGACGCCGCTCGCCATGATTTCCTCAATCAGGGAGCGCGCGACGCGGTCGGTTTCCGGATCGAACTTGGCGAGATCGGCGATCGCCGCCGCGTGCATCGTGGGATCAGGCACCAGCTCGCCGATCAGCGCGGCATGGTTCTGGTCGATCACACCGTTGACGGCCATGCCCCAGGCGTCGTCGGACAGCCGGGCGAGCGCCGTCGCCTTGCGCATCATCGCGCCCGACATCGGCAAGCCATCGTCCAGAAGGTCGGGTCGATCGCGCATGACGCGCGCGGCGTCGATCGCCTCGCCCGATCCTTCCTGCATGTTTTTTTTGGCCGCCAGCGCCCGCACGTCTTCCGCCGTCCAGCCGTCCGCCTCGCGGAACAGATAGCCGTCGAGCCGGACATTCGCGTCACCCTCGCCTTGCAGCCGCTTGGCGAGCCCAAGGCGCTGGTGCCCGTCCGCGACGAAGCGTTGCCCGTCCGTGCGCTCATGCACCATGACCTTGCCCGACGCGGTGGCGTCCCAGCGCTTCACCCCGCGCAGGCGATCGGTCACGCCGGCCTCGTCGCCGCCGCCCTTGTATTGGTAGGCGACGGCGTCCGTATCGAGGGATCGCGGATCGAACCGCTCGAAGGCCACCGGCCTGCCCTGCACTTCCACCCGTTCGGCCGACGGCGCAGCTTCCGACAGGACGATGTTTTCCGAAGGATCGCGCGGGGCCTTGATGACCGGCCCCGCCGGCATGGGCTCGCCGCGCTCGATCGCGTGTGTCGCGGCATTGCGCATCGCGCCCGCCTCGTCGTCGGTGAGGCCGGGCAGCGAGCCGAACGCCGCATCGTCGAGTGTCTTTTGGTCCGCCGCGACGCGAGCCGTGCGCAGCTCGGCCGGGTCAAGCTCGATGCCGAGGCGGCGCGCCACGTCCTCGAAGTCGCCGGCCTTGGCCTCGCCCGTCGCCAGCCGCTCGATCGCCTCGATGCCGGGGCGATCCGTCACCTTCAGCGCCGCCGCCACCTCACGGCCGCCCTGGACGAGACCACCGAACGCGCCGCCGAAGAGACCGGCCAAGCCGACCTGCTTCAGCGCCGGCACGATCCCGCTTTCAAGACCGTTCTCGGCGCGCCATTGCTGCGCCCGGCTTTGAACGGCAGCTTCCACGCCGCCATTGATGACGGCTTCGGTCAGCACGGTTTGACCGATGCGTCCGACGACGCCCTTTGCCACGCCGGCACCACCGCCGAGGAAGAGGGTCGCGACCTGGAGCGGATCGCGCAGGGAGCCTCGCGCGGCGCCGGCGAAGGTCGCCGCCAACCTCGACACGCCAGACAGGTCTTCGGCCGCCCTCGCCGCGTTCTTCTGGCGCTGTTCTGCCCCTGTCACGATCAGGCGCGTTTCGGCGTCGAAGTCCGGATTGAAAAGCTGCGCCTGGTCTGGATGCTGTTGGCTCAGCTCGGCGAGCTTGGCGCGGAAGTCTGCCATCTCGCGATCGGCCGCATCGCGGAGCGTCGCACGGCCACCCATCACGTCGGGTCCAGCACCGAAGTCCGCGACCACGGACCCTTTGCTCAGCTCCATGGGATTGCGGAGCTGGACGCCGGTCACCTCATGGATGCGCGCGATCCGCCGGCGATAAGCTTCGATCTGCGCGTCCTCCCGCGCGAACGTGTTGTCGGCGAAGCGTTGGGCCTCGTCGTTCGCCGAATAGAGTTCGCCCATCCGATCGCGCGTCTCGTCGTTCCAGAGATCGCCGATCAGGTTGGCTTCCTGCCGCATCAGCATGACGCCGGGCAGATATTCGAGCGGGCCGAGATTGACGCCGGCTGAATGGGGCTCGGCCCATGTCATGCCTCGCCCCGGCGCATCGTCCGGCGGCTGAAACTGGATGATGCTCAACGGAACGCCCCCGGAACACGCGCTTCAAGAATGGGCTTCATGGCGCCGATCGCCAGCACGAAGGGGCGACCGTCCGCCCCCTGTATCCATTGCGGATCGTCAGACGTGGGATCGCCCATCGCGAAGCGATAGCCGCCATAGACGGCAACGGGCGTTGCAGCCTTGATGTCGGCGGCACTGTAGGCTTTGCCGTTCTCGCGGCGAGGCGGCGCGGAGAAATAAGGCTTCCCGACGCGCGAGCGGCTTTCTCCGGTCGCAAGCAAGTCGCTGTCCCGAATGGCGTCGATCACGTCAACAAAGCGATCGGCGCGGATGGTGGGCGGCACGATCACGTCCTTTCGATTGCCGGTCGTGCGTCCCCCTAAATAGCCGTTGCTGATTTTTAACTTCGTAATTCCCCCATACTGCACGTCGCCATCGAACACGGCCCCTGTCGCTTCCTGAAGGGCTCGCTCGTAGATACCAACCACCGCTTCGCTTTTGGGATCGATCCCGGCTTTGGCAATCCGCGCTTTGGTAATGGCCTCAGCCGTCGCGATCGCGCGCGTGGCATCGGCAGGCGATCCCGCATAGGCTTGGCCGAAGGTCTGGGTCACTACAAATTTCTTCATGGGCTCTTTCAGAAAGTCCGGATGGTTCTTTCCGTCCGCGCCCTTACCGTAGCCGTCGATCACGTCGGCCGCCGCCTTGGGCGATCCGCCGCCGGCGAGGATGACACCCGCCTGCGCGATCGCCGGCGCATCGTCCTTCAGCTCGACCAGGATTGAACCGACGCTTGGGCCAGCCCCGCGCACGAGCCCGGCGGCGAGCGCCGCCGCGCCGGCGGGGTTCTGTTCCACCATGGCGCGGATCGCCGCCGCCTCGCCCGGCTTCAGGTATTTGGGCGTCACCCCGAAATGCTCGGCCGCCAGCTCGGCGCGCTCGACGCGCAGCTTCACCCGGCCGATCAGGTCATCGGGAGATTGCGCATCCATGAGCGATCCGTCTTCGGGCGGCAGGAGCCCCTTGCGCTCGGCGAGCCCGACCGGGTTTTCTCGCGCGGCCGTCTTCATGCGCTCCAGCTCGGCGCGCGCGAAATCCGCCGTGCCGTTCGACACGGCCGAGGCGTCACGCTCCAGGCCGAGGACATATGTTTCGGCCTCGTTCAGCGGCTTGTCGCGTAGGATGCGCGCGGCGCTGACCTTCTCCATGGTTTCATTGACGATGGCCGCACCCTTCGGGGCCGTCTTCCGGTCAAGCATGAAGCGGCCCATCTCGGCACTATCGACCTCGATGCCGGCGGCGACGCGCTCGGCGATCGAATCCCCTCGCGCCTTCAGCGTCCGATCGGCTTCCGAGCCGATGCGTTGCTTCTCGGCGCGGGTGCGATCCAGCGCCGCGTCCAGTTCGGCCCATCCCGCGCCGTCGATGCCGGCGAGCCCGCCGCTGGCGAAGTCCTTGCGCATGGTCTCCTTCAGCGCCGCGACCTCTTCGGGCGTCTTCAGAAGCTCGGCTTGTCGGCCGTAGAAGGACACGGCCGTCTGCCGGCGGCTGGCAAGCTTGGCCTTGGCCGCGTCGTCGGGATCGAGGATGCCTCGCGCTACGGCACTGTCGAAATGTGCGTCTCGGGCTTGCTGGCTCGACGCAATCGCTTCAGCAGCGTCGTCGCGCGTGGGATCGAAGCCGGCGACTGTCCGCGCTGTGATCGTTTCGAGTTCAGCATTCCGATTGAGGAATTCCGCTCGGTCGGCCTGCTTCCGCCGCTGGTCCAGGTTCTCCCGCGCCAGATGCCGGTAAGGCTGCGTCACATGCTGAAAGGCTTTGTCATAATCGGCCGCAACCTCAGGGAAGACATGGTCCTGCATGTGAACGGTGCGCAGGGCTTGGAAGGCGTTGTCCAGCGCGGCCGGATCATCTTTGAATTTGGAATAGACGGCGTCCACGTCGGTGCGGATCGTGGTGTCGAGCTGTTCGAGATAGGTCCGCATCCCGGCCGCGTCATAGGCGCGGCCCCGGATCGTCATGGACCCGGTCGGGCGAAAGCCGCCAGCGCCGCCGCTCCGGATCGAAGCGGGCTCGACCACGCGCGTCACGGTCGGCGGCCCGACGCTCTCGGGCGCGACAGACGTTGCGGCCGGTGCGTCGGCCGCCTTCGGCTGGCTTGCGGTCTGGGTCGGTGCGATCGTCTCGATGGCAGCGGCCGCTCCCGTAGGAGCCGGCGTCGGCGCGAGCGCCGTCGCGGTTGGCGCTGCCGGCTCATAGCCTTCACCGAACGACGCGGCCCAGAGCGTGTTGGCGAGCCTGTTATCCCAACCATGCCCGGCGCGCGGCGTCCGTGCCGTGTAGCCTCGGGGCCGTTCGAAGTGCATCAAGGCTTCGGCCGCCGACGTGTAATCGGTCGCCGCCTGGAGCCGGTTCCAGGCAAGGCGTTCGCCGGGGCTCGTCTTCAGCTCATGGACGAAGAAATCCATCTGCGTATCGACATCGCGCCAGTTCGCCCCGCGCGACTGCGCAAAACTCTGCAAGGCGGTGCGGCGCTCGTTGCGCCATTGCCAGATACCCGACGAGGTTCCGCTATCGCCATCCGGCCCGGCCGCGTTCAGAGAGCTTTCCTGTCGGCCATGCCCGACCGAAGCCGCCGCTGCGACGTGACTTAAACCGCGCTGGCGAAGCCCTTGATAGATATAGCGCCCGCGCTCGTCCAAGTCCTTCCCGCCTGTCGCGGGGGCCGGCAGGGACTGACCGGATGCGGCATAGGCCATCGGAGCGCCGCCGGTCGTGGTGGTGGTCACGCCGCCAGAGATTTCCGAAGGACGCGGCCCGTTCGCCAAGGCGTCGCGCAGGCCCGCCTCGCGACCTTCCTTCTCGGCATAGGCGTCGGCAATCTGGTCTGCGGTGGCAGCCGCGCGCGCGAACGCTTCCGCGACGCGGCGTTCGGGACCGCCGTCCGGACGATCGACAGCCAGAAGCCCGTCCTGAAGAACGGGCGAGACGCGGAAGGGCTTGTAGCCAACCGGCGAAGGGTTCTTGTTCATCGCCATCACCCCCGCATTCCAAAGCGAGCCGCGCCCTGAAGCAGAGCCATCGCGCCTGTCTTCTTGGCCGCGCGCCGGGTGGATGCGGCCTGCGTCTTCAGGTTGGACGCCCGCTCTTCGAGCCGCGCGACCCGAGAGCGTTCGGTTCCGATGGACGTTTCAAGCCCGACATCGGCTTCGCGGAAAGCTTCCTGCCGCGCCTGGCTCGGCGTCCCGAACGACAGATCGACGCCCGAGGCGGCATAGCTCGTCGCCTGATCGCCGATCGCGTCCATCATGGCGCGCTTGATGGAGGTCCGTCTTTCAATGCCTTGCAGCGTTTCGTTCGATTGCTGCATGATCGCGTCCTTGGCCGCCAGCTCCTGGTTCGTTGCCTCGATCTCGGCCGCATCATTCGCCGCGCTGACGGACATGAGCGTCGCGGTGCCGGCGAGAATGCTGGAGATGGTCGAGCCGAGCGATAGGCCAGCACCGGCAGCAGCCCCGGCACCGGCGGCAGCACCAGCGCCAGCCGCCGCGCCGGCGCCCGCCGCAGCGGTGCCGCCGATCCCCAGGGCGGAACCGACACTCGAAAACAGCGTCGTGAATGCAGCCGCGATCGGCGCCATCACAGTTTCTCCTCGAAGGTGAGATTGCGGACCCAGAGCGAGCCCGGCCGGGTTTGCGAGATGACGACCGTCGTGTCCTCGATCGCGCCGGGAATGCCCGCCACGGTGACGAGCTGCGTCTTGGGCGGCATCGGCTGGTCGGTCGGGTCGGACGTGCGCAGCAACGGCACGTCGCGAACCGGCGTCCCGTTCGCGCCGATCGCGATCGAGGTGGTGCCGAGAACATTCGCCTTGACCGTATGGACGCGGCCGGGGCGTCGAAGAACCTGGTCGCCCGGCAGAACCCGAACACGCGGCATGGACTGGAAGAGCGGCGCGATCCAGAGACCGACCGACAGAGCGGTGGACGGGAAAGGCGTTTTGATCGAACCGCCGGACACGGTGAACGGCCCATCCACGAAGCCGCCTGAAGTCATGATCCAGACCGCGCGCCCTTCAAAGGGCAAGCCGGACACGACCCCACCCGCATCGCTCACGCTATTCAGGGCACCCGCCAGCCAGGAGCCCGGCGCGAGCCATTCATATTGCAGCCCGTCCGGCCGCTCGACCACGAGCCAAAGCCGGTTGCTGGCATCCACGCCGATCGAGCGCACCGGCCCGCCCGCGTCATATTCGAAGAAGGCCGTGATCTCCTGATCGCGGATGATGGTCGCGCAGACCAGGCGTCCGTCAGAGCGCAGGAGCCAGAGACGCGGCGCGTCCGTGTCGTCGGTGCCGCGCTGAAGGTCGGACATGACGATGCCGTCCACCAGATGGCTCGCCAGAAGCGATTCCTGCCGCGACGTGAAGGCGGTGGACAGATCGTCATAGGCCGTCGAGAACAGGACGCCGCCTCGCTGGGCGACGAAATAGGTCCGGTTCTCGATCTCGGCGGGCCATGTCCCGCGCTGGAGCCCGTTGCGCCCGGTCTCCACGAAGTTCGACGGCTCGTTGCGCGCGATCGTTCGGTTGGTCGCGAAATATTCCGCCTCGTCGGTGAACACGAGCAGATATTGCCGGGCTGTGACGTGCAGGATTTCTTCGGCCGAGTTGGTCCGCAGGGCCTCCAGCTTCGCGCCGTCGCTGCGCTGGGCCTTGATGTTGACGTTGAAATATTCCGCTGTCTGCGACAGCAGGAGCGCGGAGGGGCGCGCCTTCAGCCCGGCATAGGCCAAGCGGTCCTGCACGATTGCCACGACGCCCGGCCAGCCGCGAGAGCCGGACATGAGAGCTTCGCCATCCGTGCGCCCGATCTGCGTATGGGTCGGCAGGATCGAGACGGTGCCCGTGTTCACGATCTGGGACGTGACAGCATACTCGGCCCCCGACTGAGCGCCGCCGAACGTCAGCGTGAACGTCTTGAGCCCGGAATTGACAAAGGTCTGATCGGCGACGAAACCGACGCCAGGCCCAAGCGAAGGCAGATCGCGAAGCTGAGTTTGCAGCTTGGCAGCCAGATCGTTCCATTGCGCCTGTGTGGCATCCTGAACCGCCGTGCCGAGCGTCTGGGCTTCGATCGTCTCGCCGTCCACGGTGATCGACACCACCGCGTCGGTCTTGTCGCCCGCCTGCGGCCAACGCAGGTAGAGCGTCCATTGATCTGCGGTCTTGGGATAGGTGCCGCCGAGATCCACCTCGGGGATGCGCTGGAACGGCCATTCGTCCAGCGACCAGACCCCATCGCTTTGACGCAGCACCCGAAGCGAGCGCAAATCCTTATGAAAAATGCCGATCGTGTCGCCTTCGAGATAAAGGTTCGCCTCGGCCGCGATCGTGGCCGACACGCCGGGAAGACCGACCTGGGCGACAAGGGCGAAGCCGAGAAAAATATCCAGCCGCCCCGGTAGGAGCGCCACGAAGAACGACTTCTCGCGGCTTTGCTTCAGTCGCCAGAAGCGCGGCGCGACCGTCGCGCCGACTGGCTGGATGCGCCTTGTGCCCGGCAGATTGCGAAAGCCCGCCTGCGCGACGGGCTCGATGTTCCGGAACCGGAGCCCGGCCGCGTAATATTGCTTGATGTCGATGCGGCCGGCGAGTTCCGGGGAGAACTCGCCGGCATTCATGGACTGCTGGCCTGAGCCGGGACGCGCCACCATTCAGAGCCACCGCGCGTCGTTCAGCGGATCGGATCGCAGAAGCGGCGAGGACACGGGCGCGGCGGCGCGATCCTGCGCGACCAGGCGGCCGAACGCGCCGCCGGTGCCGCCCTGTGCCGGGGTGCCGAAGGCCGTCGCCCACAGCTCGGCCGCCAGCCCCTCGTCCTGTTGCATCGGCACGGCCAGGCGCGAGGCGAGCGCCGTGGTGAAGGCCGAGCGGAAATTGGGCTCCCAGGCGACGGGATCGACTTCGACCTTGCAGCGCGCCCACACGGCGGGCTCATGCGCAAAGAGCGTCTCGCCTTCGATCGTGTAGTTGCGCAAAACGGCTTCGCTCGGGGCGACGGCGCGCAGCACCAGGAGCGGCGCGCCGAGCCGATCGCCGGGCAGCTCGAACCCGTAGGTCCAGCCATTGTCCGGCTTGGCCGCCAAGCGCGACAGGCGCGAGGTCCGGCGCGCGAAGGTCCAGTCGTGGAGACCGAAGCAAATGTCCACCACGTCGGGCCAGACGGCGTCGATCGCGCCGTTGGCGAAGCTTTCGTCATCGAGCGAGAAGGACGGCGCCTGCCCGAGCTGGATCAGCGCGCGATTGACGATCGTCGCCTTGTCGATCGGCTGGGCCATGGCGCCGCCCTCGCCTTACGACGCGACCGTGACGACGCCGCCGGCAACGTCCGTCACGATGAGGTCGAGCTTGGCGGGCGTTCCGTCCACGGCGACCGAACAGAAGAAGCGGTCGCCCTTCTTCAGGTTGCACTTCTGGCGCGCGTCGTTGAAGTAGCCGGCGGCCGTCACCGTCGCGGCTGCATCGGCCGTCGAGTAGACATAGAAATTGGCCTGGGTGCGCGAGCCGCGATCGCTGGTGCCGAAGCGCGACAGCGCCTTGATGTTGAGAGCCATGGGGTTTCTCCGGAAAGGGGAAGGATCGGCGCGGCAAGCGCGCCGATGCGGCGTCAGGCGGCGATACGCTGGCTGCGAACCTGCGACTTGACGCGCAGGCGCTTCACGCCCTCGGGCAGGATGCCGATCGACGCGGCGGACAGGCCGACCTTCGCCAGCATGGGCGAGCCCTCATAGTCCGCGTGGACGGTGATCGAGGGCGTTTCCTGATCCCATTCGGCTTCGTTGCCCATGGCGTCGGTCGCCCACATGAACAGGTCGATATAGCCGTCCGTGTTGAAGCCGTTGCCCGCAGAGCCAGTGCCGAACGCGCCCGTCCCGAACACGAAATGCTCGTCGGGAATTTCCAGGAACTGGATGCCCATCCAGGTCTTCTTGCGAAGCCCGTTGTCGTCGCCGAAAGGCAGCTTCGGCCCGACATAGTCGGCGTTGGCGAATTCCTTGTACATGGTGAGCTGGTCGAACTGGGCGGTCGGCAGCGGGTTCCAGATAGCTTCCTCGGCACCCGATCCGCGAATCTGGGCGCGCGCTTCCATGAGGTCGATCACGTCGATCAGCTTGG
Source organism: Aureimonas ureilytica (assembly GCF_001475935.1). Classification (GTDB taxonomy): domain Bacteria; phylum Pseudomonadota; class Alphaproteobacteria; order Rhizobiales; family Rhizobiaceae; genus Aureimonas; species Aureimonas ureilytica_A. The sequence goes on from NZ_LDQA01000001.1 coordinate 256,690, forward strand.
AGCCGTCGCCGATCGTCTTCACGCCGGCGGAGCCGTCATTGGCGAACTTGTCGAGTGCTTCGAACTTGAGGTTATCGCGCCGGCGGCGGATCGCCGAGGACAGCATCTTGCCGACCGCCGCCTGTTCGTTCGGCCCCTGCCGGCGGGCGTCCTGAACGCGCAGCCAGGCCGAAGCCTCGAAGTCACGCATCCGGACTTCCGCCATGGAAAGGTCGGGGTTCGTGTTCTGGATTTTCTGGATCGCGCCGGAAAGCTCGTAGCTTTCCACCCGGCCGATGATCGGGAACTTGACGACACCCGCGCCGCCGTCGCCGCGCGTCATGGTGGCATCGAGAAATCCGCCGTTGGACTGGTAGCGTGCCCGGACCATGTCGCGGATTTTCTCACGATACCAAAGCGGTGCTTGCGTCGTCATGGATGACCCTCGCTGATGGACGATACACCGAGGGCCGAAGGCGGGAGGGAGCGCCCCTCCCGCATCGCGACCGTCCGGTTAGCAGGGTCAGGATGCGGGACGGCGGCAAGGCTTAAGTGCCGATCAGCCGGGATAGGCGGCTTCGTAATCCTTCTGGAGCTGGTCATAGCTCGACTTGGAGAATTTCGGGTTCCCCGGCGTGTTTTCCGGCAGCGCGACGCGGCGGCTCAGCTCGTCCTTCGTGCTCGATCCAGCCGCCGAACTGCCCGCCCCAGCCGGGCGCGGTTCACCCGAGCCGGTGAGCTGCGAGCGGAACCATTCGATCGCCTTGTGACCGTCCGCCGTGTCGCCCATCATCAACGACATGTGCTTGGCCGAATCCGCCGGAAGGCCGCGCTTCACCATGAGGTCGAGCCAGCCGAGATTGTCGTTCATGCGCTGGTCGATGCGCCGGTCCTGTTCCGCCTTCGGCAGCGATTTGGCGTCGTCGGGCAGAAGCGCGGAGCGTTCGGCCGCCACATCGATCGGCGGTTCGAGAAGGCCCATTTCGGCCGCGCCCGACATATAGGCGCCCAGAATGCCATGGAGCTGAGCGGTCGTGACGCCCAGGTCTTTGGCCTTGGACGCGACCGCATCGAACAAACCGTCCTGCTCGATCGTCGCATAATAGGGCTTCAGCTCGTCGGGCACGTCCCCGATCTGGCGATAAGCCGCCACGTCCGCCGGCACCTCGCCGCGCGCCGCGATCGCCGCCGTCAGCTTGTCGATCGTCTGATGATCCGTCTCGCCGAAATACTGATCGGACAGACCCTCGGGCCGGTAGGTCTGGGGTGCTGCGGGAGTGCCACCCTCGCCGCCAACGCCAACGCCAGCGCCAACGCCAGCGCCAGCGCCAGCCGGCGGCGCGGCTGGTGCGCCGCCATCGGGAGCGCCAGCGGCAGGCGCACCGCCGCCGCCGCCCTCGCCGTCCGGCGCGCGAAGGATCAGGTTCAGAAGATTTCTCATGTCGCGGACCTTTGCTCGCGTTGCTTCAGAAGCGCCTCGCCATGGGCGAGCGCATTCAGGATCACTTCGCCGACGCCCTCGATGCCCTGACGGGTCGCGGCCAGAAGCGCGGTTTCCTCCATCGTCCGGCCCGTGGCGCGGAAGGGCTGGCGGAAGGTGATGTCCATGAGCCATTCAACCAGCTCGCGGCCGCGCGCCTCGCGCGCCAGCGCGGCGAGGAACAGCGCCGTCTCGTCGCCGGGCTGGCCCTGGACAGGCTTGCCCTCGCGCGGGGCGAACATCGCTTCGAGCTCGTCCCAACCGCCGCCCCCGCCAAGCGAGGACAAGGGCTGCGCGTCACGCCGTCCCATCGCAACATTCGTCATTCGGCCATGGCCCCCTCGATCACGCCCGGCGCGGCGTCCTGAACGACCTGCGTCAGCACGTTCTGGGTTTGCTGCGCCTGCATGTCGGATTGAATTTGCTGGCGCTCGTCCTCGTCGGGGATCAGCGCCTTGTCGATGTGCAGGCCCTCGCCGATCCGATCCAGAACCTTGTCGATATGGACGTAGAGCGGCACCTTGTCGGGGCCGGCGATCGCGCCGACCATCTCGGTATAGGTCGCGATCGACGCCAGGCGTTCGCCATTCAACGCAGCCGCCATGGGCGACTGCACGGCGGTCGCGATCAGGAACTGATCGATGTTGATGGGCGCCCCGAGAAAGCCGAGGTCGAAGAGGATTTCAGCGACGCGCGGCGCGATCACCGGCATGATCTCATTCGTCAGACGGCCGAACGCGCCGATATGCGTCTCGGCCTTTTGCTGGAGCCGGGCCGCGATCTCGGACGCGGCGCGGGGCGTGCCCTGGTACTCGGGAAGGCGCACGTCGAAGAGCGTCTGCTTGATCTGCTGTTGCAACTCGCCGATCACCATGCGCGATACGTCCATGCGCCCCGAGGCCGGATCGATGCGCGAGACATCGGGGCCGAGAATGCCGCCCGTGGACTGCATCGGCCAGAACTCGCCGGGGCCGACCCGCACCGTGTCGGGGTTGAACGTACCGCCGGCGCGATAGGCCCAGATGCCGAGCATCTGGATCGCGGCCGCCTTCAGCGCCAGTTCCTGCGCCTTGTTCAGCGTCTTGATCGACGGCAAGGCCAGAAGCACCGGGCCGCGTCCATAGGCTTCGCCGGGAACGCGATAATAGCGTGGCACCGCGATCGGCTGCGTCTTCGACCAGGACGAGGCGACGAAGCGGGAATGATTGTTCATCGAAACGCGGAAGTCCCAACCGAACTTGTTGCCGCCGGTCAGTGCGACGAAATCCTGATAGACCTCGACTTCCTCGTATGCCTTGGCGGGTGCCTTGAAGTCGTCGGGATAGTCTCCTTGCGGAAATGCCTCGACCAGTGCCTGTCGCTCCATCTTCTGGCGCCAGGACACGAAATTGACCTTGCCGTATCCGTCCGTGCCGACCGCAATCTCATCGAACGGGATCGCGACGAACACCACCGGCTGTTGCGCCGTGCCCTTCACCGGCAGGATCGCGCCGGTTCCAACGCCCAGATCAATGCAAAGCTCGTGAACGGCCATGTCCCAATCGCCCGTCAGGAAGAACGGGTACATGGACGTTGCGATCTTCTCCAACTCGCGATCCAGCTTGGCCGCGCCTGATCCGAGCTTCAGCTTCGCGAGCGGGCCGGACTGGAGCGTGAAGGGCTGCTGACCGGCCGGGAACAGATCGCGTTGGAGCGAGCCCGCGAAGTACATCACCGAGGTCGTCGCCGTCATATCGAACAGGCGATCGACCGGATTCTTGGCGGTGCCGTCGCCGCCCGGCCGACGATGCGGGATCGCGAACTCATAGGCGTCCTGGTAGATCTTGTTCCACGGCGCGCGCTTGGACCAAATCTTGTCTCGGCGCATCTTGTGGCCGGCGAACTCTTCCACGCGGATCAGCCTCCGAGCTTGTCGGCAAGGCCGCCGGCGCTGGCGTCGGTGACGAACAGGCGACGGCCGCGCGAGGGGCGACGGCTCGCCTCGGCATCGACCTCGGACTTGTTGAGCTGCGCGAGCTGCTGATCGTTGGCGACCTGCTGAATCTGGCGGGCGCGCTCGCTGTCCGCCCGCGCCTGTTCGGCCGCCTTCTTGCCGCCACCGCCGAACATCGAGCCCATGCTTACCCCCTCCAAATCCAGAGCCGCCCGCCTTCCGCGTCGGTTTCGAGAAACCCGGCCAGACGCGCCATGCGCCGCCCGGCCCGGTTCGAGGTCCGAATGCGCGCGACGATGACGACGCCATGTTCCGCCAAGGGGCGCAGCATTAACTGCGCGACGCGCACGAGGCGCAGCATCGCGGCCCGCGCGGTCGGATCGAACAGGAGGCACAGCTCGCGCACATGCGGCCCCTCGGGGAAGAGCGTCGCCGCCGCCGCCAGTTGGTCGCCGACATAGACGCCGACTGTCTCCGACTGTCGCGCCTGGTAGGTCACGATCCGGCGGACGCGCCGGTTCGAGCCGGCGAGACGCATCAGCTCGACTAAGCTGATCGGCGTCTCGACGCGAAGCTCAGACCTTGAAGACATCGAAGTCCGCCACCGCGCGGTGCGACGACATGGCGATGACCTTCGCGGGACGGCCCATCTTCGAGGCGTCCACGATCGCGCCCAGGCGCCCACGATGTCCCAAGCAGAGATACTGCCAGGCGTCGTGAATGTGGGAATATTCGTTCTTCGCCACCGCGAGATTGTCGGTCGCGCCTTTGCTGGCGAGCTTGGTCAGCTTGTAGTGCGCGGCAAAGCCGCCGATCGTCGTCTCGCAGCACGAGGACACGAGAAGACGCGGCGTGTTGCCGTCGATCGGCGCGCCGAGATACCAGCGCACGGATTCCTGCCGAAGCGCCGGCTCATTCGACGGCGCCGGCAGGATCGAGATGTTCAGCGCGCGGGCGACGATCTCCATATGCGCCAGCTCCCCGGCCACCCGATCGGCCCCGTAGAAAGCGGATGGATCGGCCCAGGCTTCCGCGATCGGGAAGCCGGGGAAGTCCGAAAGAAGCACCTCGATGATTTTTTCCGCGAATCGCGAGGGGCCGGTGCCGGGATCGGAGCAGATCTCGCGCAACATGCGAAGCTGGCCGTTCGGCATGAACTGGCCGATTCCGCAGGCGGGTGAGCCGCCGGCGTCCAAGCCGAGCCCGATCGGGAGCCCGCGCATAGGCTTCAGCACCTGATCCGAGCGGTGCCGCGTATCGTCATACTCGGGATAGACCGGCTTTCCGTCGCGGGCATAGCCGAACTTCCCATGCACCATGCGCCGGACCATGTCTTCCGTCTGCGTCGCCGCCTCCAGCTCGTAAGAGGATCGCGGCTTGCCGACGCGGTTTTCGGCCACCGGTGACAGGCCGGACGGTTGCTGATGCAGGTTGAAGCCTGGCTTCTTTTCGCTGGCCTTCACGCAGAACCGATAGGTCCAGTTGCTGACATCGGGCGGGTTCATGTCGCCCCAGATCATGCGCGGCAGGATCGTCTCATCCTCGCCCACCGACAGGCCCATCGCGGCATATTGCACGCGGGCGTCCTTCGAGACGCGGACGAGTTCGGACTCGGCGATCTGTTGCACCGGCGGATAACGGCCCGTCCGCTGGAAGAACAGGCCGGGCACCTTCTCGTCCAGCATGTCGCATTCGTTCATCCAGCCCATCGAGATTTCATAGCCCTTGATGAACTGTTCGACATTGGCATCCCCGACCGCGCCCGTCTCAAGCTGGAAATCGATGTTGACCTTCTGGGAGCCGCGTAGCGCCTGCCAGCGCAGGTGATGCTTGATCGGGCGGTCCTGCCCGCCGGAATAGCTCACCGTCCACGGGTGATCCTCGGGGAACGCTTCCTTCCACGAGGCGAGCGCCGTGCGCTCGAAGTCGCGATAGGTGTTGCGGATGCAGGCGATCTTCACGCGCACCCACCCGTCTGTGCAAACGGGCATGTAGGTCGCGGCCAGAAGCGGCCCCTTCATCACCGAGGCGACCGTCTTCCCGGACCCCGCCGGACCCATGATGATGTCGATCGGACCCTTGGACTGGAGGAAGCCCGCGCCCACCGGCCCAGGCGGTCGATAGTGCTGGAGGTTGATACCCATGTCCCGATCCCGCTTGCGGTCGGGCACCCCCGACCCGCCGGACCCTAGCGGGTTTCGCGGACCCTCAAGTGCGCAGGCCGGAACGGCTGGTGTGTGTGAGAGCGCACACCCCTGGTAGGGAGGGCGCGCGCGGGTTTTGAAGCGCGGCCAGGCGCGCGCGGTTTGGCGGGCGCGGCCAGGGGCGGTATCGCGCGTAGCGCGCGCGTTATTTATCGCGATAATAAATACCGAGCGCGGTTTGCCTCGTCGTCGGTCCCATGATTTTCAATCATGTGCGATATGCCGATTTCACCAGCAATCACAGAGGCTTAGCTCATAGGGTGAGACGCCACCACCCCGCGCCTCACCTGCCCTGTTCGGCTAAGCTATTGATCTTCCTCGACTTCCGCGATCTCGCCCGTCAGCGAGAACACACCGTCCGCGACCGCCTGCGATGGCATCTCGCCGACGACGAGGACGCCCAGCGATCGCTCTTCGACGTGGACTTCCACCGGTCGCTTGCTTTCCATGTACGGCATCATCTCGACGTTGGCCTTCAGGATAAACGCCATCGCCTCGGCCTTCTCGCAGTTCAGTTCCTTCGCCAGCTCGTCCGGGCTGGCATTCGCCAGGGCCGCGAGGTTCAAGGCCGGGTGCCGGAAGCCCATGGCGAGGATCAGGTCTCGCATGGCCGTCGTGCGCTTGTTGGCGGCTCCCTTGGGCCTCCCGCGCCCTTTGGCCTTCTCGATCGTATCCGCAACGTGCTTCACCGGCCCGGCGAACAGCGGGCCAGCGTCGCCGAAGAAATCGTCCTGATCGGCCTCGATCGCCGCCGCCGGATCGCCCGGATTGTCCCGCGTGTGTGCCACTCACAGCCCCAATTTTCGCTTGCGGATCAGTCGGTTCGACTATTCGACCCCTATTTTATTCCGATCTCGCGGCCTCAAGTCCGGTAACGGATCGAACGCCATTCGGTAACGCTTGGTAACGCCGATTTTGCTTGTCTTTTCATAGGGATATATCCCTGACGTTACCTGTTACCATGTTACCAACCTCGCGGGTGCAGGCGCGCGCGCGTACGCGAAGGCTATTTTCGCGGTAACGCGGTAACGCTCCTGACAAGTCATTGATTTCCCTGATTTCCAGCGTTACCGGGCGTTACTGGAGGCGTTACCGTGGTAACGCTGCCCTTCCCTCACCCGCCCATGCGCCAGTGATCCGCCACCGTGGCACAGCAGCGCCCCCATTAAGTGCCCGAAGTGAACGGACCGGGTCGGCGAATGCCGAGAGGGACGGATCGCGAGGGCTCCGCTTTATCAGCTATGGGCAGGGGCTGTGGATCGAGAAGAGCGAGCGTTGCCGAGTATGCTTGGGTGAAAGCGGCTCTCGGGCGGGAGCAGTCGGTCTGCTTCATACCTTAGGAAGGAACTGGAGCCGAGACCGGGCTATGCCCCGGTCTACCGAGCCGTTTGGTTTTTGGGTAGATTTGGTTGGACACCTCGCAGAAGGCAGGTTCACCGGTGCGGAGGTTGAGGGTATGAGGTTGCAGAGCGTCCCAACGCCTCGAACCACTCTAGGTGCCGCGTGCGAAACCCTACTGGCGAATCCAGCGCTCTTCGCTTTAGAGTTGCGTCAGTTGAACTGGTGGGGACGCCGAGTGCTTACAAAGGACCATGCGCAGGAGGGTTTGAGCCGCGCTTACATTCATGCGATTTCTGCAGCTGCTCGCGCCCATCTGACTATGGGTTCTGAGTTTGATTACGGTTTCGATGGTTCTTTTGACACGATAGTCAAGCGACAAACTCAACGTGGAGCTCAAACTCCTCGAAATCGTCACGTGAAAGCTGGCTATCCCATCGAATTTCAATTGAAGTGCAGTTGGAATTGGCGTGAGACCCCAACTTCGATTGTATGGGGTATCACCTCCAAAACATATAACGACCTGGTAAGTCGGCCCGCCAGCGCTTGTAGAGCAATATTAATACTCATGTGCCTCCCCAGAGATGAACGGCACTGGGTAAATTCAAGCGAAAGTCACATGCAACTTCAGCGTTGTTGCTATTACACGACGCTCGAAGGTGATCCTATCGAGTCGGAAGACACTCGAAGATCAATTCAAATACCGAGAGAAAACATTTTCAACGCTACGAATCTAGCTCGTGAACTGGCCGCTGAGAAAGTACGTCGCGAGGAGATGTTCGGATGATGATACTTGATCCAAGCTTCGGAAGGCTACAAAAGCGTTCCCTCATTCGGTTTCTCGAGAAGAACGGATGGTCTGCGCGAACCAGTAAGGACGGAGCACTCAAGAAATTCACATACAAAGATGAAAAACTATCTGGTGACGTGAATGTGATAATCGATATTCGGCCGACTGTTGCTGTTACGGCGAAGCAATATTTTGATATAGTCACCACCATAAGTCAGGTTTATGACTCCACCATCGATGCGATTGTGGAAAAAATCAAATCTATTTCTTTTGACATTATCTACAGCAAGATTCCCGATGAATATGTTTCAGATAAATCCATAAAGTTAGGGACAGCGAATCAATTTATAATTTGCATGAGAAGCATCCTCGCCGCCACAGCTACAACTGAAGCTGGGGAAGGGCGAAGCTTTCCTAGAAACAAAAAGGAGGCTACGCAGTACGCTGATGACTGCCGGTTTGGCCACACTTTCGAAGGCAGCTTCGGCTTCACAGTAGAGTCGCCCATCGGTTTCAATGACACACCGGAACTATTTGATCTCCCCTCAGCCGCACCCTTCGGGCGTCGTGTTGTCAGCCGTCTCGCAGAAGGCCTGCAATGCTATGAGGTTGCTGTGTTGGAGAGGAGTATTGATCCTCTTGTGAGTGAGGGCAGTGGCTTAAGTTCCAACATGTGTGACGAACTTGCCGCAATACTTGAGGACACAAATCTCTCTAAGGTTGAATTTTCTTTTGAATTCTCTCCAGAGTGGACCACGCCTGCGATCAGCAAGGACCGGTCGTTTAGCCTTGAGATTGGACATTTGGAACTCTTGAGAGACGCCTCGAATAGACTGCGCGCAACCGAAAAACCAAAGCAATGCTCTATTGTTGGAAGAATAACGCAGCTAAAAACAGAGAGCAACCCATCTGATTTGCTCGATCTCAAGAACGAGAGAGACGTTTTAGTCAGTTGGGACAGCCCAGAATATGGTCATATCCGCGTTCTGATGAAGTTGAATCCAGTTGACTATCTGGAAGCGGCCAACGCCCATATGGCTGGAAAATTCATTGTCGCAGACGGAGTCTTGAGCAAGTCGGGCCGGTCTTGGGTCTTATCCGATATAACGGCCGTTCGTACTGTAAACCCGTGAATTAGGTTCCATCCCCACCCACCAGCTCGTCAAACGCCTTCACGTCCACCAGAAGGCACTTCATCGGCACCCCAGCGATCCGCAGCGTGTGAAACTTCTGGTCGAGATCGCGGACCACCACGTCCTTCGGTCCCTGCTTCAGCGCGCTCGACCAAACGCCGCCATTCCACTTCGTGTCGGCGAAAATTTTGTTCAGCGCCGGCAGCTTCTTGTAGGGGATCGCAAGGGAGCCCCAATCGTGCGGCTTCAGGGCCTCACGCAGGCCGAGCCCTGCCGCTGCCAGGCGGTGCTTCGCGTCGTTGTAGTGCAGCTCCCCACGTCGATAGTCGTAGAGCACCGATCCGATCGTGATGCGCTCACCCGATCGCCAAGCCTCGATCGGCGAGGCCATGACGTGCTCAAGGCATTCCTGCCAATTGTCCGTCTGCTCCGATCGCTCGGCCGCCGTCAGGTGCGAGATCATCGCGCCGGCGCGGCGCATGTCGTCGCCGCCGATCGCCGTCTCGACGTCGATCCCCATCTCGGCCATGATGTCCGTGCCGATCAGCAGCTCGGCCGCCGCGAGCAGCGTCCCATAGGTCGCTTGGGCGCGGGCGTCGAGGCCGGCCTCATGCAGCGCCAGCTTCCAGCGCGGCAGGATTGCCTCGTGAAACTCGGTCCATCCATCCATGATCTGCCGCAGGATCATGCGGCCGTCCTCGTCGCGCACGACGATGTCCGTCGCCTTCCGGCTCTTGTCGAGCCGGGCAAGGTTCAGGATCGGCATTCGGCTGCGATCCTGCGTCTCCAAGGGCGGCGGGTTGATCGCGCTCATCAGGAAGGAATTGCGGGCCTGGAACATGACGCCCTCATGGTCCGCGCCGCCCCGGTTCATGAAGCCGCCGGACGCCGCCAGGCGCGCCAGTTCGATGATGGTCGTGGCGCGGCTCGATCCGGCCTTGTTCTCCAACTCGTCCACCATGACCGGCAGACAGTCGTTCCGGACGCGCTGATAGATGCCCGCCTGCGTCGTGTCGGTCGTGTCCAGGAGCGAGCGGCCGAGCACCCGCTTGATGAGCCCTTGCAGGGTGGATTTGCCGACGCCGGCGCCGCCCGTCGTGAAGATCACCGGCCGCCAGTCGAGCGCGCCGCCCATGAGGCCCGTCGCCATCCAGCCGAGCACGAAGAGCGCATCGAGTTCGTTCTCGAAACTCCAAGTCTTTAGGCTCTTGAGAATCGTCGAGGCGGGCGAGTTCTCAGGCGCGATCGGCTCGTTCCATGGCCGCAGCACGTCCGGCTTCATCTCGTAGAAGTGCCCGTCATATTCCATTGGCCGTGTCGCTTCGAGCTTGCCGTTCGTCACGGTCCAGAGGAAGCCGCCCGAGTTCCAGACGAACCGTTCGCTCTTGTCGCGCCAGCCACCCCGGCCGCGAACGCTGTCCTGTGGGTCGAAGAGGCCGCGCCGGCGACCCTCGTTGATCAGAGCATTGCGCGCTCGGTCGCGCTCCAGACGCTTCACCACGGGGTCGGTCGGATTGCCATCCGCATCCTTGCCCGCTGAGCCGAAGCCCGGCCAAGCCCAAAGGGCATAGGAGATATAGGGGGCGAAAAGGTTTTCGATCTCGCCATTGGTCCACCGCTCGATGGCGGTGAGCTGTCCGGCCGCCGATCGGCAATAGGTCACGGCGCCATTGTACCCGAGCACCTGGACGGGACAGCCGGGCGGCATCGCGTCCCAGGGCGCGCCCTCCCATTTGCCGGGCCGGCATCCGAACCGTTCGAGGTTCGGGTCTTTCAACAGTTCTGGGTCGAGCTTGGCTTCTTCCAAAGCAAGGTTCGCGTCCACGAAGGCCGCACGAACATTGCTAACGCCACGCTTGGAAACCTGCTTTGCCATGATGCCCGGTACTCAGGATAAAAAAAGGGCGGCGCCACGCGAGACAGGAGACGCCGCCAATGCGCCCGGCCGGGGAGGAGACGGCCGGGAAAGGGTCGGGAGATCAGGCCGAAGCGGCGGCCTCATCCATCGCGCGGAGGTAGAGGTCGAGAAGCGTTTCGTGCTCGTCGCGCTCGTCTTTGTCCTGCGTCCGGAGCTTGACGATCTCCTTCAGGATTTTGACGTCGAACCCCTCGCCTTTGGCTTCGGCGTAGACTTCCTTGATCCCGTCCGCGATTTCCTGCTTTTCGCGCGTCAGGTTCTCGACGCGCTCCACGAAGGAGCGGATGCGACCACCGCCGACCAGCTCGGAACCGTCGCTCATGCGCGCACCCCGGCGAAGTCGGACGAGGCGAAGCGATCGTCGGCCGTCTCAAGCGTCAGTTCGTCGGCCGACACGGCAAAGACCGGCCGCTCTTCGACCGCCGCGTTCCGGGCGGCGTCCGACGCAATGAAGCGATCGAGCGTCACCAGCGTATCGCGAAACACCGTCCACGCCGCCTGGTCGGCGAGATCGAGATCGGCCCAGGCGACATCGAGGACGAGGTTCACGCCGCCGCCGCTGGCGACGTGACCATAGAGCGCTTCCGCCGGCGCATCCGACCAGGTGCGCACGAAAGGCACCGCATGGCGCACCAGGGCGATCATCTTGTCGGCGGTTTCGGTGCCCGGCATCCAGTCCAGATCGATCGCGAAGCTGCCGGCCTCCCGGCCATTCGCAACACCACGCACTGAGCAGGCCGCCTGAAACGCGGCAACCATGGGCCACGTCATCGCATCGCGCGCGGCTAGATAGTCCGGGCTCATCTCTAGAAAGGGATCTCGTCCGGAAGCATCGGAGGCATCCGATCCTTCGGGCTCGCCCGCGAGATCACTTCCCGCCTGATCTTCGCCATCGTCAGATGCATCGAGAACACCGATGTTCGAACCACCGTCCTGTGACGACGAAGCATCCGGCGATCCGCCCGCATCGGAGGCACCGGGATCCTCCAACTGCGCAGCATCCGAAACCTGCGCAGCCGCGCCGGCAGGATCCGACGAAACGCCACCGGCCTCCGGAAGCGGAACCACTGTTTCGCCTTCGCCCGCCTGATCTTGCGCATCGGCCTGCCCTTCTATCGCCCCCGGAACAGCACCCGGATCAGCGCCGTCAGACTCGTCGGCTTGTTCCAGTCCATCACGCGATCCGGATACCGATGCGATCTCAGACGAGCCGGCGGCAGGTTCATCGGCCAAAGGGGGCCGATCGCCGCCTTCGCCGCTGGCGTCGGACGCTTGCGATCCGGCATCCCCGGATGCTGCATCACCGCCCTCGCCGGTTTCACCGTCGCCCGCTTGATCTTCCGCCGCATCACCCTGCCCGTCCTGCCTTTGCGCAGCCCTCGCCGCGTCGATCTTTTCTTGAATCGTCTCGATGCCCCACCGGCCATCGACATCGATGCCGAGACCTTCGGCCTCCTTCACAAGGTCGGCCTTCGTCGCTTTCGCCATGCTCACTCCGTCATGCCGTCGTTGAAGTCTTTGCCGATCGCGGAGCGCATGACCTCCACGGGCTTTCCGTGACTGGCAATTTCCGCCAGCACCTGGTCGAGCTGCCGCTGTGCGGTGCGGCTCTTCCAATCGTTGTCGGCCGCGACGAACACGGCCGAGACGCAGGGCAACCAGACGGGCGCCTTGCCCATGTGCAGGAGCGAGCCGGCGGCCCAGACGCGCGCTTCGGGAATGCCGAGCGCCAGCGTCGTGCCGTCTTCGGTGCCTTCGCAAAGGACGAGCGGACCCGGCTCGCTCGCCATGTCGTGGGGCAGACCGGTCGGCCCGCAGCTCACCGCGATCACGCTGCCGGCGGCCTCGCCGAACATGAGCTTGGCCTCTTTCACCGGAGCCTTTTGCGGCCCGACGGGATCGAGGAAGGTGCAATGCACGGCCGTCACCACGCCGGTCGGCGAGCGAAAACCCGAGACGACAGCGGGAAACTTCGGACCAGGCGCGACCTTGCAGAGCCTGCCGCCGCGCCGTTCCCATGTCGCCCCGCGCCACCATTCGAGCGCGGGATGCACCCGGAACGTCACGCGATCGAGGTTGTCGATCTGGTCGAGCGGCGTGCCGCGCCCCTCTTCGAAGTAGCGACGGCCGAGCGCGGCCGCCGGCGTGTCGTCCAGGATCGATCCCGCGCCATCCCAAAGCCGCAGCACGGCCTTGCGCTTCTCCAGCGCCTTGGCCTCGGCCGCCCTCGCCGCCTCGGCGCGCCGCGCTTCCTGTTCGGCACGGAAGTCCACGCGCTGGCGCGCCGTCATGGCGCGCAGACCCAGAAACTCACGCGCCCAATCCATGGCTTGGCGGAAGTCGAGACGCTGCGTGTATTCGATCAGGCGGATCACATCGCCCTTGTCGCCCGAGCGATAGTCCACCCAGGCGCCGGCATCGCCATCGAGCGGCACCTTGAACGTCGGGTCTTTGGGATGATCGATCGCGTCGCCCGTCACCGGATTATGCGCGACCCAGAAGCGGCCTTGCTGCCGGCCATCCGGCAGGAGACGCGCGCAAAGCTCGCCGATCCGATTTTTCAACCCTTGCTTGATATCGTCGCGATCGGATCGCATCAGGCGCACCCACGATAGAACGCTAGAGCCGCGCGCTTAAAACGGGAGATAAGAGCGAGATGAATTCGAATTGGATGACGTTTCCGCTCGGCGTTGCCGTGGGCGCCGGCACGTTCCTTCTGATCGCCGTCGCAGGCGAAATCCCGCTGTTTACAGACGGTCCGTTTTGCGAGGCAAAGGAAAGCGTCCTCACCTGCACCCGAGAATGGGCCAACGCATTCGCGATTTTTACCGGAGCGATCGTCATCGCAGTTACGATCGCAGGCCAAAAAGCTGAGGCGCAGAGACATTTCGAGACCGTCAGAATGGCTCGTGCGCCCGAGACGCTGCGCGTTTCCCGAGCACTCTACGTGACGGATAGACTCAAAGCCGCGATCGCTTCGCTCCAGAACACCATCGAACTCGTTGGACCGGGCAAGGAGACAGATAGGATTGACGGTAAAGCTCTCGTAGCGCCTTACGGTGAAGCGTTCGACAGCATACTCGCCGCCATTCGAGCGGATGAAATAAAGAACATCCGTGAGCTTTTCGACAAGGACGGGACGGCAGCCTACAGGAATGCTCTTTCCGCTGCCGAGAAAGCTCAGGAGCAGCTTTTCATCTTCTCGCAGCACACAATATCCAAGTTCAATAAGAACATCATGCCTTTCAGAATTACATCCGAGCAGGCAATGCTTAATCGTATGCAGTTCGTTGCGGTTGCCGCAAATCTGTCCACAAGAGCATATGATCTCGTCGAAGAAGTCGACCGACTGGCCAAAGACTTGAACGCCTAAACTAGGTGCACTCATGCTTCCCCCCGCAACAGCCGCTCCAGCTCGTCCATGTCGCGGTCGAGTTGCGGATCGTCGTGGCGGGCGTCTTCCACCGCTCCCATGGCGAGGCTCACCGCCGCCGGCGTCAGGCCGAGCGCCCGGGCGAGTTCGGATTGCGGAAGGTCGAGCCCCTGGTTGACGAGCGCGATCGCGCGCTGTCGCAGCCGCGCTGCCCGCAGCCAGGCGGCGTCGGACGTGGCGCGCCGGGCTGGATCGTGACGCAGCACGTCGCCCGTCGCGACGCCCTCGCGCGCGCACATCAGTGCTAGGGCAGCATGAAAGGTCGAGACGACAAGCCTATTTAAGTTGTCGGTCGGAGACTGGATGCGCGTCAGGCGAGTGAGCGCAGTGCGCAGTTTTCCGAGCGTCACAGGCTTGGGGTTGCGAACGCCAGCAAGCGCCTTCCTGTACGAACTTTCTGAAATGCCGCTCGCCGATGTGAGGGCTTCAATAGATAGACCCGCAGCGACACGCTTCGCCTCGATCGCGAACAAGGGCGATTGCGCATTCATCGGCAAGACCCCAGAACGAAAGCATTGCAAAGCGATAGGGGAGCCAGATGGGGTCTATGTTCAGAAGATGGGTGCAGTGGCGCAATGCCAGGAGCAGGCGCGATACAGCGCACGTGTTCGCAGCTGCTAATACATTCCTTCTCCCCTACGCGTTCATTCGAAGCATTCCAACAGAAGCAGAGATAAAGCGCCGAACCCAGAGCATGGATTTCACTGGCGGATACAGTGAGTTTGAGCGCCTTCTCTTTGCAGATATTTGCTACAGCTTTAGGGACGATATCTCCGAATTGCTGCAGAGAGATAGACGGAAGGCCGATGAATGACCTAGCGTCCGACGTTATGGCGCAGTTCATGCCTTGCTCTTCTTTGCTTGGAGAAATTCGCGGACGGCATCGACCGTCAGAGGCTGCTCACCTGGCATCGTTTCGAGGAAGATGCGCCCGCCCGACCAGCGCGCGTCGATGATGTTGACGCCCGCCACGCGGCAGCGCCGCCATTCGGAATTGACGGTCTCGATCACATCGGCCATGAGCGCGGCCGGATCAGAGAAACGCCCCGCTAGGCCATCGACCACCACGACGGCGAGAAGAGCCGGCGCGTCGCTCATGCCGCCCACCCCTGGCAAAGCGCGATCAGCAGGAAGCCACCGAGCCCGCCCCAGAAGAGGGCGAACATGGAGCCCGCCAGCCAGCGGCCGCAGAACAGGAGCGCCGTGCCAGCGCTCGCGACCATCAGCCAAGCCATGAACACGGCGAGCCAGAAGCCCCAGACAGGCACGATCATGACGGCCTATCTCCCCGGTTTCGGATGCGGGCGGTCGAGCGTTCGATCGCTCTCCAGCTCCTGAAGAAAAGATTCCTGCCGAGGGCGGCGGCGCGCCGCGATTGTGCGCGTAGCCAGTTCCCGGCGGATCGAAAGAGTGTCGGCATCCAGCGCCTCAGCATGGGCGTTGGCCCGTTCGGCGGCCTGGTCGAGCGCCAGCGCCACCGGCGCGGCCGCCTGGTCGAGGGCATCGCAAGCCTGTTGCAGGAGACGCGCCCACTTGCCGGACACGTCGGACATTTCATGAGCGCGCTTGTGCAGGCGCAGGAGATAGCTCGCCGGAACGCCGGTCAGCTTCGCCACACGGTGGCGCACCGCATCGTCCGTGTCGCCCGGTCCGCGATAGAGCGCCTTGTGCAGGCGCGCCGCGTTCCGCTTGGCTTCGGCGACGGCGGGTTCGAGTGAGGGATCGAGCGCGATGATCACGGCGTCGGCCATCGACAGGAGGAGGCCGAGGACGGACGCAATTCGGTCGGACATGCAAAGGTCTCCGCGTCAGATTGGGACACGGAAGACGGGTCGGAGCCGGGAACCTTGGTCGGATTGGCCGGCGTTCGGCAGTATTCTTTCGGTTTGGACTTAGAGCGGCCTCGCGGGGGGCCGCTCTCCAATCGTCGAGAGGTCTCGGATAAGATGAATGCCCGAACTCTAGCTTCGGTCTCAGGCCAGCAGCGCCGCCCTTCTCGCAAACGCGATACGAGGCGTCCGTTTTGTGCCGCAAGGAGGCCAAAGCGGAAATCGCTTAGCTTCGCATCGGCTAGGAACTCATCGATTTCAGAAAGAAGGGTTCGCATAAAACGTGATAATGCACGCAAATGCGTTCGTGTCAACGAACGCATATTCGTGCATTTAAGCTTGACCTCCTCTGCTATCCAGTTCGCCATGAGCGAGACGACTTGGCGCGACCGACTCCTTAGTTTGATCGATGCAGACGAGCGATCGGATCGCGCGTTGAGCACGGCTGCTGGACTCGGCCCAAACTACATCCAGCAGATGCGCGACCGTGGAACGAGCCCAAACATCACGCAGACTGAGAAGCTTTGCGCGGTGCTGGGCGTCAGCTTGATCTACGTGTTGACCGGGATGCAGATGGATCGAGAGGGCGAGGAATTTCTTGCCCTTGCGGCGACGCGTTCTCCGGAAGAGCGACGGCATCTCCTCGAATTGCTCCGTCTGATGCCTCCGCCATCGAAGCTAGAGCAGTCATAGCCTTGAGGCGCATTGCGGGCTCCGCCTGTACCCAGGCCTTGGCCAATTCCTCCAATTCGTCCACCTGACAAGCCCTTCCAAAACGCTCTCGCCCATCACGCTCTGGTAGCAAGAGGGCAACGATATGGTGTGCCAGCTACACGACATTCATCTCTAGATTAACAACGCATCACACGCAATTGCGTTCATTTTGTTGACGTGAACGCAATTGCGTGCGCTTCATATCGCCATCGTTGTTGGCGATAGGAGCCAGTTGTGACACGCATCGCACTTAACAAAGTCCCGGGACTTCCAAGCGACGCCACACTTAACAATGTCCCGGGACATTCCGCCCCGCTCACATTGGCTATCGAGGACATTGCATCGGCGATGGGACTTACCCCTCAATCGCTGATGCGAAAGCACAAGCGCCTGTCGAAGGATCACGGCTTCCCGCCGCCGCTACCGGGCGGGGTCTGGCGCTGGAGCCGGGCCGCGTTCGAGGCGTGGGTTCGAGCGAACGGGGTGGCAGCGCAAGAGAGCGAGGATCTAGCCGCGCCGTCGCCGGCCAACGATCGCCCGGCTCGGCTGGTCTCAGAACAGAACGCGAGCCTGCGCGCTCGGTATGGCGCAGGCCGATGAGGGCCGCGCGCATGTTCGCCGCGGCGAATGGCAACGCGCCGCGGCCCCAAATGTCCATGTGCCCCAAGCTGGATGACATCGCCAGCCTGATCGCGTTCTTCGAAGAACGATGGTTCTGGGCGAGCGTGGAAGTCGAGATCGAACTAGCGGGCCGCCAGCTCGCGCGTGAATGGAGCCAGCAGGCATGAAGAAACCGGGCGCCCCGAAGATACCAAACGTGGCATGGCGCGAGGGGCGCCCGCGCTTCGTGCCGAGCGCGTCCCTTCGCAAGCTCGGCTTCAAGGGCGAAAGCCTGATCCATCCGGACGGCACATGGTTCACCGCCGGCGAGGCGCTGGACTGGTCGAACCGGATGGCCGACAAGATCGCCGCCAAGCGGACCGAGCTTCTGAAGGCCGCAAACCGGAAGCGGCCCAAGGGCACCGCGCCCCTTCGCCATGCGCCCGCCGTCTACACGCTGGCGAACCTGTTCGAGGACTGGCAGAAGTCCCCGCGCTGGATTGGCGGCGAGGCGAGCGGCAAGCGGCAGGTGCGTCCCTATGCCGAGAACACAAGGAACGATTACCGCTGGAAGATGGCGGCAATCGAGAACTTCGACCACGAGCTCTATCATTCGGCCGTGGACGCGCTCGATGGCACGATCGTCTATGGCCTTTATGAAGAGCTATGGGAGACCAAGGGTCTGGCGACGGCGCGCGGCTGCATCGCCACTCTCTCGGCCGCCATCTCCTGGGGCCTGAAGCGCGGCAAGGTTCGCCTCGCCGGCAACCCGGCCAAGAGCATTGGGATGCAGACGCCGGACCTCGTCGTTCGCTTCGGCGAGCGGGAAGAGATCGCGGCCTTGATCGCGGCGGCCGACGCGATGGGACGGCCCGAGATCGGAGACATGGTCACGCTTGGCGTTTGGACCGGCCAGCGCCAGAACGACCGCCTCGTGATGGTGGACGACGCCGGTGGCCTCGTGCGCGGCCGTCGCATGTTGCGCCAGTCCAAGACGGGCGCGATCGTCGCCGTCCTGCAAAGCCCCGAGCTGGAGCGGCGACTATCGGCCGCTAAGGCGCGCCGGCAGGCGGCCGAGATCAACAGCCCCTTCGTCGTCATCGATGAGCAGACGCGCGCGCCTTGGACGACACACCACTATCGACACACCTTTGCCGACGTGCGCGCGCTGGCGGCGGCCGGGCTCTTGGTCGGGGAGAAGGTCGAGGACGCGATCGCGAGGAAGACGCCGCCGGCGAGCGAGCCGACGATCGGGCATCTTTGGAAGCTGAAGCCCTGCCCGTCCGTCGCCACCTTCCGGGACAAGAACCTGCGCTCGACGGCCGTGGTCTGGATGGCGCTTGGCGGCGCGACCATCCCCGAGATCATCAGCGTCACCGGTCACACGGCCGCCAGCGCGAACACGATCCTAAAGCACTACCTCGCGCGCCATCCCGAGATGGCCGACGCGGCGATCGGCAAGATGGTGGCATGGTTCGACAGCGGCGAAGGAACCGGCGCGATCCGCTGAGTGATGATCCGTCACGATCTGTCGTGAGACGTTATGAGGGTGAGACGGTTTGCGAAACGCCGCTCACACCCCTATGCAACAGGCCAGTATATGGCTATGTAATCTCTCACGTTTCGCCAGTTCTCGAAGCGCGCTCCCCACCGAACTTTTAATCATGTGGTCGTGGGTTCGAGTCCCACCGCGCTCACCACTCGCTCCTTTAACAGATTGATACATGAACTCGTATTCCCTGTTGTTGCCCCCGAATGA
>NZ_LDQA01000010.1 GCF_001475935.1 Aureimonas ureilytica
CGAATTTGCTCTTGGCCATTCTGTCTACCTTGCGGAGCCTGTGAAAACAGGGCCGCGACATAGCGAGTGCGCTCGTGAAACACAAGCACCGCCCGAATCGCCGTCCCTAACGAAAGGTGAAAACATCGGCTGAAATCGTATTCTCAACCGAAAAAGGGACCTGCCTCCCGGCAAGTCCCTTCATTCCCGCAGTTCCATCGTTCCTTGCAGTTCCGTCGAATCAGGTGGCGGCGGCTGCGTCCATCCATTGTTTGTGGCGGTCTTCGTCCGCGAAGGCCTTCTGGAAATAGGCCCGCGCTTCGGCGGGTGCGGCGTCGTTCCTGGAGGCCTGATCATAGGCCATCTTGGTCTCGATCTCGTTGGTTGCCATGGCTTTCAATACGGTCCGATCGCCGACGAGACCGGCCAGAACGACCTTGCCCTTGGTCAGCAGTTCCTTGGCGTCGCCTTCCATGGGCGCCTCGATCCCGAGCGATGAGGCCATGCGTCGCAGTTCCCGCGCATGAGCTTCGTGATCCTGCTTGAAGGCCGCGATCTTTTCGCGCGAGGCAGGGTCTTCAAGCCGGTCGATCGTCGCCTGATAGGCGGACATGGCGTCATGTTCGAGGATCAGAAGATTCTGCACCATCTTGTCGAACGTGGATTCGGTTCCGACCGTCGTGACCATGGGTCTCTCCTTGTTGGAAGTCCAAGGAGAAGAAGCGAGCGGATCGACCGTTCCGAACGGCTTTGGTAGGCGCGCAATGTTAGGAAGCCAAGAGGTGCAGGCAAACAGCCTTTGCCTCATCCCATCATACATGATCGATCCGGACGTGGGATGGACTACAGACGCGTCTCGGTCTTGCTGAGAACCGATCAAAACTCTTCCGATTTCGCGTCAGCGATATGGAGCGGGTAGCGGGAATCGAACCCGCATATTCAGCTTGGAAGGCTGCTGCTCTACCACTGAGCTATACCCGCATCCGTATTCCCTGGAACATATGGTGGAGGGAGTTGGATTTGAACCAACGTAGGCTAAGCCAACGGATTTACAGTCCGTCCCCTTTAACCACTCGGGCATCCCTCCATACTGCTTCAGGGTCTAGAAGCAGGAAGCGTTCGGCTCGCCGTCGCTTCGTGTGCCGGCCTTATGCAGCGCCGCGCCGCGCCTGTCAACACGTCTTCACACACAAGCCGCAAGCTCGTTTCGAAACGGCGCTCAGGCGCTACCGAAAGCCCGCGCAACCGGGCTTTCGAGCGCACACAGCCTATTCAGACGGCCCCTCCATGCTCTAGAAAGACGCATGAGCGACGACACCCCATCCTCGCGCACCCCCAAGGATGCGCATTACGCCAAGCTTCGACGCGCCCATCGCGAGCGCACCCGAGGCCCTCTTCCCGCCGATTCGCGCAAAAAGCCTTCGCCCCGGCCCGGCAAACCCGGCCCGGCCGACCGTGTGAGGCTCTATGGCATCCACACGGTGGAAGCGGCTCTGGGCAATCGCGAGCGCGTGCTGCATCGCCTCTATGCGACGCGCAACGCTCTCAACCGTCTCGAGATCGACGAGGCGAACCCGCCCTGCCCGCTCGAAATCGTCGAGCCGCGCTTCCTCGATTCGGAACTCGGCAGCGACGCCGTACATCAGGGCGTGATGCTGGAGGCCGATCCGCTTCGCGCCAAGCGCCTGTCGGATCTGGGCACAAGCGACCTGATTCTGGTCCTGGATCAGGTGACGGACCCACATAATGTCGGCGCGCTGCTGCGCTCTGCCGTGGCCTTCGGCGCGGGCGCTGTGGTGACCACCAGCCGTCATTCGCCGCAGGAATCGGGCGTTCTTGCCAAGTCGGCTTCCGGCGCGCTCGAATTCATACCCTATATCCAGATCACCAATCTCGCCGATGCGCTGAACGAGATCGCCGAACTCGGCTTCCAGACGATCGGCCTCGATTCGGAAGGCGCAGGCGAACTCGAACCCGCATTGAGCGGAACACGAATCGCCCTCGTGCTCGGTTCGGAAGGCAAGGGCCTGCGTCAGAAGACGCGCGAGACCGTCTCGGTGCTCACGCGGTTGGAAATGCCCGGCGCGATTCGCTCGCTCAACGTCTCCAATGCCGCCGCCGTCGCTCTCTATGCGGCGCGTCGCTTCATGGGCAGCGCGCAGCGCGGCTGACCCGATCCTATCGGGCGGCTCGCCGGCAGGCCGCCCGATACACATCCCCCAAGCTCGCGAGGGTCTCGACGGGCTCGGGCGCTTCGTCCCGGCTCTGGCGTCCTTCCAAACGTTGCAGCACGAGACGCTCGAACAGAAGCCGCTGCTCCAGCGTGCTCACCAGACGCCGCTGCCGCTCCACCCGCTTCTCCAGTGTCATCGTCACATTCCCGTCAGATCGCTGGCTGCCTGCCTCGGCTCGCCTTTTAGCGCCCGTGGCTTACGGTAAAAAGGCTGGCATTATCCGGGGCTTGTGGCATAGGCCACACTTCATAAACCATGCGAGGGATGACAGGCTCGTCACCTTCCGCGTGTGGACTCGCGCGGGGGAGTCCTTGGGGGGAACGGATGAAAGCACTTCTCTTCGTCAGCCAGTGCATAGACCGGCTGTCGGCCGGCTTCGCCGTGATCGCGGACTATCTGGTCCTGATCGCGGTTCTGATCAGCGCCGGTAACGCGCTGTTGCGATACACCTTGAACATGAGCTCGAACGGCCTCCTGGAAATCCAGTGGTACATGTTCGCGGCCATCGTTCTCCTGGGCGCGGCCTATACGCTACGCATGAACGAGCATGTACGCGTCGATCTTGTTTATTCCATGCTTTCGGTGCGCGGACGGCTGCTGATCGACATTTTTGGCTTCGTCGTCCTGTTCCTGCCTGTGATCGGCTATCTTTTCTGGCTCACCTTCCCCTTCTTCTGGCGCTCCTTCATCACGGGCGAAGCGTCGATGAACGCGGGCGGCCTCATCCTCTGGCCGGCAAAGCTCACCCTGCCGCTCGGCTTCGGACTTCTTTTTCTTCAGGGCCTGTCCGAGCTGATCAAGCGCGTTGCGGCGCTGAACGGCCTGATCACGCTCGAAACCAAATACGAAAAGCCGCTTCAGTAACTCGGCGTCCGGGGGGACATTTTCATGTTTGAATACGGTCCGATGCCGCCGATGATGTTCGGCGCGATGATCGTCTTTCTGCTGCTGGGCTTTCCGGTGGCGTTCTCGTTGGCTGCCGTCGGCATGTTGTTCGGTGTGCTCGGCGTGGTCTTCGACCATTTCAGCCCGGCGCTTCTGAACGCGCTGCCCTTGCGCTTCTACGGCACGATCTCGAACGATCTGCTGCTCGCGATCCCCTTCTTCACCTTCATGGGCGCGATTCTGGAGCGCTGCGGGCTGGCGGAAGACCTGCTCGAGGGCTCCGGCCAGCTCTTCGGGCCGGTTCCGGGCGGCTTGGCTTACGCGGTCGTGATCGTCGGCGCGGTGCTTGGCGCCATCACCGGCACGGTCGCGGCCTCCGTCATCGCCATGGGCGTCGTCTCGCTGCCCGTCATGATGCGCTATGGCTACGACATGCGGCTGGCGACCGGCGTCATCGCGGCGTCGGGCACGATCACGCAGGTGATCCCGCCCTCGCTCGTATTGATCATTCTGGCCGACCAGCTCGGCCGCTCGGTCGGCGACATGTATGCCGGCGCGATCGGCCCTTCGCTGCTCCAGATCGCTCTGTTCCTCGGCTTCATCTTCGTCGTTTCCAAGCTTCAGCCGCACCGGATGCCGCCGCTGCCGCCCGAAGCGCGCACCAAGAGCGGGCGCGAGCTGCTGTGGCAGGTGGCCAAGGGCATGGTGCCCTCGTTGGCGCTGATCTTCCTCGTGCTCGGAACGATGTTCATGGGCCTCGCAACGCCCACGGAAGCGGGCGCAATGGGCTCGGTCGGCGCGATTCTCCTCGCGGCGCTGCACGGCCGTCTGTCCTGGTCGCTAACGCGTCAGGCCATGGCGATGACCATGCGCCTCACCGCCATGGTCGTCTTCATCCTGATAGGCTCCACCGTCTTCAGCCTCGTCTTCCAAGGCATGGATGGCGGCCACTGGATCGAATATCTCCTGTCTCACATCCCCGGCGGGGTCGTGGGCTTCCTGATCTTCGTCAACATCTTCATCTTCTTCATCGCCTTCTTTCTCGACTTCTTCGAAATCGCCTTCATCATCGTGCCGCTTCTGGCGCCGGTGGCGGACTCGCTCGGCATCGATCTCGTCTGGTTCGGCGTGCTTCTCTGCGTGAACATGCAGACGGCCTTTATGCACCCGCCCTTCGGCTTCGCGCTGTTCTATCTGCGCGGCATCGCCCCGCCGAACGTGAAGACCTCCGACATCTATCTCGGGGCCATCCCTTGGCTCGGCCTCCAGCTCATTCTCGTGCTGGTGCTGATTCTCTGGCCGCAATCGGTGACCTACTTCCTGAAGAAGGAAGCCGTGGTGGACCCGAGCACGATCCAGCTCAACGTCCCGATGCCCGGAATGCCAGCACCGGGCGGCGCGCCCGCGCCGGGAGCCGCGCCGAGCTTCGGCCAGCCAGCGGCCCCAAGCTTCGGTCAGCCCGCAGCGCCCAGCTTCGGCGCTCCGGCGCCGGCACCGAGCTTCGGCCAACCGGCCGCACCGTCCTTCGGCCAGCCGGCGTCTCCCGCTCCGGCCCCCGCGCCCAGCTTCGGCGCTCCGGCGACGCAGCCGTGACAACAAAAAAGCCGGCGGTCTCCCGCCGGCTTTTTTGTTGAATAGGAGCGCGACCCTATTTCCCGGCCGCCTGCTGCGAATAGACATAGGTGTCGTAGGAATATTCCGCGACGCGGAACCACTCGTAGCTCTGCGAGCGGAACGTCTTCCAAGGGTCGTAGATCGCCTTCCACTTCGGATTGCTCTCCGACAGCGAAGCGTAAAGCTTCATCGCCGAATCGTAAGCGCCGTCCAGAATGTCGCGCGGCAGCGGGCGCAGCTGAACGCCCTTGCCGACGAGCGAGCGGATCGCCTGCATGTTCTTCACGTCGTAGAGCGCAAGCATGTTGATATTGGCGGCTTTCGCGGCCGTATCCAGCGCCACCTTGTAGCTTGCCGGCAGCGTCTCGTAGCGCTCCTTGTTGAAGAGGAAATGGACGGTCAGCCCGCCCTCCCAGAAGGCCGGGTAATAGTAATACGGGGCGACCTGATAGAAGCCGAGCTTCTCGTCGTCATAGGGGCCGATCCATTCCGTCGCGTCGATCGTCCCGCGTTCCAGCGCGGGATAGATGTCACCGCCGGCCAGCTGCTGCGGCACGACGCCGAGCGGCTCCATCACCCGGCCGGCAAGGCCCGCGATGCGCATCTTGAGGCCCTTGAGATCGGCCAGCGAGTTGATCTCCTTGCGGAACCACCCGCCCATCTGGACGCCCGTATTGCCGCCCGGCAGGCCCTTCACGCCGTATCCGGCGAGGAACGTGTCGAACAGCTCGTTGCCGCCGCCATGGTAGAGCCAGGCATTCTGCTGGCGCGCATTGAGGCCGAAGGGAATGGTCGCGCCGATCGCGAAGGTCGGGTCCTTGCCGACATAGTAGTAGCAGGCCGTGTGCGCGGCCTCGACGGTCCCGTCCTGCACGGCGTCGAGCGCCTGAAGGCCTGGCACGAGTTCGCCGGCCGGAAACACGTCGATATTGAAGCGACCATCCGTCATTTCGGAAATGGTCTTGGAGAGAACCTCCGCGCCGCCGAAGATCGTATCGAGCGTGTTGGGAAAGCTCGACGTCAGACGCCAGCGAATCTCCGGTGCGCTCTGCGCCAAGGCCGGCTTGGCGAGTGCCGAGCCTGTCGCCAAGGCGCCGCCCGCTAAGCCCGCCTTGAAAATGAATTTACGACGATCCACGCCGAGTCCTCCCTGAACACCCCCTCCGCGGGGCATGGCATTCTGGGAGGACATGAGCGCCACAAGCAAGGCGCGTCGGCGCCTTCACGAAAGCGTGTCAGAGGCGGCGGATCGCCTCTGACGACCTTATGAAGCCCGGCTTATTTCCCGGCGGCCTGCTGGGAATAGACATAGGTGTCGTTCGTGTATTCCGCGACGCGGAACCACTCGTAGATCTGCGTGCGGAACTGGCTCCACGGATCGTACATCACCTTCCACTTCGGGTTCGACGCATCGAGCTTGGCGTAGAGCTGCTGGGCCGATCCGTAGGCGGCGTCGAGCACGTCGCGCGGCAACGGGCGAAGCTGCACGCCCTTGCCCACGAGCGAGCGAATCGCGCGCATGTTCTTCACGTCGTAATCGGCCAGCATCCGCGTGTTGCAGACGGTGGAAGCCGCCTCCAGCGCCGCTCGGTAGGTCGCCGGCAGTTCCTCGGTCTTGGCCTTGTTGAAGATGTAGTGGACGGTCGGCCCCGCTTCCCAGAAAGCCGGGTAATAGTAGTACGGGGCAACCTGATAGAAGCCGAGCTTCTCGTCGTCATAGGGGCCGACGAACTCGGTCGCGTCCAGCGTACCGCGCTCCAGCGCAGGATACACGTCGCCGCCGGCCAGTTGCTGCGCGACGACGCCGAGCGGGGCGAGCACTTGGCCCGCGATGCCGGCGATGCGCATCTTCAGACCCTGAAGATCGGCCAGCGAGTTGATTTCCTTACGGAACCAGCCGCCCATCTGCGTACCGGTGTTGCCGCCGGGATGAGCCAGCACGCCGTAATCGGCAAGGAACGCGTTCACCGCCTCGTTGCCCCCGCCATTATAGAGCCAGGCATTCTGCTGGCGGGCGTTGAGGCCGAAGGGGATGGCCGAGCCGATGGCGAAGGTCGGGTCCTTGCCGACGTAGTAATAGAGAACGGTATGCGCCGCCTCGACCGTGCCCCCCTGCACGGCGTCGAGCGCCTGTAGGCCGGGCACGAGCTCGCCGGCCGGAAACACGTCGATCTTGAACTTGCCGTCGGTCAGGTCCGACACCGTTTTGGCGAAAAGCTGCGACGAGCCGAACAGCGTGTCGAGCGTGTTCGGAAAGCTCGACGTCATGCGCCAGCGCAGGTCCGGTGTGCCTTGCGCTAGGGCGGGTGCCGCCAGCGTCAGGCTGGCGCCGGCCGTCAGCCCGGCCGACCGAATGAATGTACGACGATCCATGGAATTCCCCCCCAGCGGCTCGGCTCGTGATCGAGAGCGCGGGCCGGTGCAATCTCTGCCAACCTCGCGCGGCCGATGAGAGTGGCCGCGTCGCTCTTTCCCTACACGAAACTTGCGCGATCGAAAATTAGAGGTGTCATCCGCCGGACATCGTGATATGGACGCGTCGTGGCCGGCTTAGCTCAGCTGGTAGAGCACCTGATTTGTAATCAGGGGGTCGCGGGTTCGAGCCCTGCAGCCGGCACCACGGGTCCACAAACTTCCATTCGATAGTTGATCTTTGTAGTCTTCCCAGCGTTCGGCGGCGTCGGGTGAGTTTCAGAGCGTGGCAGTTTGCTCCCGATATCTCGGTCGAGCCTTGCCTCTTCTTCTGACCTTCGCCAATATTGATTGAATCGTATTTTCAATAAAACCCGCCAATGAGAGCAAGCATGTTTTCGCCATAGGCGGCAGACATCCAAATGACGTGGCTGTTACTGATCAGTTGGTTCGATCTTTAACGGTTTTTTCCATCCCGCCTGAACGGCCGGTGGCCAATCTGGCCCCACGCTGAACATGCTGATGGAGCCTAGCGATGGCCAAAAAGACGAAAACGAAAGCCGTGAAGGTCGAGACCGGCGAGCCGACGACCAAGCGCGGCCTGTCGCGCAAAGTCAAGATTCTGGCCGGCTGCGCCACGATGTTCGCCATCGTTTCAGGGGCCGGTGGGGCTTATCTTCTGACGCAGTCGCCCGCCCATGCCGTCGAGACGGTCGAAGCCGGCCCCCCGCCGATTCCGGTTCCGATGCCGGTGGAACTTGTCGCGTCCACGGCGCAGCTTCAGGCAAGCGATTATCAGATCGTGTCGATCTTCCGGAACGAGGCGATCGTCGCGACGCGCGACAATCTCGTTCGCTTGAAGATCGGCTCGTCCGCGCCGGGCATCGGCACGGTGACCGCCATTCAAGCCGGCGACAATGGCGGCGGTGCCATCGTCGGAACGGACGCGACTTTGAAAAGCCTCTGACGGCACGCGAGGCCCGATCTCGGGCGGAGATGGTTCGTCTTCGCGAAGGCGATCGTCTCCCCTTCTCGCGTTCCTTCCCAACTCACCATTCGGAAAGGCCAGCCTTGGGGCTGGCCTTTCGCGTTTGCGGCTTCGTTTCGGGGATGACGCCCCTTTTCGAATGGCGGGTTCCGCTATATCCGTTTGGACATATCGGATCAGCTGAGGGGTCGTCCGTGCCGAATCGTCGAAGCCTGTTTCGTCTTTTGACTGCCGTGGCCCTCGTGATCGGCGGGCTGTGCCAAGCTCCCGCTCACGCGCAGGACAAGCCTCCCGTGGTCTTCGCGGCCGCGAGCCTCAAGAACGCGTTGGACGATGCGAATGCGGCTTGGAAGAAAGACGGCGGCTCCGGCGCGACATTGTCCTATGCCGCGAGTTCAGCGCTCGCGAAGCAAATCGAGGCTGGCGCGCCAGCCGATCTCTTCGCCTCCGCCGATCTTGCCTGGATGGATTATCTCGCCGAGCGCAAGCTGATCCGGCCGGACAGCAGAGTCGATCTTCTCGGAAACGATCTGGTTCTGATCGCACCGGCAAACTCGACTGTCTCGACCGAGATCACGTCCGGCTTCCCGCTCCGTTCGATGCTCTCGGGCGGCAAACTTGCCATGGCGAATGTGGATTCGGTGCCGGCCGGCAAATACGGCAAAGCCTCGCTTCAGAAGCTCGGGGTCTGGGGCGATGTGGAGGGCAGCGTGGCGCAGGCCGAAAACGTGCGCGCCGCGCTGCTCCTTGTGTCTCGCGGCGAAGCGCCGCTGGGCATCGTGTATAAGACGGACGCGGTGTCAGACCCGAGTGTTCGAATCGTCGCGACCTTTCCCGCCGATTCGTACGAGCCGATCGTCTATCCCTTCGCCCTGACAGCGGATACGCATTCGACAGAAGCGGCCGCCTTCCTCACCTTTCTGAAAAGCGACGCCGCCGCCGCGCTGTTTCGGAAACAGGGTTTCACGATCCTCGACGCGTCCCGCCCATAAGCGTTCGGCGAGGTCGAGGCGTGGAAACGGGATGGGGCTTCAGCGCGGAAGAATGGACGGCCGTGCGACTCAGCCTTCGCGTGGCGAGCGTCGCGACGCTGGCCAGCCTGCCCTTCGCGCTCCTGGTCGCCTGGTTCCTCGTGCGCACCCGCTTTCCCGGCAAAGCGCTGCTGAACGGTCTCGTTCATCTGCCGCTGGTTCTGCCCCCGGTGGTCACGGGCTACGTTCTGCTGCTGCTGTTCGGGCGGCGCGGGCCGCTGGGCGCGTTCTTCGAATCCTGGTTCGGTCTGGTCTTCTCGTTCCGCTGGACCGGTGCCGCGCTCGCCTCCGCCGTGATGGGCTTTCCGCTCATGGTGCGGGCGATCCGCCTGTCGCTGGAAGCGATCGACCGCCGGCTGGAGGATGCAGGCGCGACGCTCGGCGCAGGCCCGGTCTGGGTGTTCCTTCTCGTGACCCTGCCTCTCACCCTGCCCGGCATCCTCGCCGGTCTCATTCTGGGTTTTGCCAAGGCGATGGGCGAATTCGGCGCGACCATCACCTTCGTCTCCAACATTCCGGGCGAAACGCAGACGCTTCCGGCCGCGATCTATACGCTCACCCAAGTGCCGGGCGGCGACGCGGCGGCGCTGCGCCTGACGGCACTCTCCGTCGCTCTCTCCATGGCCGCGCTGATCGCCTCCGAATGGCTGGCGACGCGGCTCGACCGACGCGTCGGCTCTGCATGAGCCTCGATGTGTCCGTGCGCCAACGCCTCGGCGCGTTTCAACTCGACATCGCCTTCCGCGCCGAAGGCGGGCTGACCGCGCTGTTCGGGCGCTCGGGCTCGGGCAAGACCTCGCTGGTGAATCTCGTCTCTGGTCTCACGCGGCCGGATGAGGGGCGGATTGCGATGGGCGACCGTGTGCTGGCCGATACGAAGACCGGGCTGTTCGTCCCGGCCCATCGACGCCGGATCGGCTATGTCTTCCAGGACGCGCGCCTGTTTCCGCATCTGACGGTTCGGCAGAACCTCGTCTTCGGCCGATGGTTCGCCCCTCGGGCGGAACGAAGCGCGGATTTCGACGGGGTGGTCGATCTCCTCGGCCTATCCTCGCTTCTCGCGCGCCGTCCGCAGCGCCTCTCGGGCGGCGAAAAGCAGCGGGTCGCGATCGGCCGCGCGCTTCTGGCCAACCCTCGCCTCCTACTGATGGACGAACCGCTGGCGGCACTGGACGAAGCGCGGAAGGCGGAGATCATCCCCTATATCGAACGGCTAGGTGATGAAGCGGGTGTGCCGATCCTCTATGTCAGCCATTCCGTCTCCGAAGTGCGACGGCTCGCCTCGCATCTGGTGGTTCTCGCCAACGGTCGCGTCGTCGCCAACGGACCGGCTGCCGGCGTGATGGATCGGCTCGATCTGTTTCCGCTTGCAGCCGATCAGGAGCCGGGCCGAGAACTCGATGCAGAGGTCGTCTCACATGACCCATCCTATGGACTGACCACCGTCGCATTGGCAGGGGCGCGGTTTCATCTCCCCACCGTCGCCGCTCCGATCGGCAGTCCTCTGCGGCTGCGGATCCGCGCGCGCGACGTGATGATCGCGACACGAGCGCCGGAGGGGATCAGCGCGCTGAATGTCGCGCGCGGACGGATCGTGTCCGTCCGGCCCGATGGCCCCAGCGGCATGGATCTGCTGTTGGATTGCGCGGGCGACGAAATCCTCGCGCGCATCACGCGCCGCTCATTCGACGAACTCGGCCTGCATCCCGGCACCAAGGTCTATGCCGTGGTCAAGGCGGTGGCCTTTCGCCCAGCCGGCGAGCGCCCGCCAGCGGACTGATCTCAGGCGAAGCGCAGCGTTGCCAGCGGCTTCAGCGCAGCCGCCAACGGATCGATGGCGGCGGGCGGGCTTTCATCCACTGCGACCACGCAGGACGCAAAGTCGACGGGCTCGCGCAAAAGAGCCGCAAAGGCCGTCGCCCAATCCTGTGTGTCTTGGCGAGTGGGAATGCGGGTTGATGTGATCTGCACCAGCTGCGGATCGGCAAGAAGCCGGGCCAACCTCGCGGGCGCAAGGTCCAAAACGGCGGCCGGGGCGATGAGGCGGCCGGTGAAGCCGGCCGGCCGGTAGCCATCCGCAATCAGCCAATCGGCGAGGCCGGGTGCACGCCCCGCCGCCTGGAGAAGCGGACCCGCGCGCTCCCAGGCCCCCTCGGCACGGCGGCCGGGCACGGTGACGAGAAGAATCGTCCGAGTCTCCATGCTGTCGGCCTGTGCGCCCCAGGGACGGGCCACGACCCCGCCCGCCAGCGCCAGCCCACCAGCCAGAACCGCGCGGCGCGTCGGACCACTCGTCACGCCTTTCATGATCCGCCTTCCTCGATCTGGATGGTCTGGCGCAGGAGGCGGGTGCGGTCGGCGGCGGGGCCCACGAGGATTTCGTATTCGCCCGGCTCGACGGAGGGCGTCAGATCGGGGCCAGGAAAAGCGAGAGCAGCCACGGGCAGCGTCAGCATCGTGCGCGCCTCCTCGCCGGGGCGCAGCGTCAGGCGGTTGAAGCCCTTGAGTTCGAGCAGCGGCCGGGCGACGCGCGCCACGGGCTTCCGCACGAACAGGAAGACCGTTTCCTCCGCCAGATGCTCGCCGTCATTGGCAAGATCGACCGCGACCGTGATCGCCTCGTTGCCCTTCGGCCGTTTTGGCTCGACGGCGAGCGAGGCATAGCGGACCTGTCCATAGGTCAGACCATGGCCGAAGGCGAAGAGCGGCGTCGTCGGCAGGTCGATATATTTGCTGGTATAGTGCCCATCGGATGCGGGCCGGCCCGATGGCCGTTCGCCAAAGAAAATCGGCACCTGTCCGACCGAGCGCGGCCAGGTGATCGGCAGTCGGCCCGAGGGCGAGGCGCGCCCGGTCAGAAGATCGGCGACCGCATGACCCGCCTCGCTGCCGAGGAACCATGTCGCCAGAACCGCATCGGCGCGAGCAAAGAGCCAAGGCACGGCGATCGGCCGGCCGGAGGACAGGAGGACGACGGTCGGCCGGCCGAGATCCAGAACGGCGCGGGCGAAATTGGCTTGATCGCCCGGCAGTTCGAGCCCCGTGCGGCTCGCGGCTTCGCCGCTCATCTCGCGCGTCTCGCCGATGGCCAGAATTACGAGATCGGCCTCGCGGCAAAGCGCCAGCGCCGCCTCCGGCCCGCCTTCTTCCGCCTCGTCCACGCCGACGCCGCGCGCGTGAGAGATAGCGCAGTCCGGCCTGGCCTCACGCAGCCCTCGCAGGAAGGTGACGCACTCGCCCGCCTCCCCTGCGCCGGACCAGCTTCCCATCATGTCCGTCGCCGCATCGGCCAAGGGGCCGACCATAGCGATCCGCTGCGGACGCTCGGACAGGGGCAGCACTGAATGGCGATGGCTCAGCAGCACGGCCGAGCGCCGCGCCGCCTCGCGCGCCAGCGGGCGGTGCTCGGGCAGAAGCGTCCCGGCGCCCTCGCCGCCGGGCGCAAGCCCGCGCATCGGATCGTTGAACAGGCCGAGACGCTCCTTCAGCGCCAGGACGCGGCGCGTGCTCGTCTCGATCTCGCCGAGGGTCACAAGTCCGCGCTCCAGGGCAAGAGGGAGCCCTTGCTCATAAGCGCCACTCATCATGTCGATATCGACGCCGGCCTTCAGCGCCAGCGCGGCAGCTTCGGTGAGATCGGTCGCGACGCCATGCGCGACAAGTTCCGCGATCGCGTTGTAATCGCTGATGACGACGCCATCGAACCCCGCCTCGCCCCGCAGCCAGCCGTTCAGGAGCGGGCCATTGGCCGTCATCGGAACGCCCGAGAGATCGGAAAAGGCCGGCATGACGGCCGCGCAGCCCGCCGTGATCGCCGCCTGAAACGGTGGCAGATAGGTTTCGCGCAGCGTGCGCTCGGACATGTCGGTCGAGGCATAGTCGCGCCCCGCCGAGGCTGCGCCATAGGCGACGAAATGCTTCACGGTGGCCGCGACGCTCCTCGGATCGGACAGATCGTCCCCTTGAAAGCCACGCACCTTGGCCGCGCCGAACAGCGACTGGACGTAAGGGTCCTCACCCGCACCTTCCACCACCCGGCCCCAACGCGGGTCGCGCGAGACGTCGAGCATGGGTGCGAAGGTCAGCGCCACGCCGTCGACGGCCGCTTCACGCGCGCTCGCGCGCGCCGTCGCCTCCCAAAGCGACGGGTCGAAGGCGGCGGCTTCGGCCAGCGGCACGGGAAACACCGTGCGATGCCCGTGCACCACGTCGAAGCCCAGCAGCAGCGGGATTTTCAGGCGCGACTCCTCGATCGCGACGCGCTGGATATCGCGCACAGATCTTGGGCCGAAGACGTTGAGAAGGCTCCCCGCCCGCCCCTCGCGCACCGCGCCGGACGCATCGCCGCCGAGAATCGGCCCGGTGACGGAAAAGCCGGCGGCCAGCATGTTGAGCTGGCCGATCTTCTCCGTCAGCGTCATCTGCGACAGAAGCGCGTCGATGCGCGATGCGGACATGGGCAGGTCTCCGTCTCGAGAGATGTCTTGGACCATGGCGATGGGCCGCCTATCAACCGGTCCTGCGACGAGAATGAGACCGCGCGTAGGGGCCTGCCCCAGGCGCGGGCCGCTTGCCGGCTGACCATCTCCATGGATAAGCATGGTCTTTCGTCCATGGGAGAGGTGCGCGGATGGCCGTCTTTTCGGTTCGTCACAAGACGGTGTTCTACTACGCTCGGCCGGTCTCGTTCGGCGAGCACCGGCTCCTGTTTCGCCCGCGCGACAGCTACGATCAGCGCCTGCTCACCTCTACGCTCGATATCGATCCGGCCCCGGCCGACATTCGATGGATGCACGACGTCTTCGGAAACTGCGTCGCTCTGGTCCGCTTCGACACGCCGGCCAAGCGCCTGTCCTTCGACGCGCGGCTGACGGTGGATCACGCCCCGCAGGCCGCGCCCGACTTCCAGATCGACCCGGCCGCCCTCACCTATCCGTTCAACTATGGCGCGGACGATCGGCTCGATCTCGGACGGACCATCGAGCGCCATTATCCCGACCCGCAGGACGAGGTCGGCAAATGGGCGCGGCGCTTCCTCGCCCACGGGGACCGGCACACGGATACGGGCAAGCTCCTGATGACGCTGTGCTACGCGATCCGCGAGTGCTTCTCCTATGCGCGCCGGCACGAGCGAGGGACGCAGACGCCCTACGAGACGCTGCTGCTGCGCAAGGGCACCTGCCGCGACTTCGCGTTGTTCATGATGGAGGCCGTTC
This sequence comes from Aureimonas ureilytica, assembly GCF_001475935.1. Lineage (GTDB taxonomy): Bacteria > Pseudomonadota > Alphaproteobacteria > Rhizobiales > Rhizobiaceae > Aureimonas > Aureimonas ureilytica_A. The sequence goes on from NZ_LDQA01000010.1 coordinate 14,360, forward strand.
GCTCGCTCGGCTTCGCCGCCCGCTTCGTCACCGGCTATATCTATGTGCCGGATCGGGATGGGTCGGATACGCTGGGCGGCGGCGCTACTCATGCTTGGTGCCAGGTTTTCCTGCCGGGCGCCGGGTGGATCGAATTCGACCCGACCAACGGCATCGTCGGCAATCGTGATCTGATCCGGGTGGCCGTGGTGCGCGACCCCACGCAGGCGACGCCCTTGTCCGGTACCTTCAGCGGCGCCGCTGCCGACAGTCTCGGCATGACGGTGCAGGTCAACGTCATCACCGAAGGTAGATTGGAAGGGACACTGCCTATCGAAGAGGCAATTTGTAAAAAGATTGGAACATAAGCAGCGTTCGCGCCTTCATAGCGAAACGGCGCACTCCGCGCCGCGCGAAGGGGACTCACGAATGCGGATCAAGGCAGGCTTCACGCTGGGATATGAATGCGCGCAGCCCACGCCCATGCTTCTCGTCCTGAATATCCACCCATCGCGACGGGTCGATCTTTTGAGTGAGCAGGTGCTTTACTTCGACCAGCAAGTGCAGCCTTGGACCTACACGGACGGGTTCGGCAACTCCTGCACGCGCATTCTCGCGCCGGCCGGCACGACGCATATTTCTACGAGCTTCGAAATCTACGACTCCGGCGAGCCTGACGCCGTTGCCTGGAACGCGGTGCAGCACGAAATTCAGGACCTGCCCGACGAGGTGCTCGTCTATCTTCTTGGCAGCCGCTATTGCGACACCGACAAGCTCGCGAACTTTGCCTGGCAGCAATTCGGGCACACCGCGCCGGGCTGGGGTCGAGTGCAGGCCGTCTGCGATTTCGTGCACAACCATATCGCCTTCAACTATCAGAACGCCGATTCCACGCGCTCGGCGCATGGCGGGTTCACGGATCGCACCGGCGTTTGCCGCGATTTCGCGCATCTGGCGATCACGCTCTGCCGCTGCCTCAACATCCCCGCGCGCTACTGCACGGGCTATCTTGGCGACTTCGGCGTTCCTCTTTCGCCCGCTCCCATGGACTTCAGCGCCTGGTTCCAGGTCTATCTCAGCGGCCGCTGGTACACGTTCGACGCGCGTCACAATTTCCCGCGCATCGGCCGCATTCTAATGGCGACAGGCCGGGACGCGACAGACGTCGCCCTGTCCACCAATTTCGGCCCCGCCCTCCTTTCGCATTTCCATGTCGTTACCGAGGAAGCGTTCGCCTACGCCTGACGGCGAGGTGATCTGCGACGGATTCGTCAGCCGGCTCATGAGCACGGAACGGGCGAGCCCTTGCCCGATTGCAGTTTCGATAGCGCCGTAGGGCGCTCGGACTTCAATCGGATAGGTAGGACATGGCCGATAGCACGCAGATTCAAGAACATATGGAAATCCTCGGCTCCGACGGGGAGCATGTCGGAACCGTCGATCGCCTCGATGGTGCGCGCATGAAGCTGGCGCGTACCGACCCGGCCGCCGGGGGCGAACACCACTTCATCCATATGGACTCGGTGGAAAGCGTGGAAGATGGCAAGGTCCGCCTGAACCGGACGGGGGCGCAGGCGCGCGACGAATGGGGCGTTGAAAGCGTCGGTGGCACCACGGCGGAGGATGACGAGCATGGCGCCGAGCCCGGCTCGGCGAGGGTTGGCCCATGAGCCGCCTTCCGAACCATCCGCACGCCGGCATCCGCGCCGCGCTCATGGCTGCTGCGCTGCTCACCGTCTCGCCGGCCGCCTTCGCGCAAGCGCCCTCGCCCGCACAGGCTGCGCCCAAGCTCGAAAAGCTGGCAGATTTCCCCCATCAGGTAACGGGCGTGACCGTCGCCGAGGATGGCCGCGTCTTCGTCAACTTCCCACGCTGGACCGAAGATTCGCCCGTATCCGTCGCCGAACTCACCAAGGCCGGCACACTGAAGCCCTATCCGAGCGACGAATGGAACGCGTGGCGCAACGCGCGCAAGGACGAGATGGACGCCAGCCAGCACTGGGTCTGCGTCCAGAGCGTAGTGGCCGATGGGCGCGGCCATGTCTGGGTGCTCGATGCCGCCGCGCCCGCGCAGTCTCTGCTGGTGCCCAAGGCCGCCAAGCTCGTGCGCATCGACCTTGCAACGAACGAGATCGGGCAGACCATCGCTTTCGACGAGACGGCCGCGCCGCAGGGCTCCTATCTCAACGATGTGCGCTTTTCGCCGGACGGTCGCCACGCCTTCATCACTGATTCCGGTGCCAAGGGCGCGCTTCTGGTGGTGGATCTCGAAAGCGGAAAAGCCCAACGTGTGCTGGACGGTCATCCGTCCACACAGGTCGAGAAAGGCGTGGAGGTCAAAGCCAACGGCCAGGTGCTGCGCCGTCCCGATGGGCGCGGCGTCGAGTTCTCCGCCGATGGCATCGCCCTCTCGAAAGACGGCCAGTATCTCTATTGGCAGGCGATCAAGGGCAAAACACTTTATCGCATCGCGACCGAAACGCTGGTCGGCTCCGGTCTTAAGGGGGACGACGTTTCGAGCGCTGTCGAGCCCTTCGGCGAGAACGGCGTGGCGGACGGGCTTCTGATCGGTCGCGAGAGCGGAGCGATGTATGTGACCGCGCCGGAGGAAGATGCCGTGAAACGGCGCGATCTCGCCGCCGGCCCATCGGGCAAGCCGGAGATCCTCGTGAAGGACGAGCGGCTGCGCTGGCCCGATACGTTCAGCGAAGCGCCGGATGGCTCGGTCTATGTCACGACCTCGCGCATTCAGGACTCCGCCTTCTTCAAGCCGGACGCACCGGCCAGCCTGCCAACGCAGCTTTGGCGGATCAGCTTCGGCGAGTGAGCCTGCGCAATCCATAGAAAAGGCCGGCGCTTCGCCGGCCTTTTTCGTGGTAATTCAGACAAGCACGAAAACGAGGGAAATCGGCGTCCGACTTGCAGCCGAGGCCCGCAAACGGCATGGAGACGGCAGGAATGTTTGTCGCCGCGCCTAGATCGCGGCCTTGAGACTGAAAAAGGCTTCATCATGAGCGCCGCAACGGACATGACGCAGGCTGCGTCCGCCGTGCCGACCGGCTATGCCGCCCGTCGCACCTTCGCCATCATCTCCCACCCGGACGCCGGCAAGACGACGCTGACGGAAAAGCTGCTGCTCGCCGGCGGCGCCATCAACATGGCCGGCGCGGTCAAGGCGCGCGGCGAGAATCGCCGCGCCCGGTCCGACTGGATGGAGATCGAGCAGTCGCGCGGCATCTCCGTCACCTCCTCGGTCATGACCTTCGAGCGCGAGGGCATCACCTTCAACCTGCTCGACACGCCGGGCCACTCGGACTTCTCCGAAGACACCTATCGCACGCTGACGGCCGTCGACAGCGCCATCATGGTGGTGGACGCGGCCAAGGGCATCGAGTCCCAGACGCGCAAGCTCTTCGAGATCTGCCGCCTGCGCGACATTCCCATCATCACCTTCGTCAACAAGGTCGACCGCGAAGGCCGCAGCCCGTTCGAGGTGCTGGACGAGATCGAGGAGGCGCTGGCGCTCACCGTCTCGCCGCAGGTCTGGCCGGTCGGCATGGGAACCGATTTCCAGGGCTGCTACGACTTCGCCCATGACGAGTTCATCTATTCCAAGGCTCGCGCCAACGGCCCCTGCGACAGTCTGAAGAAGGTCGAAGGGCTGGACGACCCGGCCTTCACCTCCATGATCGCGCCTCATGTTCTGGAGCGCTTCGCGGAAGAGGCGGAACTCGCGCGCGAGGGCTATGCGAGCTTCGACGCCGACGCCTATCGTCAGGGCCATCTAACGCCCGTCGTCTTCGGCAGCGCGCTGCGCGACTTCTCGGTGGATCAGCTCTTGCGCATCGTCGCGCGCTTTGCCCCGCCGCCGCGCCCGCAGCCCTCCGACAAGGGGCCGGTCGAGCCGACCAATGACGAGGTTTCGGCCTTCGTCTTCAAGGTGCAGGCCAATATGGACCCGAACCATCGCGACCGCGTCGCCTTCGTTCGTTTCTGCTCGGGCCATTTCAAGCGCGGCATGAAGCTGAATCATGTGCGCTCGGGCAAGCCGCTGGCCGTCAACAACCCGATCTACTTCTTCGCGCAGGAGCGCGCGCTGACGGAAGAAGCCTTCGCGGGCGACGTGATCGGCATTCCCAACCACGGCACGCTGCGCGTCGGCGACACGCTGACCGAAGGCGCGGCCTTCCGCTTCACAGGCCTGCCCTCCTTCGCGCCCGAAGTCATGCGCCGCGTGCGCCTGGAAGACACGATGCGCATGAAGCAGCTCCGCCGCGCGCTGGAGGATCTCGCTGAGGAAGGTCTGGTGCAGGTCTTCAAGCCCATGTTCGGCTCGAACTGGATCGTCGGCGTCGTCGGCCCGCTCCAGCTCGACGTTCTCGCCTCGCGCATTCGGGGCGAATACAAGACCGAGATCGGCTTCGAGCCCGTGCCCTATTCCACCGCGCGGTGGATTTCGTCCCCCGACGAGCGCAAGCTCAAGGACTTCATCAAGGACAACGGCATGAGCATCGCGCTCGATCGCGACGAGCGGCCGGTCTTCCTGCCAAAGAGCGACTGGGAGCTGCGTTACGCCCGCGAGCGCAACCCCGACATCTCCTTCGACGAGACGCGCGAACTGGTGGCGGTCTGACATGTCTCAGGCCGGTGGGTGCGGATGATGCCCGCCGGCTTTTTTGGGTCGATCTCTGTTGGAGCTATTGGCAAGAGAAGCGATGGCCTGAGCGGCAAACGCCTGACGGCGTTTGCCTGAGGTGACGCACCGTTTCCTGCGTGGAGCATTGACCGGCCACCACCGCGTCGCAACATTGCGCCCAACTCGTATCCCACAGGGAGACTTAATATGAAAAAGGTCGCCGTTCTCGTCGGCTCGCTCCGCAAGGATTCCATCAACCGAAAGTTCGCCCATTCGCTGGGCAAGCTCGCCAAAGGCCGCCTGGACTTCCACTTCGTTGAACTCGGCGATGTGCCGATGTACAATGACGATCTCCTGGCCGACATGCCGGCACCCGTCGCCCGCCTGAAGAGCGAGATCGCCTCGGCCGATGCCGTGCTCTTCGTTTCGCCCGAATATAACCGCTCCTTCCCCGCCGTCCTGAAGAACGCCATCGACTGGGGCACTCGCCCCTATGGCAAGAACGTCTTCGCGGCAAAGCCCGGCGGTCTCGTCGGCACCTCGCCGGGCGCGGGCGGCGCGGGCACTGGGCAGAACCACCTGAAGAGCGTGCTCAACGTCGTGGACGTCGTGCTCATGGGCCAGCCTGAAGTCTATTTCCACTACAAGCCGGAGCTTTTCGCCGAGGATGGCTCGGTGACGGACGAGGCGACCAAGGCCTTCCTTCAGCGCTATGTCGACCGATTCGTGCAGTGGATCGAGCGCACGTCGGAGCCCAAGGTCAACGCCCAGCCCGACGCGGCCTGAGCGTCACGCCAGATCGCGCATCGCGATCCTGACTATCCCGCGCGCGTCCATCTCAGCTCGGGCGCGCGCGAGCGAACCATCGAGATCGATGCCGCGGCAGGCATCCTCGACCACCACGACCTCCAGCCCCGCTTCGCGTGCGTCAAAGGCCGTCCAGGCGACGCAGAAATCCGTGGCGAGGCCGCAGAGAAACACGCGGTCGACGCCAAGATCGCCGACATATCCGGCCAGCCCCGTGGGGCTCACGCGATCCGCCTCGCGAAATCCCGAATAGCTGTCGACCGCCGGGTTCAGGCCCTTGCGGATCACCGCCCGCGCGTGGGGAATGTCGAGGCCGGGGTGGAACTCCGCCCCGTTCGTCCCCTGAATGCAATGATCGGGCCAGAGAACCTGCGTGCCATAGGACAGTTCTACCGTCTCGAACGGCGTCTTGCCATGGGTCGAGGCGAAGGAGGCGTGGCCGGCTGGGTGCCAGTCCTGCGTCAGGATCACATGTCGGAAGCGCCGGCCCAGCGCATTGGCAAGCGGCACGACGGCATCGCCCTCAGTCACGGCCAGCGCGCCGCCCGGGCAGAAATCGTTCTGCACATCCACTACCACCAACGCGTCGCGGTCACTCGGGGTCAGGTCCATGGATTCGCCCTTCTGAAAGACCCGCTCACGCTAAGCGGGAGACCCCTCTCCTGCCAAGCACCTGCTGCGGCGCAGCGGGAACGAAGCGAAGCCTTCGCGGGTTCGACCTCCATAAGTTCCGAGTGGAGGACACGGCGATGAAATGGACCCTCGTCATGGCATCGATCAGCCTGATGGCGGGCCTGTCCGCCGCCTCGGCCCAAAGCGATCTTGATGCCCTTCGCTGGAAGAACCGCATCCTTATCCTCTTCGCGCCGGAGACGAACGACCCCGCGCTCACCCAGCAGAAGCAGCGCCTCCTGTCGGATCGCGAAGCCCTGTCGGAGCGCGACCTCGTGGTGCTGAGCGTCGCGGGCGAGCGGGTCGAGGCTCTGTACGGAGACCCGAAGGCGCAGCACAGCGCGGCCGCGCTGCGCCGCCATTTCGGCTTGGGGGCCAAGCCAGATTTCGAAGCCATCCTGATCGGCAAGGATGGCGGCGTGAAATGGCGCAGCGACGCGCCGTTTGAGCCCAAGGCTATGAACGCCGTCATCGACGCCATGCCGATGCGGCGCTCGCAGCGCTGACCTTTCGATGCGGAAGGCTTAGGTCTTTCGCTTTTTCTTCTCGTCCTTCACCATGCGCTCATATTGCTCGACCAGCTTCGGGTCGGCAGGCTTGGGCGAGAGGTCGACGCCGGCCGACAGGCGATCGGCAATCGTGCCCAGCGCCTCGATGCGCGCATGGCGCTTGTCGTTGGCGGGTACCACGAGCCAGGGCGCGCAATGGCTGGAGGTTCGCTCCAGCATCTCGTTCGCGGCGTCCTCGTATTCCGACCATTTGTCGCGGTTGCGGAAATCCTCGTAGGAAAGCTTCCAACGTTTCAGCGGATCGTTCATCCGGTCTTCGAATCGCTTCATCTGTTCATCGGCATCGATGAACAGGAAAATCTTGACGATACGCGTTCCCGCGTCGGTCAGGAGGCGCTCGAACTCGTTGATTTCCCCATAGGCGCGCCCCCATTCCGCCGGCTTGGCGAAGCCCTCAACCCGCTCCACCAGAACGCGGCCGTACCAGGAGCGGTCGAAGACGCAGATTTCTCCCGTAGCCGGAAGCCTCGCCCAGAAGCGCGAGAGATAATGATGCTGCAGGTCCTGCGGCGTCGGCGCGGCGATGGGCCAGACCTTGAAGCCGCGCGGGTCCATCACGGCCGACATGCGCCGGATCGCGCCGCCCTTGCCGGCAGCGTCCCATCCCTCGAACACCACTACGGCGCTATCGCCCGTGTGCAGATAGGCCTGCTGGATTTCCTGAAATTTCAGCTGAATGGCCTTGAGCCGATCCTCGTAGAGCGCCTTGTCGAGCTTGGCTCCCATGTCGAGCCTGTCGAGCGGCCGGTGGCCTGCAAGGGTCGTGTCCTCGTGATGCGCCATGGGAAAATCGTCTCCTGTCTCGAACGTCCCGCCATAGCTATCGGCCGGGCCTCGACCGACCAGTGGCGACACCTCAAAGAGCGCAAGCCGCTGCTCGAACCATAGCCAACCATAGGTTTGGATCGTTGCGGCCGATCGCACGTTTCCCATGCAAGCCCGATCTTGGGCGAGTCTTCGAAAGACCCCATGCTGCAATCCGTGACGATCGAAACGCAGGCCTCGAATGTCGATGCGCTGGTGCCGCTTCACCCCTTGGGCGCGACCGCGAGTCTCATTCGCGAGCGAGCGGCAGAAGCGAAGGGCCGCCCGATCGTCTATGTCGCGCAGACGGTTCGCCGTGCGAAAGAGCTGATGGCCATTCTCGCCGGCTTCGACCCGGACCGCTCGCTGGCGTTCTTTCCGCCATGGGACTGCCTGCCCTATGACGGAAGCTCGCCGTCCCGCTCGGTCATGGGGCAGCGCATGGGCGTCCTGCGCTGGCTGACCAACCCCGACAACAAGCCCGAGATCGTACTGACCACCGCCGAGGCTCTTCTGCGCCGCGTGCCCCCGGCCTCCATCTGGAATGGGCTGCATCGCGAGTTCCGCGTCGGCGACCGGATCGAAATCGGCGAGGTCGAATCCTATCTGCGCGGTGTCGGCTATGTCTTCGACGACCGGGTGGACGAGCCGGGCGAGGCCGCGATCCGGGGCCGGGTCATCGATTTCTTCCCCGCCGCCGCGCCCCTGCCTTGCCGCATCGAGCATGAAGACGGGATCGTCAGCGCGATCCGCTCCTATGACCCGGTCACGCAGAGAACGCTGGGGTCCAGCGACATGCTGATCGTCGATCCCGCGAGCGAGGTTCCCGGCGCGGCCCCAGCGCCCTCCGGCGAAAGCGTCGGCCGAGAGCACTGGCTCTGCCAGCATTACGAAACGGGGCTTGCCACGCTGTTTGACTATGTGGACGAGGCCAGCGTTCTTCTGGAAGACGGGGTCGAGCTTCGCGTCGGCTCGTTCTTCGAAACCATCGCCAATGGTTTCGAGGAAGCCGGCGGGGGGCGGGGCAAGCGTCGTGCGCCCAAGCCGGAGCGCATGTTCCTCCAGAGCGAAGAGTGGGAGGCGCTGGTCGGAGCGCGTCTTCTGGCGACGATCCATGATGGCGAGGAGTCGTTCGAACTGCCGCGCTTCGCCGAGATGGACGCGCCCTGGCGCGCTTTGGCCGACTACCTCGACAGCCAAAGCAAGAACATGACCGTCATTCTCGCCGCGCCGGATAAGGGCCTTCTGAAGGAATGGTCACGTCGCTTCCGCCGCAATCTCGGCCGCAGCCTCGAACTCGACGCGGATTGGGCGACGGCGCTCGCGTCCCATAAGAAAAACGAAGGCTTCGGACTGGTTCTTCCGGTCGCGCATGGGTTCAGGGTGCCGGGCCACAAGGCCGTCGTCGTCACCGTGCAGGATCTCGGCGGCTCGTCGGCGGTCTCGCGGCGCGCGGACTCGGCCTCTTCGCTTCTGGCACCGGCCGATGCCACCTTCTCGCTCGGCGACGCGCTGGTCCATCTCGACCACGGCATCGGCCTTCTGGAAGGGCTGACGGAGGTCGAGCAGGACGGCACCAAACGGGACGCGGTTCGCCTGCGCTATGCCGACAATGCCACGCTGCTCGTGCCCGTTCGAGAGATTGGTGCGCTCTGGCGTTATGGCGGCCAAGGCACCGGCGTGACACTCGACCGCCTCAAGGGCGGCAACTGGATCGAGCGACGCAATCGCCTGCTTCAGGACGTGCATCGGACGGCCGAGGGGCTGGTCGAGATGGCGCGTTCCAAGGCCAAGCGCCGCACCAAGGCCCTGCGGCCCGACCGGCGCGATTTCGAGCGCTTTTGCGGCCGCTTCCCGCATGAACTGTCGAACGATCAGTCAGCGGCGGTGGATGCCGTGCTGGAGGATCTCGCGAGCGGAAAGCCTATGGATCGCCTCGTTTGCGGCGATGTCGGCTTCGGCAAGACGGAGGTCGCCCTGCGCGCGGCAGCGGCCGTCGCCTTCAGCGGCCGTCAGGTGGCCATTGTCGCACCGACCACCGTTCTCGCCCAGCAGCACATGCGCAATGTCCAACGCCGGTTTGCGGGCTTCGGCATCGAAGTCGCCCACCTCTCGCGGCTTTCGACCCCCGCCGAAGCCCGCCGCGTCAAGGCCGGGCTGGCGGACGGTTCGATCCGTATCATGGTCGGCACCCATGCCGTCGGCGGCAAGGGGGTCGGCTTCGCCGATCTTGGCCTGATGGTGATCGACGAGGAGCAGCGCTTCGGCGCCAAGCAGAAGGAAACCCTGCGCTCGCTCGGAAAGGACGCTCATCTCCTGACGCTGACGGCGACGCCCATTCCGCGGACTTTGCAGGCGAGCTTCGTCGGGTTGAACGATCTCAGCATCGTCGCGACGCCGCCGGTTCTGCGCCAGCCTATCCAAACGGTTCTGGCGTCGTTCGAGGACGACCGCGTGCGCGAAGCCTTGGAGCGCGAGACCAGACGTGGCGGCCAGAGCTTTGTCGTTTGCCCGCGTGTCGAAGATATCGAACCCATGCGCGAGCGCCTGACGCGGATCGTGCCCGATCTCGACTTGGCCGTGGTTCACGGCAAGCTGCCGGCCGAGGAGGTGGACGACACGATGCTGCGCTTCACCGAAGGGCATGGCGACGTTCTCCTCGCCACCAACATCATCGAGAGCGGATTGGACGTGCCGGCCGCCAACACGATGATCGTCTGGCACCCGGATCGCTTCGGCCTGTCGCAGTTGCACCAGCTTCGCGGGCGCGTGGGACGCGGCACACGGCGGGGCGTCGCCTATCTCCTGACCGAGCCCGGTCGGTCGCTGACGCCAGAGACCGAGCGCCGCCTTCGCACTCTGGAAGCGCTGAACCGCCTCGGCGCGGGCTTCGAAATCAGCGCGCGCGATCTCGACATGCGCGGCGCGGGCGAGCTTCTGGGCGAAGAGCAGGCGGGCCATCTCCAGCTTGTCGGACTCGCGCTCTATCGCCATGTGCTCGGCCGCGCGCTGACCGTGGCGAGTGGCGGCGCGGTTCTGGACGAATGGCGGCCCGACGTGGCGCTGGGCGTCGCCGGCCGCATCCCGACCGAGTACGTGCCCGACGAGGAAACCCGTCTCAATCTTTATGCCGAGATCGACCGGGCACATGACCGCGCCGGTCTGGACGAACTCGCCGCTGACATCGAAGATCGTTTCGGCAAGCCGCCCGCTGCCACGCGTACGCTTCTGAAACTGGCGGAGGTGCGGGTCCGTTGCGCTGAACTCGGCATCCAGAAGATGGCGGCCGGTCCGAAAGGCATCGCGGCCACGTTCCGAACAAAGGACGACGCCAAGCTCGGAGCGGCAGCTAAACTCCCCAAGGACTGGAAGTGGACCGATATGAAGCTCGTGTATCCCATCGCGACGCAAACCGTCGCCGAGCGATTCCAGGCGGCGACCCATCTTCTGGACAGGGTGGACCCGGCCGAAGAATGAGCGCGCGGGTCTCGGCCGATTTCGTCCGGCCACACGCGATCCCGGACGAGGTGGAGCATGTCTTCGCGATCGGCGACGTGCATGGGCGTGTGGACGAGCTTGCGGCGCTCCTCACCCAATTCGAGCAGAGCACGGGCGCGACGCGGCGCAGCGCGCTCGTCTTTTTGGGCGACGTCGTGGATCGTGGCCCGTCGAGCCGCGAGGTCGTGGCGCTGGTGGACCAGGCCCTGTCGCGCTGGCCGGACAGCGTGTTTTGCCTCGGCAATCACGATGACTGGTTTCATCGCTTCCTTCTGGCCGATCTCGAATTCGAGGAGGAAGTCGATCTCTGGCTGATGCAAGGCGGGGAGGAAACGATGCGCTCCTTCGGGGCCGACCCGCTGCGGCCGCGCGAGGCGCGAGAGAGCGTCTTGCGCGAGCATCCCGTCTGCATCGACCTGCTCGGCCGCGCGGTTCTCCTCGCCACGTGGAAGGGGTTCGTCTTCGTCCACGCCGGCATCGACCCGGCTGCGTCGCTGGAACGCCAGACGCGCCGCACTTGCCTCTGGACTCGCGCGCCGTTTCTCGACCATCGCGCTCCTCTGCCCGGCCTCGTCGTCCACGGGCACACGCCGCAGGTTCCCGCCCGCCCTCACGTGACCGAAAACCGCATCTCGCTCGACACCGGTGCATTCTTCAGCGGTACGTTGACGGCGCTGGAAATCGACGGCGCACGATCGGAAATCCGCTTCTGGCAATCCCGGCATGGCGGGAAAGCCCAACATGTCGACCCGGTCGTGCTGGAGCGAGGATACGACCTGCCGTTTCGGCACGATGCGTCGCAGCCGGGTGTGTTCACCCTCGCATTCCAGAGCCTCTCCGATAAGGGCTGAGCGATCTTTCATGCCCCGCGGATGCGCCGCGACTGGGCGCTCAAGGCAAGGCACAAAAAAGGGCGGCCGAGGCCGCCCAGTTTGGCTGGAGTATCGAGCCATGAAAGAACCCGATGCCTGTTAAGTGGTTAAGTCAGGAGAAGGTTGCCATAACCCTTACGAATGTTTCACGAGACATGTTCTCCCCATTTTCACACCGCGTCGCAACCAAGAACAAGGCGTGACGTTATGGCAGCGCTGACGGGCGCGGTCCGTCAGGCGTGTTTCTGACTGGCGATCGCCTTCTGCGATCGAGTCCAGCGAAGTTGAGGAGAACCCCATGTTCCGCGACAAGCCTTCGGCCTACGAGCGCGTGACGGATGCCCTGAGCGACATCGCAGATCGGATCGGAGAACTCGAAACCCAGGTCGCGGACCGCCTTCACCTGCGCCCCTCGCGCGCCGAGCGCATTCGCCGCGCGGTGGAGCATGAAGTCGGACGTCTCTACGGCGATCATGGTGCGTCGCGTTATCTGCCGTCTTTCCTCAGTGGCTGGTCGCTCCCCTCCTCCAGCGATGCCAAGGCCGGCTTCTACAAGGCCAAGCGCTCGATCGAGGACGGCACGGCGGATGCGCGCAGCCGCTTGTCGGACAGCGCGTCCGACGCGCGCGATCACCTGTCCTCCTTCTCGCTGCCCTCGCTCTTCAGCCAGCGCGCCAGCTTCCATGGCGGTCGCGGCTATCAGCGCGGCGTCGATTTCTTTCGCGAGCGCCCGAACACGTCGGCGGTGGTGATAGCCGGTGGCGCGATCCTCGCGCTCGGCGCAGCCGTTTATGTCACCAAGAAGATCGCCGACCATGCCGAAGAGCCCGACTACGAGGTCGTGCGCCGGGACGGCGATGTCGAAGTGCGCGACTATGACGCCATGATCGTCGCCGAAACGGTGAAAACCGGCTATCACGAGAAGGCCCGCCGTCGCGGCTTCGAGACGCTCTACGATTTCATCTCGGCGAACAATCGCTCAGGCAAGAAGATCGCGATGACCGTGCCGGTGCTCCAGCAGCTCTCCGACAGCGAGGGCCGTACCAAAGGCTGGGCCGTGCGCTTCATCATGCCGAAGAAATACACCAAGGCGAGCCTGCCGACGCCGAACTCGCATGATGTCGCGATCAAGGAAGTCGACGCCAAGCGCATCGTCGCGATCCGTTTCAGCGGCAATTTCACGGCATCGACGGCATCCAAGAAGCTGATGACGCTGTACAATTATCTGGCCGATGAGAACCTGAAGCAGAAGGGCGACCCGATCTACGCGTTCTACAACGCGCCGTGGACGCCGGGCTTCATGCGCCGCAACGAAATCCTGATCGAAGTCGAACGCTGATCCGATCAGCGGTCCCGAACCTCTCGAAGGCGCGAGCGGAACACCCCGCCCGCGCCTTTCGCTTGAATCCGTCTCGCGTCCCCCAAGCGTTCATTCGGGCTGTTGCATCGCCCCGGCTTCGGGCCGTACCAAAGTGGCATGACCCATGCCGACTCCCCACTCTCTGCATCCCTGAGCATAGACGCTGACGGACGCGCCTTTCATCTCGACCCGCGCGATCCCACCTTCTTCGCCGATCCCTATCCGGCCTATGCGGCGCTTCACGCCCAAGCGCCGGTGGCCTTCTGGCACGAGGCCGGTTGTCTCACGGTCGCCTCGCATCCTCTGGTCGAGCGCATTCTGAAGTCGCGCGATTTTGGACGCGTCCTGTCGCAGGACGGCAGCGGGCGGCCGGTGCGCGGCGACATCCCCGATCATCTCGCGCATTTCTACGAGCTCGAGAACCATTCGTTGCTCGACCTGGAAGCCCCGGCCCATACGCGGCTGCGCGCGCTCCTGACCCGCTCCTTCGTGTCACGACGGATCGAAGCGCTCGCGCCCGAGATCACCTCCATCGTCGAAGACCTGATCGATCGCTTCGACCCGTCCTCGCCGGTCGAGATCGTCTCGGCCTTTGCCGAACCGCTACCGGTTGCCGTCATCGCGGGGCTGATCGGCGTGCCGCGCGAGGATACGGGCCATCTCCTGCGCTGGTCGCACGCGATGGTCGCCATGTATCAGATGGGCCGCACGCCCGAGGTCGAGCATCGGGCGAACGACGCCGCGCGCGAGTTCCGCGACTATCTCCTCCACGTGATCGGCGAGAAGCGGCGCAAGCCCACGGACGATCTCCTGTCCGGGCTGATCGAGGCCGAGACGGATAGCGGCAAGCTAACGGAAGAGGAACTCGTCTCGCTCGTCGTGCTGCTCCTCAACGCCGGCCATGAAGCGACGGTCCACCAGATCGGCAATGCGCTGGCGGCGCTCGCGCGGCAACGGGTTCCGCTGGCCCCGCTGGGCGAAGACGATGCGCTTCTGGAACGCACGGTGGAGGAAGCACTGCGCTTCGACACGCCGCTCCATCTCTTCCGACGTTTCGCGCTGCGCGATGTCGAGATCGGCGATCGGATTCTAAAACGCGGCGAAGAGGTCGCGCTGCTTCTGGCGGCGGCCAATCACGATCCGGCAGTGTTTCCCGAGCCCGCCCGATTCGACGCCGGACGCGCGCGTATTCCCCATGTCTCCTTCGGGGCGGGCGTCCATTTCTGCATCGGCGCGCCGCTTGCGCGGCTGGAATTGAAGATTGCCTTTCGGGGCTTGGCCCGACGCTATCCGAAGATTGCTCCCGCCTCGCCGCCGCGCTTTCGCGACAGCTATCACTTTCGCGGCGTCGAGCGGCTCGACGTCACGCTCTGAGCTCCGTCGTCAGAGCCGGATCACATAGCGTTTGCGCGTCGTCTCCTCGACGCGCCAGCGCCCCTTGAAGCCTGGGCGCAGAACAAAGGCGTCTCCCGCCATCACCCGGCGCTCGGCCCCGCCCTCCTCGATCAGCACGGAGGCGCCGGACAAGATTTCGCAATATTCCCATTCGGTATATTCGATCAGCCATTCGCCGGGCGTGGATTCCCAGATGCCGGCATAGAGGCCATCGGCCTCCTCGAGATTCCAGGTTCGATGAATGGGATCGCCCATCGTGACCTTCTCGGCAGCAGGACGGCTTTCCTCGGGGGTGATCCCTTCGGGATTGAGGGCGAGAAAGCTTGTCATGGAGAACTCCTTGAGCGTCAGCTTGTATCGGTCGGGTTGACGTGCGGCAGGACCGGCGGCGGCTCGAGGCGATTAAAGCGCCTGCACAAGTGCGGTATCAAGAGGCCTATTTTCCGGTATCTGAACACCGCATTTCTAAGTACATGTTTTCATTATGCTTATAGAGGCTGCGCGATGGCTCCGTCCTTTCGGACGCCCTTGCCAATCATCTACTCGTTCGTTATGGAACCGTCATCAAGAGCGGCGCGAGCCGCCCTTTTCGTATGGCCGGGATTGGTTTCGCGGCTGACGCGCGACTGACCCAAAGGGTATTTTCATGAAGACCTTCTCGCAGAAGTCCGAGACGGTGGTGAAGAAGTGGATCGTCATCGACGCCGAAGGGCTCGTTGTCGGCCGTCTCGCCTCCCTCGTGGCGCTTCGCCTTCGCGGCAAGCACAAGCCTTCCTTCACGCCCCATGTCGATGATGGCGACAACGTCATCATCGTGAACGCCGACAAGGTCGTGTTCACGGGCAAGAAGTACGAGGACAAGACGTACTACTGGCACACCGGTTATGCCGGCGGCATCAAGGAGCGCAAGGCTCGCCAGATCCTCGAAGGCCGCTTCCCCGAGCGCGTGCTCGAGAAGGCCGTCGAGCGCATGCTGCCGCGCGGCCCGCTCGGCCGTCGCCAGCTCAAGAACCTGCGCGTCTATGCCGGTGCCGCGCACCCGCATGAAGCCCAGTCGCCCGAGACGCTCGACGTCAAGGTGCTGAACTCCAAGAACTCGAGGGCTGCATAATGGCCGACCTGAACTCGCTGCAGGGCCTCGCCGGCGCTGGCGTCACGGAAGCGGCTGCTCCCGTTCACGTCCAGAAGCTCGACTCGAACGGTCGCGCCTATGCTACCGGCAAGCGCAAGGACGCGGTCGCTCGCGTCTGGGTCAAGCCCGGCTCGGGCAAGATCACCGTCAACGAGAAGGACTTCGCGGACTATTTCGCGCGTCCGGTTCTCCAGATGGTGCTCCGTCAGCCGATCGTCGCCGCTTCGCGCGACGGCCAGTTCGACATCATCGTGACGGTTGCCGGCGGCGGCCTTTCCGGCCAGGCCGGTGCGGTTCGTCACGGCATCTCGCGCGCCCTCACCTACTATGAGCCGGGCCTGCGCTCGATCCTCAAGAAGGGCGGCTTCCTGACCCGCGACTCGCGTACCGTCGAGCGTAAGAAGTACGGCAAGGCCAAGGCCCGCCGCTCCTTCCAGTTCTCGAAGCGCTAATCGCTTCTCGGAAGCGCCAAGCTTCATCGAAGCGCAACGCTTCACCGGAGCTCCAAGCTTCGAACGGACCAACGGGAAAGGGCTTCGGGAAACCGGAGCCCTTTTTCTTTGCGAGCGGCACAGCCGTCTTTGACTTCAAGCTGTCGCCCTCTTGGCCTATGTCTGGCGGCAATTCGAAACGGGGTTCCCATGGCCAGCAAGTCGATCGACCATGCCTTTACCGCCGCCGGCCCGCTGGGGGCGGCCAGCGACCCGACCTATGCCGGCGCGCTCTCCTTCATGCGGCGGCGCTTTTCCAAGGACGTGGCGGGCTCGGATGTGACGGTCTGGGGCATTCCCTTCGATTCGGCCGTGTCGAACCGGCCGGGCGCGCGCTTCGGACCGCAGGCTTTGCGGCGGGCTTCGGCCATTTTCGACAACGACCCGCAATATCCCTTTCAGCAGGACTTTTTCGAAACGCTGGATGTCGTGGACTATGGCGATTGTCTTCTCGACTATCGCCTGCCCGAGCGCGCTCATCTGGCGATGCGCGAACAGGCGGCCGCGCTTCTGGAGAAGACCGGCTTTCTCCTGACCTTGGGCGGCGATCACTCGATCACCTTTCCGCTGCTTCAGGCCCATGCGGCCAAGCACGGGCCGGTTAGCCTCGTGCATTTCGACGCGCATCAGGACACGTGGGAACTGGCCACCGACACCCATGGCCGGCCGCGCGTCGATCATGGCTCCTTCGTCTCGGCCGCGCTGCGCGAAGGACTGATCGATCCCGCCACCTCGATCCAGATCGGCATCCGCACCCACGCGCCCGAGACCGGCGGCATCGACATTCTCTATGGCCACGAGTTGGAGGACCTGTCGTCCTCCGCGATCGCGCAGCGCATCATCGAGAAGACGGCGGGCGGGAACTGCTACCTGACCTTCGACATCGACTGCCTCGACGTCGCCTTCGCGCCCGGCACGGGAACGCCCGTCGCGGGCGGACCATCGAGCGCCAAGATGCTGGCCGTGCTGCACAAGCTGGGTGCGCTCAATCTCATCGGCGCCGATGTGGTGGAAGTCTCGCCGCCCTATGATCACGCCGACATGACAGCCATCGCAGGCTCGACGGTTGGCATGTATCTGGTCGGCCTTCTCGCCGCGCGAAAAGCCGGCCGCTGAGCCTCCTCATCCCTTCCCGCCTTCCCTCAGACAGGTCACGACGCTCATGAAACCGCGCATCTTTATCGACGGCGAACACGGAACCACCGGCCTCCAGATCCGCGTCCGCATGGCCGACCGGAGCGATGTGGAGCTTCTGTCGATTCCCGAAGCCGAGCGGCGCAACGCTTCGCTGCGCGAGGAGCTTCTGAAAGCCGCCGACATCGCCATCCTCTGTCTGCCGGACGATGCGGCGCGCGAGGCCGTGGCCCTCATCGGCACCGATGCCTCGACCCGTGTCATCGACACGTCGACCGCGCACCGGGTCGATCCGAACTGGGCCTATGGGTTTGCGGAACTCGCCAAGGGCCAAGGCGAGGCTATCGCCAAGGCACGGCTCGTCGCCAATCCCGGCTGCTACCCGACGGGTGCCATCGCGCTCCTGCGCCCGCTCCGCGATGCCGGCCTCCTGGCCGAGACGCAGCCGGTGACGGTCAACGCCGTGTCGGGCTATACGGGCGGCGGTAAGCAGATGATCGCGCAGATGGAGGATGCCACCCGCGACGATCACATCGACGCGCCGCACTTCCTCTATGGGCTCGACCTCGCCCACAAGCACCTGCCGGAAATGCGCGTGTTCGGAAAGCTCGACCGCGATCCGATCTTCGCGCCCTCGGTCGGCCGCTTCGCCCAAGGCATGATCGTTCAGGTGCCGTTCCACGCCGAGGCTGTGAACGGCGCCAGCGCGGAGCGCCTGCGCGAGGCGCTGGCCGATCATTATGCCGGCCAGTCGATCGTGGAGGTGGCGAGCGGGGAGGAAACGTCGGGGCTGAAGCGCATCGACCCGACCGAACTCGCCGGCACGGATCGCATGAAGCTCTTCGTCTTCGGCTCGAAGGACGGCGCGCGCTTCAATCTCGTCGCCCTTCTCGACAATCTCGGCAAGGGTGCGTCGGGCGCGGCCGTCCAGAACATGGACCTGATGCTGCGGGGCTGACCCCTTAGGCAGCGGCTGGAAGGGGATAGGCCCCTTTCAGCTCCCGCGCATGGAACACAGCGCCGGCGAGCACCAAGAGCGCGCCTGCCTGATGCAGAAGCGCCCAGCCGATCGGCACCTGCAAGAGCAGCGTGGTGATCCCGAGCGCGGCCTGCAGAGTGACGAGACCGGCGAGATGCGTCGCCATCTTGGCATGGCGCGAGCCGGGCGCGAGGCGGCGCGCGGCAATGGCGTGAAGCAGCGCGACGGTGAAGAGCAGATAGGCGCCACAGCGATGCGTGAACTGCACCGTCATCACATTCTCGAAGAAGTTGCGCCAAGCCGGTGACATCGCGAGAAGATTGGCCGGCACGATCTGCCCGTCCATCAGCGGCCAAGTGTTGAAGCTGAGACCGGCATTGAGACCGGCCACCAGGCCGCCGAGATAGATCTGGAGCAAGGCCAGCGCGACCAGCAGCGCACCGACCTTGGCGGAATGGCCCGTCGGCGGCGCTTCGATCCGCTGTGGCGACAGGCCCTTGGCGATCCAGAGAGTCGAAGCGAAAATGATGCAGGCCATGGTGAGATGAACCGCCAGCCGATACTGGCTGACCTCGGTGCGCTCCACGAGCCCCGAGGCCACCATCCACCAGCCGATACCGCCCTGAACACCGCCGAGCGTCAGAAGCCCGACAAGGCGCGGCTTCAGCCAAGGCTCGATCCGCCCCGTCAGCCAGAAGAAGGCCAGCGGAAGGGCGAAGGCGAAGCCGACGCTGCGCGCCAGAAACCGGTGCGCCCATTCCCACCAGTAGATCGTCTGGAAGTCCGACAGGCTCATGCCCTTGTTGAGCAATTGATATTGCGGGATCTGACGATAGAGATCGAATTCCTCTTGCCACTGCGCCTGCGAGAGCGGCGGAACGATACCGTGAATCGGCTTCCATTCCGTGATCGACAGGCCGGATTCGGTCAGACGCGTGGCTCCGCCCACGACGACCAGCGCAAGGATCAGCGCCGCGACGCCATAGAGCCAGAAGCGAATGAGCCGGCGCGAGCGTGCCCAGCCGTCGGCTTCGCGGGCAAGGGTGGGGGCATGGGTCGATAGGGTCATGTCTGTCTTGAACCGGCTTGCGAACTCAGCCGCTTCATCCCCTTGTTTTCGGCCGATCGGATCGGCAATCTAGGACCGGACCCGAAGGGTTTGCGAAATGGGCCCTGGCCCCGAGGTTTGGTACGATGTGCCACGCTTGGCAAGGGTCATCGGGTCGCGGCACCATCACGTCTGCGTCCCAAACCGGAGGTTTCCCATGCCCATCCGATTGAAGAAGCTCATCGGCACGCTGCTGCTGGTCGGCTTCGTCGCGGTCTATGCCGTGGTGGCGACGGCCTATGCCACTCTTTATCTGGCAGAGTCAGCGGCTTACATCCATTTGCTCTACTTCTTCGCGACCGGCATCCTCTGGGTTGTGCCGGCCATGTTCGTGATCAAATGGATGGAAGGCGCGCGACGTTCCTGAAGCGTCGCGGCGACAAACATTCCGACATCGGCGTCAAGCGCTCTGCCGGTCCCGCACCAGGATCATATCGGCGAAGCCGCTTTCCGCCAGCGTGCCGACGGCTGCGTCGGTTTCGCTTGACGAGCAACCCTCGACCGACACGAGCAGCGCGGCCTCTGCGTCGATCATGGTCTTGAGACGCGTCGTATCGACCCGCCCGGCGTCGATCAGCAGCGTTTCGTAGCTGCGCTCCATGAAGTCGAGCGCATGGCGGCGTTCGCTCCAGCGCCCCGTGTCGTCCTCGCCCTGGAGGCTGCGACCGGCGGCCACGATGTCCGCGCCGGTGGCGAAATCACGCCGGGCAATCTCGGAAAAATTCGCATCGCCGCGCACGAGGTCGATGAGCCCGGGCTCGCTGGGAGCCAGTCCCATGGCGCGTGCGGCGTCCTGCGTTTTCGACAAATCGACCAGCAGCACGGAGCGGCCCCGCAGCGCAAGGCGGCGCGCCAGATCGACGCTGAGCGGTCGCCCATCGCCCTCGCCGGCGGCCACCACGATGGCGCGGGACAGTTCGCTCGCCCGCAGCGCCTCGATCACATCGTCGATCATCGCGATTTCGGGCCGGCTCGGGGCCTCACTCGTCAAGGACACGGCCGGCAAGATCGGCCCGGCCTCGATCTCCTCCTTGCGCCGCAAGGAGCGCGACAGGGCGAGAAAGAATGAGGATCCGAGAAAGCCCGCGACGCTCCCGGCAAGCGCGCCCGGCCAAAGCGAAAGCGAGCGCTGTGTTGGCGGGAGTTGCGTCTGCGCGATCAGGGGTTTGGCCGCTGTTGCTTGCGCATCGGGTGAGGCGGCCTCCTCCGATCCCCGCTTGGCACGCCACGCGGCCAGATCCGCTCGCGCAGCTGTCAGATCGGACCTCAGGGTGTCTCTAGCCTGCATACGGGAATCGGGATCGGCCGAAGCGGAGGCGCTGGGTGTCAGAGCGCGCAGAGCCGCTCCGTTGGCCGCGCGTTCCGCCCGCAGGTCGGCGAGCAGCGTTCCACGCTGCTGCTCGATATTGGCGGTCAGCTGGCGCAGGCGCAGACGCACCATCTGCACACGCGGATGGGACTCGTCGAACTGTGCCGCGAGTTCGTCAGCCTTGGGCTTGAGCGTTCGAGTCTCGGCCACGAGTCGCCGCCAAGTATCCCACCCTTGCCAGAGGTTCGAAGGGGCATCCCCCTCCTCGCCCTTCTCGACCGCAACGATGGCCGCATCGAGGTCAGCCTGCCGCTGCTCCAGCAAGGCCCGCGCGGCGATTTCCTGACCCTCGGCGGCTGCCGGTGCGGGCGAGGCGCTGATCGCCACGTCGAAATCCGCCAAGCGACGCTCGGCATCCGTCATGCGCGCTTCCAAATCCTTCAGCACCGGATCCTGATCCGATCTCCGCGCCGGATCGGGCGCCGCGTCGTTCGCGCTCTGCGGCGCGCCTGCTCTTCCATCGGCCGCCGCCAGACGCTTAGCCGGGCTCGGCACGCGGGCCAGGAGATCGGCGACGATCAGGCGAACACGCTTTTCGGCAAGAGCGGCGCTTCCGGCATCGGCCCAGACCACGCTCCTCGAACTCGACAGGGATGTCACGCCCGCGCGCCGGCTGACGCTGCCTTCGAGCGGCCCCGAACTCCGGTTCAGAAGGTCGTTGAGGGAGACGACCTCGTCCGCCTCTGCCTCATCCGCATGGGTCTCACGACGGATCAGGTCGTGAATTTCGGCATTGGTCCAGGATGGCAGAGGCGCGCCATCGGCGGAAAGCTCGATCCGGGCCCGGTGCACGGGGGGTACGAGCGAAACGGCGAAAGCGGCGATCGCGCCGGACAGGACCGTGGACGCACCGACAATCCCAAGGCGCCGCGCGACGTCGCGCGGCCCCTTTAGATCGTCCTGTCCCCGCTGCGGCCAGATCGCCGGCATGGTTTGCCCTTCCTGTCGCACGCCGCCCCTTGGATCGATTCTCGTATCCGTCATCGAGTTCGAGGATAGAAGGTTGAAATTCGCGGACAATATGCACGCGAGTTTACGTACGGTTAACCCTAATTCGAGAATGTTGGCGCGGGCGAGTCGCCCGACACACGATTTGAAGCTTTTCTGGAGTGAGACCCATGCGCGCCGGCTTCGTGACGATGGTATTGATCGGAGCGCTGCTGTCGGGCTGCGTGACGGCGAAACCGCCCGCCCCTGCGTTTCATGCGGTTTTGAACCAACCCTACAAGCTCGACGCGGGCGATCGAATCCGCGTGACGGTGTTCGAGCAGGACAACCTGTCCAACATCTATGCTGTGGATAAGTCCGGCTATCTGTCGCTACCGCTGGTCGGGGCGGTGCCCGCGCGCGGTAAAACGACCGAACAGGTACAGGCCGCGATCACGGCGGCGCTTCGAAACGGCTATTTGCGCTCGCCCGATGTCTCGGTTCAGGTCGAGCAATATCGCCCCTTCTTCATCATGGGCGAAGTCGCGAGCGGCGGCCAGTACTCCTATGTTCCGGGCATGACGGCCCAGAACGCCATCGCCATTGCCGGCGGCTTCTCCTCGCGCGCCGACCAGCGCACGGTGGACATCACGCGGCAGGTTAATGGTCAGGTCATCACAGGGCGCGTGTTGATCTCCGATCCGATCATTCCCGGTGACACGATTTCCGTTCGCGAAAGGCTATTCTGATTTCGGCGCGTCGGCTCAAACTCCTTTAGCCTTTGACCGCTAGATCTGACGTCAGCCGGACGGTTCATTCGCTCCTTCAAGAGAGCCCGCCGGCACTAGGGTGGCGATCGGATGAAGAACAGGAAGCCAAAGGCCAATCTTTTCGAGCGCGATATCGTTCGCACCTATCGGCCGGACGAGAAGGAGATCAAGCGGGATGCGGCGGAGGTCCAACTGCCGGTCAACGCCCGTCGTCTGGCTCAGATGCTGGAGCGCCGCGTTCTGTCGCCCCGTCTGGCGAGCGGGCTCGTTCGTCTCTTCGAGATCGTCGTGCTCGGCCTTCTCGCGATCATCTGCCTCCGCAACTCTGTCGATGGTCTGATCGCGCGCCTCAGCCTCAGCGCGCTCCTGATCGTCGTCTTGGCCGCGATGATGCAGATGACCCACGGCTATGAGCCTGCGGTGCTGCGTTCGCGCCGCTCGCAGTTCCTTCGCCTGGGCGCCTCGATCTTTTCCGCCACGATCATCGTCGGCTTATGCGCCTCCCTCACCGGCAAGCTGACCTGGGCGCTGACCCACGATCTCTGGATTTGGGCCATCGCCGGCTTCGGCCTTTTGAGCGTCGTGCGCTTTTTCCTGGCCCGGCGGATGCGCCGATGGGTTCGCAACGGCTTCATGGAGCGGCGCGCGATCCTGGTGGGCGGCGGCAGCGCGGCGGAGGCCTTCATTCGCCGCCTCGAAATGCACCCCGACAACGATGTGCGTATCTGCGGCATCTTCGATGACCGGAGCGACGACCGCTCCCCGCCGATCGTGGCGGGCTATCCCAAGCTCGGCTCCATCGCGCAATTGACCGAGTTCGCGCGGCGCGCCCATATCGACATGCTGATCGTAACCCTGCCGATGAGCGCACAAGCCCGGCTGCTCTCGATCATGCGTGAACTCTGGGTTCTGCCGCTGGATATTCGCGTCGCCGCCTCCTCGGCCGACTTGCGGTTCCGCTCCCGTTCGCATTCGTTCCTGGGCGACATTCCGCTTCTGAACGCCTTCGACCGGCCGCTCGCGGAATGGAGCATGATCACCAAGCGCACGCTCGATCTCGTGGTCGGCACATTCGCGCTGATCGCGCTGAGCCCGGTCATGATGGCGACGGCGATCGCCATCAAGCTCGACAGCCCCGGCCCTGTTTTCTTTCGCCAGAAGCGCCACGGCTTCAACAATCAGATCATCAATGTCTGGAAATTCCGCTCGCTGCGCCATGAGATGGCCGATCCTCTCGCGCGCAAGATCGTCACCCATAACGACCCGCGCGTGACACGCGTCGGCCGCTTCATCCGGCGCAGCTCGATCGACGAGTTGCCGCAGCTGTTCAATGTGTTGACGGGCGAACTCTCGCTGGTCGGTCCACGCCCGCACGCGGTCCATGCGCGCTCAAGCTTCGACGCGACCTTCACGGAAATCGTGGACGGCTATTTCGGGCGGCACAAGGTCAAGCCCGGCATCACGGGCTGGGCGCAGATCAATGGCTGGCGCGGCGAGATCGACGACAGCGAAAAGCTCAAGAAGCGCTTCGACTACGATCTCTATTATATCGAGAACTGGTCCCTGCTTCTGGACATCCGCATTCTCGTGATGACGCCCATCAGCCTGCTGCGCAGCCAAGGCGCATACTGAAACTAAAAGGCCGGCGCGGGATGATCGCGCCGGCCGACCGCCTCAGATGGCGGCGATCACGATGATCTCGACGAAATAGTCGGGCGTGGCGAGCTTCGACTCGCCAGTCGCGCGTGCGGGCTTGTTGGACGGATCGACCCAAGCATCCCACACCGCATTCATGGCGCCGAAATCATTCATGTCGGCGAGCCAGACGGTCGCCTGAAGGATCTTGGATTTGTCAGTGCCGGCCTCGGCCAGGAGACGATCGATCTCGGACAGCACCGTCTTGGTCTGAGCGGTCACATCCTCACCGGGATTGCCGACCTGACCCGCGAGATAGACCGTGTTGCCGTGAACGACGGCCGCGCTCATGCGATGACCGGGCTCGATGCGACGAATGCTCATACGAAATCCTTCCGCTTTGGGCTTTGTGCCGGCTGCGTTCTAGATGCGAATGAGCAAAGTCAGCAAGCGTTTCCAGCCATGATCAAGCGATGCGGTTCGGCCCGCCTCAGCGGGGCGACCAGACCCTGGCGGTCTGCGGCTCACGGCCGGACGAGGCGCCGAAGCGCGGGGATGTGGAGGTTTTGCCGTAGAGGTCGGACAGGCATTCGACCATCCCCTGCTCGACGGCTTCGTTTTCAGTGATCAATCCCGCCTCGAGGGCGGTGACGATATCGGACGCTGTCATGGAGTTCCCCATTTCATCAGGGCGGGAGTCAGACGAACACTTTGTTTCCAGCTTGGTTCCGTAGAGATTTACGGATTTTTTACCATTTAGCCGCCGAAGAACAGTCCCTTTGATGATTTGAAACGATCGCGATTCGCATCGAACGGCGCGGCTGCGGCACCGGCACTCTGGCTTCCGGCCGGTGCTGCTCCAGTTTGCCGTTTCGAACCACCTGC
Source organism: Aureimonas ureilytica (assembly GCF_001475935.1). Classification (GTDB taxonomy): domain Bacteria; phylum Pseudomonadota; class Alphaproteobacteria; order Rhizobiales; family Rhizobiaceae; genus Aureimonas; species Aureimonas ureilytica_A. Next base: position 39,382 of record NZ_LDQA01000010.1, read on the forward strand.
AGCCCGGTCGCTCAACAGCGTCGGGCTTTCCCGATCTGGAGACATTCGATGCGCCTTCCCGTGTTCGCAGCCGCCTTGCTTCTGGGCTCAACCTTGGCGAGCGGGGCTTTTGCGGCACCCGTCACTGTCTCGTCCAAGATCGATACCGAAGGCGGCGTCCTCGGCAACATGATCATGCTGGCGCTGCAGAATGGCGGGATTGAGACGACCGACCGCATTCAGCTGGGCGGAACGCCGGTGGTGCGCAAGGCCATCACATCGGGCGAGATCGACATCTATCCCGAATATACAGGCAATGCCGCCTTCTTCTTCAACCGCGCCGAGGACCCGCTCTGGAAGGACGCGGCCAAGGCCTATGCGGAGGCCAAGAAGCTCGACTACGACGCCAACAAGATCGTCTGGCTGACGCCCTCGCCGGCCAACAACACCTGGGGCATCGCGCTGCGCGGCGATGTCGCGGACCAGAACAAGCTGACGACGCTCAGCGAGTTCGGCTCTTATGTGGCCAAGGGCGGCGACGTGAAGCTGGCCGCCTCCGCCGAATTCGTGAACTCCGCCTCCGCCCTGCCCTCGTTCCAGACGACCTATGGCTTCACGCTGAAGCCCGATCAGTTGCTGACGCTTTCGGGCGGCGACACGGCAGCGACGATCGCGGCGGCAGCCCAGAACACCAATGGCGTTAACGCCGCCATGGTCTATGGCACGGATGGCGGCATCGCGGCCTCCAACCTCAAGGTGCTGGCGGACGACAAGAACGTGCAGCCGGTCTACCAGCCCGCGCCCATCGTGCGCGAGGCGGTGCTCAAGGAGCACCCGGAGATCGAAGGCCTGCTGAAGCCGATCTTCGAGAGCCTCGATCTCGTGACGCTGCAGGAGCTGAACGGCCGCGTCCAGCTCGGCGGCGAGCCGGCGCGCGCGGTGGCCGAAGACTATCTTCGCTCGAAGAATCTCCTGAAATAGGCTTCACGCGCCGACCAACGAAAAGAGCCCGGCCGCATCCTGCAGCCGGGCTCTTTTCGTGTCAGCGGTCGGGTTTGGGTCCTACTGCTTCGCCTCGCCCTTGCGGGCCTGCGCTTCGCAGACCTCCACATGCTTGCGGAGCGCTTCGGTCGACAGGATGGACGCGATGGAGCGGATGTTGCGTCCCTGCATCTGTGGGAGGTTCTGAACCTCCTGCAGACGAACGAGAAGCTCGGCTCTGCTGCTCATGGCTGTCTCCTTTCCCTTTGGTGTGGAACGGCTTCGGCCAACCGGACAGACTGTCCGGTCGGTTTCAATGCGCCGTCAGGAGTGCCGCTTGCTGCGGCAATTCGATGTCGACTTCCAGCGTCGACATCTGATCTTTGCGGTCCATCTTCACCTTCACCTTGTCCCGGTTGATCGGGACATGGCGCGCGATGACGGCCAGGATTTCCTCGCGCAGCACGGCGACGAGATCGGACTGTCCGATCTCGGCGCGTTCGTGAGCAAGCAGGATCTGGAGGCGCTCACGCGCCGCCGGGGCGGTGGTCCGCTGCTTGTTGAAGAAGTTGAAGAGGCTCATGCAGCCCTCCGGCTGAAGAACTTGCCCAGAAGACCGCGCTTGTCCGTCGGCACGTTCATGGGGACGGTCTGACCCATGAGCCGCTTAGCGGCGTCCATATAGGCCCGCGCCGGCGCGCTCTGGGCGTCCGACAGCGTGACCGGCGTGCCGAGGTTGGACGCACGCAGAACTTCCGCGCTCTCGGGCACGATGCCCAGAAGCGGGATGGAGAGGATTTCCAGAACGTCGTCGACCTTGAGCATGTCCCCGCGCTCGGCGCGGATGGGGTCGTAGCGCGTCAGAAGCAGATGCTTCTCGATGCGGCCGCCCTTTTCGGCGCGCAGCGTCTTGGAATCGAGAAGGCCGATGATGCGATCGGAATCGCGCACAGAGGACACTTCCGGGTTGGTGACGACGACGGCGAGATCGGCATGGCGCATCGCCAGCGTCGCGCCGCGCTCGATACCGGCCGGGCTGTCGCAGATCACCCAGTCGAACTGCGCGCGGAGCTGATCCATGACGCGATCGACGCCGTCCTGGGTCAGGTTGTCCTTGTCGCGGGTCTGCGAGGCCGGAAGCAGGCAGAGCGTGTCGACGCGCTTGTCGCGGATCAGCGCCTGGTTGAGGTTCGCGTCGCCCTGAACCACGTTGATGAGGTCGTAGACCACACGCCGCTCGGCGCCCATCACGAGGTCTAGATTGCGCAGGCCGACGTCAAAATCCACCACGACGACCTTCTGGCCGCTCTGTGCCAGAGCTGCGCCCAGCGCGGCGGTCGAGGTGGTCTTTCCGACGCCCCCTTTGCCCGATGTCACCACCATCACCTCAGCCATGTCAGGCCTTTCCCTGTTGTCGTTTTTTTCGTTTCGTTTCGTTCGGCCGTCGCACCCGCCCCGAGGCGAGCTCAGTTCGATAGGACCACGGTTCTCAGAGCCGTGTCGTCGAGCCAGATGTGGACGGGCTGGCCCAGCATCTTGGGGTCGAGGTCCTCGGCGGTCTTGTAGAGACCGTCGATGGCGATCAGTTCGGCCTCGAGCTTGCGGCAGAAGATGCGCGCATTGGCATTGCCGGCCGACCCTGCCAGCGCCCGCCCCCGCAGGGCGCCGTAGACATGGATCGAACCGCCGGCGATGACCTCGGCCCCCGAGGCGACATGGCCGAGAACAGTGACGTCCCCTTCCGGGAAGATGATCGACTGGCCCGAGCGAACCGGCGTGTCGATCACCAGCGCCGGCGTAACGGGCGGCGCCGTCATGCGCGGAACGGCGGGCGCTTGAGGCGCCGCGCCGGATTTCGCCGCCGCCGGGGCGGAAGTTTCGTCGGGCATCTCGATGTCGGCTGCGTTGCGGCCGCCGCGCATTTCCGGCGGCATCCCCGGCCCGAGAATCGAAGGCAGTGCGCCTTCGATGCCCATGACGCGGACATTGCGCTTGGTCAGTTCCGCGAGCAGATCGGCCAGCTGCTCGCGGGTGATCGGCAGACCCGCCACATCCAGAACGATGGGCCGGCCCAGGAAAAAGCCCGTGGAGCGCCGAGCAAGGTCGTCCAGCTGCGCGAGCCAGTCGCGGAACGGCAGTTCGGGCGACAGGACCAGCGCGAGAAAGGATCGGCCGCGCAGGCGGACGGCTTTGCTGTTCGGTAGGGCTTCGGTCATCTTCATTAACGCTTTGTTGCTGAGGGAGTTAAACCGTTCAGCCTTAACTGAGGGTTAACTCTTCGCCGACCTGCGGCAGATGGAGGCGGCCGAAGCCCCTTGGCGCGGGGGTATGGCCTGCTGGATTCTATGGATGCCAAACAAAAAGGGCATCCCGATCAATGGGATGCCCATAGTGGCGAAACGCGGCAAAGGTTCCGCCTCTCAATCGCGAAAGATCACCGTCTTGTCCTTGTTCAGGATCACGCGGTTGTCGAGATGCCAGGCGATGGCGCGCGACAGGACGCGGCGCTCGATGTCGCGCCCCTTGCGCACGAGGTCTTCCGGCGCGTCATGATGGGAGATGCGCTCGACATCCTGCTCGATGATCGGGCCCTCATCGAGATCGGCCGTCACATAGTGCGCCGTCGCGCCGATCAGCTTCACGCCGCGCCGATGCGCCTGATGGTAGGGCTTGGCACCCTTGAAGCCGGGCAGGAAGGAGTGATGGATGTTGATGCAGCGGCCCGAGAGATAGGCCGAGAGTTCGTCCGACAGGATTTGCATGTAGCGCGCGAGCACCACGAGATCGGCACCGGTTTCCTCCACGATGCGGATGATGTCGGCCTCCTGCTGCGGCTTGGTGTCGCGCGTGATCGGCAGATAGTGAAACGGAATGCCGTCGAAATCGTGATGGGCATAGGTCTCGCGCGGGTAGTTCGAGACGATGCCCACGATGTCCATGCGCAACTCGTCGATCCGCCAGCGATAGAGGAGATCGGCGAGGCAATGGTCGAAGCGCGAGACGAGGATCAGCACCTTCTGGCGCGCATCGTTGGCCGCGATGCGCCAATCCATGCCGAACCGCTCGGCGATCGCGGAGAAGGCCGTGGTCAGGCTTTCGACCCGTACCACCGATTCCACGATGGCGAAACGCACGCGCATGAAGAAGCGGCCGGTTTCCGGGTCGTCGAACTGGTGCGCCTCGCGAATGTCCGCGCCATTGTCGTAGAGATGCCGCGACACGGCAGCGACAATGCCCGGACGGTTCGCACAGGACAGGGTCAGGATATATTCGGGGCTGGGCACGGCACACTCCGGCAGGCGCGAGAGCCCTCCCCGGAACCTTCGTTCAAGAAGAAGACCCTCACCATTTGTTTTCAGGCATAGGCCGAAGCCGAAGCGGGGTCGCTTCGGCTGAACAGGCGCTGGACATGTCCTCCCCTAGCCGATCCCACGGCCGCCGGGAAGCGAGGCGGAGAGCGGCGCAGGCCCCCGGCTCAGATCGAGCCCGCTTCCACCATGTAATTGTTGGCGGTGCACATGGCCGCATCGTCGGAGGCGAGGAACAAGGTCATGCGGGCCAGATAGACCGGCTCGATCGGAAACGGCAGGCATTGGCGCTTGAGATGGGCCTCCAGCGCCTCGGGCGTTACCCAAAGCTCCTTCTGGCGCTCGGTCATGATCCAGCCGGGAACCACCGTGTTGACGCGGATGCGATGGGGGCCGAGATCGCGCGCAAAGGAGCGCGTCATGCCGTGCACGGCCGATTTCGCGGTCGTATAGACCGGCATTCCGCCGCCCGCTTCCCACCAGGAGTTCGAGCCGAAATTGATGACCGATCCGCCGCCGGCCGCGATCATGCCGGGCGCGACGGCCTGGATGGCGAAGAACATGTGCCGCAGGTTGGTGGCGATGCGCTCGTCGTAATAATCCGGGGTCACGTCCTCCCAGCCGTGGCGATCGTCCCGCGCGGCATTGTTGACGAGGACGGTGGCCGGTCCGAGCCAAGCTTCGAGCCGTGCGAAGGCAGCGCGCAGCGCGTCGATATCGCGGAGGTCGCAGGGCTCGAAGGCCACGTCGCAATCCTTGCCCGACAGGTCTTCGGCCAGCTTGGCTCCGCGCTCGGCATCGATATCCACGAAGCCCACCTTGGAGCCCTGATCGACAAAGGCGCGCACGATGTCCGCCCCGATGCCAGACGCGCCGCCCGTGACGAAGACCGTGCGCCCGCGCAGGCTAGGATAGATGGCATAGGACATGAAACCTCCCGGCAGGCGAAAGGCCCGCTTCGTGATAAGCCGGAGTGGCAAGGCACCGAACGCGCGTCAAGACACCTGTCTAAGCAAATGTGCCGCGGTCCCGATTGAGCTGCCAGACCTTGAGATTGAGCGCGGCGGCGACGCAGACCCAGGCGAGATAGGGCACGAGCAGAAGCGCCGCTGTCCGGCTATAGGGCCAGAAGGCGAGGATATTGACCGCGATGGCGAGGCCCAGCAGCGTTATGTCGAGAAAGGCGAGGTCGGGCCGCCGCCTGCCGAAGAACAGCATCGACCAAAGAAAATTCAGGATCATCTGCCCCAGGAAGATGCCGAACGGGATAATCACGAAGCCGGCCTGCCGCCAGACCAGCCACCCGCTGATGGCGATCAGGAGGTAAAGCACGCTCCAGACGATCGGGAAGGCGCGGTTGGGCGGCGTCCAAGAGGGCTTCGTCAGCCCCTGATACCAAGTGCCTGGTTTGAAGACGATGCCGCTGGCGGCGATCAGCCCCGAGAAAAGGATGAAGCCGAGAAGGATGAGGATGGATGTCGTCATGGGAGAGCCCACCAATCTGTCATGCGCCTGACATTTCGTGCGTCGTCACGACCCAGGGGACGTATTGATCGGCACGTACCCGTTACGCTGCAACACCAGCCCTCAAATCCAACCGCCAACGCGCAGACCGACCACCATCAGGGACACGACCGCCAACCCCATCTGCATCGGTCGAAGTCCCGCGAAATAGTTCGGCACTTCCTCCCTGCGCGCGGCAATCGGGTCCAGCACCGCCAGCGAAAGATAAGCTAGGAGGAGAAGAGCTGTCGCGAGGCCGAACCGCCCGGCTCCGGTCAGCAGGATCGAGCCTATGCCGGCGAGAAAAAGCCACATCATCATCGCCAACTGGCTGAGATGGGCGCCATCGGGCATACGGAAGCTCACCCCGCGCCGCACGCCCGACAGGAACGTCACGATTGCCCCGGCCCAGACGAGTGTCAGCGGCAGGAGCGTCGCGCTCCAGTCCGGCAGAACGAAGAGCGAAAGCGCGCCCGCCGTGATCGGCATGATCGCCGCATAGGCCAGCAGCCAATCCTCCGGGGGCGGGCGAAGCGGCTCGTGGACAGGCAGGGTGATGGTCTCGGATGCGCGCTGGGTCATGGAAGGCGAGTTAGGCAACACCTCTCGCTCTTCCAGCGCACGGGCGCCACGCATCGCCGCTTTTCGTCCCGAGAGAGGCTTGACCGCCCTATTCGCCTCGCTCGCAGCGCGATAAGCCGCACCTCATCGCTCCCAGCGGACCCGTTCGACCTTGCGCAAGCTCCTGTTCGTCGTCACCGAAGATTGGTTCTTCGCGTCTCACTTCCTCCCCATGGCCCGCGTTGGCCTGAAGCTTGGGCTGGACGTGGTGGTGGTGACGCGCGTTCGCGATCATGCCGAAATCATCGAGGCGACCGGTGCCCGAGTCGTGGCGCTGGAGGCCGAGCGCCGGAGCACCAACCCGCTTCACGCGCTGGACACGGCACGGCGGCTGGCTGCCATCCTGCGCCGCGAGCGGCCCGATGTCGTTCATTGCATCTCGCTGAAGCCCATTCTCGTCGGCGGCCTCGCCGCCCGGCTGGCAGGCGTGAAGCGGACCGTCTTCGCACTGACCGGCCTCGGCTTTCTCGGCGCGCGGCAGGACGGGACGGCACGCCTTGCCCGCCGGATCGTTCGCACCGTCGTGCGTTGGGGGCTTGAGACGGCCGGCACGCATTACCTGTTCGAGAACCGTGACGACCCGCGCCTGCTCGGTCTAGACCCCGCTTCACCCCAGGTGACGATCGTCAATGGTGCCGGCATCGATCCCGCACGCTATCCCGCCTCCCCCCTGCCCGAGGGAGAAACATTGCGCCTTGCCCTCGTCGCCCGCCTTCTCTGGTCGAAGGGTGTGGACACGGCGGTCGAGGCCGTTCGGCTCGCCCGTTCGAACGGCACGAATGTCGAGCTCGACCTCTACGGCTCGCCCGATCCCTCCAATCCAAAGGCCGTACCGCTGGAGACGCTGCACGACTGGTCGCGCGAGCCGGGCCTGCGCTGGTATGGGCCGACCGGCGACATCGCCTCGGTTTGGCGCGAGCACGATCTGGCCATCCTACCCTCACGCGGCGGCGAAGGTCTGCCCCGCACGCTTCTGGAATCGGCGGCCTGCGGCCGTGCGGCCCTGACGACGGATGTGCCGGGCTGCCGCGACTTCGTTCGCGATGGCGAAGACGGATATGTTCTGCCCGTCGGCGATGCCGCCGGCTTCGCGGCCCGGATCGAAGAACTCGCGCAAGATCGTGCGCGCCTCTCGGCCATGAGCGAAAGCGCGGCGGCCCGTGTGCGCAGCGGCTATACGGAAGAGGACGTGATGGCGACCGTCGCCGCGCTCTACCGTCGCATGGGTCTCGGCTAGCGCCATCACGCGCTTGCGCCCCGGCCCATCAATCGTGATAGGCCCTCCCTTCGCCTCGCTTGGTTTTTGCGCTGCGAGGCTTTAGAGCCTGTTTGGAAACTCCACCGGGTCGGTCCGGCGGTTCTTTTACGGCCTCGGTTTGTCGTCAATATCAGCCGATGCCGCCGGCATCGACTGCGTTTGCCTCCGCCCGAAGACCGAAAAATCCCTCGCCATCCCTCCGCCGGGGAGTTTCCAAACAGGCTCTGAGCGCTGAGACGCTGCGGATGCGCGTCGCCGCATCCGTTTCTGACGAGGACCCCGACATGACCCAACCGATTCCGTTCATCGATCTGGCCACGCAGCGCGATCTCATTCGCGAGCGGATCGAAGCGCGGCTCGGCCGGATCATGGATCAGGGCTCGTTCATCCAGGGGCCCGAGGTGGCCGAGTTCGAAACGGCGCTTTCGGCCTTCAGCGGGATGAAGGAGACGATCTCCTGCGCCTCGGGAACCGACGCGCTCCTGATGCCGCTCATGGCCTGGAACATCGGGCCGGGCGATGCCGTCTTCGTGCCGAGCTTCACCTTCGCGGCCACGGCCGAGGTCGTGGGCCTGACCGGCGCGACGGCCGTTTTCGTCGATGTCCTGCCCGATACGTTCAACATGGATCCCGCCCATCTGCGCCGGACGGTGGCGGCCATCGCCAGCCGAGGCGAGCTGCGCCCGCGCGCGATCATCGCAGTGGACTTGTTCGGCCAGATCGCCGACTACGCGCCGATCCGCGCGACGGCGGACGAGTTCGGCTTGAAGCTGATTTCCGATGCGGCGCAGGGCTTCGGCTCGACGCGCGACGGGCATCTCGCCGGGTACTGGGCCGATGTCGTGGCCACCAGCTTCTACCCCGCCAAGCCGCTCGGCTGCTACGGCGACGGTGGTGCGATCCAGACCGACGACGAAGAGCTCGCCGCCATCCTGCGCTCCATTCGCATCCATGGCAGCGGCAGCGACAAGTATGACAATGTCCGGCTGGGCCTGACTGCCCGTCTCGACTCGTTCCAAGCCGCCGTCCTGAACGAGAAGCTGCCGCTCTTTGCCGGCGAGATCGAAGCGCGGATGCGCATTGCCGCGCGCTACAGTGAGATGCTGCTCGGCGTCGCCCCTCAGACGATCGCCGGCGATGTCGTGTCCACCTGGGCGCAATACACGATCCGGGTGCCCGGCGGCCGGCGCGACGCCTTCATGGCCGCGATGAAAGAGCGCGGCGTCCCGACCGTCATCTATTACGGCAAGGGCCTGCACCAGCAGACGGCCTATCGCCACTTCCCGGTCGGCGGCAACGGGCTGCCCGTGACGGAAGCGCTATGCGGCGAGGTCGTAAGCTTGCCGATGCACGCCTATCTTTCCGGCGAGACACAGGATCGCATCGTGCAGGCGGTGGCGGAATCGTTGAGCGCCGTTCAGGTCGCCTGACACTGGGGAATTTGGGGGCGGAGCGAGAACCGCTCGCCCCCTCCCGTTTCACCCCGAGATCGAACGGCGCGGCCGCCGCATCATGATACGGAACACCACGCGCGCGACGACGAACATCGGTCGCGGCAGATGGTGGTAAAGATGATGGGCGACCAGCATCAGGCGGGGATAACGCCGCCAGAGCTCCGGCACCGGAAGAATGAACGGGTTCTCGAGCGGCCGTAGTTCCGTCCGGGCGAGTGACGCCATCTCACTGAACGAGGCCCCCTCGCGCGACGCCCTGCGCAAGGCCGGAACGGCTTCGGCGGCCGTCGCAATCATGCCGCGTCGCTCGGCCAAAAGCGCGAAGAGACGCTCCAGTGCATGGGCCACCGTTCCGTCGAGCTGGCCCTTTTCGCGCTCGAACAGGGTCTTCAGCTTCGGCTCGTTCAAAGCTTCGAGCGCGCTCCGCCGGAACCAGAACATGGAGCTGGCGGCGAAATGGTCACTCTCCAACGCTTCGAGATCGAGAGGAAGCTGGAGAGCGTCCGCCACCCGGCGCAAGGCGCGCGCGTTCAGGCCGATGCGGCTATCGAGGGACAGCATATGGTTGGCTGGCGCCACCAGTCCGAGGCGCGTATCCTCTTCCATGAGGGCCAGCGGTTCGGGCACCGTTTCGCCGGCAGCAGGGCGAAGCAGCGTGCCGGTCAGATGCAGCCGCCACGCTTCTCCGTCGCTGCGGTGCTTGGAGCGCTTGGTGTGGAGCTTCAAGCCGATCTCGAAATTCGGACCCACCTCCTTCAGCGCGAGAAGGAAAGGAAGGACGTCCCGCCCCCGATTCTCGACGTCGATCCGTCTTTGACGCACGAGATGCGGGCTCTGCACGCTCACCAGTTCGAGCGCCGGATTCGGGCAGGTCAAAACGACCTCGAACGGCCGATCGAAGCTTCGGGCGATCTCCTCGGCCATCTCCGCCCAAACATCGGGGTAGAAGACATGGACGAAGATGACGGGAACGTCGTGTTTCAAGGAGCCTCGTTCGCGGCCAGAGCCGCCATGCAGCGGGACACGCCTTCGGTCCATTCGGGCAGGCTATGGCCGAAGGATTGACGGAAGCGTGTCGTGTCGAGACGCGAATTGGCCGGGCGTTTGGCGGGCGTCGGATAATCGGCCGTGGTGATCGGCTCCACCGTCACGTGCTTGCCACTTGTCTCGGCCAGACGTGAGAAGATCGCCTCGGCGAAACCGGCCCAGGTCGTCTCCCCTTCCGACACCATGTGGAACACACCGCGCTTCGATGCATCTCCCGGCGCACTCTCGAGCGCGCGGGATACGGCGACGATGCCCTCGGCAATATCGGGCGCGTAGGTCGGCGTTCCCCGCTGATCGGCGACGACGCGCAAGAGATCGCGCGTTTGCGACAGGCGCAGCATGGTCTTCAGGAAGTTCGCGCCATAGGGACCGTAGACCCAGGCCGTGCGCAGGATCGCGTGGTTCGGATTGGCCTCGGCGACCAGCCGCTCGCCCTCGAGCTTGGAGCGGCCGTAGGCGCCCTGCGGCCCAGTCGGATCGCTCTCGACATAGGGTCCCGCCTTATCACCAGCAAAGACATAGTCGGTCGAGATATGAACAACCGGAAGCCCAGCCGCGGCGGCGGCAGCCGCAACGTGGCCGGCGCCCTCGGCGTTGACCGCATAGGCTGCCGCCTCGTCGCTTTCCGCCTTGTCCACCGCCGTATAGGCGGCGGCGTTCACGACCACGTCGGGCCGATGCTCGGCGATGGCGCGCTCGATCGAGGCGCGATCGGTGAGATCGAGCGTCGGACGGCCGAGCGCGACCACGTCCACATCGGAACCCGAGAGCGCCAGAAGCGCCTGCGCGACCTGACCGTCGCGCCCCGTCACGAGAAGCCGCATCGCCGTCACGCCTTCGCGCCGAGACGCTCGCCGCTATAGCGGCCTTCGCGGATCGGCTGCCACCAATCCTTGTTGTCGAGATACCAGCGAACCGTCTTTTCGAGGCCGGTCTCGAACGTCTCCTGCGCCTTCCAGCCCAGTTCCGTTTCGATGCGCGTGGCGTCGATCGCATAGCGCAGATCGTGGCCCGGACGATCGGTCACGAAGTCGATCAGCGAACGGCGCTTGGTGCCATCGGGCAGCGGCGACAGGCGATCCAGCGTGTCGCAGATCGTCTCCACCACGGTCAGGTTGGAGCGCTCGTTGCGCCCGCCGATATTGTAGGACCGGCCAAGCTCGCCCTTGGTCGCGACCAGCGCCAAAGCCCGCGCGTGATCCTCGACATAGAGCCAGTCGCGCACGTTCTCGCCCTTGCCGTAGACCGGCAGGCGCTTGCCCTCCAGACCGTTGAGGATGATCAGCGGGATCAACTTCTCGGGGAAATGGTAGGGACCGTAATTGTTCGAGCAGTTCGAAAGGACGACCGGCAGATGGTAGGTATGGTGCCAGGCCATCGCGAGATGGTCGGACGCCGCCTTCGATGCCGAATAGGGCGAGGACGGCGCATAAGGCGTGTCTTCGGTGAAAAGGCTGTCGTCCAGCGGCAGATCGCCGAACACTTCGTCGGTCGAGATATGGTGGAAGCGGAAGCCCGACTTCTTCTCGCCTTCCAAGCTGGACCAATAGGCGCGCGCCGCTTCCAGAAGCTCGTAGGTGCCCACGATATTGGTCTGGATGAAGTCGCCCGGCCCGTCGATGGAGCGATCCACATGGCTTTCGGCGGCCAGATGCATGATCGCATCGACCGCTTCGCGGCGCAGCAGATCCAGCACGAAGGCGCGATCGAGAATATCGCACTTCACAAAGGCATAGCGCGGGTTCGAGGCGATCGAATCGAGGGAGGACAGGCTGGCGGCATAGGTCAGCTTGTCGAAGTTGATCACCGAATGATCGGTGTCATTGATCAGATGCCGGCAGACGGCCGAGCCGATGAAGCCGGCGCCGCCGGTGACGAGAATCTTCATGATGGTCAGGCCTCGTAGACGAAGGGCGACTCGATGTCGCGAAGATGCGGCGCGGCCTCGTCCTTGGTGGAGAGGATGGGCTGACGCCCTCCCAGCGGCCATTCGATGGCGAAGTCCGGATCGTCGAAGCGGATCGAACGGTCGTGCTGCCCGCTATAGGGCGCGCTTACCTTGTAGAAGACTTCCGTGTGCGGCACGAGCGTGACGAAGCCATGCGCGAAGCCGACGGGCACCAGAATCTGGTTGAAGCTTTCGGCCGAAAGCTCCAGCGCGACCCACTTCCCATAGGTCGGCGATTTCAGGCGGATATCGACCGCGACATCCAGGATCTTGCCGCGAAGCACGCGCACGAGCTTGTCCTGCGCGAAAGGCGGCTCCTGGTAATGGAGGCCCCGCAACGTAAAGGCCTCGGCCGAGTAGGACTGATTGTCCTGCATCCAGTCCTTGTCCACGCCACTGGCGCGCAGACGCTCGCGATTGAAGGTTTCCGAAAAGAAGCCGCGTTCGTCCCCGAATTTTCTCGGTGTGATTTCCAGAACGTCCGGTATTTCCAGAGCGCGGACTTCGAGCATGAAACAACCTTCGCCTGTTGGTTTTGAACGCGTTTACAGTTATTGCCCGCATTGCGGCAAGAAGGGAAGCAGCGCGAACTGCCCCGGCCAGGCCTGCACGAGCGGAATGGGTTAACAGGACGGATGGAGGCATGGCGATGAAGGGGATCATTCTGGCGGGTGGAAGCGGCACCCGGCTGCACCCGATGACGCTGACGGCGTCGAAGCAGCTGCTTCCGGTCTACGACAAGCCGATGATCTATTATCCGCTGTCGGTGCTGATGCTCGCCGGGATCAAGGATATTCTCATCATCTCGACTCCGCACGACCTGCCGCGCTTCCGCGCGCTGCTCGGCACGGGCGAGCGCTGGGGCATGAAGTTCACCTATGCCGAGCAGCCGAGCCCGGATGGCCTCGCTCAGGCCTATCTGATCGGCGAGGACTTCGTCGGCGGCGAAAAGTCGGCCCTGATTCTCGGCGACAACGTCTTCTACGGCCACGGTCTGCCTGAGCTTCTGGGCAGTGCCGTGCAGCGCGACAGCGGCGCGAGCGTCTTCGCCTACCACGTCAACGATCCCGAGCGGTACGGCGTCGTCGCCTTCGATAAAGAGGGGCGTGCCACCTCGATCGAGGAAAAGCCTGTCAAGCCCGCGTCGAACTGGGCGGTGACGGGTCTTTATTTCTACGACGGACGCGCCTCCGAGATCGCCCGTTCGCTCAAACCCTCGCCGCGCGGCGAGCTGGAGATCACCGATCTCAACCGGGTCTATCTGGAAGAAGGCTCGCTCAGCGTCGAGTGCATGGGTCGCGGCTTCGCCTGGCTGGACACGGGCACGCCCGATTCCCTTCTTCAGGCGGCGGAGTTCGTGCGCACGCTTGAACATCGCCAGGGCTTCAAGGTGTGCTGCCCTGAAGAGATCGCCTTCAACCTCGGCTTCATCGACGCCGATCAGCTGACGCGCCTCGGCAAGGAACTCGGCAAGAGCCAATACGGCATCTATCTCCAGAAGATCGCGTCCGGCGGCCTCTGATCGTCAGCCTCGCTTGTCGCAGGCGAGGCGAACCTATATCAGCGCGACTTCGCCGGGCGGCTCTTCCCGCCCGGCCTTGGCGGCCGATGGCGCATGACGCGCCCAGGCCGCCGCGATGCCTGCTGGAAAGGACCATCGGCAGAATGTCTTCGACGGATGCTCCTGTCTATGTCTCGAACGGTCGATCCGACCGTGCGGACCGGATGCGCGAATGCCTTGCGGACTTTTCCAAGGGGCTCGGCCTGCGTGAACTCTGGCTGTTTCTCGGCTGGCGCGACGTGCGCAAGCATTATCAGCGCTCGCTCCTCGGTCCTTTCTGGTTGACCCTGTCCATGGGCTTCATGGTGCTGGGTCTGGGCGTTCTCTATTCCCAGATCTTCAAGCAGCCCATTCAGGACTATCTGCCCTTCCTGGCGGTCGGCTTCATCACCTGGGGCTTGATCAGCGGCTTGATCGTGGGCAGCTGCGACGTCTATTCATCCGCTGCCTCGTCCGTGCGGCAGGTTCGGATGCCGCTCAGCATCTATATCTACCAATTCGTCTGGCGGCAGATCATCACCTTCGGGCACAATTTCATTATCTATATCGCTGTCGCTCTCTATTTCGGGCTTTGGCCGGGCTTGAACGGGCTGATGTTCCTTCCGGCCTTCGTCTTGATCACGGCGAACGGCTTCTTCATGGCCATGATTCTCGGGCCACTCTGCGCTCGCTTCCGTGATATTCCGATGATCATTCAAAGCGTCGTGCAGATCGTCTTCTTCATGACGCCAATCCTCTGGGACGCGAAGCAGGTGCCCGAGCGCGCGCTGTTTCTCCACGCCAATCCCTTCTATCACTTCATCGAGATCATCCGCGATCCCCTGCTCGGCCATGCCGCCTCGCTGGAAAACTGGGGCGTCTGCATCGCCATCACGCTGGCGATGGGCTTCGTCGCCTTCCACTTCTTCGCGCGCTATCGTCCGCGCATCGCTTACTGGGCCTGATCCCGAATGGCTTCGATCAAGTTCGAGAACGTCTCGGTCGACATTCCCGTCTTCAACGCGAGCAATCGCTCGCTGAAGAACAATGTTCTGTCGGCCGCGACGGGCGGCCAGATCCAGCCGCGCGACAGCGGCCGGATGTCGGTTCGGGCCATCGACGATGTCTCCTTCGACCTGACGCACGGCACGCGCGTCGGCCTGATCGGGCACAATGGCGCGGGCAAGTCGACCATGCTGCGCGTCATCGCCGGCATCTATGCGCCGACGGGAGGCCGCGTCAGCGTCGAGGGCGATGTGGCGCCGATGTTCGACATCGGCTTCGGCATGGACCCGGACGCGACGGGCTGGGACAACATCATCCTGCGCGGCATGTTGCTCGGCTATTCCAAGCGCGAGATTCACGAGCGCGCAAAGGACATCGCCCTCGTCAGCGATCTCGGCGAGTTTCTGGACATGCCGATCCGAACCTATTCGGCGGGCATGGCGACGCGTCTCGCCTTCGCCGTTTCGACGTCGATCCGCCCCGACATCCTGCTGATCGACGAGGGCATCGGCGCGGGCGACGCGGCCTTCATCGCTCAGGCGCGCGAGCGGATGAGCCGTTTCATCGGCGAAGCCGGTCTCCTCGTTCTCGCCTCCCATGCCGACGACATGCTGCGTCAGTGGTGCCAGACGGGCATCTGGATGGAACATGGGCGTATGCGGATGCAGGGCGAAATCGGAGAGGTGCTGGCTGCCTATCACGCCTCGCTCGCGCAGGGCTGAGACGCGCCCAACGAAGGCGGCGGAGGATCACCCTGCCCCGCCGGCTAGTCGCGACCTGCGAGACTCATTCCATCGGGATACCTCGCCGCCGAAGCGAGAACCATCCAGCGCTCAAGCCGATGGACCGATCCGCGAGATCCCATGCTTCGTGGGCCTCCCTTCCCGTTCACATGATTGCGAGCCCTCTGATTCGAGACTTGCTTTCGAACCGGGAGACCGCGTCCTCGACGGCCTGGCCCTCCGCCCATCCATTTGGCAGATGCCTCGATTCACGCCACGCCTTGCCGCCGGAATAAGCGACGTGACCGCCCGAGCCTGACCCGAGACCGCTCGACGCGACGGAATATCAGCCATGCCGCGTCACGAGGCTTGGCATTTGGACGGTTTAGGCCATTCTTGTGATGGTTGATAAATCGGGGGGTTGGGTTGAGCGCATTCGACGAAATGCTGGCGAGCGAAGCAGGCGTTCGCGATCCTTATCGCCGCTTCCATTCCTGGTTCGAGACGCAGGTTCCCCAGACTCTTTCGCGCAAGGCCACCGAGGCCGAAGGGTTCTTTCGCCGCACCGGCATCACCTTCAACGTGTATGGCGATGAGGAAGCCGCCGAGCGCCTGATCCCCTTCGATCTCGTTCCACGCATCATTTCCGGCCGCGAATGGTCGAAGCTCGCGGAAGGCATCGAACAGCGCGTTCGCGGGCTCAACGCCTTTCTGGACGACATCTATCATGACCAGGAGATCGTGAAGGCCGGCATCGTTCCCGAGCGGCTGATCAAGGGCAACGAGGCCTTCATTCCGCAGATGGTCGGCTTCCGACCGCCCGGCGGCGTCTATACCCATATTATCGGCGTCGACATCGTGCGCACGGCCGAGAACCAGTTCTACGTGCTGGAAGACAATGCCCGCACGCCCTCCGGCGTCTCGTATATGATCGAGAACCGGGAAACGATGATGCAGATGTTTCCCGAGCTTTTCGCGCAGAATCGCGTGCGCCCGGTGGAAACCTATCCGCGCCATCTCCGCCGCTCGCTTCAGGCGGTCGCCCCGCCCGCCTGCAAGGGCACGCCGCGCGTTGCGGTGCTGACGCCGGGCATCCACAATTCGGCCTATTACGAGCACGCCTTCCTCGCCGACCAGATGGGCGTCGAACTGGTGGAAGGCACCGACCTGAAGCTGGTGGACGGCCGGATCGCCATGCGCACGACGCAAGGCTACGTGCCGATCGATGTCCTTTATCGCCGGGTGGACGACGCCTTCCTCGACCCGGACGTCTTCCGGCCTGAATCCGTGCTCGGCGTTCCCGGCATCATGGACGTCTATCGCAACGGCGGCATCACCATCGCCAATGCGCCGGGCACCGGCATTTCGGACGACAAGGCAATCTATTCCTACATGCCGGAGATCGTCGAGTTCTACACGGGCAAGCCGGCCATTCTCGAAAACGTGCCGACATGGCGCTGCGCCGAGGAACAGAGCCTCTCTTACGTGCTGGAGCACCTCGAAGACCTGGTGGTGAAGGAAGTGCACGGCTCGGGCGGCTACGGCATGCTGGTCGGCCCTGCGGCCTCGAAGGCCGAGCGGGAGGCCTTCGCCGCCAAGCTGCGCGCGCGCCCTGGAAACTACATCGCCCAGCCGACGCTGGCCCTGTCCACCGTCCCGATCCTCACCGAAAAAGGCCTCGCGCCGCGCCATGTGGACCTGCGCCCCTTCGTGCTCGTGTCCGATAGCGTGAAGATCATTCCGGGGGGGCTGACGCGCGTCGCGCTCAAAGAGGGCTCGCTCGTGGTGAATTCCAGCCAGGGCGGCGGCACCAAGGACACCTGGGTTCTGGAAGACTGATGTCCTCCCGGCTCGGCCGTTCGCGGCCGGGCCATTTCCCTTTTCGCTCGGTCATCGTACGCACGTAACCGTCTTCGGCTCGCGCCGCCCCAACAGGATCAGAATCGCGACACATGGCTCTTCTCGGACGCACCGCCAACGGACTCTTCTGGATGCAGCGCTATATCGAGCGTGCCGAGAACATGGCCCGTCTGCTCGATGCCGGCCTGCGCCTGTCGCTGACCAACCTTTCGGCCGAACCCGACGAATGGCAGTCCGTGCTCGTGTCGGCAGGCGTCGAGACAGGGTATCTGGCGAAATACCGGAGCTTCGAGCCGAACCAGATCGTCGATTACATGCTGCGCGACTTCGACAATCCGTCGAGCGTCATCTCCTCCATGGGCATCGCGCGCACCAACGGGCGCATGGTGCGCACGGCGCTGACGCGCGAGACGTGGGAAGCGATCAACGAAAGCTGGCTGATCCTGCGCCAGCATCTCTCTCAGCCCGTGGACGATCTTCCGGCCGTTCTCGACCTCGTGAAGGCCCGCACGGCACTGATTCGCGGCTCGTTCCACGGGACGATGCTGCGCAATCCGATCTTCGACTTCTGCAATCTCGGCACCTTCGTGGAGCGCGCCGACAACACCGCCCGCATTCTCGACGTGAAATATTGGGTGCTCATGCCGACCCATTCGTCGGTCGGCTCGTCGCTCGACAATTATCAGTGGGGCTCGATCTTGCGCTCGGTCTCGGCGCTGCGCTCCTATGCCTGGGAATATGACGCAGATCTTCGGGCGGTCGACATCATCGACTTCCTGCTTCTCAATCGGCGGATGCCGCGTTCGCTCGCCTATTCCTATCGCTGCATCAACGACAGCCTCGACTATCTCGCCCGTGCCTACGGGCAGGAGCGCGAATGCCATGCGACGGCTCGCGCCATCTCCACCCGGCTGGAGCAGCACAGCGTCACCGAAATCCTGGAGACCGGGCTGCATGAGTTCCTGGAAACGCTGATCGTGGACAACAACCGCCTGTCCAACGAGATCGCGCGCGACTTCAGCTTCTATTCCTGATCGTCACGGCACATGTGCCCTCGATAGCGGGACGCTTCTGTTGCGATGCCGCGCCGCGTGTGGTTGCGGGCGTTAACCTGCTTCGGCATAAGCTGCCGCCGAACGGCTCCCGTGGGAGCAGAAAGCGTCAGGGAGCGTTCGAAGTGACCTATTGCGTCGGTCTCCTTCTCAATCGTGGCATGGTCTTCATGTCGGACACCCGCACCAATGCCGGGATCGACAATATTTCCGTCGTCACGAAGCTGCGCACCTGGAACATGCCGGGTGATCGCTTTCTCTGCCTCATGTCGGCGGGCAATCTGGCGACGACGCAGTCCACCATCTCGCTTCTGGAAGAGCGCGGCCTGGCCTCGCATGATCGCAAGCCCAAACTCCTGACGCAGCCGACCATGTTCCAGACGGCCAAGCTCGTTGGCGAGACACTGCGCGAGGTGATCTCCTATACGAACGAAGGCAGCGACGGATCGAGCCGCTTCCTCGGCTCCTTCATTCTGGGCGGGCAGATCAAGGGCGGCCGCCCTCGCCTCTTCATGATCTATCCCGAAGGGAATTTCATCGAGGCAGGCCCCGACAACCCGTTCTTCCAGATCGGCGAGCACAAATATGGTCGCCCGATTCTGGTGCGGACCTACGAGCCCACCATGTCGCTGGAAGATGCGGTGAAACTTCTGCTCGTGTCCTTCGATTCGACCATCAAGTCGAACCTTTCGGTGGGCCTGCCGATCGATCTTCAAGTCTACGAGACAGACAAGCTCGAAACCGGCTATCGCCAGCGCTTCGACGATCGCGACCCCTATTACCGGCAGATTTCGGAAGGCTGGGGGGATGCGCTGAAATCAGCCTTCGATCAACTGCCGGCTTTCAGTCCGGCAGGTGTCGAGCGCTGACCCGATTCGTCAGGAATCGCGGCTAAGGCCTTTAGCCGCGAGTTCGTCCAGATAGGCGTTCCAAAGACGCCCGCCGTCGCGCGCGAGCTGGAGCAGATAGGTCCAGGTGTAGATCCCGGTATCATGCCGATCGTCGAAGGCGATCCGGATGGCGTAATGGCCGACCGGGAAGATATTGGCGATCCGCACCTCGCGCTTGCCGCCGACGGTGACGCGCTGGTCCGGCGAATGGCCCTGCACCTCGGCCGAAGGCGAGAGAACGCGCAGCATCTCGGCCGTGATTTCGGCCGGCGGCGCACTTCCGAAGCGCAAAACCAGGGTCTTGCGATCAGGCAAAACGCGAATTTCTTCGGGGACAGGCGCGGCGCACATGGTCATTCTCCTTAGCGAGTGTGATGCTCCCGCTTGACCGCGTTGGCAAGCCTTTCCACATTCGTCACACGACGCAAGGAAAGGATGGCGGTTCGACGCCGCCGAGCATGACCCTGATCACGCCTCTCGCCCCGCGCCCGGAGAAGCCCGCGCTGATCGACCCGTTCCAGCGGGCGATCACCTATCTCCGTGTTTCCGTGACCGATCGCTGCGACTTCCGCTGCACCTATTGCATGGCGGAGGATATGGAGTTCCTGCCCAAGCGCGATCTCCTGACGCTGGAGGAGTTGGACCGCCTGTCGTCGGCCTTCATCGAGCGGGGCGTGCGCCGGCTCCGGCTGACGGGCGGCGAGCCGCTGATGCGCAAGAACATTCTCTACCTCATCCGCTCCCTGTCTCGTCATCTGGAGAGCGGGCATTTGGACGAGCTGACGCTGACCACCAACGGCTCGCAGCTCCAGCGTTTTGCCAGGGATCTCGCAGCCTGCGGCGTGAAACGCCTCAACGTGTCGCTGGATACGCTCGACCCGGACAAGTTCCGCCACATCACGCGGCGCGGCGATCTCGCCGGGGTTCTGGCCGGCATCGACGCGGCTTTGGCGGCGGGCATCCAGCTCAAGCTCAACGCTGTCGCGCTCAAGAATTTCAACGAAGGCGAACTGCCCTTCATGATGCGCTGGGCCCACGAGCGCGGCATGGACATGACGGTCATCGAGACCATGCCGCTCGGCGAAATCGACGAGGATCGCACCGATCGCTACCTGCCGCTGAACCAGGTTCGCCGCAGCCTTGAAGAGCGCTTCACGCTGCGCGACATTCCCTACAAGACGGGCGGCCCCGCACGCTATGTGGACGTGGCGGAGACCGGCGGGCGCCTGGGCTTCATCACGCCGATGACCCACAATTTCTGCGAAAGCTGCAACCGGGTTCGGGTGACCTGCACGGGCACGCTCTACATGTGCCTCGGGCAGGAGGACGCCGCCGATCTGCGCGGCGCGATGCGCGGTTCGGAGGGCGACGAAGCGCTGCATCGGGCGATCGACGAAGCCATTTCCCGCAAGCCCAAGGGTCACGATTTCGTCATCGATCGCGCGACCAAACGCCCGTCCGTGTCCCGCCATATGAGCGTGACGGGCGGCTGATCTCCGCAAAGCGCTTCGCCGAATTGCGAAAGCCCGACGCGGGAACGCGCTATACTGGTGGATTTCTAGGGAGCCACGGTATTTGCCGCAACGCTCGGGCGGCTGAACTTGGAACGACCTGTTAACGGTTCGCGTTACCCCGGTCAGTTCAGCACCAGCGTTTGGAAGGCTCCGATGAAAACCTTTGTGAAGACCAGCTTGGCCCTTGGTGCCGTGGTGATGGTGACGGCCGGCTGCACCACCACGGAGCGCACCGTGGGCGGTGCCTTGATCGGCGGCGCGGGCGGCGCGGTGGTTGGCGATGCGATCGGCGGTTCGGGCGGCGCGGTGATCGGCGGGTTGGCCGGCGGCACGGCGGGCGCGCTGATCGGCCGCGAGTCCGGTCGCCGGGCCAACAACGGATATTATCGAGG
The DNA here is from genome assembly GCF_001475935.1 of Aureimonas ureilytica. Taxonomy (GTDB): domain Bacteria; phylum Pseudomonadota; class Alphaproteobacteria; order Rhizobiales; family Rhizobiaceae; genus Aureimonas; species Aureimonas ureilytica_A. The sequence continues at coordinate 60,456 of NZ_LDQA01000010.1, forward strand.
ATACTGAGCCGAGACGAAGCTCTGACACTTATGCTTCAGGGGATTGACGCGCTCGTGGTCGATCCCCTGATGCTTTCGGCGTATCGCCGCTATAAGAAACGAGAGCGCGCTATCGGCTGCCGTCTTCCTTGTAGGCGTTGGATGCCGATGTCGCTGAAATCGCATAGGCCCCGCCGCTGACGGAGATCGGCAAAGCCACGAAGGCGGGTGAAAGTGTCGCGGCGGCGGCAAGCCCGCCCGCGATCGCAGAGGCCGGTCCAGGGACCTGCACCTCGGCCGGATTGGCGAGCGTCGCGGTTGCGTCGGCTTTGCTCCAGGTGGTGCGCCATTGCGTCAATTGCTGGCTTCGCACCGCATCATCTGAAAATGCCAATCGATCCATCATGATCTGGCGTCGTCCCACGTTCCGCAGTCCCGAGATCGGGGCCAGCCCTCACATAGGCTGAAGCAACTGCTCGCTTCCAATCTAGAGCGATTGTCTTGCCGGATTCTTCGCGAGACATTTCAAATTGTGGATAACCCTGTCGTAGCGTCAACGCCCTCGCCAAAGCGCCGACCCGGCCACGCATTGCGAAAGCCGATGGCGCTTGTCCGCGCTCACCTTAAGCCTTTAGAAGCAGGCATCGATATGGTGAAGGCGAATGCCTATGAACGCGTCAGGGTCCTCTCTCGCCAGCGAGAATGCGCGCGCGAGCCTCCTGATGACAGGCGCCATGGCCTGTTTCGCCCTCAACGACATGATGGTGAAAACGCTCTCCGCCTCGATGGAGGCACCTCAGATCATGGCCCTTCGCGGGGTCATCGTATCCTGCCTCCTGATCGCGCTCGGCCTGCAACAAGGCGTTCTCCGTCCACTGTCGCGCCTTCGTCATCGCGCCGTTCTGTTGCGCACCCTGGCCGACATCCTGACGACCATCTCCTACATCTCGGCGCTCAAGCATCTCTCGCTGGGCAATGCCTCGGCGATCTTCCAGGCCCTGCCCTTCACGATCACGATCGGGGCGGCGCTGTTTCTGGGAGAAAGTGTCGGCTGGCGGCGCTGGGTCGCCATCGCGGTCGGTTTCGTGGGCGTGCTGGTGATCTTGCGGCCGGCGACGGACGGGTTCAACACCTACGCCGTCTGGGTTCTGATCTCCGTCGTCTTCGCCGCGATGCGCGATCTCGTGACGCGCCGGATGCCGACCTCCATTTCCTCTCTGCAGGTGGCGACGGTCACATCGATTGCCGTCGCCATCACCGGCTTTCTGATGCTGCCGGCGGTCGGCTGGTCGCCCGTCTCCGGAGCGAGCTGGCTGATTCTTCTGTGTGGGGCGTTTGCCATTGGGGCCGGTTACATCATGATCGTCGCGTCGATGCGCGTCGGAGACATGAGCTTCGTCGCACCCTTCCGCTATTCGATCCTGATCTTCGCCATGGCTCTTGGAGCCCTGGTCTTCGAGGAGCGGCCGGACGGTTTCGAGATCCTGGGCTCGCTCATCGTCGTGGGTAGCGGTGCCTATACGATCCACCGCGAAGGGGTGGCACGGCGCGCGGCGCGCACGGGAAGCACGGGTCCATGAAGGTCTATGGCGCGCTTCTGGCGGGCGGCGCGGCCTCGCGCCTCGGCGGCGTCGCCAAACCGCTTCTCGATCTGGCGGGCTGCACCATGGCCGAGCGCGCGCTGATGCCACTGCGCGGTCACGTCGAGAGGATTCTCGTCTCGACGGATCGGCACGAATTGTTCGCGCCGTTCGGCTTCGAGACGGTGGAAGACGGACGGCCCGAGCGCCTCGGCCCGCTTGCCGGCCTCGCGGCGCTTTATGGAGCGATCCGACGCAAGGACGACGCGCCCTTCGCGCTTCTCACCGTGCCGGGCGACACGCCTTTTCTTCCCCGCGATCTAGCCCCGCGTCTCCTCATCCATGCGCCGCCGGGCACCGTGCGCGTCGCCGCGCTCGGCCCGCATTGGCAACCGACCGTCGCGCTCTGGCCGGATACGGCCTTGGAAGACCTGCCAGCCTGGCTCGACAGCGATACGTCCAATGTTTCGATTCGCCACTGGATTGCGCGCCATCCGCACGAGGTGATCGAGTTTGGGCCGACACTCTCAGCCCCGGACGGCGATCCCTTCTTCAACGTCAACACATCAGAAGACTTGGGGACCGCACGTCGCCATCTGAGCGCGATCGAAAGATGAGGGTGATGGTACCGAAGACTTGCCAAGGCCGGAAGCTAAGCCTTATTGCTTGCATAATAGGCATGCTCTTTTGTCGGGCTGCCGCAGACTTGCAAGAAGGTTGACCATGCGATCCATCAAAACGGCTCTGCTCGCCCTGTCCGCCCTGGCCCTCACCACGTCTCTGGCGGCGGCGCAGGAGAGCGACGCCAACAAGACCTGGACCGAGGTCCGTATCGGATCGGAAGGCGCTTATCCGCCGTTCAACATGCTCGACGCTTCCGGCAAGCTGAACGGGTTCGACATCGACATCGCCAATGCCCTCTGCGACCAGATGAAGGTCAAGTGCACCTTCGTCACGCAGGATTGGGACGGCATCATTCCGGCTCTCCAGAACAATCGCTTCGATGCGATCATGTCCGGCATGTCGATCACGCCCGAGCGGGAGAAGCAGGTTCTCTTCACCAACAAATATTTCAATACGCCCGGTGCCGTCGCGGTGCCGAAGGACTCGACGATCGCAGACACCTCCGCCGCCTCGCTCGCCGGCAAGACGATCGGCGCTCAGGCGTCCACAACCCATTCGCAGGCCGCCGAGAAATTCTTCCCCGACGCCGACGTGCGCGTGTATCCGACGGCCGAGGAATACAAGCTGGACATCGCGAACGGTCGCCTCGACGCAGTGACCGATGACATCGTCGTCCTCGGTCCTTGGCTGGAAAGTGCGGAAGGTGCCTGCTGCAAGCTGCTCGGCACGCTGCCGATGGACGAGAGCGTCTATGGCAAGGGTCTCGGCATCGCGGTGCGCCAGGGCGACACCAAGCTGAAGAAGATGTTCGACGATGCGATCACCGCGATCCGCGCCGACGGCACCTACAAGAAGATCCAGGACAAGTATTTCAAGTTCGACGTCTACGGGAAGTGATCGCAGCCTGATCTCGGGAAGGCCGGATCGCCCGGCCTTCCCCTTCCACAAACGCCAATACCCGACCCGTCGCCGGTTCGAGAGAGTTTCCAGGCCGAGCTTGAACCTCGGGTGGGATACGCTTTCGCGGGGCTGCGAGAGGTGTTACCAGCAGCTTTCCATTTTGAAGGCCAGGGGAACGATGACATCAGTCCGCAAAGGCGCGTCTCGCCCTGACCGGTGCCCCTCGTGACGACCGATTATCTGTCTCTCCTCTCCTATGGTGCCGATGGTTGGGGCGACGAACTCCTCTCCGGCCTGTTCATCACCTTCTCGCTGGCTTTGGCGACCCTGCCGCTGGGCCTCCTGCTCGGCCTCGGTCTGGCGCTGGCCAAACGCGGCGGCGACCCGGCGCTGGCGCTATCGGCCAATATCTACACCACCCTGTTTCGGGGCCTGCCCGAGCTTCTGACGCTCTTCCTCGTGTATTACGGCGGGCAGAACCTCCTGAATTCGGTGAGCACGACGCTCGGCTGGGGCAATATCGAAATCTCCAGCTTTCTGGCCGGCATGATCGCGCTCGGCTTCGTCTTCGCCGCCTATTCGAGCGAAGTGTTCCTATCGGCCTTCCAGGCGATTCCGAACGGCCAATGGGAAGGCGGGCGAGCGCTCGGGCTGCGCGAGCGGCGCATCTTCCGGCTGGTGATCTTTCCCCAGCTTTTGCGCATCAGCCTGCCCGGCCTGTCCAATGTCTGGCTGAATCTTCTGAAGGACACGGCGCTCGTTTCGGTCGTGGGTCTCTCTGATATTCTGCGTCAGACAGGCGTTGCAGCGCGGGTGACGCGTGAGCCGTTCTTCTTCTTCGCGCTTGCCTGCGTTCTCTATCTCATCCTCACCTTCGTTTCCTCGCTCGCCCTCGGGCGGCTGGAGCGCTGGACCCGGCGTGGGGAGGCCGCGCGATGACGTCACGGATCGCCGATTTTGCGAAGCGTTCGAGCTGGCTCGGCCTTGCCACGCTTCTTGTCTGGATCGTGGGCGGCGTGGGCCTCGTCTGGTATCTCGTCGCGGTCTGGAACCCGGATCTCGTGGCGCGCTACGGCCCGCTTTATCTCCAAGGCTTGCGCACGACGCTGATCCTCGTGTCGCTGTCATATCTCTGCGGCATGGCGCTGTCCGTGCCGCTGGCCGCCGGCCGTCTGTCGCAGAACCGATTGGCGCGCGGCATCAGCTCGGCCTATGTCGGCTTCTTCCGTGGCACGCCTCTCATCGCGCAGCTCTTCCTGATCTATTACGGCTTCGGCAGCTTCCGCCCGGCCTTCGAGGCGTTCGGCCTCTGGTGGTTCTTCCGGGAGGCCTGGTACTGCGCGGTCTTTGCGCTGGCGCTCAACACGGCGGCCTATCAGACCGAAATCCTGCGCGGTGCGCTGCTCAGCATTCCCAAGGGCCAATGGGAAGGCGCGCGCTCCCTCGCCCTGCCGCGCCACGTGACCTTCCGCAAGATCATCGTGCCGCAGGCGCTCATGGTGGCGCTGCGACCCTATGCGAACGAGTTGATCCTGATGGTGAAGGCCTCGGCCATCGTCGCCATCATCACCGTGTTCGATCTCTTCGGGGAAACGCGCCGCGCTTTCTCGCGCAGCTTCGACTTCCAGACCTATGTCTGGGCGGCGCTGTTCTATCTCGTCATTGTCGAGATCGTGCGCAATCTCACCGCGCTCGCCGAGAAGCGCCTGACGCGGCATCTCATGCGGTAGCGCATCTTACGGCCGATCACGGCCGCATCCCATACAGCCAAAAGGACAGAGCATGGCGAAGACCGCTTTCATCGGACTGGGTGTGATGGGCTATCCCATGGCAGGCCACCTCAAGGCCAAGGGCGGGCATGAGGTCACGGTCTTCAACCGCACGCGGGAGAAGGCCGAGCGCTGGGCCGGCGAGCATGGCGGCGCGTTCCGCGAGATGCCGCGCGAGGCGGCCGAGGGTGCCGATTTCGTCTTCGTCTGCGTCGGCAATGACGACGACGTGCGCTCCGTCACGCTGGGCGAGACCGGAGCATTCGCCGGCATGAAGCCCGGCGCGGTGCTGGTGGATCACACGACCGCCTCGGCGGAACTGGCGCGCGAGCTGGATCAAGCCGCGCGCGAGGGGGGCCAGCGCTTTCTCGACGCGCCCGTGTCCGGCGGACAAGCCGGCGCTGAGAACGGCGTTCTGACCGTGATGGTCGGCGGCGAGAGCGACACGTTCGAGGCCGCGCGCCCGGTGATCGATTCCTATGCCCGCATGGTCGGGCTCATGGGCCCGGCGGGCGCAGGGCAGCTTGCCAAGATGATGAACCAGATCTGCATCGCAGGCTTGGTGCAGGGCCTGTCCGAGGCCATCCATTTTGGCCAGAACGCCGGGCTCGACATCGGGAAGGTGATCGACGTCATCTCCAAGGGCGCGGCGGGCTCGTGGCAGATGGAGAACCGGCACAAGACCATGATCGAGGGGCGCTACGATTTCGGCTTCGCGGTGGAATGGATGCGCAAAGATCTCGGCATCTGTCTCACGGAAGCGCGCCGCAACGGCGCATCCCTCCCCGTCACGGCGCTGGTCGATCAGTTCTATGGCGAGGTGGAGAAGCTCGGCGGCCGGCGCTGGGACACGTCCTCGCTTCTGGCCCGGCTGACGCGCTGAGAGCTTGGCGCGCTGAGAGCTTGGGCCCTGCTGCGGGAGATCAACTCTCCCGCTGTTCCTTTTCGAGGATCATGTAATCGAGCGGCAGCTCGGTCGTGGTCTTGATCCGCTCCATGGCGAAGGCCGACGACACGTCGCGAATGTCGATCTTCGAGATCAGGCGCTTGTAGAAGCCGTCATAGGCGGCGATATCGGGCACGACGACGCGCAGGAGATAATCCACGTCGCCGCTCATGCGATAGAAATCAACGACTTCCGGAAACTCGTTCACCACTTCCGAGAAGCGCTTCAGCCACTCGGCCGAATGCGAATGGGTGCGGATCGAGACGAAGACGGTGACGCGCGTGTTGACCTTTTCCGGGTCGAGAATGGCGACGCGGCGCTTAATGACGCCCTCTTCCTCCAGCTTCTGAATGCGCCGCCAGCAGGGCGTCGTGGACAGGCCGACCCGCTTGGCGACATCCGCCACCGCCAGCGTCGCATCCTCCTGAAGCAGTCTCAGGATTTTCTTGTCCAAACGATCCATGGTTCGGCCTCACTCTCGCACAAAGACGTTTTGTACAACAGGACGCACGGCCTCGTCAGACCAGCGCAGCGATCCGGCGGCGCAGTTCGGGCAAAAACATTTCCTCGAACCAGGGATTGCGCAAAATCCATCCGCTATTGCGCCAGGACGGATGAGGCAGCGGCAGAATCACCGGGCCATCCCCAACCTCGTCCTTCCGGTCCAGCCACGCATGAACGGTCTGCGTCATGCTCTGACCCGAGATGCTCACACCCGAGCGTGGCAGGTGCCAGGTTTGCGCGGCGCGGCCCACCGCCAGAATCAGGTCCAGCTGCGGCATGGCGGCGAAGACGGATGGATGCCACTGCCGACACTCCGCCCTCGGCGGCTGGTCTCCGCCCTTTGGGTCCGTGCCGGGAAAGCAGAAGCCCATCGGCACGATGGCGACCCGGCTGGCATCGTAGAACACGTCTTCGCCCACTCCCATCCACGCGCGCAGCCTGACGCCGGACGGGTCGGTGAAGGGCCGGCCGGAGCGGTCGGCGAGATTGCCCGGCGCCTGCCCCGCGATGCAGATTCGCGCGGTGTCGGATAGAACGAAGACCGGGTTGGGCTCGCGCTCCAGCGGTGGTCCGATGGGCTGGTCCCGGCAGATCCGGCATGCGCGGATGTCCCGCCGGAGCGCATCGACGCTTGGCCTCGTCCTGCCGTTATCCATGTTTTTCAAAGGCCTGCCTGCTGTTCGACCTGTCTCGTCCGGGCTTTCGAGGACGCCGCTCGTGCCGTATTTCGAGCGGCAACCGGGGGAAAAGACGACTTCTTAATCCAATTTTTTAAGCTTTTCGCAAGAGCATGAGACTCCCGCGCTCCGGTCGCTCGAAACCTCGCTGTGTCTCTCGGTTCATGTCTCTTGCGCCTCCCCCTTCCCTGAACGAGACGCTGCCGCATCGCGGGCCGGCGACGCGTCGCGGCGATGTGACGGAGACCGTGCGCTCGGCGCGAGACCGGCTTCTGTCGCCGGCCGGGCTGCCGCCGCGCATCGAGCTGGCGCTTCTGCGTCAGCATGTCGGGCAGCTCCTGGTCGGGGTACCGATCGTCTCGGGCCTCGTCGCCGTTCTGGCCATTGCGGCCGGGCTTCGTGAAGCGAGCTTCGCCTGGATCTGGATCGCTTCCCACCTGGTGGCCAGCGGTTTTCTGCTGGGTGTCGTCCTGCGCTTCGAAGCCTCAACGCGGCCGATCTTCCAGGCGCAGTCCTGGAAGCGTCTGTTTCTCGCAGGCCACTTCCTGTCCGGCCTGCCGTGGGCGCTTCTGTGGCTCTGGCCACTCTGCCGCAGCTGCGGCCCGATCGACACCAATGCCCTTCTGTTTGCCACGAGTCTGGGCGCGATCGCGACCGTTGCGATGATCGGCGCGGCGCTGGGCGGCGTCGTGATCGCCACCTTCCTGCCGCTGGCCGGCGCGCTGGCCTTCCGCGCGACCACCAGCCAGGACGCCAGCGAGCAGGCCCTCTACGGCCTTCTGATCTGCGCCATCCCCTTTTTCACGCTCGTGGCGGATCGCCTGCGCCGGGGCTCGGTGGAGCGGCTTAGGCACCGGGCCGAGCGCGACCAGCTCGTCTCGGAAATCGAGACCGCCCGCATCCAGTCGGACGAGGCACGCCAGCGCGCTGAGGAAGCCAATCTCGCCAAGTCGCAGTTTCTAGCCACGATGAGCCATGAACTGCGCACGCCGCTCAACGCGATTCTCGGCTTCTCCGAGGTGATCAGCAACGAAATCCTCGGCCCGGTCGGCAACGAGACCTATCGGGACTATGTCAACGACATCCATCAATCGGGGCAGCATCTCCTCGACCTCATCAACGAAATTCTCGACCTCTCGCGCGTGGAGGCCGGCCGGTACACGCTGAACGAGGAGCCGCTGCTTCTGGCCAACAAGGCGCGCGAGGGCATCGGCTATGTCCAGCTCAAGGCGGACACGAAGCGCATTTCCATCGTCTCGGAGTTCGAGCCGAACCTGCCCCAACTCTGGGGCGATCCGCGCTCGCTGCGGCAGGTCGTGCTCAATCTCCTGTCCAACGCCGTGAAGTTCACGCCCGAAGGCGGGCGGATCGTCTGCCGCGTCGGCTGGACGGCGGGCGGCGGGCAATATGTCTCGGTGAGCGACAACGGGCCGGGCATTCCGGCCGAGGAACTGCCGACCGTCCTCTCCTCCTTCGGCCAGGGATCGAGCGCCATCAAATCCGCCGAACAGGGCACCGGCCTCGGGCTTCCCATCGTGCAGGCCTTGATGACGCTCCACAATGGCCGTTTCGAGCTTCATTCGGAACTCGGGCGTGGTACCGAGGCCATCGCGATCTTCCCCCACTCGCGCGTTCTCGAAGTGATGCCCGCCATGCAGGACTTCGTCTGACGAAACCGTCACTTGCACGCCTGAAACCCCGCTCCCATCTTGGCTCCCATGTCCGCTGCGTCCGCTTCCGTCTCCTCCCCTTGCGTCCAAATCTGCGTGCTCGACGCCGCCAGCGGGTGGTGCGTCGGCTGCGGGCGCACGATCGAGGAGATCATCTCTTGGGGCAGCCTCAGCGAAGAATGCCGCTTGGAGATCATGGGCGGCCTGCCGAGCCGGCTGGACAGCATGGAACCCCAGGCGGGAGCCGCTTGAGATGCGCGCCCGCTCTCCTCGCCTCGCCATCCTGAGCGTCCTTCTTCTCTTCGCGCTCGGTGGACAGGCCCTCGCCTTCGATGGCGAGCAGACGGCCTCCGCGCTTTATCTCGGCGTCTGGGCCGTGCTTCTGGCCAGCAGCGTCTTCGTCCTGTTCCGCTATCGCCTTGGCGAGGCGCTGCGCGCTATCGTCATTTGGGCGCTGGCCTTTCTGGTACTGATCGGGGCCTATGCCTACCGGGACGAGTTCGGCGCGGTGCGCGACCGTATCATGGCCGAACTCTGGCCGGGCTACGCCGTCACATCAGGCGCGGCGGGCGAGGTCATGGCGGTGCGGGCCGACGACCGGCATTTCCATGTCGATGCCACGGTGAACGGTCGCCCGGTCTCGTTCCTCGTGGATACCGGCGCCAGCGTCATTGCGATCGACCGCGACGTGGCCCGCAGCATCGGCATCGACCCGGATCGCCTCAGCTATTCGAGCCGCATCCGCACCGCCAACGGCGTGGCGCAGGCCGCCGACGTGACGCTGGACACTGTGCGCATCGGCGGCATCGAACGGCGCAATGTGCGCGCCGTCGTCACGGAAGGCTCCGGCATCGGCACGAGCCTTCTCGGCATGAGCTTCCTCGGCACACTCGGCTCGTTCGAGTTCCGGGGCGATCGGCTGATCATGCGGGATTGAAAGACTATTTCGCGAGACTGCCGAGGAAGAGATAGGCGACGATCGACAGATTGCCGACGAAGCCGATTGCGACCACGGCCCAGATGGCCAGCCAGACCGGCGAGCGCTTCGGCGGTTTGCCAGTGGTTTCGGATTGCGGATTGTGTGTCAGGGCTCGGCCCTCCTCACGTTCGGATTGCGGGAAGAAAGCCTCACGCTGCCGTCTCCGTCGGCGTGCCGGTGAGGCTTACATACGAAAAGGCTTCCAGAAGGAGATCGGGCGTCGCATCCGGGCGAACGGCGCGCTCCGACAGGATCTGTCGCCAGCGGCGCGCGCCGGGCTGGCCCTGAAACAGGCCGACCATATGACGCGTCACCTGCGACAGGCGCCCGCCTCGCGCCATATGCGCGCCGGCATAATCGGCCATGCGCTGGAGGAGCGCCGGATAATCGACCTCGGCCGGTGGGCGGTCGTAAATCAGCGGACCCACTTCGGCGAGGTCGGACGGATTGCCATAGGCCCCGCGCCCCATCATGACGCCATCAAGGCCCTTCAGATGCTCGGCCGCCATGCGAACGCTGGTCAACCCGCCATTCAGCCCGATGAACATATCTGGCAGCCGCGCCTTCAATCTGACAACGCGGCTATAGTCGAGCGGGGGAATGTCGCGGTTTTCCTTGGGGCTGAGACCCTGGAGCCAGGCCTTGCGCGCGTGGACCCAAATCGCAGACACGCCCGCCTCGACCGCCGCGTCGGCCAGGGCGTCGAGCGCGGCTTCGGGGTCCTGATCGTCGACGCCGATCCGGCATTTCACCGTCACGGGAATGGAAACGGCCTGACGCATGGCCGACAGGCATTCGCCGACGAGCGCCGGCTGAAGCATCAGGCAAGCACCGAACGCGCCGGACTGAACCCGGTCGGACGGGCAGCCGACATTCAGATTGATCTCGTCATAGCCGAAGCCTTCCGCGATGCGCGCGGCCTCGGCGAGCTTCGCCGGATCGGAGCCGCCAAGTTGCAGCGCCAGCGGATGCTCTTCGGAGTCGAAGCCGAGCAGGCGCTCTCGGTCCCCATGCAGAACCGCGTCCGCCACGATCATCTCGGTATAAAGAAGCGCATCGGGCGCGAGCAGCCGATGAAAAAAGCGACACCGACGGTCCGTCCAATCGATCATCGGCGCGACGGCGAAGAGCGGACCCCTAGCGTAGTGGGCTTTTCGTTTCGCATCAGTCATTTAGGGGCCGTTTCGTCATGTCTTATTTCCGTCCGTTACCGCTCTTTTGCGCCCGTTTGAAGGCTGATATTGGTACGGCGTACCAACGGGATGGGCGTGTACCAAGTGGGAACGATCAGGGCGCGCAAGCGGGCCAATGGCGAGATGGCTTATACCGCGCAAATCCGCATCCAGCGAGAGGGGCAAACGGTCCACTCGGAAGCACAAACGTTTGATCGCAGGCCAGCGGCGGCAGCTTGGCTTCGGAAGCGGGAGAAGGAACTGGAAGCGCCGGGCGCGCTGGAGCAAGCGCGCGGCAGCGACGTGACGCTGGCGAAGATCATCGCGCAATACATCGAAGAAAGCACCCGTGCACTCGGCAAGACGAAGACGCAGGTGCTGCGAACCATCACACGGTCGGACCTCGCCGCCATGCCCTGCGATCGCATCGAGGCGCGCCACATCGTGGAATACCTGCAAAGCATCGAGGCACAACCCCAGACCGTCGGCAGCTACGCCAGCCACCTCGCGACGATCTTTGCTATCGCCCGGCCCGCTTGGGGCTATCCGCTGGACGACGGCGCGATGAAGGACGCCTTCACCGTCTGCAAACGGCTCGGCGTCATCAGCAGGAGCAAGCAGCGCGATCGGCGGCCGACGCTGGACGAACTGGACAAGCTGCTAGACCATTTCACCGATCGGAAAAAACGGGTGCCGCAGTACATGCCGATGGCGCAGGTGGTGCTGTTCGCGCTGTTCTCGACGCGCCGGCAAGAAGAGATCATCCGCATCCGATGGGACGATCTTGACGTGAAGCACTCCCGCATCCTGGTCCGCGATATGAAGCATCCGGGCGAAAAACTCGGGAACGACTCGTGGGTAGACCTTCCAGCTCCAGCCTTGCATGTCATCCAATCCATGCCGAGGAAGCGCGAAGAAATCTTCCCCTACTCGACGGACGCGACCAGTGCGAACTTCACGCGCGCCGGGAAGATTCTGGGGATCGAGGATTTGCACTTCCACGATCTCAGACATGAGGGGATTTCGCGCCTGTTCGAGATGGGCCTCAATATCCCGCACGTTGCAGCGGTCTCGGGGCATCGTTCATGGATCAGCCTCAAGCGCTACACGCATCTTCGCAACGTTGGCGATCGATACGAAGGCTGGAAATGGATGCCGAAGCCACCCCCGGAACCGTCATAGCAGCCTGCGTCAATCCTCCCGCCAGACCGGCCGCCGAATGATCTTGATCGCGGTCAACGTCCGCACTCTGAGGCTCTGTCGCTCGGATGCTGGAGGATCGACCGCGTAGACCTCCGTTGCATCCTTGAACCCGCAGCCCTCACACTTGAGGCGGCCCATCATGCTATCGACCTCGATATTGCCGAGGAGCATCATCATGTCCGCCGAATGGTAGTGGCGTGTCCGCCGGCACATGTTGCAGCGGACACGGATCAGCATTCCCAGATCGTGGGTCTGCTTGAGGGTCAGTCCGATGTTGTCCCGGCGCGGCATAAGAACGGATAGAGAACGGGCCGGTTGATTTGGCAAGTGCGACCGTCAGTCGGCTTCCAAGGATTTGCGCACGGCCGAGGCAATTTCGTCGGGCGACTGCCCCTTGGACGCGGCCACCCAAGCCGCATGGGCGGCGCGATCCGCAAGCGGGCGACGCGCACCCCGAAGGGCAACCACCCTCGCCACCAGTCGCTCGACATGCTCGCGAGCAGCATCCAGCTCGTTACGCCGATCCGTGCGCCCAATCGCCCGTATCCAGTCCGCATAGCGTCGAAGAATGGTGATGGTGCGTTCCATCCCGGTAATATGCTCGCCAAGCCTTAAACGCGCCTGATGACCAGACCCCCGAAACGCAAAAAGCCCCGCTCCCGGCTGGCTGGCCGAGAGCGGGGCTTTCCTATGGGCGCAGAGCGAGGCGCGCGACTTGTTCGCTCAGGCTTTCGAGCAATCGCGCGGTCCCCTGCTCTTCGCTTTTGGCAAGGGATTTGGCGGCCTCGGCAATCACCTCGGCCGCGTCAGCAATCCGCTCCAGCTCGGCCGCGATCTTGGTTGCGTCGAGCCCACCGCCGATCGCCGCGCCGATCACGCGCAACGCCGGGTCGGGCGGTGTCGCCGGCAACCTACCGACCAAAGCGCGCAGACGCGGTGTCAGCGCGCCGAACAAGCCAGCGAAGACCGCGAAGGCGATCCAGAACGCTACAGGCACCCAGGATGGAGCGTCAGCGGGTATCGTGGGCATGTTGGCGGGCCATCCTGCGATCATGAGCATCAAGAAAGGCGGTCCAGACGTTGGACAGCTCGAACAGAGCCATGAGCGTCAGGAGGTAGGCGATAACCGACCCTTCGACCGGCGCGGAATGGAAGCCGATCGCCATCATCATAGCGATCGAGAAGGACCAGACCCCGAGCGCCGCCCTGATCTCGGCACAGCGCCGCAGCACCACGCCGTTGATGACCAGGACCACGATGCGAACGAACCCGGTTCCCATCAGGAGATAAGCCCAAGTCTCTTCGCTCGCCCATCGGGCCATGATGTCATAGGAGGGCGAGCGCGCGAACGTGTCGGCGGGCTGGTAGAGCGCCCAGCCGATCCAGAGAAGCGCGAGGGCCATGAACCATTCGAAGCGACGAACGCTGAAATGGCGGGCGAGCTGGACGACGATCACCATGGATCAGCTCCCGATTGGCCGCCTCGCGCGCCACCGTCCGTAGAGCGTCAGACCGAAGCCGATCGCTTGGCCCGCCGTCGTGAGCGCCGAAACGATGTCGGCCGTTTGCTCGGCCGTGACGGGCAGCTCGCCGATCAGCGGTTTGGCGATCGTGCAGACGCCGGCCACGATCACGCCCCAGGTGACGCGGCTCTGATACCAGGGCTCATTGTTGGTCGCATGGACGACGATCGGCGCGACGGCTTCCACGACGCCGGCAGCGACGCGGGAGACATCCTTGCTTTCGAGAGAGATGCCGGGGTTCTTGGCCGCGTCCATGAGGATAGCGGCGATCGGCGAGGCAACCAGGTCTTCGGCAGCGAAGCGCCGGCTGGTGACAGTGGACAGAGGCATGACGTGTCCTTTCAGGCGTCGAGGGTGAGGTATTGGGAGGCGACCCAGCCGAGATAGCCAGCGGGCGTCCGCACTTGGCTCCAGCCGCAATCGTGATCGAGCACGGCCACCCGCGTCCCGCGCGGCAGCGATCCGATGATGTCGCCGCCCATGGCGCTGCGCAGATTGAGGCGCGGCGCGGTCACAGTGGCCGCCAACTCCATATCCTTGGCCGCTGGCGCGTCCGGCTTGCCCGCAGGCTCGGATACCGCCGGCACCGTGCACTTGCCGTCCAGCACGGCTTGCACCTCGCGCCGGAGCCGATCCCCCACGACGCGAGCGCCGAACACGGACGGATCGAAGACCAACCGCGCGATGTCCCATTTGCCGCGCTGCTTGATCCCGAGATTGCCTTGAACCTCGGCATGGGTCAGCACGGTTTCGGACGTGACCGGGATGGAGTAGGTCCGGCACAGCTCCGCGATGATCTCGACACCGGCTCGCCATTGCTCGGCCGTGGTCGGCTGTTTGCCGGGATTGAACGGGCTTTCCGTCGCCCCCGCCATGGAGCACAGCGAGAGGCCGATCGAGCCCGAGTTGCAGCCGAGCGTATGAGCGGCATAGTTGCCCCGGATCGGCGCCTGGTTGGCCGAGATCGGCAGATCGCCGCGCACGAGGTTGCCGTCACCCTCGACGATCAGGTGATAGTGCTGGCGGTCGAGGGTAGACGCCACATGCGCCCCGCCCGTCCAATGCAGGATGACGCGCGCCATCGTCGCGGCCGGAAGCCACGATTTGGGAATGCTCATAGGATCTCCGAAAACAAAAAAGCCCGGCGCTATGGCCGGGCAAAGTCAGAAGGGATAGGCGGGCAGATCAGGCCGCGAAGCCGAGAAGCGCAGGCAGTCGGGGCGCGAGATCGTTGGCCGCTGCGACGATGTTGGCGACGAACTGGTGAGTGCCGTCGTTCGTGCTGTTGGGCGCGAACTTGCCATCGGCCGTATGACCCGAGGCAGCATACATATCCCAACCCGCATCGCACTCGCCGGCCCCACCATAAGGCAACGTGGCATAGGCCCCGCGCCGCATGATGAGATCGGCCAGCTTGAACTGATCGCCGTTGGCGCTGGTGGCGTAATCGGACACCCACACCGCGTCGTCGTTCTTGCCGGTTTGGTTGGCCGTGGTCGCATAACCATCGGTCGAGGTCGTCGCCGGCAGGAGCGTGGTGCGAACGATCCGCTTAGGGCCACGCAGGGTCGCCCGCAGATCGCTGTTGTGCCACGACGTGAGGATACGCAGGCCGTTGCCGCTTGCGTCGTTCAACGAGCCCGGCGCAGCACCGACATTTTCAAACGTGATGCCCGAGCGCCGATCGTTGCCGGCGTGATTGGTGATCACGCCATCGCAATACTGACGGAAGACCCGACGCAAAGCGCTCGGCCCCGCGTCATAACCCGCGAACTGATTTCCGATGTTGCTCCCCGAAAGCGACACGTCGATGAAGGAATAGCCCTTCATGTTGAGCGCGCGCTTGACCGGCCCGAGACAGTCGTCATCGTCGCCCGTATCGACACCGTTGGTTCGCGAGCTGAGAGCCGCTTCGCAGATATTGCTGTCGCCATCCACCAGGACGCATTTGACACCCTCCGGCCCGGTCCCGAGAACGGCGCACGGACCCGAGGCCGCAGCGGTGAGAGCCGCCGTCCCCGCGCCCGACCAGTTTTTCGCGAAGATCAGATCGTTGGCTGTATCGGTCGGGAGGCCCAGGCCGTATTCGCCGAAGTCCGTCCCGCGCCCGTAAAGACCCGTAGGGCGGATGATGTCCCCGGTCCCGAAGGCGCGATATTCCTCTTGGATGTAATAGCGCCCGGCCGCGAGGCGGAAGCCCGCAACGCGATCGGTGCGATAGGCGAAACCGTTTGGGACCGTGAGAGTGAAGCCGTCCGCAGAGACCGCGCCACCCGCCCGCATGAACGGATAGTCCATCACCATTCCGAACCAGGTCATTTTGGTCAGGACCGCCGCCGACTGGTCTTGCGCCACGCCGGCAATGCCCGTGACCAACGCCGCGCGCCGTTCGATGCGATAGAACGGATTGCGGCAGACCACCGTGCCGCCCGGCGCAGCGGTGCCGTTGGCAACCGTCAGCGTGGCCGTCGTGTCGCTCGCAATGGTGATCGCACCGCTGGCATAGTCCGCGCCATTGTTGCGCACCGTGACGACATCGCCCGTCCGATAGCCGCGCGTCGTTTCCATGGTCAGCGTCATCGTGGTGCCCGACACAGCAACCGAATTCACAACGCGATCCGAGTTCAGGAAACCGCGCTGGAGGTTGAACCCGACGCCGCCCGAGCTGATCATCTGGCCGTGGAAATACTCGAAGAACGGTTCGTCCACATAGCTGTTGGCCTTGTGCCGGACGCGAGCGACATACTTCTGCGCGGACGCGATCGCTGCCCCTTGGCTGATAGGAAGCTTGGTCCGTACCGATCCCGAGATGATGTTGCGTTGCGCCGAGGCATCGCCCGCCAGCTTTTGGTAGATCGTCCGCAACGGGACAGCCGCACCCATATGCGCGGACATCGCCGCGTGCGTCCCGTCCGTGCCGATCGTCGCTTTGACGGCCGAGCCAGTGACGTGAGCCTTACCCGGCGTTCCCAGCGCACCATCCGCTGCACCGTTCCACGGGTTCGTAGTGGTCGGCACGAACGACACCGTATAGGGCGCAGCCGATCCAGAAACGGACGCCACGCGCGGGCCGCCCTGCCCGCCGATGTCCACATTGCTCGAATTGCCCGGCTCGAACACGAGGTTGTCGCCATAGACAGGCGGCGCACTGGTCTGGATGCTTGTCGCACCGCTCGCCACGTCGGCCGTCAACGTCCCCAAGAAAGCGGGAACACGCCACAGGCTCGGATTGGACGCGTCGGCACAGAAGCTTGCGAAATCGAAGATGATGTCAGGGCCGCCATTGACGCCGCGCTCGGCCGCCAAGGCCGCGTTGAATTGATCGCGACGGCCACCCGCCTCGAACCCGGCGACGGGAACCTGATTGGCGAGATCGGTGCATTTATAGGCATTGTCCGCCACGCGCGGTTGGATATTGCTCTGAATAATCGTCCGCACCCCGCCCTTGCGCGCCGAAGCCCAGATGGCCCGGTTGTCCGCCATGATGAGCGAAAGATCGCGAGAGCCGATCAGCTCGTTGGTCCCCAGACCGATATGCACGTCCGTGAAGCGGCCCGCCTCCAGAAGCGACATAAACTTGGGCGAATTGGCGGTCTGTTCGGCCGTCCTGCCGCCCACCGCCATCGCGACAAACGGGACGCCCTCGGCATAGGCCGCCCGCTTGAAATACGAACCGCCTGCGCGGCCAAGGCCACCCGTATCGTTTTGCTGCCGCAGGAGGCTGTCGCCGATGAGCCCGAGCGAGGCAAAGACACCGGAGACCGGCCCAAGCATCATCGAGGGAAAGAAGATGTTGAGCGCGTCCGGCGTGTTGGTCACGGTCATCGGGCCGGTCGCGTCAACGTCATCGCCCAAGTCGCTCGGCGCGCCCCGCCAGGACTGGTTGAAATCCGTCGAATAGTCGCAATAGGGCGCGCTCTGACCCGAAACCAGATCGAACAGGTGGCGATATTCAACGAAGCTGCGCGGCGCAAACCACGACACGCCGAAGGCGGTCGGCAGGATCGGATCGCACATGAACTCGGCCACCCCGGCGGGGATCACGAAGGTGCGCGAACCATTGTAGGTCACGGGCACCGACACGCCGTTATAGACCACCGCCGCCTTGCTGATCGTGATGTCCTGCGCGGCGGCCACCTCACGCTGCGCAAAGGTGCCGTTGGTCCACCACGGGCAAAAGGTCGGCTGGAACGACGGGGGAGCCATCAGGCCGAACTGATAGGCGCGCCGCCCCTTGAAGCGCGTCTTGCTCCCGGCGGTCGGCAGCGCATTGTTGCAGATCAGACCGCCCATGACGGTGTTGACCAGACGCGGCTTACCGCCGCCGGGCAGGAGAACGCCAGCACCGATCGCGCCGGCCAGCGAACGACGATTGGCGCTCTGACGCGCCCGAGAAACGGCCATGGCTGGCCTCCTATGATTTTGGGTGAGTGAGATGCGCATCAGCCGCGCGGGCTGGACTTCGCAAGTCTTGCGAACGATGGTCGCCGAGACGACCCGTCAGTGGTCGTTATCTGGCCGCGCCACCATTCCCCGACTCACGGGCGGCGCGGTCAGATCAGCGCGAGGGCGCCAGCAGCTCGGCCGCCCGATCCGCGCCGAACAGCTCCGTGGCCGCGCCCATCAGGAGCGGCCATAACTCATCGTCCGACTGGTAGGTCTGCGCGGCGCGGAACAGTTCGATGATGCGGCGCGACTGGCGCTGCATCGCCTCATAGATCGCGTCACCCTCGGGATCGGTCGCACGACGCCAGAGGTCGGCGGGGTAGACGATCGTCGGTAGTGGAGCCGGCGGCCCCTCGGCCTTCCAGGCGGCGATTTCCTCGGCCGTCATGGCGACCTTTTCACCCTCGCGGATGATGTAGAGTTCGTCGGCCATGTCAGCGCACTCCGTAGATCTTGATGCGCCCGGACTGCGCGAGCTGGACAGTTGAGAAGATGCCGAGAAGCTTTTTGACCCCAATCGCGTTGAGAACGCCCGCGCGAGACGTTCCCGTGTCTACACCCCCCGCTGTCTTTCCGACCTGCTGCGAGAAGAACGAGGCCCGGCCTCCGTCCGACCCATCGTGATAGCGGATCACAACATGATTGTCGTTGACGCCATCGAGCGCGATGATGCCGTGCTTGTTGTCGATCACAGAGGCGTTGAGAGGACCGTTCACCGTATCCCGACCGTAGACCTGCATCGCGTATTCCTGCGATCCGGTATAGTAGCCCGCTCCATCTCCATACCGCAGGAAGAGGAGACCGGAGCCGGATTTCGCAGCCAACCCGATGATGCTGATTTCGAAGGACGCGAAGTCGTTGGGCAGCGTCAGTTCAACGCCGGTCGAGTTGAGCAGCAGTTCGGGACCGTAGTTCGCGAGAAGCACTTTCATCGTGCGCGCGTCGGCCTCGGCCTTGGTGTAGCGATTGGCGAACAATGCCGCGACCGCAGCAGGATCGAGAAGCATCTTTCCGGGCGCGCCGAGGAAGATGTCCTTCGTCCCGGCGGCGAAGTTGACCTTGGCGTCGCCATTGGAGCTGTCGAGGACCGTTGTGCGCTCCAGCGTGTCGGCCGCCACATAGGTGCCGACGCCGGTTTCCCATGACCCGCCAGGCCCGGTGATCGTGTACCAGGTCGTGTCGCCGACAGCCATCACGCCGCCGAACCGTTTGAAGCCGAGTTGCGCGCCGGCCAGCGTCATGTTGCCGAGCCCGGAAGACGTGGATGTCTCCCGCACGCGGTCGCGGATGATCAGGGCCACTATAGCCTCTCCTCAATCTGGTACTGTTTGGAAAAGCGATCCCAAACCGCTTGCACGATCGGCGTGGTCTCGCTCTGAAATCCCCAGATCGTCACCTGCCCGAGATTGGGGGCCGTGGGGTCGAGGATCGTGAGCACATCGGCGCTCGCGCCCTTGCTCGCGTCGATCGCCTCCACGAAGCTCCAGCGTTGATCCTCGGTCAGCTCAGCAAAGGTCAGGTCCGCGATCCGATATTTGCGCTTGGGGTCCACATGGGTGGAGCCGCCCGCGCTCTTGGTCTTGACGCTGGGGTCCACCCAGCGCATCGACCAGTTG
This sequence comes from Aureimonas ureilytica, assembly GCF_001475935.1. Classification (GTDB taxonomy): domain Bacteria; phylum Pseudomonadota; class Alphaproteobacteria; order Rhizobiales; family Rhizobiaceae; genus Aureimonas; species Aureimonas ureilytica_A. The sequence continues at coordinate 80,044 of NZ_LDQA01000010.1, forward strand.
AAATCGAAGTTGGACACGAAGCGACACCTTGGCCCGACGAACAATCGGCCCGCGTCGATCCCATCCGCGCCCGGCTGCAAGAGGTCGATGCGCAGGTATCGAGCGCTGATGGGCTCGGGCAGAAGCGCCATCTGGTAGCCGTAGACCGGATCGCAGCAACCCGTGACAGTCAGGTCGAAGACCGCCGCACCGCCCTCGCTATCGGAGTTGGAGCCGCGCAGGCGCATTGTGCCGGCCTGCGTCATGGAGCAGCCGACCAGCGCCACCGTGTCGATCGGCGTCGGCGACTGGAAGTCGAGGAACAGAGACGCCGCCTGCCCCAACCCGCGCCATTTGCGTGCGATGTGCGGATCGCGCAGAAGCGAGGGCGGCAGGAACGGCGCGGACGACGAGGCCCGAAGGATCGTCGTCGCTGCGTCGGCCCGATTGTCATAGGCGATACAAGCCCGAAACTCGCTCATCCGTAGGCCACCACTTCCACGACGTTGTTCTCGGTGTCTTCGTCCAGGGACACGATGCGCAGCGCCTTGCCGTCCGCGAGGTCCCAGCGCGGATAAGTCAGGCGGATCACGTCGCCGAGGTCGAGGCCGAAAGGCTGCGTCTTGAGCGTCGCCCGATAGAGCGAACGGGACGAACGGTAGAGGTTGAGCCAGCGCCGCGCCTCGGCCCGTGCGTCGGCCTCATCGCGGAAATAGGCTTCCGCCATCGGCGGGTCTTGCGCCAACGGGTGGTTGACCTTGACCCGATCGCTCGACGCCTCGGCGATGCGCCATGCCTCGCGCAGCCAGGCGCGGCGCTCGTCCGTAATGCCGTCCGCCAGACGGTCGCCGTCCTGCACCGTCCAGTTCAGGGCGTAGCCGATACGATAGCGCCAGGCGGGCGGATCGATAGCGTCGGGCAAGGTCTCGCGGTTGATGCGGATGATCTCCACATCGCCAAAGGACGCCTTCGGATCGCCGCTTGGTGCGGTGAGGATGCCAACCTCCAGATCGCCCGCGCGCCGGAACCCGACCCAGCCGCCGATCCCGCGCATGAGACGCGCGCAGAGTTCGGCGACCGTGACCTCGCTGCCGGGCTCGACATAGAGACCGACCGGAGCTGGCTGGAGCGCCGCCACACGGGCAAAGCTCGCCGCGTTGATGCGGGAGACCTTGGCCGTCGCCTCGGCAAGGTGACGCACGATCTCAGCCGTGTGCGAGAGATGCGCACCGCGCGGGGCCGCCCCGAGTACGTCAGCCGTGACCATGCCCCGGTCGTCATCCAGCAGAAAGCGCAGCCGGAACAGACCGAGCGCGAGGCAGGTCGCATAGCGCCCTTGCGGGATCGCCGCCGCCAGGAGCGCGGCGAGCGTCGGATAGTCTGCATCCAGCGCCAGCTTGGCGGCGCGGACATAGACGGCCGGGATGGCTGCCACCGGCCCGTCATGCACCTGGAAGACAAGGCTGGTCGTCGCCGTCAGGTCGGCCGGGGTGACATTCGACACCGTCCCGAGAGCCAGCGGCTTGCGCTTGCCCTTGAGATCGGTGCCCCCCTCTACCCCACCCGTGCCGGCATAGGTGTTCGGGCTCGCCGGCACCTCCATCTGGTAGCCGAAGTCGCGAAGGTCCACGATCAGCTCTGCGTCGTCCACGTGCCAGCCGGTGGACTGGCCGTCGAAGATCACGCCGAAGCTGTCATAGGCATCCCCCGCCCCGCCGAGCTTCACCGTCACGCGCCGCCCGTCTACGGCATGGGTGCCGATCAGGTGGTCATATTCGCCGCTGGCATTGTTCAGGATCATCTCGCCGAGCCCCACCGTATAGGCCGAGAAGGCGCCGCCCCCGAGCAGGGAGCGGGTGAAGCGTAGGGCCTGACGCACCGTGCCGGCGAACAGGCGCGACGGGATGCGATCCGAAGTCCGGCTGATGAAATCCTCCGTGGCCGCGAAAAGGCGGTTATCGGCATTGACCACAAGTCTCGCCGAACCGATCAAGGCCGCCGAAACAGCCTTGTAGCCCGGCGTAAAAGCCGCCCGACCTTCCAGCCGCGCGGAAGGCTCCGGCAGGGTGGACAGCGGCAGGGAGCCGATCGGCGCGATCCCCAACATCAAGCGGCATCCTCATAGGGCAGGAGCAACACCGGATCGATCTCGACCGCATAGACCCGGCGTCGGCCGTTGCCGGCAATCAGGTCTTCGAACGAGGTGCGAGGGGCGACATCGAGCAGCGCTACGGCGGTCATGATGGCTGGACTTCGCCGGATCGCCGCCGGCGCACCGACTGCCATGGCGCTGCCGGCGACGAGCGCGACCGAAATGGCGTAGGTGGCATCGGCATCGGCAGCCAGCGCCGCCCGCGTCGTGAGGCTGGCTTGCGTTGGCTGGAGCCGACCCGCCCGCGCGCTGATCGTTGCGCCCGCCGTCAGGCTGGCCGAGATGTTGACGCGGTACGAGGCGGCAGCGGCCACCTGCACCCTTGCCTGCAACTCGGCAGCCCCGGCGAGTGGCGCGGCCGAGAGCGCGACCGTGGAAAGCGGAGCCAGCCCGAGCATGGCCTACCTCAAGCGAAGGTGATGGTGAGCTGCCCGACCGCGTATTGGAGGCTGTCGCCGGAGTTGATGACCTTGGAGACGGCGAGCGCGCCATAGAGCAGCATATTGCCGCCGTTCGCTGCATCCATGACCCCGACATGGGTGATGGTGCCCCAATCGGCCGAAGCAGGGCCGAACGTGACGGCTCCAGTATTGGACGTAGTGCCGGCGCTGGCGTCCGCTTGAGACAGCTTGTCCGTGATGGCCTGTCGGGCATAGCCGCCGGCAGAGACTTCGGCCGTCAGACTTCCAGCCTCCCCCGGATCGGCCGTGAACAGCGCCAGATAAACCGGGTTCGGCATGGGATACGCCGTCTTTCCGATGACGTGATCCAGCAGCTTCTTTTCGAGATAGTTCGTCATCGCGGACATGGCGCGGCTCCGTCAGGGCAAAGAAAAGGCCCCGCCGCAGGGGCGAGGCCGCAAGTCGTGTATCGTGAGGCGGGAACGGTCAGGCCGCTATAGTGGCGCGTCTTGCCGCCAGTCGGTCGGAGCTGGCACCCCGGCGGCGCTCGGCCTCCGAAGTCTCGCCGATCGTGGAGCGTGTTTCGTCGTCCGAGGCGACGATCGTCTCGGCCAGCTTGCGCACGTCGTCCGTGCCGGCGATCCGCCGCAGAGCCTCACGCATGGCGCGCAGCTCGGCGACGATCTCGCCATCGTCCGAGCCCGAACCTGTCGGAAGCACCGGCATGGCGGGCGTTGGTGCGGTGCGCAGGGCTTCCACCACCCTGACGCCGCCCCACCGGGAGATGTCGGATTGAGACCAGACGACTTCGCCGCGATGGACGATGCCGGCAGGATCATAGACCCCGCCCGCCCCGGTGTAGCCGCCGCGCGCAAAGCCCGCCTGTTTCCAGGCGGTCATGAAGTGAGGCGCGATCCCCGCGTTATAGTAGCCATACTCTTGGCTCCACGCGTTGAACGCTTCCTCGAACGTGCCGCCCTGCTTCAACCACACCGACGCGCCGTTGAAGCTGAAGGTTCGTCCGGCGAGGCCGTTGCGATACTCCATGGCCGGCGCGCTGGCGGCCGGGGCCGGTGCAGGCGTCGAGACGATGGCCGGCGTCGGCGCAGGCTGTGCCGCCGCCGGCAGGGCGACAGTTGGGTTGAGAGCCTGGACGTATTGCTGGAGCGAGATCACCTGTGCCGCGTCCCGAGCCGCTTGAGCGGCATTGAGCGCGGCGACGGCTTCCGTGACCGACTTGACGGAATTGTCGATCGCCAGCAACGCGCCGTACTGAGACTTGGCCATCTCCAGCTCGGACATCGCCGCCGTCTCCGTTCGGCCCAGCACCGCCTGGACCTCTGAAAAGTCCGCATAGTACGCCTCGGATGAAGCGTTGTAGCTCTTGGACTCATCAAGGTAGTTCCGGCCCAGCTCGATCAGCTTGGCCTGCGCCTCGGCATCACCCTTGGCCGCCCGCTCGGACGTCTCCCGAAACTTGGTCTGCACCTCCAGCAACCGCTCTTGCGGACCCAGCGTCGAGAGATTGCTGTCGAGGCGGATGCTGTCTCGAAAGGATCGGATGCTGTCCACGAAGGACGACACCCGATCGAACGCCGTGCGCAGGTTGCCTTGCGCCGTCGCTACCGCGTTTTCAAGCTGCGTCGTGGAGGTCCGCACCACGCCCGAGAGCTGAGGGAAGACCTTGACCAGCTCGCCGAGCGCGTCGGCCGAGAGATCGGCTCCGTCCACGATCGCCTGCGCCTGTTTCTGGAACAGGGTCGGCAACAGCGACGTGTCGGCCCCAAGACGGGCCGCATCCTCCTGCGTCGCGCGGAAGGTTTCGATGAGATCGCGGACCTTCGTCAGGTAGCTCTTGCCGTCGAGGTCTGCAACCTGATCGGCAATCCCCCGTTCGAAGTCGGATCGCATCTTACCCATGGCTACAGTGAGATCGTCCGCCACCACGCGGGCGACCTCCTCGCTGGTCAGACCGAGCTTGACCAGCTCCGTGCGAAGAGCGGACGCCCCCCCTTCCAGCGACTGGAGACCGGCCCCGATGCTGGTCAGTTGATCCGCGCCCCGCAGGACGGAGCGCAGTTGCGTTACGCCTGCCGCCCTCGCCCGCTCGACCTCGGCCGATCCTTCCCCGAACGACACCTTGGCGTCATCGGCGAAGGTGAGCATGGCCTTGGCCGCCTCGCGGATCGCATCCCGCGACTTAACCCAAGGGCCTTCCAGACCCTGCCCCGAAAGCAAGCTGCTTTCGGTCGATCCGAAACTGTCGCGGAAGGCCGCCTTGGTCCGCTCCTGGTAGGAGTAGCGGTCGAGGCCGGTTTGCCAGAACTCGGCCGAGGAGTTGCCCTTGCCGAATTTCCACGCCGCGCCGCCCACCTTCATGAAGCTGTCGAGGGCCTGATCGTCGGCGGCAAAGGCGTCACGCAGGCCGCTATTCGGCCCGACGCCATCCTTCATGCGCTTCTGATATTCGCGGTATTGCGGGAGCATTTCCTCCCACTTCGCGGCAGCTTGGCGATGCGCTTCCTCCCGTTGCTTGCGCTTGCCGAGAGCGCCACCCAGAAGGCCGAGAGCCGCGCCGGCAATTGCGCCGATCGGCCCGGCCACCCCCAGCGCGGAAGCTGCCTGGAAGCCGCCAAGTGCTCCGGAGACGCCGCCTAGGAGCGGATCGGCCCCCTGATAGCCCGAGGAGAAGATGCCGAGCCCCGCGCCGAGCCCACCCATGAGCTGTTGCCCGCGCGTGACCCCGACATGGTTGACGGTCTGGCCTTGGGCGTTCTGGTAATGAAAACCCGGAGCCATCTGTTGCGCGGCTTGCTGGATGCCGCGCGACGTACCTTGCTCGACAATCCGCTGTTGCTCGGCCTTGGAGAGGACCACCGAGCCCTGCGACTGCGTTCCGGTGCCGGTGCGATAGCCGACCACTTCCCGCGTCGAGTAGGTCGAGACCTTCGCGGAATTGCTTTGGTTGCCGCCGAAAATCTGGACCGTCCCGTCGCCGAACCCGGCGACGAAACCGACATGCCCGGTCGCGCCGCGAGACTGCGGACGCAACACCACGATGTCGCCGACCTTGGGCTGCGTTGTCGCCGTGCCCCAGCCCATGAAGGACGAGGCGGCGTTGGAGCCCGTGCCCTTGCCGCCTGCCTGGACGATCGCCGCATTGGCAAACGCGGCGCACCATGCCGTGTCCTTGGCTGACAGCCCGCTCCAGTTGCCGGACGCCCGCATGAAGCCGTCCAGCACCTTGCTATCGGCGCGCTCGTTGAGCCCTTGGAACTGCCGAGCGACGTCGAGCGCCGATCGCGAGGTCTTGGCGAGATTGTCGTTCAAGGCGGCGAGCGGGGCTGACGTGACAGCACCGACGCGAACCCCACCACCGGAGACGACGGGCGCAGAGCCGACAGGCCCGATCCCGGCCGCCGCCTTGTCCTGCGGCAGGCCGAAGAGCGAACCGAACAGATTTTTGGCTCCGGCCGAAGCGAGCTGCGAGCCGATCCCCGCGAACCCGCGCATCACCGACGCGAAGAAGCTTTCGCCGTCCCGCGTAGCCGAGGAAAAGATGTCCGCGAACACGTCGCCGACATTCTCGATAAAAGCTTGGCCGATTTCCTTCGCCGCCGCCTTGCCGCCCGTGCGAAGCCGCTCGGCGGCCTCCTGCGCATCCACGAAACCCTTGTCGATCTGGAGCTGCAAGGCCGTGCGCTGGAGATCGCTCAAGCCGTTGGCCGTGTTCGACACCATGGCTTGCAGCCGCTCGGCCTCCTGCGCGGCCTTTTCCAGCGGGAAGAATTGGCCGATCGCCGCATCCGCCTCGCGCCGAGCCGCCAGATTGTCGGTCATGCGCGCGATCGCCGCGCTCACCTCGCCAATCTTGCGCAGCTCTTCGTCCGACACGACGCCTTGAGCGCCCGCCGCTGCCTTGGCCGCCGCCAAGGCTTCGACTTGGAAGCGATAGCCCGCCGCCGCCCCTTCCGACATGCCGAGGGTTTCGGCTTCGGTCTGGAGACCGCGCACCGTGGCGTCCATCCCGGCAAGGCGCGCGCGCGTGGCATCCAGCGCGGCCTTGGCTTGCGCTTGCGCCTTTTTCGCCGCCTCATCGGCTTTCTTGGCGGCCTCTTCCGCCGTCTTGAACGCCGACTGATCTTTGACGCCGGCAATCGCTTCCTGTTGCGCCTTATCATAGGCCGCGATGGCGTCGGCATTGCCTTTGACGCTCGCCCGCAGCCCGTCATACTTGGCGACGACCTCGGCAATGGCTGTCGCCTCTTCGCCGAGCCCGATCGCCGCGCGCTTGGCTTGCTCTTCGCGAACCGCAGCGTTGGCCGTGTCCGTGATCGGCTGCATCGCGCGCTGTTTCTGATAGAGCGCTACCATCTCGTCGCCGGCAGCTTGCCCGCTCTTGGAGGCGTCCGCGAAAAGATCATTGATCCGCTCGGCCTGCGTTCGGAGATCCGGCACCATCCCGAGAAGGCCCGTCATGGCCGTCCCGTAAGCTTTCTTCATCTCCATCGCGCGGACGGCACTGTCACTCATGAGGTCGTTGACGCCCCGGAGCTTTTCTTCCAACGGGATATAGGTTTGCGTCCATTCCCGAATGGCCTTCGACAGGGCCTGAGCCTCTTTTGTTGCGCCACCCGTTTCGAATTGAGCTAGATCGGCCTCAAGCTTTGCGAATGGCGGAATGCCATCTTTCGCTTCGGCGTTGAACGCCCTGACGGCCTTTCGAATTCCTTCGAATTGCTCTTGAACCACACGGTATCTGAGGCTCGGGCCGCCGAAGATGCTATACATCTTCTGGCTGGCCTCTTTCCGAACGCGCTCCAAGTCTTCCTTATAATTGTCGTTCGCACTCATCCGAACGGCCTGCGGCGAGCGCCGAGCATAATCCTCGGCCGCATCCCCCGCGACACCATAGGCGTCCCGCAGCTTGCGAACAGCCTCTTCCTGCCGCTTGATCACGTCTTCGATCGGCTTCACGTCACGCTTGATCACGAGCGCGAAGGCCGTCGCCGCCACGGCGACACCGCCGAGCGCCAAGCCCGCCGGCCCAAGCCCGCGCATGAAACCCATGACAGCCGAGCCGATCGCGGCGAGCGATCCACGAACACCGCCCGGCCCGTCGCCGAGCGCCTGGAGCACCTGCCCCGCCTGCGTCGCCATCACCTGAAACGGAGACGATCCGCTGGCGAGCATCGTCGTCACGTCATTGAGCTGATAGCCGAGGTTCTGGACCTGACCGCCCGTCAGGCGCACCTGGTTGCCGGCGTTTCGGGCATTGTCGTTCGTCACGCCGAAGCGCTGTCCCAGCAACTCCATACGGTGCGCATAGGTCTGGGCATCGATCACGCCCTGTTCGAGCCCGCGATTGAGGATGGACACGCCGCGCGAATAATCCTGCGTCCGTCGATAGCCGTCATCGAGCGTGCGCGCCAACCGCTCATTGGCCTTCGCGGCGGCGGCGATCGTGCGCGTCGAGCGATCCGTGATGTTTTCGGTCTCGCGGGTGCTGCGCCCCAGGTCGTCTTGCGCGTTCGTGACATCGTTGAGATCGCGAACGAGATCATCCAGCCCCTCCGAGGAACCTTCGATCCTGATTTCGTCGATCGCCGTTCCCGCAGTCGCCATGACGCCCTCCCTCGCAACACAAAAAAGGGCGCGGGTTCAACCGCGCCCTATCTTCGACCTTTGCGGGCCGCCCTGTCCCGCTCCTGTTCGGCCGCGAGATCGTCCAGCAAGGCCCGATCCATCTCGCCGATCAGCCGGCGCAATCGCTCGAACTCATCGACGCAGGCGATTGCGTAGCGCCGCGCGAAACGATCGATGGCCGAGAACGGGATGGGGGCTAGGCCCATGCCGCTGGGCCGGTCGGTGGAGACGATCTGGAAGGCGTTCCAGATATAGACGAGATGATCCGCCAGCTCGGGGCGATCCCGAAGCGCCGGCGGCGTCTTCCCATCCTCACGCTCGACACGCTCCAGAAAGTCGAGCTTGTCCGCCCACTTACGGCTCCAGCGGAGATATTCGATCAGTTTCCCGCGTCGGCCTTCTCGGCTTCCGCGTTAAGATCATCGACCTCACCAGCCGCCCAAGCGACGGCCTGACGGAAGCGGAGGTAGCGCGGTTCGGTGCAGAGCCGGAACGCGAGCGCCTTGTCATAAGGCCTCATCTCGCCGCCCACCTTCACACCCTCCCAATCCAGAAGCACAGTGGCGTGAAGCGTCGTGCCGATGATGCGATCCATCTCGACGGGATCGATGCGCCCGCCCTCGCGCTTGCTGCGCGGCACAGCCGCCGTCAGGCGTTGCATCATGCGCTGGAAATCCGGGTTCGTCTGGCCGCGCACCTTGAGGCGCAGCTCGCCCATTTCGGGGATGCCATCCACCCACGCACCCTGTTCGATGGCGGCGCGGTCGGAAACGATAGCTTCGATGTCCATGATCATAGTCCTTGGATTGTCGGGATGGGTGGCCGTGGCGTCCCGACGAGCACCACGGCCGATCCGCTCGCGCGGACGTACCGGCCTATGCGGCCGGATCGGGATCGGGATTGGCCTTGCTGCCGCCAGCGGACTTGCCGGCCTCTTCGGCAAGGCCCTTGCCGATGATCAAATCGGCGAAGGTGTTAGCCAGATCGGGCGTGTCGCCCGCCGCGAAGTCGCGTCGCTGGCCGTTCGGATAGGCGTGGAAGCCTTCGAGAATCAGGACCGTCTTCAAGCGATGGCCCTTTCCAGCATGACCGAGCAGGCCGTCACGGGATCGAACACGGCTTGCACTTGAAGCGAGATCATCACGTCCGCATCGTTGCCGCCCTTCTGAGGCGGCCCGTTGCCGAAAATCAGCTTCGGCAGGGTGAAGCGGTACTTCTCACCGGACGCGATCCCGATCTCGAACGACAGACTTCCCGAGCCGTGATCCAGAACCTTCTGATAAAGGGCGTTCGAACTGAAATAGAGTTCGACGGTGCCCGAGACCTCACACCGCCCCGCCCCGAACTCTTCCGAGAACTTGGAGCCGACGACTGGCCGAGTGCGCAGATTGTTGGCGATCTGGAGGCTGATCGAGCGGACCTTCGCGCCCGCATCCAGCCCCGTCACCTGGAAGTTGGCGATATTGGCGGACGCCGTGAGGATCGGCGTCGTGGCCGGATCGGCATAGGTCGCGCCAGTCACCGGCGCATTGTCCAGCGCTTCCTTCTGCCCCATGAGCGAGAAGGTGCCAGTGACCTCGGCGCGGGCGCTGATCGACAGCGACAGAGAATTGACCATGACGCCCGTGAAGCGGGAATAGGCGTCCGTCACGCCGAGTTCGATCGTCTCCTCGAATGTGAAGCTCTTGCGAACCTTCCCGTTCTTGAGCTTGTTCGCTGACCAATCTCCGAAGAGAGCCGCCGCAAAGATGTCATCGAAACTGCCATAGGTAAGCTCGAACGGCAGATCGCCCGTCACGTCCTGACCCGTCTCGAACACACCCGAGACATTGCGATCCGGGCGGCGCTCGTTGGACACGCCCGTCGTCTTGTTCGTAGACAGGCCACCCCCGGTCAACCGGAGCTGTTTGAAGCTCGGCGTGGCGGGTGTAACGCCGTACGCGGCTTCGGGCACATAGGCGACCCGCACCTCGCTACTATCAGCGAATGCCATGGTATTCTCCTCGCGATGTTAGGGAGCGTCAGCCGACGTAATCGAACCGATACGGCACGGCGAAACTGAGTTGGAAATAGTTGCCGGTCTCGTTCCGATCGTCTGTCGGCGGCGAGTTCGGCGTCTGGATACGCAGGTGGCCGAAGGTCTTTCCGCGCAGAAGGTCGGCGAGCCGATCGGCCCACTGGCGACCGCGATCGACGCCCTCGCCGCGCGGCACATTGACCGAGATCAGAAAGCCCCCGGTCTCGCGATGCGTGTTCGCGCCGGGCGTCCCGAACGTCAGGCGCTCAGATGTCGAGTAAGGGTACTGGACCATCACGAACGGAGAACCGTTCTTGGGCGTCTCGAACCCGGTGTTTTCCTCAACGATCGGGCATTCGGTCCAGTTCGCGGCCAGAAACGTCCGAACGGCCAAGACGACTTCGAACCGGGCCATCAGTAAAGCTTCACGGTAATGGCGGGGCGGCTCAGCCCCGTGTCAGGGTCGAAGTTCTTGACCGAATAGCTGATCGAGGCGACATCGCCGTAGCGCTCGCGCGCCATGGCCGCAACGACGGCATAGACACCCTCTGGCGCCTGATCGGATTGGCCGACATCGGTCTTCGTCCGCTTGCGCCAATTGCGCCGACCGCCGCGCATCTTCCGACTACCGCGCACCGTGTTCCCCGCCGCGTCTTGAACCTCAGAGATGACCCGCTTTCGCGGCTCCATCTTGCGGGCATAGGGCTGGCGGTTCGAGAATTTGAACACCTTGCCCTTGGGCATAGGGCCGATACCATCCCATTCCATGCCGTCGATCTCCAGCACATGAGATCGCGCATAGGCCCCGGTCAGCACCGGAGACGCCTTCACGAGCTGTTCGCCGATCCACTCCAGAACGTCGCGCCCGAGGTCGAAATTGGCGATGATGACGCCATTCGGCTTGACGCTGGAAAGCGGCGCATCCTCGCGCCCGTCCACCGTCACGCGATGGGTGACGGCTCGGCCGAGCAAGGCCCGGTTATGGGCGGACGCCTCTTCGATCGCCCGCTCGGCACGATCGGCCAGCATCTTGGCCCTTGCCTGCGGCGAGAGAGACCGATCTTGGATCGCCTGAATTTGGCGACGGATCGACGTGATACGACCTTTGATCTTCATCCGATTGCCGTGAGTTCGTAGGCGATGACAGTCCCGTCCACGCATCGCTTGTCCGCGTCGCAGACTTCGACCGTCAGGATGTCGCCGTTCGCCATGACAGCCTTGTCGCCCCGGCGCAGGGGCGAAGCGAATGTGATGTCCTCGGCCAGGACAATCATCCGGCGCACGAGCTGATCGAGCCCGCCGACCAGTTCATCCGGCGGCAGACCTTCGACCCGCGCCCGAGCCGGACAATCTGCCTCGCCCACGCGCTTAAACGTGACCGTCGCGCGCGGCATAAGCTGGCGGTAGGTCTGGAGCATCCTCAGAGCTTTCGGCGTCATGAGAACACCCGAAGCGGCTTCATCAGATTGGCCGTGGCGGCTTCGATCGCCTTGCCCGCCGCCTCCGAGACCGTCCAAGTCTGATCGCCGACGCCATCGACCTTTTCGGATCGAAGGAAGAGGTTCTGACCGGCCAAGGATTTGAGATGCTGCGCGGCGAGGATCACCGCCGCCACCGCGCTTGCGGGCGGATCGGGAACGAACGCGCCGCCATCGCGCTTGGCGAACCCCGCCCGCCAGCGAATGCGGACGACGCCCTCGCCCGTCGCCGTTGCCGGCCATCCGCCGATAGGCGCGACGATCCCCGACCGCGAGACCTCCAAGCCCGAAACGCTGATCGCCACCCAAGCGCCGGCAGCGTTTCGATAGCTGACGGCGATGGGTTCGAGCACCGGACCATAGGGCAACCGGATCACCTCGCCTGCCCCGCAGCCGAACCCGTCCGTTTCCCATTCCAGCACCTGAATTCCGAGGGCGAGCCCCCAAGGTCCGGTCGGGCCGTCGATCGCGGCTTGCGCCGCCGCGATCATGGCCGTCACGAACGGGTCGCTCGCGCCGTGAACGCCGGGAATGTCCGCCGCCGTCACAAGCGGCCGGGGCGGCTCTATGACGGCGACGGCCATCCTTAAGCCTCCGGTGCCGCCGCGAGACCGGCCTTGATAGCCGCCTGCACTTCGGCCTTTTTCGTGGCCTCGCCGAGATCGATCCCCTTCGTGGCCGCGAAGTCGCGCAGCTCGGGCACCGACATGCCGTCGAGATCGATGGCCGAGGCATTCGGAGCCCCGGAACCGCTGGCCGCCGGCAGAGAAGCCGAGCCGCCGTCTTTCTCGACCAGCCCGTTTTCCTTCAACTTGTCGAAGGTCTCTGGCTCCACATCGATCGTGTCGCCAGCGCGGACGCTTTCCGCGCCGTGCTGGAAGCCCCAGAGGGCGCGCGCTTTCACGCTCATGGTCCTGTCTCCAGTGATGTCAGAAGGGCAAAAGGGGCGGCGCGAACGCCGCCCGCTGGTCAGGATCAGGCCGAGAAGCGGCCCTTGATCAGGGCGGCCGGGCGCTTCACAGCGAGAGCCAGGCGCTTTTCGGCGCGCACCGTCAGCATGTTCTTGACGAAGTTGTCGCGATCCTCGGACGAGATCAGGACTTCCACGTCCATGCGATCGTAGATTTTCGCCGCCGAACGGAAGGCACCGACCAGGAAGTTATCCTCGTCCTGCGCCTGCGTGGAGATCACCGGGCGACCCCAGAGCTGCGGCCCGGCGAGCTGGACGATGTTGGCGAAGATGTAGTTTCCGCCGGCATCCTTGGTCAGTTCGATGCGAGCCCAATCGGTCGGATGCAGCACGATGCCGTCAGCCGGAAACTCCGTCAGCGATGCCTGAAGCAGCGCCAAACGGATCGTGTCGATCATCGTTTTGCTGGACGGGGTGAAGGCCGCCGCATAGGCCGTCGCCTGCGTCATCAGGCCGTTGAGATTTTCGCCGACGCCCGAGCCCTTGAGGATTTGGGCCTCTTCCGCAAAGTCGAGACCATAGCGCAACTCGCCGTCGATCTCGCCCTGAAGCTGCGGAATGTCGTCCATCGCCTGACGCGATACGGGAATCCAATGCGCGATCGTGCGCACCGCTGCCTCCGACAGACGCCATTCGTAATTCGACTCGGGCTTGAGCGCCCCTTCGGCGACCGGAGCCGCCGCGTTCGTGCGAGCCGTCTGCTTGGCGTACTGGACGAGGTTCGAGGCGGTGGAGCCTTGATCGAGAAGCTGGCGGATCGTCATCTGCCGGCGCGGGATGCCGAGAACTTCGGCCTCGCGCTCGGGAACGATCAAGGTGCCGGCGCTGGTGCTCGCCGACGTGATCGCGTTCTGGACTTCGACCTTCACCGTTCCGCGCGCGCCGCCCGCAGCGAACTGCTTGACGGCATCGGACGCGCCGACCTGTTCGCCGAGCGACTTGGGAGCCTCGCGCCCGCCAGCGCCGCCGAACCGGCTGGACAGCCGCTGTTCGAGATCGAGATTGCGATCGGCCAGCTCGCTCAGACGGTTTTCGAGCTTGTTATGAGCGTCCTTCAACGCACCCTGCGCCGTCAGGAGCTGATCGGCTTTCTGGGCAACTTCGGCCGTCACCTTGCCGGCGTCGGCGCTCTGCTTGAGGGCGTTTTCAGCCGTCTTTTTCACGTCGTCGCCGACGCGGGTCAGCTCGCTCTTCACGTCCTTCAGGAGCTGTTCGAGCTTGCCGGCGTCCATCGCGTCATTGCGCACGTCCGACAGAGCCGCCGCAGGACGAGACATGGCAAGAAGGGCCGCGAGCGGAGCCAGCGGCATCGTTTTGGTCAACATGGGAGTGTCCCCTTGGGATCAGATGGATTTCAGGCTGGCGAGGAGGTCGGAAACCTCGGCGATCACGGCAGCGTCTTGCGTGCCGGTTGCGGCAGCGTCGCGCGTGCCGCCTTTCAGCGCCTGGACGATCTCCCGGCGCTCCGAGCGCGGGACATTGAGCTGGGCGAGAAGGGTATCGAGCTTGTGAGCCGCCACGGTGGAGCGGCCCTCGGCCGAGTTGCGGGCGCGGTTTTCAACCGCATCCGCCGAGAGAAGGCTATCGGCGAAGCCCTTGGACACGGCATCATTGCCGCCGATCCACGCTTCGCGATCCAGCATCTTCGCCAGTTCCTTGGCGTCCATGCCGGTGCGAGCGGCGTAGATGTCCACGGCCGCCGCGTCGAAGGGCTCCAGCCAGTCCGCCACGTCGCGAAGGGCATGGCGATCCCCGGAGGCGACGATCCAGGTGTTGTGGATCATCAGAAAGCCGGATCGGGCAATCTGGATTTCGTCGCCGGCCATGGCGATCACGGACGCCGCCGAAGCCGCGATCCCGAGCACCTTCACCGTCACATGCGCCGGATGCTCGCGCAGGGCATTGTAGATCGCGAGCCCTTCGAAGAACGATCCGCCCGGCGAGTTGATATTGACCACCACGTCGCGCTTGCCGATCGCGCGAAGCGCAGCCGAGACGCGCTTCGCCGTGACGCCTTCGCCGTACCAGTCCGCCCCGATCACATCGAGCACGGAAATGGTGTTGTCAGCCTCGCCGTCGCTGGCGGCTTGCACATCAGGGTTCCAACGCTCCAGTGCGGCCGGGGTCGTTTCCGTGCGCATACCGGGACGCGCCACGATCGTGGCGGCGGGAAGTGTTCGCTTGCTCATGATCGTCAGTTCCCAGAAAGGCCGAGCCAGGAGGCCAGAGCGTTGCGCGCAGCGGACGCATCGCCGCCGATCGCGCCGAGCTGGTCGAGCGGCGCGAGATTGGTCTGCGCGGTCAGGACGCCCGCGCCTTCCCGGCGCGGAAGATTGAGCTTGGCACGGCCTTCGTTGCGATCCATCAGGCCGTTCTGCGTCATCTGCGACAGGAAGGCGGCCTTGGCCGTGCTGTCCATCTGGAGCAGCCCTTCGCGGTTGAATTCGCAGTAGAGCCGACGCTTTTCGCCAGGGGGAACGAGGTCTTTGACGATCCGCGCTTCGATCCGCCGGCAAATCGGATTGATGCCGAGCGCCAGCCAAGCCAGGAGGATTTGCTCGACACCCGAGCCCCACATGGTCTGCCCTTCGGCCGCGTGGCCGATGATGATGGGCGGCATCCCGAACCACCGGCACATCTCTTCGATGTGAAAGCGCCGGGTTTCCAGCATCTGGGCGTCTTCCGGGTTCAGCGTCATCTGCTGATACTTGAGCCCGGCTTCGAGGATCATCAGTTTGCCGGCATTGGTCGAGCCGGCATAGGCCAGCATCGACTTGCGCAGGTTTTCGCGCTGTTCCGCCTTCAAGAGCTGGTCGGACGACAGGACGCCGCTGACACTCAAGCCGTTGCCGAAAATCTTGCCCGCCGCCTCATCTGTCGCCATGGCCGCGCCGAAGGTTTCGGCACCGTTGGCGATGGCCGAGAGGCCGAGGTCGCCACCGAAGCCGAACCCCTTGATGTGGAACACCTTGGAACGCGGCATGTCCTCGCTCTTGCCGCGATCCGTGACGCGATAGACCAACTCGCCGTCAGGCTGGCGAACCGGACGACAATGGGTGCTGGCGAGCGGCTGGAGCGACGACAGGCGCTTTCCGAACTCGACTTTCTCCGCGTAGGAATTGCCGGTCGAGATCAGCCAAGCCACCGTCGCCTCCCAAAACTCCAGCGAGGTCTGATCGGCGTTCGGGCTGACTTCCAGCACTTCGGCGAGCGGGTGATCGTCCACCGCCGTTCGCCCGCCATCCGCCTCGCGCCGAAAAGTGCCGAGCGGCAGAGCCGACACGGCTTGCGCCGTCAGGCGAATGCAGGCCCAGACCGTGGCGAGTTGCATCGCAGCGTTGAGCGTCACCGACTTGCCGGCATGGCTCTTGCGCCCGATCGCCGCCGCCAGCGCGCCGGCATCGGCGAGCCCGCTCCGCTCATCTTTCGACCCGATCGGCGTGATCGCATTCGACGGCGCGGCCTTCGCCTGCCGCTCCCGTTTCTTGCCCATCAAATCACCATCACAGGGTTGGAGGTGAAGCCGTCGAGATCGCCGGCCTCGGTTGCGTTGACGGCGAGCGCCGTCGCCATGACGGCGGCAACGATGCCGTCGATCTTGTCCGCGCTGGCCTTTTTGGCCGGCACATAGTTCAGGTTTTCATCGAACCGGACGCGGCAATGGCTTGCCATCCAGGCGAGCACCGGGTGCCCCCCGTGATCGAGCTGGCTGGCGAACACCAGCCGCTCGAAACGCTTCGTGCCCTCGCCAAGCGTGGCGTGGCCCTGCCGTTGCTCGTGGCAGATGTCGATCGGGAAACCGCCCTTCTCCAGATCGCTTATCAGCTTCACCGCGTTCCACGGGTCGAAGCCCTGCCCCAACAGCTCGAACTCTCGACCACCTTCGATGATGGCTTCCTTGACGAAATCCTGATCGACACTGTTGCCCGGCGTCGTCAGGAGAGCGCCTTCGCGAACCCAGCCGAGCCAGTCCACACGCCGATCCTGTTCAGCGCGCTCTTTCAGGGTCTCTTCCGGCACCCAGAAGAGCGGCAGGAGCGTCCACCGATCGTCCTCGTCCTCGGGCTCGAACAGCCAGACTTGCGCCGTGATGTCGCGCGTTGCCGACACGTCGCAGGCACCCCAAGCGCGCCGGCCCCGCATCCGCTGGCGAAGCGCTCGCCAGCCGTTCGGC
Organism: Aureimonas ureilytica; assembly: GCF_001475935.1. Lineage (GTDB taxonomy): Bacteria > Pseudomonadota > Alphaproteobacteria > Rhizobiales > Rhizobiaceae > Aureimonas > Aureimonas ureilytica_A. The sequence continues at coordinate 96,861 of NZ_LDQA01000010.1, forward strand.
TCGACAGCGCACCGCTTCCATTGCGACTTCGGAAGCCAGCCGCCGACCTGATCGACCCAACGGTTCAGGTGATAGCACTGGAAGATGGCTTCCTTGACCGGGCTTCCCTTGGCGTTCTTGAACTCTGTCCGCAGATAATCGAGCGTCGGGGTCAGGCCCAGCGAAGGGTTGGCCTTTCGCCAGACCTTTTCGTCCGTCCAATCGTCCTCTTCGCCAATTGCGAAGTGAACGACCAGCGTCCGGGGATCGTCCTTCGCCCCGGACATGATCTCCAGGCTTTCCTGATACCACTCCCAGCCGACGCGGCCCGACTTGCGGCCCGCCGTCGAGGCGTAGAGTTCGATCGGCTGGAGCCGGGCACCCGTTCCCTGTCGCAGCGTGTCCGCCAGTTCGCGGGTGATCCATTCGTGGATTTCGTCGCCCAGGATCACAGTCGGCGAGCGCCCGTGCTTCCCGTCCGGCTTTCCGGTCAAAAGATGGAGCGTGGAGCCGGTCTCGCGCAGGAAGATGGACTTTTTCATGAGGATGATCCGCACGTTTCCGTGCCGGTCCTCGCGAAGCCCCACCCCTTCCGAAATGATCGCCGCCATTTTCTCGAAGGGCACACGACCCTGATCTTCATTGCGGCCGAACACGTATCCTTCCGCGCCCGGCAGCTTCTCCAAGCAGAAGAACAGGACACCGAGCGCCGCCAGGAACTCCGACTTGCCGTTCTTACGCGGTATCCAGAGGTCTAGCCGTCGATAAACGCGAACGTCCGCCGTGGTCTGGAGATGCGTTGCCGGATCGATGATCTCGATCGACATTTTCCAGCCGACCAAGAGGCGCACCGTGATCTCCTGCCAGAGCAGGAGCTTGAACGGGACGCCCCGGAAACGGTCGTTCGTCAGTCGAAAGATACGGGGCCAAGCGGCGACGATCTTGTCCGCCTTGCCCGCATCGAACCATGCACCCTCAATGGCCGAGGCGCGCCGCCACGCCAGCACCGCCCATTCATAGGCGGGATCGTCGGCGACGGGCTCTAGCCAAGAGGGCAGCGCCGCCGCGATCGTGTTCGTCATGGCGTCACTGCATCGTCGGCGGGGACCGCGTGTCCGCGCTGTTCATAAGGTCCAAAGGATCGCTCCCCGTATCAGCCTCGGCAGGCACTGCGCTGGAAGCCTCGGGAGCCGGTGCCGATCGCGCAAACAAGTCGGGTTGCTGCGAGCGGTTGAAGCTTTCGACGCGGGTCAGGGCGCTATCGGAGCGAGGATTGAAGCCGAAATCATCCTCAATCGCGCGCAGGATCGGCTCGGCTTCACGCATGATCTTGACCGCAGGATGCTGGCCGACGCGCTCCTCGCCGCCGACCGGCGTCCATTTGTAGGTGCTGCCGCCTTTCGGGCAGTCCCGGCGCAGTTCTTCGGCCGCGTCCTCGTACATCTGCGACCACATGCAATAACGTGTCAGCGCCGCGCGATAGCCAGGCCGACGACGCCCGGAGGTCCGAAGCGTCTCCGTCAGCGATTTCCAGAGGTCGGTTGCGCGCCGGTAGTAAGCCGGGGCCTTTCTGAATAGAGCCGGCACCGCGAACGGATCGGCGTCCGTCGCCTCATGCTCGGCGCGTTCAGCTTGGGCCTTGATGGCCCGATCCGTCATTCCCTTGCGCTTGCCGGGATAGCCTTTGGCCGCCTGCAAGGCGGGATCGTCCTTGCGTCGTCCCATGCTTCACCCTTTCGCGCGGCCAACCCGACCCCACGTCCCAAAAGAAAAAGTTTCGCCAGCGCGAATTTCGCGCAGAAAAAGAGCGAGTTAACCTGCCGGTCCCGCCCCTTAGGCGGGCCAGTTTCGCCCCCCCCTCCCCCTCG
>NZ_LDQA01000100.1 GCF_001475935.1 Aureimonas ureilytica
CGCCGGATCCGGCGCCGACCACGCAGATGTCGCAGTCCATTCCGTCGCTCATCCGCCGTTCCTCTCAGACTCCTTCACGCCCGCAACGTCAGAAACGGGTTGTGAGGTTGGTTAGCCACTCGGGAGACGCGGCGACGATCGCCGCCTCCGCCTTCTTGTCCAGACCCGAAACGACGAGGATGCCGACGGTCACCAGGACCGCGCCCAGGACCATCTTGCCGCCCCGGCCGGCACCGAGCAGGCGGCCGCGCCAGCGAACGAGTGCCTCACGCGACAGGGTGCCGAGCAACAGCAGCGGAAGGGCGGCACCGACGCCGAACGCCAGCATGGTCATCGTGACCTGCCCCAGGTTTTCCCCGCTCGCGGCCATCATGGATGCCGCTCCGAGGGTGGGCCCGACGCAGGGACTCCAGACCGCCCCCAGGAGCAGGCCGACGAGGAACTGACCACCCAGCCCGCTTCCCTCGAAGCCGCCGAACCGATGCTCGGCCCACGTCCCGACCGGGCTCGCAGCCGTTGCGAGCCTCGTCTGAAGCCGCGGAACCATCAGGACCGCGCCGATGCCGACAAGGACGAAGCCCCCGATCGTGCGGAAGACGGCGAGGTCGAGCCCGATCGAAAAGCCGACGAGCGCGACGAACAACCCGATCGCCACGAAGGATATGGCAAGACCCGCGGCCAGCGCCGCGGGTCCCATGCGATGCTGTGAGACCGCGGTGCCCAGCACAACGGGCAAAAGCGGCAGGACGCAGGGCGACAGCGTCGACAGCACGCCCGCCAGCAGTGCGAACAGCGCGGTCACGTTCACTCTCCCTTCGTGGAGGCGAACAGGGCCGCGATGGAGGCCGGGTTCGTGTCTCCGACGGAGCGACCGGTTTCCTTGGCTCCGTCGAAGGCGATCAACGTGGACTGCATCCGGGCGTTCAATGCCCGAACGACGTCCTTCTGGTCGTCGAACGACACGTGGAAGATCTTCATGTCGGCATGCGCGGGGTCGGCCGCGAGCTTTTCGATGATCGGCTTCTGCGCGGCGCAGGTCGGACACCACGGCGCCGCGATGTCGACGACGATCGGCTTTCCGTCCGTCTGGGCCTTCTCGAAGGCGGCCATCTCAAAGGGCGCGATCTCGGCAGCGGACGCGGCGGCGCTCGCGAACGCGGAAACGGAAAGAACGATCGCCGCCGCGGCGGTCCTCAGGATCATGACGCTCATGTGTAGTCCTCCGTCTACAGTCAGGGCTACCATTTTGGAGCGGTCGATCTAAAATAACAAGCAGTCGACCGGCTCATGTCGGCGTCGTGATCCACCAGGGATTTTGCGTGATGGGGCGTAACAGGAGCTTCGAAGAGAGCGAAGCACTCGACAGGGCGGTGGAGCGGTTCTGGTCCCATGGCTATGCCGCATCGTCCGTGCGCGACCTCGGAAGGGCCATGGGCATGAACCCCGCAAGTTTCTACAACGCCTTCGGCGACAAGCGGTCCCTCTTCAAGCGGTCGCTCCAGCACTATCTGGACGGGTCGAGCCGCAAGCGTGTCGCGCTGCTCGACGCAAGCCCCGCCCCCCGGGAGGCGATCGTCGCCTTCCTCGACGCCGTCGTCGAGGCTTCGGCGCGAAGCCGGGACGGCTGCCTCCTCGTGAACTCGGCGGCAGAGGTGGCGGCGCATGACCGCGAACTCTGCGACGACGTCGCGGCCGGCCTGCGCGAGGTAGAGGAGGCTCTCCACAGGGCCGTCCTGCGCGGTCAGGCCGACGGCTCCATCTCGAATCGCCTGGATGCCGCGGCTTTCGCGAAGGCCATCCTCGGCACGATCGTCTCGATCCGCGTGATGGCGCGCACGGCCGCGGGCACTGCCTACCTCCGCGCGCTCGCGGACACACAGATCGCGATGCTGTCGCCGGTTCCGCCCGACGGGATCGGATCGGAGCACCCGACGGCCGGCGGCTGAGACGCACCGCACCGCCGCACGGACACCCCAAAACCAAGGACAACGTCATGAACCACACGACCCCGCTTCCCGGCGACAGCGCCCCCGCCCTCAGGTTCCGCGTGCTCGGAGGGGAGGCGTTCGATCTCTCGGATGCCAAGCCCGAGAATTTCACCGCCATCTTCTTCTACCGCGGGGTTCATTGCCCGATCTGCAAGAGCCAGTTGGAAGAGCTGTCCGGCAAGCTCGAGGCGTTCCACAAGCTCGGCGTCGAGGTCCGCGCGGTCTCGATGGACTCCCATGAGCGCGCCGAGCGACAGGCGACCGAGTGGAACGTCGGTGCGCTCCCGATCGGATACGGGCTGTCCGAGGAGAGCGCACGCGCCTGGGGCCTCTTCATCTCCGCCAAGGCGAAGGATCCCGAGCCCGATCGCTTCGCCGAGCCCGGGATCGCCGTCCTGTATCCCGGCGGACGCGTTTACGCGCTCCATCTACAGAACGTCCCCTTCGCCCGGCCGCGGCTGGACGATCTCCTCGGGGGCCTGAAGTTCATCATCGAGAACGACTACCCGGTCCGCGGCTCGGTGCAGGCCGGGAACTGACGCCCGTCGACGCGCCACATCCCAGTCGTTGCCGGATCCCCGTTCAGAATACGGAAAATGCCCTTTGACCGAACGTCCGACCGTCCGCTTCTCGCCATCCCGCCGGCATGTCGTTCTCGGCCTCGCCGGACTCGTTCTGTCGGGGTGCGCATCCCTGCCGCGCCAGCAGGCCCGGGCCATTCCGGCCGCGGCTCCCCCGCCGCCGCCGAGGCCCCTCATGTACGATGCCATGCCGGACGAGGCGTTCCCGGTTCCGGCGGTCGACGTCTCGAAGGTGGACCCGCGCTTCTGGAGAAGCGAAGTCGCAAACACAACGAACGAGCCCCCGGGGACGCTGGTGGTCGATACTGACGCGAAGTACCTCTATTTCACGCAGGCCGACGGTTCCGCGGTGCGCTACGGGATCGGCGTCGGTCGCGAGGGCTTTTCCTGGTCCGGCCGTGCCAAGGTCCAGTACAAGCGCAAGTGGCCCCGCTGGACGCCACCGGACGAGATGGTCGCCCGGCAGCCCGAACTCGAGCCGTACTCCATCGCCAACGGCGGAATGGATCCGGGCCTGACGAACCCCCTCAGCGCGCGCGCCCTCTACATCTTCCAGGACGGCCGCGACACGCTCTACCGCCTGCATGGGACGCACCAGGAATGGTCGATCGGCCGAGCGGTCTCGTCGGGATGCATCCGCCTCCTGAACCAGGACGTCGCCGACCTCTACGAGCGCGTCCCCAACGGGACGCCGATCGTGGTGCTGCCGTCCAGCGCTCCCGCGGCTGCCGCTTGACGGCGAGCCATCCGAGCGAAGCCCATCCGCGCGGTCGGGGCGCTCCGCCGCGTCTCCTGCTGCTCGGCGGCGGTCATGCGCATGTCGAGGTGATCAGGCGTCTCGGTCTCGCCCCTGCCGGAAACTGCGAGCCGCTGCTGGTCTCCCCAGCGCGCCTCACGCCCTATTCGGGCATGCTGCCCGGCTTCGTCGCCGGGGACTACGGCTTCGACGACATCCATGTCGATCTCCCAGCGCTCTGTGCGGCCTCGGACATCGCCTTTCGGCATGGCGAGGCCAAAGCCATCGACGCCGAACGGCGGATCGTCGCCCTCGCCGACGGCTCGGTTCTTTCCTACGACCTGCTCTCACTCGACATCGGTTCGCGACCGTCGCATCCGAGCGGTGGCCAAGAGGGCATTGCGGTGAAGCCGATCGCCTCCTTCGCGGAGCGGCTTCCCGACCTCGACCGACTGGTGCGACGCGCCGAACAACCCGTCCGCCTTGCAGTCGTGGGCCAGGGAGTGGCGGGCGTGGAGATCGCGTTCGCGCTCCGCCGACGCTTCGCCCGCAGCCCGGACCGCCGGCCCGTGGAGATCCTGCTGGTCGGGCGTTCGAACGAACCCATGCCATCTCGCGGCGCACTCGCACGTCGGTTGGTAGCGAAGGAGCTTCGCAAGGCGGACATCGCCACGGTCGATGGCTTCGACGCGGTCGCGTTCGTCGACGGTGTGCTCGTGGCCTCCGACGGACGCCAACTCGACGTCCAGGAGGTGGTCTGGACGACTTCGAGCGCGGCACCGCCCTGGCTTCGGTCCAGCGGTCTCGCTCTCGACGAACGCGGCTTCGTACGCGTCGACCGTCACCTCCGCTCGATCTCGCATCCCGCGGTGTTTGCCGCGGGCGACGTCGCATCCCTTTACGATCCCCGCCCCAAGTCGGGCGTCTTCGCGGTCCGTGCCGGCCCCGTCCTTCACCACAACCTTCGGCAGGCGCTGTCCGGTGCGACGCTGCGCGCCTTTCGGCCGCAACGGCACTGGCTGGCGTTGATCTCGCTCGCGAACGGGAGCGCGATCGCCGACAAGTGGGGACTGGCGGCGAGCGGGCGCTGGGTCGCTCGCTGGAAGCGCTGGAGCGACACCAGTTTCGTCGAGCGCTACGCGATCCCGCCGCGCGCTTCATCACGAGGAGGCAACCGCCCATGAGACGAGCGATGCATCTGACCCTTGCCGCCGCCCTGGCCCTCATGCTCCTACCGTCTGCGCTCCCGGCGGGGCCCGCGCATGCGGTCGAGGCGACGTCGCCCGAATGGCAGGCGACGCTCGCCGCGGCGAAGGGCCAGTCCGTCCAGTTCCATGCCTGGGGCGGGTCGCCCAACATCAACGACTACATCACCTGGGCCGGCGGCGTCGTCAGGGACCGCTACGGCATCACGCTGAACCACGTGAAGCTCGAGGACACCGCGACCGCGGTCTCGGCGATCGTCGCCGAGAAGGCGGCCGGGCGCCTTCAGGGCGGATCGGTCGATCTCGTGTGGATCAACGGAGAGAACTTCGCGTCCCTCAAGGAGCAAGGGCTGCTGGCGGACGGCTTCGCAACGGACTTGCCGAACTGGCGCTACGTCGACACCAGCAACCCCGGGGCCACGACGGACTTCACGCTGCCGATCGAGGGACAGGAGTCTCCCTGGGGCCGCGCCAAGCTGGTGTTCTTCTACGATTCCGCGCGCACCGCCGAGGCGGACCTGCCCCGCTCCGCCGCGGACCTCATGACTTTTGCCAAGGCCCATCCCGGGCGCTTCTCCTATCCGGCACCGCCCGACTTCGTCGGATCGTCTTTCCTCAAGCAGGTGCTGCTGGAGCAGGTCGCCGACCGCAGCCTCCTCGAGCGCCCCGTGGACGAGGCGGCGTTCGCCAGCGTGACGGCACCCCTCTGGACTTATCTCGACGCGCTGAACCCGCTCCTATGGCGCGGGGGGCGCGACTTTCCATCCAACTACCCGGCCATGAAACAGCTCCTCGCCGACGGTGAACTCGACATCATCTTCGCCTTCAATCCCGGGGAGGCCTCGGCAGGGATAGCGGCGGGCGAGTTGCCCGACACGGTGCGTTCCTTCACCTTCCCCGGCGGGACCCTCGGCAACACGCACTACGTGGCGATCCCCTTCAACTCGGGCTCGCAGGCGGCTGCGAAGGTCGTCGCCGACTTCCTCCTCTCGCCGGAGGCGCAGCTCCGCAAGGAGGATCCGTCCCATTGGGGCGATCCGACCGTACTCGACATGGCCAAGCTGCCGCAGCCCGAGCGCGCCGCATTCGAGGGGCTCGACCTCGGTCCGGCGACGTTGCAAGCGTCCGAGCTCGGCCCGGTCCTGTCCGAGCCTCATCCCAGTTGGATGACCCGCCTCGAAGCCGAGTGGATGAAGCGCTACGGCACGGGACGATGATGCGGGTGGCGAGGACGAGCGCAGGCCCGGGGATCGGGACGGCGGCCGGACGGGTGTCCGGTCCCGTCGCCATCGGCGTCGCGCTACTCCTCGCCGCACCCGTCGTGGCAGGGCTGCTCGGCGTTCTCCTGCCGGCCTTCGGCTTCCTTCCGGCGCTCGGTGGCTCGTCGGCGACCACGGCGCCCTTTCGCGCCCTGTTCGCCGAGCCGGCTCTTGCGGCGTCGGTGACCCTGTCCTTCGCCACCGGGCTGGCGACCACGCTCATGTCGGTCGGGGCGACCGCGCTGTTCCTTGCGTCCTTCTCCGGCACGCGGACGTTCGCCCTCGTCCAGCGCCTCCTGTCGCCGGTGCTTTCCGTGCCGCACGCGGCAGCCGCCTTCGGCCTCGCCTTCCTGATCGCGCCCTCGGGACTGTTCATGCGGGCCGTCGCCGGCCCGTTCGGCCTCGACCGCCCACCGGACCTTCTCATCGTCGGCGATCCCTGGGGACTAGCGCTCATGTCCGGCCTTGTCGCCAAGGAACTGCCCTTCCTGCTCCTCGTCGCCATCGCCGCCTTGCCGCAGGTCGATCCCGAACGCCGGATGATGGCGGCTCGGTCACTGGGGTACGGGCGTGTCGCCGGCTTCCTCACCTGCGTCTGGCCGGGCGTCTACCGTCAGATCCGACTGCCCGTCCTGGCGGTCGCGGCATACGGTTCCTCGGTCGTCGACGTCGCCTTGATCCTCGGCCCCTCCCTCCCGCCGACGCTCGCCGTGCGTCTCGTTCGCTGGATGTCGGATCCCGACCTGTCCTTCCGTTTCCTCGCGTCCGCAGGTGCGATCCTGCAACTCGGCGTGACCCTCGCCGTGGTGGCCGCCTGGCTCGCGGTCGAGCGGGCGGCCGGAATGGCGATGGCGATCCTCGGGAACTCGGGACGGCGCGGACAAGCGGACGGAGCGGTCCGGTTCGCGGCCGCGGGCATCGTCGGCCTTGCCTTGTCGACGGTCGGCGCCGGTCTCGTCGTTCTGGCGCTCTGGTCTGCTGCCGGGCTCTGGCAGTTCCCCGACCTTCTTCCCGCCAGGCTGTCGGGAACGACCTGGCTCCGGGCCTGGTCCAGCGCGTCGGGCCCGTTGATCACCACTCTTGCCGTCGCCGCGACATCGGCCCTGATCGCGCTCGTCCTCGTCGTCGCCCTTCTCGAATCCCACCGCCGGAGCCAGCGCGGGGACGACATCCGACTGCCCCGGGTGATGGCCGGGCTGATCTACCTGCCGCTCGTCGTGCCGCAGGTCGCATTCCTGTTCGGCCTTCAGATCCTCGTCCTGTCGCTGAGGGCCGAGGCGTCCCTTTCGCTTCTCGTCGCGACGCATCTCGTCTTCGTCGTGCCCTATGTGACGCTCGCGCTGGCGGCGCCCTGGTATGCGCTCGATCCACGCTACGAACGGGTCGCGGCGGGTCTCGGGACGTCGCGCCTACGCTCGCTCCTGCGCGTCCGGCTGCCGATGCTGGCCGCGGCGCTGGCCACCGCCTTCGCCGTCGGCTTCTCCGTCTCGGTCGGCCAGTACCTGCCCACCCTCCTCATCGGCGCCGGACGCTTCCCAACGATCACGACGGAAGCCGTGGCGCTCTCGTCGGGCGGCAACCCGCGCATCGTCGGCACCTATGCGTTGCTCCAGACGCTGCTGCCGACGATCGTGTTCATCTTGGCCGGCAGCGTCCCCATGGTCTTCGCCACGAAACCGAGACGGGCGACGTGACGATGGCCGCGGGCGATGGGAACCTCGAGCTTGAAGCGGTCCGCATCTCGCTGCGCGGGCGGCTCTTGCTGGACATCGACGCGGCGATCGAGGCCGGGAGCGTCCTGACCATTCGTGGCCCGTCCGGCTCCGGCAAGTCGAGCCTGTTCGCGCTTCTGGCAGGCTTCCTGGACCCGAGCTTCACAGCCTCCGGCAAGGCGATCCTCGGCGGCCGGGATCTTCTCGCGCTTGCGCCCGAGAAGCGCGGCGTCGGCTTGATGTTCCAGGACGCCCTCCTGTTCCCGCACATGAGCGTCGGCCGCAACCTCACCTTCGCGATCCCTGCCGTCCGGCGCGGGCGTGGCCTCCGCAAGGCGATGGCGGAGAACATGCTAGAGGGGCTCGGGCTCGCCGGAACCTTCGACCGCTCGCCCATGACCCTGTCCGGCGGCCAGGCGGCTCGCGTGTCGCTGGCGCGGACGCTCCTTAGCGAGCCGCGGCTGCTCCTGCTCGACGAACCCTTCTCACGTCTCGATGCCGCCTTGCGACCGGAGATCCGCGAATTGGTGTTCCGCGAGGTCGCGACGCGCCGCATTCCCGCGCTTCTCGTAACGCACGATGCTCATGACATTCCAAAGTACGGGAAGGTCATCGAGATCGGCGGTTGATCGGATTGACTAGTGTGCTCCGAGAGCTGCGTAGCCAATGGGCCCATGCGCTCGTTGGCAATCAGCCTTGAACGTTACAACGATATTTGCATAATCACAGGGATGAACGACGACTCAGCCGTTGCCGCCCTGTCCGCCCTTGCCCATGCCGACCGCCTCGCGGCCTTCCGGATGCTCGTCCGGGCCGGCCCGAACGGCATGGCATCAGGGGAGATCGCCGAGGCGCTATCTATCCCGCCGACGCGCATGAGCTTCCACCTGGCGACGCTCGAGCGCGCCAAGCTCCTGCGCTCATGGCGCGACGGGCGCCGCATCCTCTACGCGGCGAGCTACGACGACATGCGCCAGCTCCTCGCTTTCCTGACAAAGGACTGCTGCTCGGGGAACCCGGAGATCTGCGGGAATCTCGGCGCCGACCTTCTCTCCCCCTCCTGCCCGTCGAAGACATGCTCGTGACCGTCACGATCTACCACAACCCCGCCTGCGGCACGTCGCGCAACACGCTGGAGATGATCCGCCAGTCCGGCGAGGAGCCGCAGGTGATCGAGTACCTGAAGGACCCGCCGAGCCGGGAGAAGCTGGTCGAACTGATCGGCGCCATGGGCATCCGCCCGCGCGACCTCCTTCGCGAGAAGGGCACGCCCTACGCGGAACTCGGCCTCGGGGACGAGACCCTGTCCGACGATGCCCTCCTCGACGCGATGATGGCGCACCCGATCCTGATCAACCGTCCGATCGTCGTGACGGACAGGGGTGTCGCGCTCTGCCGCCCGTCGGAGAAGGTGCTGCCGCTCCTCGCCAACCCCGTCGCCACCTTCACGAAGGAAGACGGCGAAGTCGTGGGCGCGTCCGGATCGGCATCGTGACGGATCCCGCCGCTCCCGACCTGCCCTCCGTCGACCTCGACCAGCTTCGCCCGGTCGACGTTGACGCGCTCGCCGGCCCCGGCGCCCCGCCGCACCCGCCGC
>NZ_LDQA01000101.1 GCF_001475935.1 Aureimonas ureilytica
TTGCCGGCGTCATAGGTGTATAACAGACAGGCACTGATCAGAACCGATGTGCCCAGTCGCGCATGCCGATGGAGATGATTTTCCAGGGCTGATTGACGAGCTTGTTCCAGGCCTCGCAGCAATGGGCGACGATATCGTCGTAGTCGATGAAGACGCGGTTGGAGAGCCAGTTGTCACGCATGAACTGCCAGACGTTTTCGACCGGGTTCAGTTCGGGCGCACGCGGCGGCAGGAAGAGCAGCGTGATGTTGGCAGGCACGACGAGCTTTTGCGTCATGTGCCAGCCGGCGCGGTCCAGGATCAGCACGGCATGGGCGCCGGGATCGACGGCGAGCGAGATCTCCGCCAGATGCTGGTTCATCGAGCCGATGTCGCAGTAGGGCAGGACGAGGCCTGCACCCTTGCCCTTCTTGGGACAGACCGCGCCGAAGATGTAGGCCCACATGGTGCGCTGGTCGTGCGGGGCAGACGGTCTCGTGCCGCGCCGGGCCCAACGGCGGGTCATCTTGTTCTTCTGGCCTATACGGGCTTCATCAGCCCACCAGAGTTCGATCTCGGTGCACGGCGGGAGCTTGGTCTGGATGGCCGCCAACTCGGCCGGGAAGCTTTTTTGAAAGCCTCCACCTCGAACTCGTTCTGCGCATAGTGGCGCGGACGGGCCGACAGCTTGGCAAAGCCGAGCGCCTTCAACTCGCGCCCGATCGTGGTCTCGTCCAGCGAGATGGCGAACTCCTCGAAGATCCACTGCACGAGATCCTTGCGCCTCCAGCGCACCACGCCGTGGACCGCCGGGATGGGGCCGCTCTCGACGATCTTCGCCAACGCAAGGCGCTGCGCCTCGTTGAGTTTGGAGGGACTGCCCGGCGCTTTGACGTTGACGAGCCCGGCTGGACCGCGATGGTTGAACCGCAGCACCCAGTCGCGCACGATCTGAAGCGTCACGCTGCCGATCCGGGCCGCATCGATGCGCGAGCCACCATCGTAGATCGCTGCAAGCGCCAGAAGTCGGCGGGTTTGGTTGGCGTCCTTGGTCTCCCGCGCCAGCCGGCGCAGGCCTGGACCATCAAAGTCGGTGCGAAGCGGAATGGGCGTCGCCATGGCAAACCTCCGTTTGCCATCATGATGCAGATCAAGAGGACGTGGGGAATCCCATACGAGCCAGAACCAACACCCGTTGGTATGACG
>NZ_LDQA01000102.1 GCF_001475935.1 Aureimonas ureilytica
TTCATTCGGGGGCTATTTCACTATCTCGGTGGGTTGGCTGTTTCGGCGCCTGTGGGGCTATGGGAATCGGGCCTTGGCGCCGGCTTGCCGTTGAGTTCACTTGTCCTGGTTGGGCAGCGCGATCTGGACCCGTTCGAAGAGGTGTTGATCGACCAAGCCGAGATTCCTCATATCAAGCCGACAGATGATCTTCCGGTAGCGTTGCGCCGAGCAATTGCAGGGCGACCAATCTACCTTCACCTCGACTGTGACGTATTGGAACCCGGTATCGTACCAACCGACTACCGCCACGAGGGCGGGTTGTCTCTAGCCGATCTCCGTTTGTGCGCCGAGGTGATGGCGGAGCATCTCGTCGTGGGCGTCGAAATCGCGGAGTTCCAGATATCGTGGAGCCCGAGTGGCGCTCCTGTGTCCCCACGACCTATCCTTGATGCCCTAGCCCCCATTTTACGGAGTTGATGAAGAGTCACATCTCCTCACAAGCAGCATTCCCCTTACACCATCCTTGAAGCGGACCGTCGCCTCTTCACCCGGTGATGGCGGGCAGTGTCTTGGAGGCGGACGCTCGGAAGTGGTCGATCCGCTTCCGACCCTTCAGGGACATTCTAAGGGTTCGATCTCATAGCCGAAAGCGGACACGGTATCAGACAGCTTGCCCGCACTGCTTCGAGTGGCGCGAGTCTCCAGCGCCCTTGAAAGAACCCCTTTTATTGCGCTGTGTCGATACTCGCAGTCGTCGGCGCAACCGCAGCCAGAGGCCCGGGCTCAATGAACGATCGCAGCGTGGCGGCGCTCGGCGCATCGGCATTCACGACTCCGCGTCCCACGATCCAGGAGCCCTCTTCGACCATCAGGTCCAGAAGGCTGCGGTCGAGGCGGGTTCCGATGTCGGTGTCTTTCCACAGCGCACGCACGGCGGCGGCGTCGATATTGCCCTGGACGGTCGCGACGACGGCTTCTGCCGCCGCGTCCGGGTCGGCCGCCACACGCTTGTCGGCGTCCACCACCGCGCCGAGGAAGCGCGTCACCGCGTCCCGCTTGGTGTCCAGGGCGGCTGGGCTCGCGGCCAGGATATAATGCGGCTCGTAGAGGTCGGAGCGGATCTCGCGATAATCGTCGCCCAGCGCGCGGGCGGCGGCCGGATAGGCGTTCGGGAAGGGAACGATCGCCTCGACATCGCCGCGCAGGAGCGCGGGGACGAGATCGGCCGGCGCGGCGTTGACGATCTCGGCCGTGACGCCGGCCGCGCCGAGGATCTTGCCGAGGAGGAAGTCGGTATTGGTGCCGAGCGTGACGCCGATGCGCCGCCCGGCAAGGTCGGCCGGCGCGGCGATGCCGGACGAGGCCTTGGCGATGACGCGAGAGCCCTTGTAGCGCGCCAGATCGGCGACGATCTTGAAGCTCTGGTCGCGCAGCGCCCCCGTCACGGCCGGCAGTTCGGCCATGGTGGCAAGATCGGCTTGGCCCCCGGTCAGCGCCTCGAAGGCCTCGCGCCCGGAAGCGAAGGTCACGACTGTGACGTCGAGCCCCGCCTTCTCGAACAGCTTCTCGGCCAGGGCGACGTCGATCTGCGGCATCTGCGGGGCCGGCGACCAGGCGAGGGTCAGGCTGTCCTTGGCGAGCGAGGGCGAGGCGGCGAGGACGATCGCCAGGGCCGAGCCGGCGGCGAGGAACAGGCGGCGGGTCATGCGAACCATGATCGGGGCTCCGGAATGGGGTTCAGGCGGTGGTGGGGTGGAGAAGATCGACGATCGTCGCCCGCAGATCGCTCAAGGCCGCGTCGAAGCGGGCGACGGAACGGGGGCGAGGCGTGTCGATGGCGTAAGTCGCCAGGATGCGGCCGGGCGCGCGGGACATGACGTGAACCGTGTCAGCCAGAAGCAGCGCCTCGTCGACATCATGCGTGACGAACAGGACGGTGGCTCGATGGCGGGCGAGAAGGCGCAGTAGCAGCGCGTGCATGGACAATCGCGTCTGCGCGTCCAGCGCGCCGAAGGGCTCGTCCATCAGGAGAACGCTCGGCTCGCAGACCAGCGTTCGCGCGATGGCGACCCGCTGCTTCATGCCGCCGGAGAGTTGGCCGGGATATTTCTCGCCCTGGCCGGCGAGCCCGACCTCTTCCAAGGCGGCGAGCGCGCGTTCGGTGCGCTCCGACCGGGAAACGCCCTGATTGGCAAGCGCGAACTCGATATTGCCGCGCGCTGTGAACCAGGGAAACAGCGCATATTGCTGGAAGATCACGCCGACACCCGGATGAGGCTTCGTCATCGGCTCGCCGTCGATGCGCACGAAGCCGTGGGACAGGGGCACGAAGCCCGCCACCGCGTTCATCAGGGTGGACTTGCCGCAGCCGGACGGGCCGATCAGCGCGGTGAACGAGCCGGGCTGGAGCTTGAGGGACGTGCGGTCGAGGGCGAGAACTCCCTCGCTCGGATCGCCGAAGCGGATTTCGGCCTCGTAGAGTTCGACGAGCCCCGCGGAGCGGGCCTTGGAGGCGGTGGATGGGAGAGTTTCGATCGTCATGCCGCCCTCAAGCCTGCTGCCAGTGAACGATGCGGCGACCCAGCCGGTAGACGGCCATGTCGATGAGTGCGCCGATCAGCCCGAGCTCGATGAGGAGCGCGAACATGCGGTCGGTGCGGATATACTGCCGGGCTTCCTGAAGCCGGTAGCCGATCCCCGAGGAGGCCCCGGTCAGCTCAGCCGCCACGAGGCTGAGAAAGGCGAGCGCGACGCCGAGCCGGATGCCGGCGAGAATATGCGGGGCGGCGGCGGGCACGACCACCAGGAAGAACTCGCGCAGGCGTGAGGTCGCCAGCGAGCGGGAGGCGCGGATGTAGATGTCGGGCACGTAGTCCATGCCCTGATGCGTGTTGAACCAGACGGCCAGGAACACGGTGTAGGCGATGACGAAATATTTCGACCCTTCGCCGATGCCGAACCAGACGATCGCGACGGGAACGAGCGCGATCGCCGGGATCGGACGCAACACGGCGAGGAAAGGGTTGAGAAGCAGACGGAAGACCCGTGTGCGCCCCGTCAGGAGGCCGACGAGAACCCCGAGGCTGCCTCCGATGGCAAAGCCGATCGCCGCGCGCGACAGCGAGGCCGCAAGGTCCGTCCAGAGGACGCCGCTGCGAGCCATCTCGGCAAAGGCGTGCGCCGTGTCGAGCGGGGTCGGCAGGATGGTGGAGGAGACCGGGGCCAGCACCGTCGCGAGCCACCAGACGCCGATCACGAGCGCGAAGGAGGTGAAAGCGCCGCCCGAGCCGGGACGGGGCAGCAGGCGTTTGTATCGGCTGGCTCGGGTCCCGCGCGCGGGCGCGACTGCCGGGATCGTCATTAGACTTTCTCCTCTCGCGATGCCGTCAGCGCTTCAGCCACGGGATTTGGTCGGCGCTGTAGCGATGGGCGCGGAAGACGCTGTTCTGCAGCCCGGCCGCATAGTCGCGCGAGCCGTCGTCGGGATATTCTCCGAAGAAGGGGATGACATATTCCCAGACGATATCGCCGTCCGGCGTCACCTCGAACAGGCGGCCGAAGGCGGACTCGCAGACGAAAGTATTGCCGTTGGCGAGGCGCTCGGCGCTGCCCATGTAGGGCGAGAAGAAGGCGGGCTTCAGCGGATCGGCGTATTCCCAGACCGTGCGGCCCGAGCGCGGGTCGATCTGGACGGCGCGCGAATAGGGCGCGGTGACGCCCGAGCGCAGGTTGCCGTTGTCGAAGCACAGGATCGAGCCGTCCGCCATTTCGATCGGCGTGTGCTGCTGGGCCAGCTTGTCGGCGCCGATCCGCCAGGCGATGGCCCCGGTCTCGCGCTCCACGGCGATGATCCCTGAGGTGACCCGCAGGCTCATCAGGACCAGGCCGTCGCGGGTTTCCCCGAGCCCGTTGACGAAGGGCCAGTGGCGGCGATCGAAGATGGGATGGATCGGATAATCCTCTGGCGCCAGATGGTCTCCCGCCGCCCAGCGCCAGACTGTCTCGCCCTGCCGATTGACCTGCCGGATCACGTCGCCTTGGACGATGCCGTCCGGGGCGTCGCGGCTCGGATCGCCGCCGGTGACGCGGGCGGAAACCGCCTCCGAAAGTGGCTCCACCGTCGCGTAGAGAAGATCGCCATTGGCGAGCCACTGCGCGTCGTGGTGATGGCGCGGGTCCTCGAAACGCCAGACGATCTCGCCCTGCGGCGTCGCCTCGTAGAAATCGCCGCCGCGCCAGAGCGGCCAGACGGGATAGGGCCGGAACGGGTCGGAATGGCTGCCATTATAGCCGAGGTTGCCGTTGGGCAAAATCACCGCGTCGCGCCCCGGGCGGACCGGCATCTGCCAGCGATGGACGACCTGTCCCTCGATATCCACGAGATAGACGGACCCGCCCCCGGTCTGGGGCGCGAACAGCGTATAACCACCGGCCGAGCGCGCGGGATCGTAGGCGGTGAGCCCGACGGAGCGGCGGCGCAGCGTGACCTGATCGGCGGCCGATGGTTCGACGACGACTGGGATGGACATGGGCGTTCTTTCCAGAGATGCAGTCTTCAGTGCAAATCGAGCGCCTAGAAAGCGCTCTACAACGTTTTTGTACTCATAGCCGCGTCTGGAAACGAGCGTCAATATGCTATAAAAGCAATATCAGACGGATGACGATACTTTAATCACGATGCCCACGAAGCGATTGTTCTCTTGAGTAACAAGCAGGCAAAACACACAGCTCGTCGCCCCGCGGGGCGCGCGACCATCGTCATGGTCGCCGAGGCCGCCGGTGTCTCCCCCTCCACCGCCTCCAACGCCATCACGGGACGAAGGCCAGTGGAGCCCGAGACGCGGATCAAAGTGGAGAAGGCGGCGCTCGACCTCGGCTACCGGCCGAACCTCAGCGCCCGGCGTCTGCGCACCGGCGGGGCGGCGAACTTCGCGCTGTTCTCCTCCATGCCCTTCGCGGTGTCCGCAGGCCCCTCGCGCCTCGGCTTCATGATGGAGATCGCGGCTGCCGCCTCGCTCACGGCGATGGAACACGGCATCGCCTTGACGCTGGTTCCCCCGATCGCGGGCGCCGACCTCTTGCGGCTCGATCTCGACATTGACGGCGCGCTGGTCATCGAGCCCTCGCGCAACGACCCCTATCTGGCCGGACTTGCGGCACGCGGCGTACCCACCGTTGCCATCGGCCGCGTTCCAGGCGGCATGGCGGGGGTCGAGGAGGTGGATCTCCGGCCCGAGATCACGGCCGAGCTTCTGATCGCACATCTGGCCGAACGCTCGTCGCGCTTGGCCTTGGTGATCGGGGACGTCGATCGCGCCTCCTACGAGGTGACGGAACAGGCCTACCGAGCTTTCGCGGCCCATGCGGGCCAGGAGCCCATCGTGCTGCGCCTGCCCGAGGGTGAGGGCGAAGACGGAGCGGCGCGGGCCTGCACCGAGCTTTTGGCCGCCCATCCGTCCATCGACGGTCTCCTCGTTCTCGTGGACGCCTTCGCGACGGGCGCCGTGCGGGCGGCGCGCTCGCTGGGGCGCGCCATTCCGGCCGATCTGCGGATCGCGACGCGCTACAACGGGCTGCGAGCGATGCAATGCGACCCGCCGCTGACGGCGGTCGAACTCAGGCTGGACGAGGTCGGATCGCTGGCAGTTCGCAAGCTTCTCTCGACGCTGCGAAAGACCCGTCACGGCAAGAAGTCCACTCCACCTCAGTCTCTCGTCGTGCGTGCCTCGACTCAAGCCTGATCGGTATTCCAGTCGGAAGTTGTTGCAAAGCGGAATGACCGCAACCTACCGACGCTGCGGGCTCTTCTCTATTCGGCGTGTTGAGGTCAAGCGCTCCGAGCTGATGTCTCGTCCTGGCTGATGCGTGATCCCTTGCGGATCATGCTTCTCTTCGGGATCGACCCGGGTGGGCCCTCCCATGATGGGATCGGAATGAGCGAGGCAGCTCGATCTGTTGCGCGTCCTGACCGTGCCAGTGGTACGATCGGCTCAAGAGCCCTAGCGAGCTTGCCTCGTTCCACGTCACGCAAGGGACACGTCTCCGCCAGGGCGGATCTTTACATGATCGGTTTATTCACGAAGACTTCCCTACTTCAGAGCCTGATCATGCCTTACCACTGGTCTATTGCAACTGGACTATCATCGAACCAAATTAGG
>NZ_LDQA01000103.1 GCF_001475935.1 Aureimonas ureilytica
TGTGTATAAGGGACAGTCGCTCCGCCCCCCCCCCCCCGTTGATCTTGTTCCTCGGGGCGTTTGCGCGGGGCAGTCTGTGAGGACAGGCGAGACTTGTGGCTCGCATGGGGGTAGCGCCGATGCCGCGCGAGGCCCGAGCATCGCCAACGCTGCCGACCGGGCGAAAGCGCAGGCGGACCGAAAAGCACTGGCGGACCGACCCGAAGGGTTCCGTCCCCGGTTCCGTGGGCTCGGGCGTCTTTCCCCATGTCAGCGGAAGGCAGACGGGTGGCTCCGTGCCCGATCCCTCCGCCAGCCGAGGCGGGGCGAGGCGTCCCTCACGGTCTCCCTCCATCCATCATACCCCCCAATGGAACTCTTTGGGTCGGCGCGGCTTGCCGGGTCTGCGTGCCGTGATCGCGCGCCAGCCGGTGATGGACGCATGACGATCGAGACCCTTGTCGCCCAATATGGATTGCCCGCGATTTTCCTGGGGGCGGGCCTCGAAGGGGAGACGGTCGCGATCCTGGCGGGCGTGATCGCCCATAGCGGCACGCTCGGCTTCTGGCCGACCCTCGTCACCGTCGCCCTCGGCTCCTTCGTGGCCGACCAGATCTTCTTTCTGTGCGGACGCTTTTTCCGCCAGGCGCGCTTCGTGCGGCGCGTCAGCCAACGTCCCCTCTTCGCCAAGGCTCTCGCCGCCTTCGAGAAGCGGCCGGTTCTGTTCACCTTCGGCTTCCGCTTCATCTACGGCTTTCGCACGGTCAGCCCGATCGCCATCGGAACCACGCAGCTTTCGACCGCGCGCTTTCTCCTCATCAATGCGCTCGCCGCCGCGACCTGGGCGCTCGTCTTCGTCTCGGCCGGATACTGGTTCGGCAACGGCATCGAAGCGGCCTTCGGCCAGCTCCGCCTTCACCATCGCCTTCTCGCCTGCCTGGCCGGTGCGGTTCTGTTCGTCGCCGCGCTCGCCGTCTGGACGCGGCGGCGCTGGATGCCGAAGAGGCTGTAAGGACCTCCCCTCAGGCGGGCTCGCGTGCCGCGCCGATGCGCCGGTAGCGGAACGGGCCGGGCTCCAGGGCGGCATCATCCTGCACGATGGACTGGATGCGCGCGTGATCGGGGGACAGCGAGCAGGCGGCGTCGCCCGTTAGCATCATCGCCTGACAGCGACAGCCGCCGAAATCGATCTCGTGCCGTTCGCAGCTTCGGCCGTGCGCTCGGCCGCCGATGCGCGCTGACGAATCCAGTCGATCAGCGCCCGGTCGCATCGCGCCCCATCCACCCCGTAGCCGCCCGCGACGATCAGCGTTCCGACCGCGCCCGCGCGCCCGGCCGCCGGGTCGCATTTCAGCGTCAGGCCCGAGCTCGTGACGACCTCGGCATCGAGCGAGACCACTGCGATCTCGTAGGGCTTGGGTCGATCGGGTGGCGTCAGGTCGTTCGCCGTGGCGAAGACCTGGGCTGGGCCCGTCACGTCGAGGATCTGAGCGCGGGAGAAAGCCAGAATTTCGATCCGGTGAGGCAAGGGTGCGTTTGGCATGAAACGAGCGATGATTGGCGCAACGGCCAAACCGTCTCGCGCTAGGCTGCTCTCGTCAAGACAGGATGAGACCCATGACCCTACGCTTCGGCCTTCTCTGCTTTCCCGGCGTCCAGCAACTCGACCTTACCGGCCCCTACGAGGTCTTCGCCTCGGCCAGGGACGCGGCCGTCCAGCTCGTCTGGAAGGATCTCCGGCCCGTGCGCTCGTCAACAGGCCTGATGTTGACGCCCGACACGCTGCTGACGGACGCGCCCGACTTCGATGTCCTGTGCATCCCCGGCGGCAGCGGGGTGAACGCACTACTGACCGATGAGACGGTTCTCGCCTTCATCCGCGACAAGGCGCAGAGGGCTCGTTTCGTGACCTCCGTCTGCACCGGCTCGCTGGTTCTCGGCCAAGCGGGGCTCCTCCAGGGCAAACGCGCCGCCACGCACTGGAACGCGATGGACTTCCTGCCCGCTTTCGGCGCCATCCCGGTCGCGGAACGGGTCGTGCGCGACGGGTCGGTCATCACCGCCGGCGGCGTGACCTCGGGCATCGATTTCGGCCTTACCGTCGTCGCCGAGCTTCTCGGCCGCGAGGAGGCCGAAACGATCCAGCTTTCGCTCGAATACGACCCCGCTCCCCCCTTCGATGCCGGCTCCCCCCAGTCGGCCCCGGATGCCGCCATCGCAGCCGCCAAGGCTCGCATGGCGGGCTCGCGGCGGGAGCGCGAGGTGCTTCTGTCGTGACAGCACGGCAGGTGAGGAGGATGGTGGAAGGGCCGTCCCGGCGTCCGAGACCGCGAACAAGCCAACGCCCTGCGAACCTGCTATCGCGTCCCGAAGCCGAGAGCGGCCTTTGCACCAGTGGAGTTGTTCGCAGACGGCCCGCTTCGATCGCCGCGGCGATCCGTGAGCCTCCATCTGGGCCCCTTCTATGTCCTGACCCACCTTGAGGAGATGCAGGCCGAGCGCTCGAAAGAGGCCGTCCGGTTCCGACCCGACCTCGCCGAACCAAGAGGTTTGCAGCGTGATCGGAAGCGGACTTGAGCGAATGCCCGGGCTGTTGCCGCGGAGCGGCCTGGGTTCCGATGGTCTGGACAAGTTCGATCAGGCGTGAGCCGAGCGGAGTGCGGTGACAACACTCGTATTCTCTCGATCCCTTGGCGCGAACCGGGTCTGATTGCGTCCCCCTTCCTTGGCGGCATAGAGAGCCGCGTCCGCCTTTTGGTAAAGCGCGTCAGGCGATGCAGTGCCAGCCGGTCCGACAGCGAGCCCCACGCTCACAGTGACCGCGCCCGCGCCAAGGCCGGCTGACGGAACCGCCAATGACGCGATGGCCTCGTGAAGCTTGGCCGCGATGCGGGAGGCGCCCTCGATATCGGTATCCGCCAGAAGGATCGCGAACTCTTCGCCGCCAACGCGGGCAACAAGATCATCCGGCCGATGAACGCTGCGCTTCAGGCAGGCGGCGATCCCCTTGAGAACCTCATCGCCGACCGCGTGCCCATAGCGGTCATTGTATCGCTTGAAGTGATCGGCATCGACGATAAGGAGAGAGAACGACCGGCCGGTCCGCTGCGCACCCGCCCACAGACTCTCAAAGGTCTCCTCGAACCGGCGTCGGTTCGGAAGTCCCGTCAAATCGTCGGTGCGCGACAGTTCGGCCAGCTCCGCCTGCATGGCGGCTTGGCGTCTCAGGTCCCGGCCGTACAGCAGCGAGAGCAGGACGGTCAGCCCACAAAGGATCAGCATGACCCCGCCGATGACGAGCGCCTTCACTCCCCATGCAACCTCGATCTCATGGGTTGAGAGGGCGACGTTCAGAACCAGCGGCCATTCGCCGACCTTCGTGAAGTTATAGAGGCGTTCCACGCCATCGCGCACGGATGTGCCAACGAAGGACCCTCGGCCCTCGCGTACGAACCGGTTGAAGTTGTCCGTGCCGGCGATGCTCACGCCGATGTCGTCTTCCACGAAGGGATGGCGCATCAAACGTGTACCATCGCGCAGATAAAGGTTGATCGCGCCGTCCTTGCCGAGGCCGATCTGGTCGAAGAGACAGCGGAAGTAGGACAATTTCAGGCTTGCGAGAACAATGCCGCCGAACGAACCATCCGACTTGTCGATGCGGCGGCTCAGCACGACGACGCGGTCTCCTGTCAGACGGGAGATCAGCGGCTTACTGATGACAAGTCCAAGCTTAGGGTTGGCCTTATGCGCTTGGAAATAGTCGCGGTCGGCGTTGTTGAGCTTGCGCGGTGGCACGGACGCGGCGTCGATGATGCTATCACCGTTCTCGTCCAAGACGATCATTGCGCCGAGATCGGGAGCTGTCGAGGCTCGGTCGAACAGGATGAGCTGCCGGAGTTCGGGCGTGCTATCGGCCACGCCGGGCGCTTTCAGGTTATCGACGACAGCCCGTAAGGACAGGTCGATGATCTCGACGTTACGAGCAATGTCCCGTTCGATGACCTGCATCAGGTTCTTCGAGGTCTGGTCCGCCATGGTCCAGGCATCGCGACGCAAGTCGAGCAGCATCATGCCTGATATGATCACCATGCCGATGGGGGCGAGGATGCCGAGCGCAATCCACGTACGGGCGGAGCGCAAACGTTGCGCGAGATGGTGCGGCAGGGCCATAGATTCGGCTCTCCCAAGCTCGATATTCGATGCGCGCAAGGTAAGGGCGGAAAACCTTACGTTGCCTCTCTATCGGATGAGCCCTCCATGTCGTTTCGGGATATCCCCAAGGCGGAGTAAAGACGCGGGCGAAAATTCGACGGGCGGTGAAGAACAGCAAGCGGGATCAGTCTCGACGCATTCCCTCAAGGCGGCAAGGGAGCGGGAGCGGCCGAGAGTCTGTCATCAGCTATCCCTTTCTAACGCCTCGAACCGGACCGGCAGCCACCACCCATCTCGGCCATGGCCGGGGTCACGCAGCCATGGGCAGGGCCGACTTCGGCGAGGTAGACTTCGAGGGCGAGGTTTCCGGCTTTCCGGCCGCAAACGCCTCCGCCAGGGCCTGAAGTCCGTTTCCGTCACGGCCCGCTTCGATACCCGCCAGAATGACCCGCGCTTCGCCGTCGTTGAGACGGAAGATCGCCATGCGATCCTCCAGCCGCGCCGCTTGGTCCGATAGCTGTTCGGAGGTTGCCGCCATTTCGTTGGCGGCGCCGGCATTGGCCTGCGTCACCTGATCCAGCTGGCCGATCGCTTGGTTGATCTGCTCGATGCCGACCGACTGCTCGCGGCAGGCCGCCGAAATCTCCGACACCAGTTCGGCCGTCCGGCGAATGTCGGGAACAAGGCGTTCGAGGCGCGAGCCGGCGTCCTCGGCCACGGCCAGCGTTCGGCTCGACAGGTCTCCGATCTCGGACGCCACCTTCTGCGCCCGCTCGGCGAGCTTGCGCACCTCGGAGGCAACGACCGCAAAACCCTTGCCGTGTTGCCCCGCGCGGGCCGCCTCGATCGCGGC
>NZ_LDQA01000104.1 GCF_001475935.1 Aureimonas ureilytica
GCGCGGCGCGCCTCGCCGCCCGACAGATCGCCCGGCCGCGCGTCGGCGCGAAGTCCGAGACCCTCGATCAGACGTGTGACGCGGTAGGGCTCGTCGGCGGGGCCAAGGCCCGCCATGACATAGGCTTCCACCGTCTCGGCCGCGCCGAAATCGGGCTCCTGCGCGAGATAGCGGATGGTCGCGCCCGGCTGGCGGAAGACCTCGCCGCCATCGGGCTCGACGATCCCAGCGGCGATTTTCAGGAGGGTCGATTTGCCCGAGCCGTTGCGCCCGACCAGTGCAATGCGATCCCCCGGCAGGACGCCGAGTTCGACATGGGTGAGAAGAGGGGTGCCGCCGAAGGTGAGGCGCACGCCGTCGAGGCGGAGGAGCGGGGGAGGAGCCATGGGCGGCTTCTAGAGCATTTCCGGCCGAAGCGGAATTGTCTCGGCGTTGGAGGCCCTGCGAAAACATCAGGCGGGGGAGTGCGGTGCGAAGGCGAGCGCACCGGACGCGATCAGCCGCTCGGCCCGAAGCTTGATCGCTCCTTCTCCCCCTCCGGGAAATGCCCGAGAAGCCATTCGCGAAACACCCGGATCTTGGGCGAGGTCCGGCGCGCC
>NZ_LDQA01000105.1 GCF_001475935.1 Aureimonas ureilytica
GCGCCGCGCGGCGCGAGCAATTGGCCTCGCTGCGCGATCTTGCCGAGTATGCCGCGAGCTGGCGCGTCTCCGTGCCGCCGATCGACGCGGATGGCATGGCGGCGGGCTGCCGCTTCGTCTTCGCCGAGGTGGATCGGCTCGAGAACAACGAGCTGCGCGGCTACCGCGAATCCTGCGCCAAGGCCGGCGAGGAGATGCGGCGCATCCTGCGCGAGGACCTGCTCACCCGCCTGTCGGACAAGCTCGGCAAGGTCACCTACCGTCTGGAGGGCATCAACCGTCTCCTGAAGCGCCACCGCTTCACCGGGCAGACCTATGCCTTCACCTTCGCCATCAACGGCAAGTTCCAGCGCATGCACGAGCTGGCGCTGAAGGCGGCCGAGGGCGAGCTGACCGACGAGATCTTCGAGACCTCGATGGACGAGGTGGAGGCGATGATCGAAGGCGGCGAGGACGCCGCGCAACTCGCCGACTACCGCCAATACTACACGTTCGAAATCGTCATGACCGACGCGCAGGGCGGGCGCACCACGCTCTCCTCGCGCGCCATGAAGGGCTCGGGCGGCGAGGCGCAGGTGCCGTTCTATGTTGCCATCGCGGCCTCGCTGGCGCTCGCCTATTTTCCCGGCCATATCGCCG
>NZ_LDQA01000106.1 GCF_001475935.1 Aureimonas ureilytica
GGCGTCGATCTCGGCGATCACATCCGCGCGGCGCGGCACGATGCCCGACAGGGTGAAGGTGCGGTGGTGGAGATGCAGCAGAAGGTCGGCGTAAAGCCGGCGCGACGACGACGCCAAAGGCTTGAACAGGTCGGGCGGCAGGACGTCGAAAAGCGGCATTCGAACCTTGGCGTGGCTGGGATCACCGCGTCGGCTCGGGCGGGAGCGGCCGCGCCTTCATACCAGACATGGCGTGGCGATCAACCGCCGCGCTCGGGTGGCCGTCGTGTGCTTCCCGCAATTCCCTCGCCAAATCATGGAGTTCTCACTGCCTGTCGGCTCTTGGAGGCCGAATGGGAATGACCACCGGAGCGCAAGCTTGATTGGCATAGGCCGCGCCGCTGAACGCGGCTCTGTCGCCCTGCGTTGCCGAGCGGATAATGACCTTGGCACCTTGATCGCCCCGGCAAGATAGCGGCCACCTGGAAGGCGCAGACCGGAAGGATGCCGCAGACTCGTCGTTTTGACAGCGCTATCGGCTGGCCCATCATACCGCTCCCTCCGCTCTCTGCGGGCAGGCAAGTACGCGTCCGGCGCCCCATATCAGACGATCCCCTCGCAACGACATCTCACCGCAAGGTTGCATCCCCTAGGTCACAATCCAGCGGAATGGATGGCGTTGCAACGACATAACCCTGGAATATGCCCTTCGCCGCCTAAACCTGAAATCAGCCTACGAGGCGTAGAAAAGAAGCGGATTTCATACCGCTCGATGACTCTACTCGACGCCTAGCAATACCTCCGGGTGTGTATACCAATCGTAAACAGTAACCTCAAGTTGCCGTAGCCGAAATCCCTTCGAGTGGTACGCTCTTCTTCGACACAACACCCGGTAGAACAGCCGAGACTCCCATGAGCCGCGCTTCTCGACACGCCTTTCCTATCCCATTCCATCTTGGCATTCGCCTTTTCCTGCGGTCGAGGCGAGGCAGCAATTCCGTCGAGTTCGCCATTCTAGCGCCGATCCTCTGCCTTCTTCTGCTGGGCTCGGCCTATGTCGGACTTTATATCGGACGAGCCCATTCGCTCGCGCAGATCGCCGCCGACGTCTCGCGCTATGCCATGGTCGGCGAGACGCCGGACCAGCGGCAAGCCATGGCGCTGCGCTGGCTGGACACGACCGGCAAGGGATATCCCCTGATCGACCCGCTTCAGCTCCGCGTCGAAGTCAGCGAGAGTTTCGACATGATGCATGTCTCCGTCTCCTACGACATGTCCGACCTGCCCCTGCCCGAACTGGTTCGCCAAAGCGTGCCCCTGCCTCAATCGGTGGTTCGCACGGCGGCGGTGCTGCTCCCATGACGCGGCTCGGTCTGTTTTCGCGCTTGGCGCATAACCGAGCCGGTTCGGTCGCGCTCACCTTCTGCATCGCCCTTCCGGTCCTGGTGGGCGCGAGCGCCTTCGCAACCGATATGGGCAATGTCTTTCTTCAACGGCGCGCCTTGCAGGGCGCGACGGATGCGGCGGCCCTCGCCGCCGC
>NZ_LDQA01000107.1 GCF_001475935.1 Aureimonas ureilytica
ATGTGTATAATATACAGGTGATGGAGAGCCTCTTATCGGCACGCGCCGGTCTGCGGGCGAGCGAGGCGGCGCTTCATCGCAGGCTCCTGCAACTGGTCCGGCAGGACCCGGTGTGCCGCCGGCTGATGAGCGTTCCCGGCGTCGGCCCGGTGGTGTCGCTGGCCTTTGTCGCCACGATCGACGATCCCGGCCGGTTCTCGAACTCGAAGGCCGTCGGGCCCGCTCTGGGACTGGTGCCCCGGCTCTCCCAGTCCGGGGAAACGGAGCGGATCGGGCGCATCTCGCGCTGCGGCGACGCGATGATGCGCGGCCTTCTGTTCGAGGCGGCCACCGTGCTTCTGACCCGTGTTCGCACATGGTCCTGGCTGAAGGCCTGGGCGGTGAACCTGGCCCAAGCGGCGCGGCATGAAACGGGCCATCGTCGCGCTGTCCCGGCGCTTGGCCGTCATCCTTCACCGCATCTGGGTGGACGGAAGCCGAGTTCCAATGGACACGGGCAACGGCATGAGCAGGCTCTGAAGGAGGCAAGCCTTCGGGAACAGACCGATCATTGAAAGATCCGCCCTGGCGGAGACGTGTCCCTTGCGGGACGAGGAACGAGGCAAGCTCGCTAGGTAGGGGACTCACCCA
>NZ_LDQA01000108.1 GCF_001475935.1 Aureimonas ureilytica
CGCGGCGGGATTGGCAGCGCGCCGTCGAAGGCCGGCAGGGCGACTTCCGCGAGGGAGAAGAGGAAGGCGAGCGCGATGAAGCGCAGCGACCAGGCGCGCCTGATCACCGCCCGCCAGTTGGCGACGAGGGTCATGATGTCTCCTGAAACGAAAAAGCCCGGCACGGGGCCGGGCTGCATCGGGCTGGATCAGAGAATGGCGATTAGGCCGCGATGGCCCCGACGCCTTGGAGGTAGGCCTTGAGGGCGTTGTAGAGCCCCGTCTTTTGGGCAGTCGTTGTGAGCGCGCCGCCCGTGTGGATCACGGCCACCTGTGCGTCGCCGTAGGCGCTGTTATTGCGCAGGAGGTCGAGGCTCGTGGCCAGGGAGGTCGAGGCTGTCGTCAATGTCGCAAACTGCGCGCCGTCCACCAGAAGCTCGGACGCGCTCGCGCCCGTTCGGTTGGCGACGACGTGATGCGGCGAGGCCATCGAGCCCGAGCCGCCGAGGCCACCCGTGGTCTGGCTGACACGCCCACCATGCCCCGAGGCGCGAGAATGGACGTTGGTTCGAGCATTGGCGGAGCCGAAGTCCTCGCCTGTCGTGCCGTCCACTAGCGTGAAGACGCCGATATGGGCGTTGTCCTGCTGGTGCTTGAGCCCCGTCGCAGTGCTCGGATTGATACCGGTCGAAGCAAACTGGGACGAGCCGTTGCCCTTGTAGCCCCGATCCTTGGTCCAGGTCGGGAAGGTTGAGGCGTTGGTCGAGGTCAGCGTGTAGGCTGTCGAGACAAGGTTTTCGTTCGCCGCCTGCTGCGAGTGAGCCGCAACGATATGCAGCTCGTCCAGGACTGACAGGACGCCTGCCGTCTTGAGATCACCAAACAGCTTGTCCACCAGCGCGCGCCGCCTGTCGCTCGGCGGCGAGGTCATGCGCGCGACATAGGCCGAGGCTTCCGAATTCGCGAAGGCATAGGCCGGATAGAGGGCCAGAAGCTGATCGCGCAGGATCGCCGCCGCCTCCTTGTGGATCGGCGTCGTCGGGTGCGTTTCGTCGTTGCAGTTCGTCGCCCGGATCACCGATCCGACCGGATGCGCCAACGTCAACGTCGCGCC
>NZ_LDQA01000109.1 GCF_001475935.1 Aureimonas ureilytica
GGCCGGCCATGCTCGCGGCCGGTTACAGGACTGTCGCCATGGCGGGGCAGGTCAACAACGCCTCACGCGGTGCCTTCGGTACCCGAACCCGCACTTATGCGCGCAAGCCGATGAAGCTTGGCCGGTGTTCGCAGAAGTCGCTGTACGTTGGGTTCTCGACCGTCCGCATCGAGGCTCTCACCAGTTCGGAGGAACTGGCGGGGCCGGGCACGCCCATCGCGGCGGCATCGGTCGAAATCCCCGGTGCGCCCACGCCGGTCGTTCGCCTTCTCTTCGGAGGTTCGCAGACATTCACCATTCCGGGTGGCTGCGACCTCTACTTCGCGGACGAGTTGACGCCCTCGATGTTCGGGCTGACCGAGTTCGAGGACTCTGCGGAAATCATCACGAATACCATCTCGGACATTCCAGATGGTGCGGTGGTCTATGTCTGCGGTCAGACCCTCGGTACCTCCTACATCTATGATCCGGCCGTGGACACCCGCGCGCCGGCCGACCTTGTGATGATCCAGGGCGGGATCAACCAGCCTTCAGGCGGTGCCACGCTGCCCGGCCCGGCTCCTGTGATGATCGTCGGCCTTCCGGTGGACGGCAAGACGCAGGTGCCTTCGCTCTTCGTGGCCACGGACTCGATCGGCGACCGCCTGTCGGACGGTGGCGGCGTGGGTGACAATGGCGGGGGCTATTGCAAGCGCGCCGCCTTCGCAGCCGGCATCCCGTTCTTCTCGCACTCGCTCGGTGGCCGGCAGATCGGCCACTGGAATGCGAATAACTATTTCAGCCGCGCCTACGCCCGCTTCTGCACCACGACCTACTGCAGCCTCGGCACCAACGATGTGGGCGGCGGGCAAACCGACACGAGGATCTGGGCAAGCCTTCAGAAGTTCTACGCCCAAATGCGCTCGTTCGGGCACACGAAGGTGATGCAGGGCACGATCCCGCCCCGCATCTCCACCGGCGCGCGCAACGGTTCGCAGGAAAACATCCTCACCAACTATCGATGCACCGACCTCGCCAATCAGTTCCCCTGGTACACGTCCGGCGTTGGCGGCATCGGCTACGAGCTCGGGGGCTACAAGGACCAGGCCAACACCCGCATTCGCAACGGGATTGGTGTGAGCGGGGGACCTGACGCGCTTCTCGACATCGCCGCGCTCTGTTCCGATGCGGACTCTGGTCCGTCGAAATACAAGCTTCGCTCGTTCACGTCGTCGCT
>NZ_LDQA01000011.1 GCF_001475935.1 Aureimonas ureilytica
CGGCCATCGCCAGCCGCGACCTGTCGCGGGCGCAAGCGCTGGCCGAGCATTTTGGCGCGCGCCACGCCTTCGGCTCCTACGAGGCGCTTCTGGAGAGCGCGGAGGTGGACGCGGTCTATATTCCGCTCCCGACCAGCCAGCATGTGGAATGGGCGCGCCGCGCCATCGAGGCCGGCAAGCATGTTCTGGTGGAAAAGCCGCTGGCGCTGAAGGCCGAATCCATCGAACCGCTGATCGCCGCGCGCGACAAGGCGGGCGTCGAGGTGGCGGAAGCCTTCATGGTGCGTTACCACCCGCAATGGGCCCTGGTGCGCGAATGGATCGCGGACGGGCGCATCGGCCGCCTCTGCCATGTGCAGGGGGCCTTCTCCTATTACAATGTCGACCCCGCCAATATGCGCAATCAGCCGGAACTCGGCGGTGGCGCGCTTCCCGACATCGGCGTCTACCCCGTCGTCACCACGCGACTTTCGACGGGCGCGGAGGCCGTGTCGGCCCGCGCCACGATCGAGCGCGATCCGACCTTCGGCACGGATCGCTTCGCCGATTGTTCGGTGGACTTTGCCGATTTCCGCCTCTCCTTCTATGTCGCGACCCAGATGGCCGCGCGCCAGACCATGGTGTTCCACGGCACGGAGGGTTTCATCGAGGTAGACGGGGCCTTCAATGCCGGGCTCTACGCGCAGGCCGCCGTGCATTGGCACGACCGCTCGCATGGGCGCTCGGAGACGGCGCGCTTTGGCGCCGCGGATCAGTACCGCCTCCAGGCCGAAGCCTTCGCGCGGAAAGTCGCAGGCGGCACTGAGCCTCTGTTCTCGCTGGAGGAATCCATCCTCAACCAGCGCGTAATCGACGCCTTCTACCGCTCCGGCGAAGCGGGTGGCGCCGCCGTCCGGGTTTGAGTTCTTCCTGCGAAAGGCGGTTTCCCCGCAGGCACAAGGCGGGGAAACAAGACCTTTGAGCTGTGCGGCGGACCTTCGTTAGGCGGACATGCCCTGCCCCGCACCAAGCAGAGCGCTCCAGCTTCGGTCCATTCATCTGCCTTAGTTTCGGCCGATCCGTCCGGCTTGGCTCTGCCAGCCGGCATGGCCGATGCCGGCCGTCCGGAGGAACGCCCCATGCTGTCAGGTTCTCGCTCGCGCCTGTCGCTCGCAACGCTCGGGCTGGTTGCCGCCCTGTCCGGCCCCGCCGGCGCGCAGACGCCCGCCAAGGAACTGTTCGGCTCGGAAGCGACCCCCAGCGCCGGCCCGCCGCAGAGCATCGGCTTCTATTCCAAGGGCTGCCTGTCGGGCGCGATGGAAATGCCCAAGGACGGGCCGACCTGGCAGGTCATGAAGCCTTCGCGCAACCGCGCCTTCGCCCATCCGACCATGATCCGCTTTCTCCAGCGCCTGTCGGGCGACGCCGCGCGCGAGGCGCATTGGCGCGGGCTTCTGTTCGGGGACATGGCGCAGCCGCGCGGCGGCCCGATGAAGGATGGCCACGCCTCGCACCAGATCGGCCTCGACGCCGACATCTACCTGACCGAGATGCCGACGCGCCGCCTCTCGCCGCACGAGCGCGACACGATGCCCCTGCCCTCGGTGATCGACAAGCGCACCAACCGGATCGACCTGTCGCGCTGGCGGCCCGAGATGCTGAAGCTCATCCGCACCGCCGCGCGCGAGCCGGAGGTGGAGCGCATCTTCGTGCATCCCGGCATCAAGGAGCAGCTCTGCAAGACGGCGGGGCGCGACCGGGCCTGGCTCAACAAGGTGCGCCCGATGTTCGGGCACGATTATCATTTCCATGTGCGCATCTCGTGCCAGCCGGGCTCGCCCAATTGCCAGTCACAGGAATCGACCGGCAAGGGCGATGGCTGCGATAAGCTCGACTGGTGGTTCAACGTCGCGCTGCGCCCGCCCCCGCCCAACGCCAAGCCCTACAAGAAGCCGCCCCCGATCTTCATGGCGGCCCTCCCGAAGGCCTGCGCGGCCGTGCTCAATCAGCCGGCGGCCAAGGGCGGCGCGGTGATGGCCTCCTCGCCCGCCCCGAGCTTGCCACAGCCGCCGCCCGTCGCCGCCGCCATGTCGGACGATTTCGACGACGGCGCGCAGCCCGCGCCCATCGCGAGCCCGGCACCGCCGCCTCTGGCCCCCTCCGCCAGCGCCCCGGCCTATGCGCGGGAGCCCCCCGGCGGATTGCCCATGCCCCGTTTCCGCCCGGCCCGTTGAGCCGGGCGAAAGCCGTTCAGAGCCTTCCAGCCTCCGCGCCGCTCCCCTGAGGGCCGATCGCGGCGAAGAGCGCCGCGTCCTCGCCGATACCCGCATTGGGCGTCGTCAGCAGCGTTTCGCCATAGAAGATGGAATTCGCCCCCGCGAGGAAGCAGAGGATCTGCGCCTCGCGGGTGAGCTGCGAGCGGCCGGCCGACAGGCGCACCCGCGCCTTCGGCATGACGAGCCGCGCCGTTGCGACCATGCGCACGAGATCCAGCGCGTCGATCCGCTCGCGACCCGCCAGCGGCGTTCCCTCCACAGGCACCAGCGCGTTGATCGGCACGCTTTCGGGGTGCGGGTCGAAGCCGGACAGAACCTGCAACAGGCTGGCGCGATCCATCACGCTCTCGCCCATGCCGACGATGCCGCCGCAGCACAGCTCGATCCCCGCTCTGCGAACGAGGCCAAGGGTCTCCAGTCGGTCGCGGTAGGTCCGCGTCGAGATGATGCGCTCGTAGAATTCGGGCGAGGTGTCGAGATTGTGGTTATAGGCGGTGAGCCCGGCGCGCGCGAGGCGCTCGGCCTGATGGAGCTTCAACATGCCGAGCGTGACGCAGGCTTCCATGCCGAGGGCGCGCACGCCCTCCACCATCTCCACCACCGCGTCGAACTCGCGCCCGTCCCGCACCTCGCGCCAGGCCGCGCCCATGCAGAAGCGCGAGGCTCCGGCCGCCTTGGCGGTCTGCGCCAGGGCGATGACCTTGTCCGGCTCCATCAAACGGTCGCGCGTCAGCTCGACCTCGCGGTGATGGGCCGATTGCGGGCAATAGGCACAATCCTCCGGGCAGCCACCCGTCTTGATCGACAGGAGACTGGCGCGCTGGACATGATCGGGATCGTGATGGGCGCGGTGCACGGCCTGCGCCCGGCCGACGAGATCGAGCAGCGGCGCTTCGAGAAGCACGGTGATCTCCTCCACGCTCCAATCATGGCGGATCACACCATCGGCGCTCATCGACGGACGTCCGCGCGGCGCGGCAGGGCAAGGCTTGCCACCGCCAGGATCGCGATCTTGAGGAGATCGCCCGGCACGAACGGCCAGACGCCGACGCTCAGGATCTTGTCCGCTGGCACCAAAAGCGAGAGCCAAGCCGCGCCGCAGGCATAGACGAGGGCGAGGCCGGCCAGCATGGCGCCAAAGCGCCCGAGGAACTTGCGCCCCGCCGCCCAGTGGCCGACCAAGGCCGAAGCGAGAAGGAAGCCCAGGAGATAGCCCGCTGTCGGTCCCATCATATAGGCCAAGCCGATGCCGCGCTCGGGCGTACCGGAGAAGACGGGCAGCCCCGCCGCACCGGCCGCGAGATAGGCCAGAAAGATCGAGACCGCCAAGCGAGGGCCTAGAAACAGCGCAAAGCCCATCACGGCCATCGTGTGCAAGGTCATGGGCACAGGCCAGAAGGGAATCTGCGCCTTCGCGGCCAGCGTCATGAGGATGACGCCTGCGGGAATCACAACAAGCTGGGGAAGGATGCCAAACCGGGATGGATGCGTGGACGAGACTGGGGTCGCCATCGAAACCTCTTTATCTATTATTTTTAGCGGGTCGCCTCCCGATCATGAGACGAATTCCCTGATTCGCTCAATCATTCTAAAAATAATAGATAAAATATGTTGTACTACGTGTGCCCTCTGGAGTGCGTCACCTGCCCGATCCGCTGCACATGCCGCGCCAGCGTCGAGGCCGCGCTTTCGGCATCCCCGGCCCGGAGCGCGAGGAGAATGGCCCGGTGATCGCGATCGGTCGGCGCATCCCATTCCGCCCGCCAGCCGGAAAACAGAAAGCGCGCGCTCGCGGCCTGAAGATCGTCGATCGTCTGCAGGAGACGGGGCATGGCGCAGGGGGCGAGAATGGTGCGGTGAAAGGCGCGGTTCGCCTCTTCCCAGGCCTGCACATTCGCGGCCCGGTCGCCCGCCTCCACCGCCTTATCGGCCTCATCCAGGATCGAGCGCGTCAGATGCGGAAAGGCGTGGCGGAGCGCGAGGCTTTCCAGCGCCGCGCGCATCTCGGCGACCTCCCGCACTTCGGCTGGGCTGAACCCGGCCACACGCACGCCCCGGCGCGGCTCGCTGACGACAAGCCCCTGGGCCTCCAGCCGTCGAAAGGCCTCGCGCACCGGCACATGGCTGGCGTTGAACTCCAGCGCCACATGATCCTGCCGCAGCTTCACGCCCGGCGCGATCGCGCCTGAAATGATGCGCTCGGCCAGCGCGCGACTGATTCTGACCGCCAGCGGGTCGTCTTTGGCAATGCTCATGCGTGCGCGATAATCTATAAAAGCAGGCCCGTCGATGCGCCCTCCGCGACGCATCGCGCGGGGCTGCGACACAGCGCCTTTTTCCCGCAACGCTGCGGTGCTATGGCTGGCCCGTCTTCAAACGATTGAAACCGGACCGGCATGACTCCGACGCACGATTCCGCCGAAAACCTGAAGTTTCCGATCCTGATCGGCGACATCGGAGGCACCAATGCCCGGTTCGCCCTTCTGGTGGACGCCTTCGCCGAGCCGAAGAACTTCCCGATCGTCCAGACCGCCGATTTCCCCAATATCGACGACGCGATCCAGGCGACCGTTCTCGACAAGACCTCGATCCAGCCGCGCTCGGCCGTGCTCGCCATTGCCGGCCCGATCAGCGGCGACGAAATCGAGCTGACCAATTGCCATTGGGTGGTGCGCCCGCGCCGGTTGATCGAGGATCTCGGCTTCGAGGACGTGCTGCTCGTCAACGATTTCGAAGCGCAGGCGCTCGCCGTTTCGGCTCTGCCGGACGCCGGCCGCGAGGCGATCGGCCCCGCCGGCACACCGCATGACGGCGCGCGCGTCGTGGTCGGCCCCGGCACGGGCCTCGGCGTCGCCGGACTCGTCAAGGCGCGGCGCATGTGGATTCCCGTAGCGGGCGAAGGCGGGCATATCGACCTCGGCCCCCGCAGCGCGCGCGATCTCGCCATCTGGCCCTATCTGGAGACGATCGGCGGGCGCGTTTCGGCCGAGCAGATCCTGTGCGGACGCGGCCTCGTCAATCTCTACAACGCCATCGGGCGCGCCGACGGGCGCGAGGTGCAGCCGCATTCCCCCGCATCGATCACGGCGGCGGCCGGCGCGGGCGACGAAACGGCCCGCGAAGCCATCCGCCTCTTCGGCATCTATCTCGGGCGCGTGGCCGGCGATCTGGCGCTCGTCTTCATGGCGCGCGGCGGCGTCTTCATCGCGGGCGGAATCTTCGGCCACATCGCACCCTATATCGACCGCGCCGCCATGCGCGCCGCCTTCGAGGACAAGGCGCCCCACGAAGCGCTCTTACGCGACATGCCACTCTATGCCATCACGCTGCCGCTGGCGGCGCTGGCGGGGCTCGCCACATTCGCCCGCGCCCCGCGTTCCTACGGGCTCGAGACCACCAACCGGCGCTGGACGCGCTGACGCTCTTTATCCCCCGCACCGCCGCGCCTGTAGGCAGGAGCGGCGGCAGCGGCTATAGAGCGAGCCGACGATGAACCGGCCGGCCCGATCCTTGACGAAGACCACTCTCTCCTTGAGCGAACCCCGTCAGCGGGGCGAGGCGCTCCATCTGCTTCGCCGCGTGATCGCGGAAAACGGGCGCGAGCATCTCGCCGGCTACGCGGTGGCGGCCCTGTGCCTCGTCGTGGTGGCGCTCACCACGGCCTTCATGGCCTGGGTGATGCGCGACGTGATCGACGAGATTTTCGTCGCCGGCAATCGGGCCATGCTGTTCACGCTGCCCTTCGCGATCTTCTTCGCCTTCTTTCTGCGCGGCATCGCCTCCTATGGGCAGGGCGTCATCCTGGCCCGGATCGGCAATGATGTCGTGGCGCGCTACCAGCGCCGCCTGTTTGCCCATCTCACCGAACTGTCGGTGGATTTCTTCGGCGAAACGCGCTCGGCGCAGCTCGCCGCGCGCATCAATCAGAACGTTTCGGGCATTCGCGACACGCTGAACCTGACCGTCACGTCTCTGGCGCGCGATCTCCTGACACTGATCTTCCTGATCTTCGCCATGATCTGGCAGGACTGGGCGCTGTCGCTGATCGCGCTGACCGCCGGGCCGCCCATCGCTATCATGATCTCGCGCCTGTCGCGCAAGCTGCGCAAGGCGACGCGCCAGTCGATCGACCTCAACAGCCGGGTTCTCGGCTCCATGCAGGAAGCGGCGCAGGGCATTCAGGTGGTGAAGGCCTTCACCATGGAAAAGCTCCTGCGTGCGCGCACCGACGATCTGATCGAAAAGGCGGAAGAGCGCTCCAACCGCATCGCCATCATCACCGAGCGCTCCGGCCCGATCACCGAGACGGTGGCCGGCATCGCGGTGGCGGCCGTGATCGCGTGGTCGGGCTATCGCTCCATCGTCTACGGCTATTCGCCGGGCTCGATGTTCGCCTTCATCACGGCGCTGCTTCTGGCCTACGACCCCGCGCGCCGCCTCGCCAAGCTTCAGGTGCAGATGGAGCGGGCGCTCGTGAACGCCAAGATGATCTACGAGATTCTGGACGAGGCGCCGCGACAGGCCGACGCGCCGGATGCCAAGCCCCTTTCCGTCGCGGGCGGCGAAATCCGCTTCGACGCCGTGACCTTCGGCTATCACGCCGAGGAGCCGGTCTTGCGCGAACTCTCCTTCACCGCGCCCCCCGGCCGAACCACGGCGCTGGTCGGCGCATCGGGCGGCGGCAAGTCCACGATCATCGCGCTGATCGAGCGCTTCTACGACACCGCCTCGGGCCGCATCCTGATCGACGGCACGGATATCGCCACCGTCACCAAGCATTCGCTGCGCTCGGCCATCGCCTATGTGCCCCAGAGCCCCGTCCTGTTCGAGGGCTCGATCCGCGACAATATCCGCTTCGGCCGGCCGGAAGCCTCCGACGCCGAGGTGGAGGACGCCGCGCGCAAGGCGCAGGCCGAGGAGTTCATCCTCACCCAGCCGCTCGGCTACGAGACGCCCGTCGGCGAAAACGGCGTGACGCTTTCGGGCGGCCAGCGCCAGCGCCTGTCGATCGCCCGCGCCCTCCTGCGCGACGCGCCGATCCTGCTTCTCGATGAGGCGACCTCGGCGCTCGACACGCGCTCGGAAGTCCTGGTGCAGCGCGCGCTGGAAACCGCGATGCGCGACCGCACCGTCATCGTCGTCGCCCATCGCCTGTCCACCATCGTCGGCGCGGACCAGATCCTTGTCGTGGATCGCGGCCGGATCGCCGAAAGCGGGACGCATCAGGAGCTTCTGACCCGGCCGAACGGCCTCTATGCCCGTCTGCACGGGTTCCAGGGCGGGGCGGACGCATCGCAAACCATCGAAACGGAGACCTTGCCATGAGCGAGCCGATGAAGCTGGTGATCCTGGGCGCCGCCGGGCGCATGGGCCGCACGCTGGTGCGCGTCGTCAAGGAAACCGAAGGCGCGAAGCTTTCCGCCGCGATCGAGCGCGAGGGCTCGCTGGCGCTTGGCAACGACGCCGGGGAACTCGCCGGGGCAGGCCATCTCGGCATTCCCGTCTCCAGCGACCTGGCGGCCGCCTTGGACGCAGCGGACGGCGTGATCGACTTCACCGCCCCGGCCTCCAGCGTTGCGGTGGCCCACGACGCCGCCCGGCGCGGGCTGGTCCATATCATCGGCACGACCGGCTGCTCGGAAAGCGACGATGCCGCGATCGCGCGAGCGGCGCAGGCCGGCGCGCGGATCGTCAAGTCCGGCAATATGAGTCTCGGCGTCAATCTTCTCGCCGTTCTGGCCGAGCAGGCGGCGCGCGCCTTGGGGCCCGACGCGTTCGACGTCGAAATCCTCGAAATGCACCACCGCCACAAGGTGGACGCACCGTCCGGCACGGCGCTGCTTCTGGGCGAGGCTGCGGCGGCGGGGCGTGAGATCGCCTTGAAGGAACAGTCCGTGCGGGTGCGCGATGGCCATACCGGCCCGCGCGAGGCCGGCACGATCGGCTTTGCCACGCTGCGCGGCGGCTCGGTGGTGGGCGATCATCAGGTGATCCTCGCCGGCGAGGGCGAGCGCATCGAGCTGAGCCACCGGGCGGAGGATCGCGCCATCTTCGCGCGCGGGGCCGTGCGCGCCGCACTCTGGGCCAGGGGTCAGTCGCCGGGTCTTTATTCGATGCGTCAGGTGCTCGGCTTCTGACGCTCCACAGGTTTTCCACCTCTCGTCCACATCATACGTTCACCCAAGGGAGTTCGCCTTCATGTCCCGCACCCTCGTGCTCGTCCGCCACGGCCAGAGCGACTGGAACCTCAAGAACCTCTTCACCGGCTGGCGCGACCCGGACCTGACGGAGCTCGGCGTGGAAGAGGCCAAGGCCGCCGGCCAGCGCCTCAAGGCGGCCGGACTCCAGTTCGACATCGCCTTCACCAGCGCCCTCTCCCGCGCCCAGCGCACGCTGAAGCTCATCCAGGGCGAACTCGGCCAGGAGGGTTTGGAGACGATCCGCGATCAGGCTCTGAACGAGCGCGACTATGGCGACCTGTCGGGCCTCAACAAGGACGACGCCCGCGCCAAGTGGGGCGAGGATCAGGTCCATGTCTGGCGCCGCTCCTATGACGTGCCGCCTCCGGGCGGCGAGTCGCTGAAGGACACGGGCGCGCGCGTCTGGCCCTACTACATCCACCGCATTCAGCCGCATGTCCTGTCCGGCGGCACGGTGATCGTCGCGGCCCATGGCAACTCGCTGCGCGCCCTCATCATGGCGCTGGACGGCCTGACGGGCGAGGAGATCGTGGCGCAGGAACTCGCGACGGGCGTGCCCATCGTCTACAAGCTGAACGCCGATTCCACCGTCGCTTCCAAGGAAGTTCTGGCGGGCTGACCGTCACGAAGCTCGCCCGCTTCAGCGGGGTGGGCATCACGAACAGACAGTGGGGTGGCGCCTCGGTGCCGCCCTTCTTCTCCGCCGCGTCAACTTGGCGCTTGCGGGATCGACATTCTGAACGGATGCTGATGCCTTCCCTTGGAAGGAGGCATCGCATGCGCCGCGTTCTCCTCGGTTTACTTGCCTTGGTCGCCCTCGCTCATCCGGCGCTGGCGGATGATGGCAGCGATGCCCGCGCCACGATCGGCGGGCAGCTCGAAGCCTTTCGCGCCGACGATGGAGCGCGGGCCTATTCCTTCGCCGCGCCCAATATCCAGCGCCTCTTTCCCTCGCCCGAGATTTTCCTGAGCATGGTGGCGCAGGCCTATCCCGCCGTTCACCGCGCCGGCAACGTCACCTTCGGCGCGCTGAAGGCCGAGGGGGCCGGGCTGCGGCAGGAGGTCTACCTGTCGGATGCCAAGGGGCAGAGCTGGATCGCCAGCTACACGCTGGAGCGCCAGCCGGACGGCTCGCTGAAGATCACCGGCTGCCAGATGCGCAAGGGCAACGACATCGGAGCCTGACGACCCTCCGGTCGGCAACGCCTTTCCCCCTCGTGTCCCGCGTCGGCGCGGCATGCGATATAGGCTCGGCCGAAGAACCTTTCGCCCCCTCGACAGACCGCAGCGCCTTCGGAAAGCGAGAAGGGGCGCAACACGCCCCTCCGCTTCGACCTCAGTCGCGATAGGCCCCTTGGCGCTCCAGCATCCAGCCGGGATATTCGGCCGGCAGGCGCGACACGGCGTCGAGCTTGGCGAGATCGTCCGCGCTCAATTCAACTTTCGTCGCGCCGATATTGTCGGAGAGCTGCTCCGGCCGCCGGGCTCCGATGATGACGCTGGTCACCACGCTCTGGTGCAGCAGCCAGCTGAGCGCCACCTGCGCCACTGTGCAGCCCCGGGCGTCGGCCACCTCGCGCATCGCCGAAATTACGGCGCTGCCGCGCGTGCGGTCTACGGGCGGGAAGTCGAACGTGGCGCGCCGCCCGTCCGCGCCGGTGCCCTCGCCGTCATATTTGCCCGAGAGATAGCCACCGGCCAGCGGGCTCCAGACCATGAGACCGATGCCCTCGGACTGAAGCATGGGCGCAATGTCGCGTTCGAGATCGCGCCCGACCAGCGTGTAATAGGCTTGAAGGGAGAGAATGGGCGCGAGCCGGCGCATCTCGGCGATGCCGACCGCCTTCATCACCTGCCAGGCTGCCCAGTTGGACAAGCCGAGATAGCGCACATGCCCGTGGCGCACGAGCGTATCCAGCGCTTCCAGGGTCTCGTCAATCGGCACCGCTTTGTCGAAACCATGGATCTGGTAGAGGTCGATATGGTCGAGCCCCAGCCGCTGGAGGCTCTGCTTGCATTGGGAGAGGATATGCGAGCGCGAGGCGCCGCGCGCGTTCGGCCCCGCACCCATCGGCCCCAGCACCTTGGTCGCCACCACGACATCGTCCCGCGCGACACCGAGATTGGACAGGGAGCGGCCGAGAATGCGCTCGCTTTCGCCGCCCGCATAGACATTGGCCGTGTCGATGAAATTGATGCCGGCATCCAGCGCCGTCTTCACCAGCGCGTCGGCCTCGTCCTGCCCGAGCCGGCCGATCTGGCTCCACATGCCCTCGTTGCCGCCGAAGGTCATGGTGCCCAGGCACAGTTCCGAAACGAAGAGGCCGCTATGGCCGAGCTGTCGCATCCGCATGGATCATCTCCTTGAAAGCGTGGCGATGGGCCGAACCTAAGGCGCGGGGTCGCCTTTGCCTCCGGCCGATCCTCTCAGCCTCTTGCCCGATCCTCTCAAACCCGCTCGGGGGCGATGGCGTTTTGCGGCCTCGTGCGTACACTCACGGGCATGACCGACCTCGCGCCGCTTCTCGAACGCCAGTTTCTGCGCCATGGGCGCGAAACGTCGATCAAAGGCCTGCTTCTCAACCGTGCGGAGGGCCCGAGCGGTATCATCCGCTCGGTCTACGGCCCCTCCTTCTGCCTCGTCGTGCAGGGGGCCAAGCTCTCGACGCTCGGCCCCGACACCTATCGCTACCGCGCGGGCGAAGGCCTGATCGCCTCGGTGGACGTTCCGGTCTCCGCCCGCATCGTGGCGGCGAGCCCGGCCGAGCCCTATCTCGCGCTGAGCTTCGCCCTTCCGCCGGAGGACGTGACCGCACTGGTCGCCGAGGCCGAAATCGCGCCCGCGCCGGCCGCGCCCTTCGCGGCGCTGGCGGCGGGCCGGGTGGACCCGTCCCTGTGCGATCCGATCAGGCGGCTTCTGGAATGCCTGGACCAACCGCGAGATGCGCCGGTTCTCGTACCGCTGATCCGGCGCGAGCTCGTCTGGCGCTTGCTTCATAGCCCGCTCGGCGCGGCGCTCGCTCAGATGGGCGCGCGCGACAGCCACGGCGCGCGGGTCGGCCGGGCCTGCGCCCATATCCGCGCGCATTATGCGCAGAGCCTTCGGGTTCAGGATCTCGCCCGGCTGGCCGGCATGAGCGTTCCCAGCTTCCATCGGCATTTCAAGGCGGTGACGACCATGACGCCGGTCCAGTTTCAGAAGCTCGTGCGCCTTCAGGAGGCGCGTCGGCGGCTGATGAGAGCGGAGGAGGTCGCGAGCGTCGGCTATGCCATCGGCTACGAGAGTCCCTCGCAGTTCAGCCGCGACTATCGCCGCCTGTTCGGCAATCCGCCGGCGCGCGACGGCGCGGCCATCCGCGCGCGCTTCGCGCCGGAGCCCGCGCTCCCCTGAACCTCTTGCCGGCTAACGATTTTACCCGCCAAACAGCTGTCATCGAATTGCGGCATGGTGCGTCCTCAGCGAACAGCCCAGACGAAAGCGACCGGCCGCATGAGCAACGAAGACAGGACTCTCGACGGTTTCGCCGCGCGCAATGGCGCGGACGATTGGCTGCGCGCCGAAATCGAGGATGTGCTGGACGAAGATTTCGAACTGGAACTCTCGCCGCCGTCTCTCAGCGACGAACTCACCAAGATCTACAAGAAGTCCCACCCGAACGCGCTCGACCGTCTCGTGTATTTCCGCGAGCTGCTGCGTCTTCAGTCCGAGTTGATCAAGCTCCAGAACTGGGTCGCCCACCACAAGGAAAAGGTCGTCGTCCTGTTCGAAGGGCGCGACGCGGCCGGCAAGGGCGGCGTCATCAAGCGCATTTCACAGCGGCTCAACCCGCGCATCGTGCGCGTCGTCGCGCTGCCCGCGCCGAGCGACCGCGAAAAGACGCAATGGTATTTCCAACGCTATGTGCCGCATCTGCCGGCGGGCGGCGAGATCGTCCTGTTCGACCGCTCCTGGTACAACCGGGCCGGCGTCGAGCGCGTCATGGGCTTTGCCAAGCCCAACGAGGTCGAGCAGTTCTTCCATGACGTGCCGGAATTCGAGCGGATGCTGGCCCGCTCGGGCATCCGTCTCGTCAAATACTGGTTCTCGATCACCGACGAAGAGCAGCAGATGCGCTTCATGATGCGCGTCCACGATCCGCTCAAGCAGTGGAAGCTCTCGCCGATGGACCTTCAATCCCGCGTGCGCTGGGAGCAATATACCAAGGCCAAGGAAGAAATGTTCGCGCGCACGAGCATTCCCGAAGCGCCCTGGTACATCGTGGAAGGCAACGACAAGAAGCGCGCCCG
Source organism: Aureimonas ureilytica (assembly GCF_001475935.1). Lineage (GTDB taxonomy): Bacteria > Pseudomonadota > Alphaproteobacteria > Rhizobiales > Rhizobiaceae > Aureimonas > Aureimonas ureilytica_A. Next base: position 12,743 of record NZ_LDQA01000011.1, read on the forward strand.
CCTCAACTGCATCAACCACCTCCTCAGCCTGATCCCCTATGAGGGCGTGCCCTACGACGAGATCACGCTGCCCGAGCGCGTGTTCAATCCCGAATACGAGCGCCAGACCCTGCCGAGCGAGCTTTACGTGCCGCAGCGCTTTTGACGCTGCGCCTCATGCGGAGGGTGGGGGCACCACCCCGCCCGTCGCGGAGAACGCCCGGCAGAGATCGTTCAGGAAGCAGCTCTCGCAGCGCGGGCGGCGCGAGAGGCAGACGCTCTTGCCGAACTGGATCAGCCAGAAATGGCCGTCGCGGCGCGCCCAGTCCGGCACGTCGCGCTCCAGCGCGGCGGCCGTCTTGTCGGCGGTGCGCTCCTGCGTGATGCCGGTGCGGTTGCAGACGCGGAAGACATGCGTATCGACGGCGATCACGTCCTCGTCGAAGGTGAAGCTCATGACGATGTCGGCACATTTGCGCCCGATGCCGGGCAGGCCCATGAGCCCTTCGCGCGTTTGCGGCACCACGCGATCATGCTCCTCGATCAAGGCATGGCAGAGCCGGCGGATGCTGCGGGCTTTCATGTTGTAGAGGCCGCAGGGCTTGATGGCCGCCGCGATCTCGGCCTCGCTCAGACGAAGCATGTCGTCCGGCGTCCGGGCGAGTTGGAACAGCGCGGTCACGGCGGCGGCCGTGTTCACATCCCGGCTCTGCGCCGAAAGAAGACAGGACACGACGGACCGGAACGGGTCGGGCTGATCCTTCGGCCCCTTGGCGGTCGGCGTGCGACCGGGCATGTGCGCGGCGAGGCGACGAAATGTCTCCTCGCGCTCGGCTGCGTCCATGGGCGCGCGCAGTTCGCGAGTCTCCGATACGGCGCGCTGCGGCTTGCCCTTCGGCGCGGAGGATGTCCGCGCGTCGCCGCGCGCTTTCGGCATGTCCGCCCGTGTGTCGCCCGCCGCCTTGCCCATCGCATCGCTCCCTTCACCTGGCAGAAGGGACGCTTGGTCAGCCAATGAGTTCCGCGCTGCGGCGATCAGTCGGGGTGGCGCAGGCCGAACTCCCAGCCCAGCATGGCGCGCTTGCGCGTCAGCCCCCAATGGTAGCCCGTCAGCGCGCCCGACTTGCCGACCACGCGGTGGCACGGCACCACGAAGGACAGGGGATTGCGCCCGACAGCCGCGCCCACCGCGCGCGAGGCCTGCGGCGCGCCGATGTCCCGCGCGACGCTGGAATAGGTGTCGGCGCATCCCAGCGGAATGTCGAGAAGGCGCTGCCAGACACGCACTTCGAAATCCGTACCGATCAAGACGATGCGCAGCGGCTGGTCGCCCCGCCAGCGCGCCGGCGAGAAGACGCGCGCGACATGATCGGCCGCGCCCGCATCGTCCCGCTCGGCCTGCGCCTTCGGCCAGCGGCCGAGCATATCGGCCAGCGCGTGCGCGTCCCCGCCCCGCTCCTCGTCGCTGAAGGCGAGCCCGGCCAGCCCTCGCTCGGTCCAGACAGCCAGCGTGCGCCCGAACGGCCCGTCGGCAAAGCCGTAGCGCAGCGCCAGTCCTTCGCCCTTGGCCTTATGAGCGCCTGGGCTCATGGCCTCATGCTTGACGAACAGATCATGCAGCCTGGACGGCCCACTGAGCCCGACCTCGATTGCGGCGTCCAGAAGCGGAAGCCCTTCGGCCAGAAGCCGACGCGCGTGATCCAGCGTGACCGCCTGAAGAAAGGCCTTGGGGCTGAGCCCCGCCCAGCGCCGCAGCGCGGCCTCCAGCTCGGCCTCCGGCGCGCCCACACCTTCGGCCACTTCGCACAGGCTCGGCTGCGAGCGATATTCCCGCGAGATGAACTCGATCGTGCGCCGTACGAGCGCATAATCGCCGGGGGGCGGAACCTCCTCGAAGGCGGGACGCGGCGCGATTGGCGCATGGAGGGTCATGGGTCGGGCTCCTTTCGAGGCCGCAGCATGGCCCGCCCCGCCCCGCGAGACCACCCGTTTTTCCCAGAGATCGGCCCACCGCAGCGTCTGTTGCACAGAGACCGATCGCGCTTCGGATCGACAAGCGCAGGCGACCCCGCGCTGGACATCGTTTCGCGGGCGATACTCTACTGGCCGGAACAGGACACGAGCCACCGGCACCCTGCATTCCTGTCACGACCGGGAAGCACAGCGTCGACCTCGTCACAATTCCTTGCAGGAGTCCCAGTCTCTATTGCGTGCCTTCCCCGACTTCCGCTCGGCACCGCCCTCCCTCCCTTCCAACCGCCTGCCCCTTGCCGTCACGCCATCCCTGCGAAACGGGATCTGTCGCGTTCGTCGCGGCGGTAGTCGGCGCGGGCGCGTAGGAGGTCGCGGCGGGCCAGGAGGCCGATGAGGCGGCCTTCGTCGTCCACCACAAGCAGGCGACCGATCTCTTCGGCGAGCATCAGCTCGGCGGCGCGGTCGACGGGCAGCAAGGGGGAAACCCGGTGAAGCGAATGGTCGGCGACGAGTTCGCAAATGGTCGTGTCGGCCTCAGGCGGCGTTTGGGACCAGCGCAAAGCGTCAGTGCGGGACACCAGCCCCAGAACGCGCCCCTCGCCATCCACCACCGGATAGGCGCGATGCGCGACCTTGGCGAAGAAGGCGGCGGCAACGCCCGCCAGCATCGCGGCATCGCCCGCAAGGGGCGCGGTGAGCACGAACATCGGCCCCGCGCCGATCCATGCAGGCCGCCAGGCGATGGCCGTCAAGGCGGCGACCGACACCGGCACGAAGCTGCGCGGCTTCCACTCGAAAAGCAGCACCTCGACTGCCAGGAGCATGGCCGCGACGGGCGTGCCGAAGATCGCCGTCATGCCCGCCGCCGCGCCGCTGAGATGAAAGCATTGGGCAAAGAGCGAGCCGATCGCACCCCCGGTCAGGATGATCGGCCCTTCCGCGCCGAACGGCCCGCCGGAGCCGATCGAGACGGCCGAGGACAGGGGCTTGAGCACTGCGACCTTGGGCGACATACGGCTTTGGCCGAACAGAATGGCCTCGATGGCTTCGGGAATGCCGTGCCCGCGAATCTTGTCCGACCCGAAACGCGCCATGAGGCCGATGATCAGACTGCCCGCGCCCGGCACCAGCACCGTGGCAAGGCCACCCGTCGCCGGCACGATGCCCTGCACGGCAAAGGACCATTCGCCCTACCAGGCGAGATGGGTGGCGAGCGCGATGAGCTTCAGGAGCAGCCATGCGGCACCCGCGCCGTCCGTCCCGATGACGAGCGCCATCAGGGAGAGAGCGAGCATTCGCCAGTCGGCGCTGTGATCGGCCAGTCGCGGCAATGAGACCGGGCCGGAAAGGCCGTTGGGGATGAGAAGCGGAGCGGGGCGAAGGGGATCATAGGCGGCCAATTATCGCACTACGATACTTCTCAAGAATGCGATCGGTGGCATGGAGCGAGCTCGAGTGATCCGATCGACGACGAGGACTATCGCGCGCTGGCGCTGTTCCGCCGGCAGTTTGCGAAGCTTCCTGAGTTTCAGCGAAGGAGCCGCCGCAGAGGCAGGGCTGACGGCACAGCCGCATCAGGCGCTTCTCGCCATTCGCGCCGCCGCCGAACGCTCGCTGCCGGTCGGGGAACTGGCGGATCAGCTTGATCTTCGCCCGCACAGCGCCACGGGGCTGGTGAATCGACTGGTGCGGCTAGGGCTGGTGGAACGCCAGGCCGAGGATAGCGACCGAGGCCGCATCCGTGTCGCGCTCACCCAGAATGGGCTGGACAAGATCGAGACCCTGTCCGCCGCTCATCGCCACGAACTGCGGCGCCTTCGCCCTTTGCTGATCGAAATGCTGGGCAAGCTTTAGAAGCGGGGCAGGCCCCTCGCGGGTTGGCGCGCGGGCGCTTTGCGCCAGGGGCGTCGTTGTCGAGGCTTGGCCTTGTGCTGCATCGGCTCCCCCTTTGGGCGAGGCGAAGACGGGCGATCGCCCCCCTGCCCTGCGGTCCAGATTCAAGGCGGGCGACCGATCGGATCGGTGCTGGATGGATGCGACGACCGGCTCGAATTTTCGCTAGGAGGCACACGAACGAGCCCCTCACCCTCCGTTGACAGGGGGGAGGCTACGGTCGCAAGCTCAAGGCATGTTTGCTTCGAATACCGTCGAATTGTCCGGGCGCCGTGTGCTGATCGTCGAAGACGAGTATCATGCCGCCGAGGAATTGAGCGCGACCATCCGAGCCTCCAATGGGATCGTGGTCGGCCCCGTTCCGACCGTGGACGCAGCGCTGGCGCTGGTGGAGCGAGGCGAAGTGGTGGACGCCGCCATTCTCGACATCAATCTCGGGGGCGAGAAGGTCTTTCCCGTGGCCGAGGCCCTGAAGGCCATCGGCATCCCGATCATCTTCGTCACTGGCTACGACGATTGGATGATTCCGCAGGAATACGAGGACACGCCGGTGCTGCGCAAACCGGCCGAAGCCGACAATGTGGTCCAGCTGCTGTTCAGCCGGATTTGATGCTTCGAAGCCTTTCGAACAATCGGATCGGATGGGTCCGGTCTTTTCCGGCCCGCTTGCTGATCAATCCGGCTTTGCCGCCGGCCTCGACGGCGTCTGGCCGTTCAGGAAAAAGACGCCCGCCCCTTCTCGCTATCGCAGGCGGGACAGACGGGTCATCAGCACGTCTTCCACCTGATGCAGAGCCGCCGACATGTCCGACACCATGTCGGACGGCAATTGGCGCATCAGGTCGGCGTTCACCTCGCCCCAGACGCGACGCACATGGAGGCGAATCCGCTCGCCCTCCGGCGTGAGACGCACGAAGGTGCGGCGCAAGTCGACATCGTCGGCCTCGCGCTGGCACCAACCCCGGCGCTCCAGAATGTCCAGCATTTTGGAGACCGTCGATGGCCGTACGGACAGGTGGTTGGCCACCATGCAGATGCTTCGCTGCTCGCGCGGGTCGAGCGCGTCGAGAAGCTGATCCTGCCCGGCCATAACGCCGGTTTCCGCCAGCTTCAGCGAGACGAGTTGCCGGGTCGACTTGGACAGGGCGATCAAAGGCTGAAGCAGATCGACGCCGGCAACATCATTGTCGGGAATGGTATTCCTATTGGACTCTGCCATATCAATTGCCATCCATTCTGGGTCTTGACCGAAATATTCCGCAATCACCACACAGCTGTCGACTGCATTGGGACGATATTCGAAATCATTGCAGTCACGCGAAAATTTAACTCACGCCTTCGTGAGTTCGACTGTCGTGACGATAGCCGCTCTGATCCGAGCGGAGCGTGCGCGCCGAGCCGGCTTTCAGGAGCCGAACATGCGCCAAAGCGGGCTGCAAAACCGTTCCGGTTGCTGTTGCCGCATGTTTCCAAGCGTTGGCGACCAGATGGGTTCCATCACAATAGGACAGGATCTCATGCGACGGACGACTGGTGACCTCTAGTGTCGAAGCGCCGAGCGGCAGCGAGATCGCTCCTTGCACGCCGTCGCAGCCAAGTGAGCCGGTATGGTCGGTGATGCGTACCCGTGGGGCAACGCGCGTTCGATCGGGTCGCGGCCATAGTCTTCGTCCTCGGGCATCGACTCGGGCCTCGGCCTGTCGGCCGCCCGCTTTCGACCCACGCGACGTCTGGATGACCCACAGCCGCGTCAGCGCGCTCCCGCAGTGAAACTGCGTGCTGCGCCCCCGGCGCAGGCGTTCGCGGGTGGATCGGACTGCGCAGAAAGATCGGCCCCTCGCCATAGCGCGGACTTGCGGCTTGCATGTGCCGGATGGCGCGTCGGTTCAGCCCCCGGCCGAGGCGTCGGGCTTCATTTCGAAGGTCGAACACGATCACGCCGCCCCGGCTGCAGCGCCTTTGGACCGGCCAAACGAATCGCGCCATTTGGCTGCCGCTGCTTGGCCATTCGGAACGAGGTTCCTCCCGCGTCGTTCGAGCGACAGGGCAATCCACGGCCCCATCTTCCCAGCGCGAAGGATCGGAAAGGAACGACATGGACCTCACACCCGACGAAGAACAGTTTCTGCGCGCCATGCGGGCCATCACGATCAACGAGCGGGGCGAGCAGGTTTTCGTGGGCCTCTCGGCCGATGAAAGCGTGGAGTTCCTCCGGCTGACGCGCCGCAACGAGAGCGGTGAGGATTTGAGCCACGACCCGCGCTTCACCAGCTTGCGGGACCGGCACGAGGAGGCGCGCCAAAAGATCGTTGATGGCAAGGCTCCGCTCGATGGTCCGTTTCACGCGAGGTAACAAGCCGGTCGACCTCATCCATCTCGCGGGCGGCTCTCGACAGATTGCACGCGAGGGGCGAAACATGATCTCAGACGAATGGTCGGGGCCCCCTGCGAGCGGAGAATGGTCGAGAGATTTTCGTTCGACGACAGGAAGCGAAGCGCCGTCGGTGCGAGGGCGCATCGTCGGGCATTCGCGACAGTCCTCGCGGCCGGGCGAGCCGCGAGGATCGCATCGGGCGAGCGAAGAAAATCCGATCGGCCGACCCAGCGAGGATTCGCTCCGGCTCTGGAGAGTGCAACAGGCTTGCCCAACGGGTCGGTTCGCCGATCGGGTTGTCGGGCAACGGGTGGGTCAGGCAGAGGATGTCGGAGAACAAGACCGCTCTGGCAATGAACCACGCTTTGCCGGCGCTTCGCATCAGCAGCCGGGGGCTCCCCGCGCAGGAGGCGTTGCGTTTGTGGAGCGGGGCCATCGCGCAATTGCGAGCCGAACTGACCGTCGACGCGTGCGATGACATCTTTGTCGACGTCTCCGCCTGGCTGATCGGTTCGTCCATTCTTTGCACGAACCATGTCTCGCCCGCCTGCCTGTCGCGGGCCGCAGAGCAGTTGATCCCTGGTCCTCAAGGCCATGTCAGCCTGTTCCATATCGTGAGCGGCGAATGGGAGGGCGAGATCGGCGGCCAGCCCGTCTCGCTCGGTGCGGGCGATTTGTTTTGCCTCGAATCGTCACAAGGCTTTCGCCTGTCCCATTCGTGGAGCCGGTTTGTCGTCCTCGTGGTCCCGCGCGAAGCGCTGTCGAGCCTCATGAGCCGGATCCCGCCGCTGCATGGAGAGCGATTGACCTCCCCGAGCGCGTATGTTCTGGCGGCGCATCTGAGCGCCCTATCTCGCCACGCGCCTTCGCTCGGGCAGGACGAAGCGACGAGCATGGGGCGCGGCACGCTCGCCCTCGTGTCCGCCGCCCTGCGCGAGATCGAGGACCGGCACCTGCCGGAGCGTGAGCGCGAGCCCATGACCCCGACGCTGCGCATCCGCGTGGAGCGGCATATCGAGCAGAACCTGTCCTCGAACGCGCTGACGCCGGAGGCGATCGCGCGCGATCTGCAAATCCCCCGCTCCTCGCTGTATCGCGCCTTCGCGCCGCTCGGCGGCATTTCCAGCTATATCCAGACGCGCCGGCTGGACACGGCCTGCGCACTCCTGCGCCATCCGGAAGAACACCGCAGCATGGGGGAACTGGCCGAAGCGCTCGGCTTCGACAGCACGGCCTCCTTCAGCAAGGCGTTCCGGCGCCGCTTCGGCTGCTCCCCGCGCGAGGCCCGCAGCAAGGGCCTGCCGACGCTGGGCAACACGCGCACGATGTTCGAAGCCTGGCTTCAGCTTCAGCCCGCCATCCTGCCGCCGCCGCGCGATGGCGCGTCGAGCGCCCTTCCGCCAGCCGAGGGCTGAGGCGGACGGCGCGTCGGGCATCATGCGCCCGACACACCCGCGCGGCCTGGCCAACCTTGCCGCTGCGTTGTTGCAGGCGCGCTGGAGCTGATATCATCCCCAGAAAAAGCTCGCCCTCATGCACCACCGTGAAACCCCAGGATACGGGGCAACAGGTGCCTTGCGGCTTTGCCTGGCGATCGAGCCGGCCGCACAAGGGCGTTCGCGCCCCACTTCCCAAGAATTCCCTGTTTTATATAGTATAGAGGACTCAATTCCGTGCGTACTATTTTGCATAGAATCGAAATATTGTCTTCACCCATCTCTGCATGACACCCTATCCAAGATCATCATAAGACAATCCATTGTGCTCCCGTATTTTAATAGTCTCTTAACGAAGTGCGGATTGCCGGCTTCGTGGACGATGCGGGGGAAGCATGTCGACGGATCAATGGGTCGGAAACGATGTGTCGCAAGGGCACGCCCGTCTGGAGGGGATTCTCCGTTTCGAGCGGTTGAGCCACGGCTTCGCCCTTTGCGAAACGCTGGCGGTCTCGCTGGTCGCGGTGGCGACGGCCGATCTCTACTGGTCCTACGCGCTAGAATGGCACCCGGACCGCTCCGTGACCATGGCGGTCGGCGCGGCGCTGGGGCTCGGCGTCGCCGGACTGTCGCTGCTGCGCGGCAGCTACGAGCGCGCGATCGAACCGGGGCCGGGCTTTCTCTGGTCCGGGCTGGTGACGACGCTGCGGATCTTCACCGCGCTTCTGGCCGTCCTCTTCGTCACGCGGTTCGACGAGGGCTATTCGCGAGGAACCTTCTTCTCGCAATTCGTCACGAGCGGGCTCGTGGTTCTCACCCTGCGCAGCGTCTTCCAGCGCCTTCTGCGCGAGCGCCTCGCCAAGGGGCGGGTCGAGCGCCAGCGCCTGATGATCGTGGGCGACGCCCAGCTCGATCCCCAGCTTCAGGCGCGCCTGTCGGCGCGGGGCTGCCATGTCGTGGCCCGCCTGTCGCTGGCGGACACGGCGCGCGCCGACGAGGCCGAAACGCTGCGCGCCATCGTGAACACCTGCCGCGAGAGCGGCGTCGAGCGTGTTCTCGTCCACACCTCGGCCGAATTGGGCGATCTCGTGGACCGGCTCCTGCACGATCTCAGCGAGACGCCGGTGACGGTGGAAGTTCTGCCGCACCGCAACAGCCCGCTCTGGAGGGCCAAGGGCGACGGGCTGGCCGGCTTGCCGGCGGCCGTCGTGCGCAACCGCCCCCTGTCGCGGCTGCAACTGCTGCTCAAGCGCGTGTTCGACTTCGCGGTTGCGCTGGGCGCGCTGATCTTCCTCGCCCCGCTTCTTCTGGCCATTGCGGCGGCGATCCGCCTGGACTCCAAGGGTCCCGTCTTCTTCCGCCAGACGCGGCATGGCTACGGCAACCAGCCGATCCGCGTCTTCAAGTTCCGCTCCATGCGCGTGATGGAGGACGGCGCGGCCTTCCGTCAGGCGACCCGCAACGACCCGCGCATCACCCGCGTCGGGGCGGTTTTGCGACGCACCAATCTGGACGAGTTGCCTCAGATCCTGAACGTTCTCTTCGGCGAAATGTCGATCGTCGGCCCGCGCCCGCATCCGATCGCCCTCAACGAGACCTTCGCCAAGGAAATCAAGCTCTTCCATCGCCGCCACAACATTCGGCCTGGGATCACCGGCTGGGCGCAGATCAACGGGCACCGGGGCGAAACCGATACGCTGAAGAAGATGGCGGACCGGATCGAGCACGATCTCTGGTATGTCGATCACTGGTCCTTCCTGCTCGATCTCAAGATCATCCTGATGACCGCCTTCTCGCGGGCGGCCTATCGGAACGCGGGCTGAGCCTCGGTGCTGGACGCGACCTCTCCGACCTTTCCGCGCGAGATCGTGGAACTGGGCCTGCGCTTCCACCCGCTCACCAAGGCCGAGCTGCTGGACGAGATTTTCCGGCCGCGTCCGCCGGGCACGCGGATCGTGCTCGGCGGCGCCAATCTGCACGGGCTCTACGTCACCCATGTCGATCCTGCCTATGATCGGCTCTTGGCGCGGCCCGACACGCTGGTGATCCTCGACGGGATGCCTCTCGTCTGGATGCTGCGGGCGCGCGGGCACAAGGTGGAGCGGGCGCATCGCACGACCTGGGTGGACTGGCTGACGGACAGTTTCGAGCGCGCCGCGCGGGAGGGCAAAGGCGTTTTCGTGCTCGGCCACACGCCGGAGGTTCTGGAAACCGGCCTCGCGCTCGCGCGGGCTCGCTGGCCGAGTCTTCGGATCGACGGGCATCACGGCTTCTTCGACATGACGGGAGGGTCCGCCGAACTGGAGGCGGTTCTGGCCAGGATCGCGGCAGCCGAGCCGCACTTCCTCGTGGTCGGCATGGGAATGCCGCGTCAGGAGCGCTTCGTGGACGCCTATCGCGAGCGCCTCGCGGTTCCCGTCGTCGGGCTGGGCGGGGCGGCCTTTGCCTATTTCGCCGGCTTCGAGCCGACGCCGCCGCGCTGGATGGGGCGCTGGGGGCTGGAATGGCTGCATCGCCTGGCTGCCGATCCGCGCCGAATGGCGCACCGCTATCTTCTGGAACCGCCTCTTCTGGCCGGCCATCTGGCGCGCCGCGCCTGGACGCAGCGCCCGCAAAGCCCCTGATTGCGGCCCGCGACCATACCGCCCGCCCCCGATGTTTCGAACGTGAAGTGTAACCTCCATGGCGTTGCGTAATGCGCTGCAGACGATGAAGGGCCACGCCTTCACGGCGTCGGACCCGGCGGTCCGCTGGTGGGTCGATACGTGCTGGAGACAACAGAGAGCCCGGTCTTGCGCCCACGGCCTCACCCGGCCGCTCGTCGTCTCCCTCACCTCCTACCCGCCGCGCTTTGCCACGCTGGCCTATACACTCAAAAGTCTTCTGGCGCAGAGCGTCAGGGCCGATGAGACCGTTCTGTGGATCGCGCATCGCGACCATGCCGGCCTGCCGCGAGAGGTTCTGGATCTTCAGGACGATGGCCTTCGGATCGGCCTCTGCGAAGACGTGCGATCCTACAAGAAATATGCCTGGAGCTTCGCCGAGCACCCGGACGCCTATGTCGTCACCACCGATGACGATGCCTATTATTGGCCAAGCTGGCTGGCGGACCTGACCTCCGGCCTGACCGTTGCCAACGAGAGGGCTATTCCGTCCTTTCGCGCGCACGAGATCACGCTCGATGCCCATGGGGCGCCCCTGCTCTATGGCGCGTGGCGGCAGAACACAAGCGAGCGCAGGACGGCCCCGACCCTCTTTCCGACGGGGCTTGGCGGCGTGGTCTATGTGCCCTCGCTCCTGCATCCCGATGTGCTCGACCTTGACGCCGCGCGCCGTCTGGCGCCGACCGCCGACGACATGTGGCTTTATGTGATGGCGCGCCGCGCGGGCCTTCAGTTTCGCAAGGTCGGCCCGAAGGTTCGCTTTCGGAACTGGACCGGCAGCCAGGGCAGCGCGCTTTATATCGAAAACGACGCCAGCGGCTCGGCCAACGACGCGCAGTTCGCCGCGCTGACCCGAGAATTCGGCCGCGTCTGGGAAACGGCATGACATCAGTCTCTGCGAACGCCCCTCGCGTCTCCGTCGTCATTCCCGTCTTCAACGCCCGCGCCTGCCTCGAAACGGGGGTGCGGTCGGTGCTGGCGCAGACGCTTGGCGATCTCGAAATCATCCTCGTGGACGACGCCTCCACCGATGACAGCCTGTCGATCGCACGGGGGCTGGCCGGTGAGGACCCCCGCCTTCGCGTCATCGCCCTGCCCCGCAATGGCGGACCATCGGTCGCGCGCAATCGCGGCCTGAGCGAGGCTCGCGGCGAGTGGATCGCGATTCTGGATGCCGACGATCGGTTCGAGCCGACACGTCTGGAAACCCTCACGCGCTTTGCTGCCGAGCAGGGGTGCGACATGGTGGCGGACGATCTGGCGATCTACGACCGGGGCTGCGATGCCGTCGTGGGAACGGCCTATCCGGAGCTGCGCGAGCCGCTTCTTCTGTCGCTGGCGGAGCTTCTGCGCCACGATCTCTCGCCCGATCGCACGCCCTATGGCTGGCTCAAGCCCGTGTGGCGCCGCGAGTTCCTGACCCGCCGCCAACTCGCCTATGCCGAAGAGCAGCGATATGCCGAGGATTTCGACCTCCTGTTCCGCTGTCTACTGGAAGGCGCGCGCTTCCAGCTCGTGCCGGAGGCGGGCTACGTCTACACGCCCCGTCACGGGCCGGTCTCCCGCAAAGCCTCGGACATGTCGCAGACCCAGCCGGATTTCGGCGCGGCGCTTGGCGCCAATCGCGCGCTTCTGGTAACCTATCGCGCGCGGCTCACGCCCGCGGAGGCCGCCCTCCTCGAGCAGCGGATCGCCAGTTTCGAAGGCCGCGCCGCCTATGGCGAATTCCTTCGCCTCCTGCGCCGCAAGTCCCCCTCGGCGCTGGTTCGGGCCGCGCGCCACCCTTCCGTCCTGCGGCAGGGATTTCGCGCGCTCGCGCGGCGCTGGAAGCGATAGGTCTCATGCCCAGCCCTGAGCGCAACCTGAAATCCAAGATGATGGCCGGCACGCTGTGGAGCCTCGGCGGCTCGCTCGGCCAGCAGTTGTTCGGCTTCGTCGTCTTCGCCATCCTCGCCCGCAATCTGAGCCCGGCGGAGTTCGGCACGGTGGCGATCGCCACCATTCTCATCGACTTCCTGAACATTTTCGGCCGCTCCGGGCTGACCGACGTCCTGATCTACCGCAAGGATCTTACAGCGCTCGAACTCCACACCTCGTTCTGGCTGAGCGTCGCTCTCGGTCTTCTGGCCATGGCGCTCCTGTATGTCGGGGCGGGCTCGGCCGCCGCGCTCTTCGACACGCCCGAGTTGGAGCCGATCGTCCAAATCCTGGCGCTCTCGACCTTCATCTACGCGATCGGCGTCAATCCCGAGGCGCTGATGCGCAAGGAGTTCCAGTTCGCCCTTCTGACCAAGCGCACCATGCTGGCGACCGTCTCCTCCGGCCTCGTGGCCGTCGCGCTCATCGCGTTGGATTTCGGTGTCTACGCGCTGGTCTTCCAGCGGCTGACCTTCTCGATCCTGAACAGCGGCCTTTTGTGGATGTGGAACGGCTATCGCCCCGCCTTCCAGTTCTCCTTCGCGATCGCGCGCCGCCAGATGGCGGCAGGGGCCTGGCTCGCCGGTTCGTCCTTCGTCAACATGGCGATCCCCAAGACCTTCGATCTCATTGTCGGCTCGGTTCTGGGCACCGCCGCGCTCGGCCTCTACCGGATCGGCGCGCGCTATCTCGACCTGATCCTCGACGTGACGATCCGCCCGCTTTCCTCGGTGGCGCTGTCCTCCTTCTCGGCGCTCCAGTCGGATGCTCTGGCGCGCAACCGCGCCTATCTGCGTGTTCTCCAGCTGACCTCTCTCGTCATCTATCCCGCCTTCGCGGGTGCGGCGCTGATCGCCCCGGAGGCTCTTCCCGCCCTGTTCGGCCCGCAATGGACCGCCAGCATTCCGATCGCGCAGATCCTCGCCCTGTCGGCGCTGCCGCTACCCATCACCTTCCACAACCCGACCATCCTGACCGCGCTGGGGCAAGGCCGGAGCATTCTAGCCCTCAGCCTGTTCGATCTCTCCTTGAGCCTCGCGGTGGCCTTCTGCGCGGCGGGCTGGGGCGTCGGGGCAGTGGCGATCGGCTATGTCTGCCGCAACATCGCCTCCGTGCCTCTGGCGCTGCTGCTGCTCCGCCGCTCCACCGGGCTGCGCCCCGGCGAGGTGCTGCGCACGCTGCTTCCCTCGGCCGCGTGCACTCTGATCATGGTCGTGACGCTGCTGGGTCTGCGTCAGACGGCGCTGGTCGAAAGCTTCCCCGACCCGCTGCGCATCGCGGTGCTGGTCGTCGGGGGCCTGACGGCCTATGCGATCCCGGTTCTCTTGTGGCCGGGGCTCCTCGCCGATCTCCTGCGCTTCATCAGGCGCCCCGCGAAAGGCGGGGCCAGCGCGCCCTGACAGGCGCGGAGCGGCGTCAGAGCCCGGCCATCGCCCCGCCGAAGCGCGCCGCCACATAGGGCGCGCGGCGCGGGTGATGCTTGAGCGCGCCCAGCGCAAGACGAACGCCCGTCCAGCGCCCGCCATTGCGAAAGGCCTGCGCGGCGCAATAGGTCATCAACGCCACTTCCGCCTCGCGCCTGAGACGCGCCAGCGGCATGTCGCCCGCGCCGGGGCGGGCGGCGGCGTCCGCATAGATGCGCTCCAGCGCGGGACGAAAATCGGCGAAGCGGCGATGGCCGCCCATCATCACGCTGGCCCCGTGGACGCGGTAGTCCAGAACATGGCGCGGCGTATAGAGAATCGGCCCCAGTGCCGCGAGACGGCACCAGAGATGCCAGTCCTCGCAAAGCGAAAGCGCGGGATCGAAACCGCCGCTGGCCGCAAACCCTGAACGGGACACGAGCACCACGCCGCCATTGATCAGGAAATTGCCCGACAGCAGCCGTTCGAGGATCAGACCGCTCGGCTTGGCGCGGCGACGGCGCAGGAGATGGCGACGGCCGGTGACGCGCCCGTCCGCCGCGATGCGCTCGTAATCGCCATAGACGGCGACAGGCGGCTCACCGCCCTGGACCGCCAGCCGCAGGAGATGGTCCAGCGCGCCGGGCGCCAGCCGGTCGTCCGCATCCAGAAACAGGAGCCAGCCGGCCTCCGGCACAAGCGCGGCCCCGGCATTGCGCGCGGACGAGACGCCGTGACCGGGATTCGAGAGAAGCTGGATGCGCGGGTCGCGCATCGCGGCGACGCGCTCGCGTGTATCGTCCGTCGACCCGTCATCGACAACGACAACACCGGCCAGACACGCGCCTTGCTTGAGCACGCTCCGCACCGCCTCCTCGATGAACGCCGCGCCATTGCGCACCGCGATCACGACGGCGACGAGGGGGGTGGCCGGGGAAGACGAAAGATCAGCCGCCATGGATGGTCCGATATTCCTGGTAGCGCAGGCCCATCAGCCCCGCGAGCTTGCCGCCGGCCCGTGCCAGAAGCAGAAGGCCGGCCACCCGCCGCTGCGGCTTCCAGGCCAGAAGCGTCGCGGACACGAGCCCGACACCCAGCGCGCCGGCGATCTTGGAGGTCTCGCGCAGCGGCGTGAAACTCGGCGGGCGGTGCTTGAGATTGATGAGAATGTCCGTGTTGCCGCTGCGATAGGCGCGGCGCAGCATCCAGCCGAGCGTGCAGCGGCTGGCGGGATAATCCTCCCGCACCGCCGCCTCGCGCGACCAGGCAAAGCGCGCGCCGGCCAGTTGCAGCCCGATCAGGAAGTCGCGATCCTCGCCGCCGAGCAGCGAATAGGCCGGGTCGAACCAGGGCTCGGAGCGCGCGCGAAACAGGGCCGCGTCGAACAGGATGTTGCTGGTCGCATCCACCAGATCGACCCGCCCCGTGCGCAGCGCGCCATAGGCCCCTTCCGACGCGCGCAGGACATGGGCCGCCGGCGGGCGCTCATAGGAGCGATCCACCGGGCCGCCCACGACATCGGCGCCCTCGCGGCGCTGGACGGCGAGAAGCTGCGTCAGCCAATCCGGTTGCGGCCATTCGTCATCGTCGATCATCGCGATGTGCGACACGGCGGGGTCCTCCAGCGCGGCGCGCACCAGCACGTTGCGCGCCGCCGCCACGCCGCGCTCCTGCGCCGGCACGAGTTGCAGCGGCCAGCGATAGCCCTCGGCGACAAGCGCCGCGCAGACCGCCTCCCCCTCGCGCCGCTCCATATCGTTTTCCGCCACGATGACGCGCAGCGGCCCCGCGTGGTCGAGCCGCCCCACGGCCTCTAGGCAGCGCCGCAACGCGCGTGGCCGGCGACAGGTCGGGATCGCGACCACGATATTGTCCTGTCCAGCCATATTCGCCTGTACGCTCCGCACCTGTTTGCCCGACCCAACGCCCTTGGGTGATGCAACCTGATGTAAATTATGCTTCCGCTAAACTCTACCTATAAGGGCATTTCCGTCCGCACGGGATTGGAAGGTCGGGACCGCTGTCGAAAGAAAACCGCGTGCGCAAGATCGTCATCACCGGCGCGGCGGGCTTTATCGGGTTCCATCTGGCAGATCGGCTGCTGTCCTCGCCGAGCGACGGGCCAGTCGTGGTTCTCGGCCTCGATTGTCTGGACGATAGCTATGACGTCAGCCTCAAGCGTGAGCGTCTGGCGCTCCTGTCGCGCCATGCCGGCTTCGCCTTTCGCCCGCTCGACATTGCCGAGCCCGAACCACTGGCGGCGCTGATGCGGGCGCAGACGCCCGATCTCGTGGTGCATCTGGCCGCGCGCGCGGGTGTGCGGCGCTCGCTGGACGAGCCCTTCGCTTATGCAAGCGCCAACGTCACAGGCCATCTCAGCGTGCTCGAAGCCTGCCGACGCATGAGCCGGCCGCCGCGCCTCGTCTATGCCTCGTCGTCCTCGGTCTATCGCGGCACCGGGCTCACGGCTTCGGCCGAGACGGACGTGTCCGACAGGCCCTCCTCGCTCTATGCCGCGACCAAGCGGGCGGACGAGTTGATGAGCGAGACCTATGCCGGATTGTTCGGGCTGGAGCAAGTCGGGCTGCGCTTCTTCACGGTCTATGGTCCGTTCGGGCGGCCCGACATGGCCTGCTGGCGCTTCACCGACAAGATCCTGAAGGGCGAGCCGATCGAGGTCTATGGCGGTGGGGCGCACTGGCGCGACTTCACCTATGTCGACGACATCGTGTCCGGGATCCTGTCGGTCGCCTTGACGCCGCTCACCCTTCCGGCCGAGCGCCCGCACGCGATCTACAATCTCGGTTGCGGACGGCCGGTGCGCCTGTCCGCCTTTATCGACCTTTTGGAACAGGCCATCGGCCGGCCGGCGATCCGTCAGGCTCTGCCGATGCAGCCGGGCGACGTGGAGGGCACGTTCGCCGATATCGGCGCGATCGCGCGCGACTATGGCTACCAGCCGCAAGTGCCCGTCGAAGAGGGGGTCCGGCGCTTCGTGCGCTGGTTTCGCGCGCGCTATCCCGGCGGCGTGAGCGCGCCTTGAGCCCTTTTCCCCGCCTCCCATCATCGCGCCCAATCGACCCGCGCGAAGCTCCGGGCCATCAGCTCGTCCTCCGCATGGCGCGCCGGGTCGAAGCTTTCGCGCTCGGAACGGTCATATTTCCAGTTGGTGCTGATCTCGCGGAAATGGCGGAAGCGGAAGTCGCGGCTGACGAGGCGTGCCCGCCACCAGCCGTTGATCGTGTGCGTGTGCCACTGCGCTTCCGGCGGGCAGCGGGCGGGCACGACGGCCCATTTCGGGTTGCAGCGCATGGGATAGCGCGGGATCAGCCCATAGCGATAGGTCACGACGGGCGCGAGCTTGTGGCGATAATCGGTGAAGCGCGCGGGCGCGGCCTCGTCCAGCGGACGCGTCACGCCCTCGATCCCGAAAACCCAGTCCCCATAAAAAGAGGTGACGCCGGCGGGGGAGGCTTCCGTCGCCTCGAAGACCGAGCGGCCCGAGCGCGACAGGACCAGCTCGTCCAGATCGCAATTGAGCACCGAGCGCGCGCGCTGAAGAAAGCGCCAGCGCGCATCGGCGAACATGCCGAGCTGCGAGAAATTGGAGTCCCAATAGCGCTTGGAGCCATATCCGGGCGGCCCGTGGCGGAAGGGCCATTGGACGACGGTCACGCGCCTGAACCCCTCGACCTCGCGAAGCGCCGCCAGAAGTTCCTCCGGCCCGTAGCGCGTGGAGCCGTTGTCATAGATCAGAAGCGCCGTCGCGCCATGGACATCGCGGTAGAAGCGCGCCCAGTCCTGAAGCCAGACGAGTTCGTTGTTCTTGGACAGGGTGAGGACGACGCGCTCGCCCTCGAACGCATCGAAGCGCGGCGGGCTCACCTCGACGCGGAAGCGACCGAGCGGCCCGTCGATCTCCAGCGCCTGCGTGCCCGGCTCGACCTCGACCAGAAACTCCTCGTGCCGGTCGAGCAGGCGGTGATGGGCGCGGCAGGGCCGGCCGGAGGGCAGCGCGGTGATACCGGCGGCCAGCACGGGCTCGCGCAGGTTCAAAAGCGCCGGGCAGAGAAGGCGCACGTGGCGCCCATCCTCGCTGCCCACCGCATCGAAGACGAGCGTGTGGAAGTCGAAGCGCGCGTCGAAATCCGCGCCGCGAAACTCCTCGGGGCGGCTCGGAATGCGGCGCACCGGCGCGTCCTCGGGAAGCACGAGGGAGCGGACCGTCTCGACCGCCTCCTGTCGTTCGGGCAGCGTGACGGACGGGGCGGGGGACATGCGGGTCATGCTCATCTGCTGATATCTCGGGCGCCGCATCACGCGTCCGCCTTCCGGCGGAAGCCACGCCGCCATCCCGCGCGCCAGGCCTCGCGCGCCGGCCGCTCCAGACCATGGAACGTGACCAGCGAAACGAGCATGACGGCGGGCACGAAGAGAAAGCCGGCGAGCGGTGTCAGGGTCTCGATCCCGCGCCCCAGAAGCGCCTTGCACAGGCCCGCCGCGACGATGATCAGCGCGCCTTGATTGAGATAGACGCCATAGGACATGTCTCCCAGCCAACGAGCGACCCAGGCCGGGACGGGCCTCAGCGAAGCGCCGATGCCGGCGGCGACCAGGAGGGGCATGAAAAGGCCGATCGTCAGGAGATCGACCCAAGGCGCAGGGCCGAGCGCGGGCTTCCATTGGACGATCGCCAGCCACGCGACCAGAAGCGCGCCGAGCCCGATGGCGGGGCATGTCCATGGGCGGCGTCGGTAGGCCCGATGCAGCAGCATTCCGAGGCCGAAGGAGAAGAAGACGCGTGGGAAGCCGCCCCAGATGTTCGACGTGGCCCAGCCGATATCGGCACTGCCGTAGAACAGGATGGCGGCCAGCAGACCCGCTCCGGCGGCCAGCGTGACAAGGAGAAGCGGGCCTGTGCCAAGTCGCGCAAAGGCGATGAAGAAAGACAAGCTCGCGATCATCTCGAAGAAGATGGACCAGGTCGCGCCATTGAAGGGGAACAGGGTCTCCTTGCCATAGGGCTCGAAGAAGCTCGGCAGCATCGCGAGGTTGACGGCCCCGGTCGGCCCGAGTCGCGCGGCGTCGATCCAGCCTTCGTTGGCGTGGAAACGCGCCGTCATCACGAAGAAGCCGAAGACGGTCGTCGCCAGAAACAGCGGATAAAGACGCGCCAGGCGCAGCGTGAGGAAGCGCCCGAAGCCGACCGCGCCGCTCGCCACGCGCTCGCCATAGGTCAGCGACAGGACGAAGCCGCTCAGAAGGAAGAAGAGATCGACCGCGAGATAGCCGCCCGGCAGGAGATGGCCGCGCAGGCCGAACATGAAATCGACGTGGTAAACCAGCACGACCAGCGCGGCGAGGCCGCGAATGAGGTCGAGACTTTCGAAATAGGCGGAGCGTGCGACGGGCGAGGTCATGCGCGGCGGCCTCCCTTCAGCCAGTGGAGTGCCTGGGGCAGGACGTCCCGCCGCAGGTTCGCGACATCGAGCAGAACAGCCGCGAGCCCATAGGTCCCAGCCCCGGCCAGCACCGTGAGTGCCAGAAGAACAGTGGGCGACATCTCCGCCCCATGCAGGACGGCGAGGCAGGTTGCCGTCATGGCCAGCGCGGCCAGACCGACCCGGCCGAGGCTCGGGAGCGGCACTGGCATGGGGAACACCGACCGCAGAAGCAGGATCGACACCAGAACGCCCACGATGTCCCCCAAGACGATGCCATAGGCCGCGCCGAGGACGCCGAACGGACCGATCAGCAGGATCGACGCCCCCACATTGACCAGAAGCGTGACCGCGCCGCAGACGACCTGCCGCAGCGGGCGCTCCACGATCTGGAAGCCGATATGGAGATAGAACTGGGCGAAGGCGTTGAGCCCGCGCGAGAGCGCCAGAAGCGGCATGAGAAGTCCGACTTCGGCCTCGAACGCCCGGCCCGCCACGACCTCGCCGAACAAGGGCGCAACGAGGATCAGGCCCACGACCACCGGCACCATGGCGGCCAGAAACAGCTCAGCGCCATCGGCCAGATGCTCGCTCGATCCGCGTCGGCCTGATGTCACATGGGCGCGGATCGCCATCGGTCCGACAATGGCCGCGACCGAGGCGGCGACGATGCCGGTCAACTGACTGGTGACATCGAGCGCCGCACCGAAATGCCCGGCCGCCTCGGCACCCAGCAACCAGCCGACGATGAGGCGCGCCAGCGTCGCATTGCCGGAGAAGACGAGGCCCGAAAGCGAGAGCGGCAGGCCGTAGCGCCAGAAACGCCGGATCACAGCGTCCCCTGCCCGCTCGCTCGGGGCGGCGCGCAGAAGAGCGACGAGTGAGAGGATGGACAGCGCCGCAAAGCCCGCCGCGATGCCTGCCACCACGGCCGAGCCGGAGACGAACAGAAAGGCCGCGCCGGTGCCGAGCGTGAAGCTCGTCAGACTGCGCGCGATGCTGAGCCGAGCGAAGGCGGCGGAATGGTGGCGCGCGCGGCGCACCTCCTGCGTGATGTCGAACAGCGCCTGCGCCACCGTCATGGCGAGGACGGCGAACACCGCGAGGATCGAAAACTCCGGCAGGAACTGGACGGCACCGAGGGCCAGCGCGGGAACGGCCAGACCGGAGAGCACCGCGAACGAGGCCAGCGTGAACGGCAGGAAGTCGGTCTGCGGCGCTTCGGACTGATAGCGTCCCAACGCGAAGCGCAACCAGCCATAGAGCACGTTACCGATCAGGTAGGCGAGGCTGACGCCGACCGAATACACGGCATAGTCGGCCGGGCTCAGGACGCGCGTATAGATGCCGAAAGACACGAAGCCCATGATGCCGGGCGTGGCGAAGGCCATGAGATAGATCAGCGCGTGCCGGGTCATACGCGCCGCGCCAGAGAGGGCGGGCGCGGCAGCCGGCGCGTCGCGGGCTCGGGCACGAAGGCCCTTTTGGCGCTTTCCACACGGCAGCGGCGAATGCCCGCGACACCGATGATCAGGAACAGCCAGGCATTGTCGGCGCGCCCCAGCATGTTGGACTCCGTGCCATTGTGCAGGAGGCCGAAGAGCCAGAAGGACACGAACATGCCCAGAAGCCGCGTGTCGTTTCGCGGAATGGTGGCGAGGTCCAGAACGGGCCGCACGAGGATGAACAGGAGAGCCAGCGCCAGCCCCGGCAGGCCGATCGTCGCGGCCGTGTCGAGATAGCCCTGATGCCCGTAGGAGGCGACGGAAACCCAGGTGTTGCCGTCCGTCGCGGCGGGCGAGGCCGCGCCGATCTGCCAGAAGGACAACATGCCCGCGCCCATGAACGGATGCTCGCCGATATAGCGCACGAGCATGGCCCAGACATCCGTGCGCCCGGTGAAGCTGGCGTCACCGATCACCACCCGCGCGAGATCATGGAAAAAGTCGCTCATGGTGGAGAGGATCGTCAAGGCGTTGATGGCGAAGACCGCGCCGCTGGCGATACCCAGAATGGCGAAGAGCGACCGCGTGCGCAGGATCGCGGTGGTGAGGCAGAAGACCGCGACGAGCAGCGCGAGACTGGTCTTGGAGCCCGACATGACGAGGAAAATCACCTGCGGAATGGCGAGGAGCATGAGCCAGGCCGCCGGCACCCGCCCCCGCGCCGCATACAGGATGAAGAGTTCGAAGACGCAGACCGGGCCGGCGATGTTCTTGTGCGCGAACTGCCCCTTCCACAAACCGTTCAGCTGCGGCTCGGCCCCGAGGAAGCCATGGCGGCCAAGGCCCGGCAGGGCGAAGACGAAGACATATTTCGTCACCGTCTCGGCCAGGATGATGGCGAGGAACAGCCAGAGGATCGTCACCATGCGCCGGGGCGAGGCCACGCAGAGAATGGTCGCGAGCAGGGCAACCAGCGTGAAGATGTAACGGCGCATCGACACGTCGGGCAGGATGGCGATCGGCACGCTGGCGGCACACCAGCCCATCAGGAGGATCAAGGACAGGTCGAACTGCTGGCGCACGTCCGACCAGCGGTCCTGCACGTTGAGAAGCGCGAAGGCCAGCGATCCGAACCAGAGAAGCTGCACGATCAGCGTGCCCTCGCGGCCCGCGCCCGGGTCCTCGCGGAAGCTGACGGCGTTCGGGTTCGGGAAGAACCAGATCATCAGGAAGAACCCGATGAAGGACGCCATGCGCAGGTGATCCCATTCGAGGCGAAAGCCATGGGAGGCGCGAGGCGGCACGCGGCCGGCGGCAAGCCTAGCCATAATAGGCGCTCTTGCCGGGGGCGTATTCATATTCGAAATAGCGTTTGGCCGCGCGGCCATCGACCTTGTTGAGGACAATGCCGACGGTTTTCCTCTGGATCCGGTCGGAGAGTTCGAGAGCCCGGCGCGCATTGTCGGCGAGCGTCCCGCCCCATTCCACGGTGAAGACGAAACTGTCGATCATCTCGGCCGAGGCGCGCGCGTCGATGATCGGCAGAAGCGGCGGCAGGTCCACCACGACATAATCGTAATGGCGCTTGAGTTCGGCCAGCAGG
The DNA here is from genome assembly GCF_001475935.1 of Aureimonas ureilytica. Taxonomy (GTDB): domain Bacteria; phylum Pseudomonadota; class Alphaproteobacteria; order Rhizobiales; family Rhizobiaceae; genus Aureimonas; species Aureimonas ureilytica_A. The sequence goes on from NZ_LDQA01000011.1 coordinate 34,871, forward strand.
CCGGCCATGGCCGGGGACGAGAGAACGTCGTTGGAACTCGTGCCCTCCTCCAGCCGGACGGCGGGCAGGAAGTCGAGGCGGCGGTCGCGCGTCTTGACGAGGGCCTGGGCGGCCCGGCCGCCGATAAGATCGGAGAACGGCAGGCGGGCCGTGCCGGCCAAACGCCGCGTCAGCGAGGGATTGCGGAAATCCCCGTCCACCAGAAGGGCACGCGCGCCCGACTGGGCGGCGAGTTCGGCGAAATTGGCCGCCAATGTCGATTTGCCCTCGCCCGGCAACGCCGACAGGAAGCCGACGATCTGCGGCCCGCGCTCGGGCGGATGATCGTCCACCGCCAGCTTGATCGCGCGGATGGCCTCGGCAAAGCGCGAGATGGGATGGGCCACGACCTCGCGCAGCATCCCCGCTTCCGGCCCCTCCAGGCTGGGAACATTGGCAAGGCAGGCGAAGCCCAGCTGGCGCTCCACATCAGCCGGGCGGCGCAGCGTCTTGTCCGTGGCATCGCGCAGGAAGGCGAGGCCGAAGCCGCAAAGCGCCCCCATGACCAGCGCGCCGGCCAGCGTCATCGAGGCGCGCGGCTTGCTCTTCTGACTGGGCGGCGAGGCGCTGGTGATGAGCCGCGCTTCCGTCAGCGGGAAGGACTGCTGCTGCACCGTTTCGCGGTAGCGCTGGAGGAAGCTGTCATAAAGCGCGCGGTAGCTCTGGGCCGAGCTTTCCAAAGCGCGGAGCTGCACCTGCGCTTGACCCGACAATTGCGCCTCGGCCACCGCCTCCTTCAGATTGGTCTCGATGGTCTCGACGCGCGCGCGCGCGATCTCGTAATCGCTGCGATAGCCCTCGCCGATGCGCTTCAGCTCCTCGTCGATCGAGCGCTTCACCTCGGACAACTCGTTGCGCACGTTGGTGACCGCCTGATGCTGGCTGCCGAGCCGCTTGATCAGATCGGCCTCGCGCTTGGTCACCTCCGAATATTGGTTGCGCAGCTTGATGATGACCTCGTTGCGCAGGGCGTCGGTCAGCGTCCAGTCGGACAGGTCGGAGGCGAGCACCTGCTCCACGCGGTCGAGGCGCGCGCGCGCCTCGCTGGCCGTGCCCCGCGCGCCCGAAAGCTGGGTGCTGAGTTCGGTCAGCTGCTGCTCCGACAAGAGCCGCCCGCCGCCGGCATCGACGATGTTGTTGCGGGCGCGGAAGTCCACCACGGCGCGCTCGGCGTCGGTCGCCTGCGCGCCGAGCTCGGCCAGGCGCTCCTGCATCCAGACGCCGGCGCGCCGGGTAGACTGGTACTTGGCGTCGAGCTGGTCGGTGACATAGGCGTCCGCCACCGCATTGGCGATCTCGGCCGCACGCACCGGATCGTTCGCGGTGAAGGTGATCTCGAACACGAAGGTGACGCCGACGCGGCGCACCGACAGATTGTTATCGACCAGCGCTGCGGCCGCGCGCAGCTTCTGCTCGGGGGTCGGCGGCGTGGGCGCCGAGATCCACGAGCGGAGCGCGCCCTTGAGCGCGCCAAACCCGCTCGGGCGCGTCAGATCGGGGTCTTCGTCCAGCTTCAGCTTGCGTACGACGGCGAACGCGATGTTCTCCGAGCGCAGGATTTCCAGCTGGCTTTCCACGGTCGGATTGTCCAGCGGCGTCTCGGTCTGGTTGGCGGCCGACGGGTTCATCATCGTGGTGGACTTGCGCGCGTCCATGACCATGACGGCCGTGGCCGTGAACTGCGGCGCCGCTGTCATCAGATAGAGGATGGCCAGCGCCAGAAAAGCGCCCGTCACCGCGCCGATCAGCACCAGATGGCGCCGCGCCGTACCCCAGATCTGGAACAGGAGTTCCGTGGGCGACAGGATCGCGGAGGCCGGTTCCCGCTCGACAGGTGAAGGGGCGCGATGGAGCATGAGCGAACCCGCCTAGACCAGGGACCGGAAGTAATGGACGGTGCGCTCGATCCCGTCGGCGAGCGCCACCTTCGGCTCCCAGCCGAGATCGGCCTTGGCGCGCGAGATGTCGGGGCGGCGCTGGCGCGGATCGTCCGAGGGCAGCGAGCGGAACTCGATGCGCGACGATGAGCCCGTCACCTTCAGGACGAGTTCGGCCAGTTCCAGCATGGAGAATTCGCCGGGATTGCCGATATTGACCGGGCCGGTGAAGCCGTCGGGCGTATCCATGGCCGCGAGCATGGCATCCACCAGATCGTCCACATAGCAGAAGGAGCGCGTTTGCTCGCCCGTGCCGTAGATGGTGATGGGCTCGCCCTTCAGCGCCTGCACGATGAAGTTGGACACGACGCGCCCGTCATTGGGGTGCATGCGCGGGCCATAGGTGTTGAAGATGCGCACGACCTTGATGCGCAGCGCATGCTGGCGCCAATAATCGAAGAACAGCGTCTCGGCGCAGCGCTTGCCCTCGTCATAGCAGGAGCGCATCCCGATCGGGTTCACATGGCCCCAGTAATCCTCCACCTGCGGATGGACGAGCGGGTCGCCATAGACCTCCGAGGTCGAGGCCTGAAGGATGGGCACGTTCAGCCGCTTGGCGAGGCCGAGCATGTTGATTGCGCCATGCACGCTGACCTTGGTGGTCTGCACGGGGTCGCGCTGGTAATGGATCGGCGAGGCCGGGCACGCCAGATTGAAGACCTGCGACACCTGCACATAGAGCGGAAAGGTGACGTCGTGGCGCAGCACCTCGAAGCCGGGATGCCCGATCAGACCCGCGATATTGGCGCGCGTGCCCGTATAGTAATTGTCGACGCAGACGACATTCGTCCCGCGCCCGATCAACCGCTCGCACAGATGCGAGCCGATGAATCCGGCGCCGCCCGTGACGAGCGCGGTTTGCGTATAGGGGTTCATCCCGAGGCTCCCACCACAGTCGGAAAAGGCGCCGCCCTCATGGCGCGCCCTTGGGGCCTGCCCGCCTTCGGGCCGGCCGGTCGCGCGATCAGGCCGCCGCCTCGGTGCGCGCGCGCATCGGCGCGTCGCCGCCCCGGCCGACATCGTGATACTGGAAGCCCTTGGCCTCCATGATCTCGCGCTTGTAGACATTGCGCAGGTCGAGAAAGACCCGGCCCGTCATGGCCGCACCGATCCGCTCCAGATCGAGCGCGCGGAACGTGTTCCATTCCGTCACCAGAACCACGGCATCCGCCCCGGCCGCGCAGTCATAGGCGTCGCTCGCGTAGGCCACGTCGTTCAGCACCAGCGCGGCCTGCCCCATGCCCTCGGGGTCGAAGGCGCGCACGTTCGCGCCGCCGTCTTGGAGCGCGGTGACGATGGCGAGCGAGGGCGCGTCGCGCATGTCGTCCGTGTTGGGCTTGAAGGTGAGGCCCAGCAGGGCCACCGTGCGCCCGCGCACGCTGCCGCCGAGCGCCTCGATCACGCGCCGCGCCATGGAGCGCTTGCGCTGGTCGTTGACGGCGGCCACCGTTTCCACGATGCGCGAGGGCGCGCCGAAATCCTGCGCCGTCTTGATCAGGGCGAGCGTGTCCTTGGGGAAGCAGGAGCCGCCATAGCCCGGCCCGGCATGAAGGAATTTCGCGCCGATGCGATTGTCGAGACCCATGCCGCGCGCCACGTCCTGCACGTTGGCACCGACCTTCTCGCAGAGATCGGCCATCTCGTTGATGAAGGTGATCTTGGTCGCCAGAAAGGCGTTGGCGGCGTATTTGGTGAGCTCCGCCGTGCGCCGGCTGGTGTGCAGGATCGGCGCGCTGTTGAGATAAAGCGGGCGATAAACCTCGTTCATCACCTCGCGCGCCCGCGCGTCGTCGGAGCCGACCACGATGCGGTCCGGCCGCTTGAAATCGTCGATCGCCGCGCCTTCGCGCAGGAATTCGGGATTGGAGACGACCTGGAAATCGGCGTCTGGGCGCAACTCGCGCACGATGCGCTCCACCTCGTCGCCCGTGCCGACCGGAACGGTGGACTTGGTGACGAGCACGGTATGGCCCCGCAGCGCATGGGCGATGTCGCGCGCGGCGGCATAGACATAGGTCAGATCGGCGAACCCGTCGCCGCGCCGTGAGGGCGTGCCGACCGCGATGAACACGACCTCGGCCTCGGCGACGGCAGCCGACAGATCGGTGTCGAAGGACAGACGCCCCGCCGCCATGTTGGAGGCCACCAGCCCGTCCAGGCCCGGCTCGAAGATCGGAATGCGCCCCTCGCGCAGGGCCGAAATCTTGTTGGCGTCTTTATCCACACAGCGCACGGCGTGGCCGAAATCGGCAAGGCAAGCGCCAGACACGAGTCCGACATAGCCGGAACCGACAATCGCGATCTTCATGAAGGGGCTCACTACGACAGGGAAATAAAGATTAGACGTGCCTGCCGCTTCGGCCGGCTCCGTACTTCCTAAACGCCACTCTAGATGGTTCTTTTCCTACATCACCCAATCCATGGTCAAGTGCGGTGCAGCAATATTATTGTATTTTTCGTAATATATACTTCTATATAGGAATTCATATACATGATGTAGGATTGCTTGTTTAAAATTGATACGCGCAGCTTGGTAATCTCTACCGACATCGCTGCGAGGATCGGAGCCATCATCACGAATGGAACGATCGACCGCGCCCCCCGGCGCTCGATCGCTGCGGGAGACAAGGCCTTGCCAACGCAGACCGATCCGACGAACACCGGCACACCCGCCAACAGTCTGACAGCCGAGATCGCGGCGGCGCTCGCCAACCTGGCGCGCTCCCAGGCGGCGGAGGCGACCGGGCGTCCCGTCGCCTGGCGCTATGCCGACACGGCGGGCACGGCCGTATCGGGCACCGCGCGCGCCGACGAAATCCGCGGCGGTGCCAACACGGTCCTGTCCGGCGGCGAAGGCGATGATGTCTATATTGCCTGGAACCAGACGACGCGCATCATCGAAAAGGCCGGCGAAGGCATCGACACGGTCAAGACCTGGGCCTCGTCCTTCACGCTCGACAACACGCAGTCGATCGAAAATCTCGTGCTGGCCGGCACGGCCAACTCGTCTGGCACGGGCAACGATCTCGACAATGTGCTCACCGGCAACAGCGGCGACAATATCCTGAACGGCGGGCGCGGCAACGATGTGCTGATCGGCGGCGGCGGGCGCGACACGTTCGTGATGCAGAAGGGCGGCGGCCAGGATGTGGTGCGCGACTTCGCCGCATCGGGTGCCTCGGCCGACAAGCTGCTGATCGAGAACACGGGTTTCGCAAGCTTCGCGCAGTTGAAGGAGCGGATCGTACAGGTCGGCGCCGACACGCTGGTGCTGCTGGAGGAAGGCGACGCCGTTCTCCTCAAGGGCGTGAACTCGGGCGACCTGACGGAGGCGAACTTCGCCTTCAAGCCCAGCGCCACGACCTCCTCCCCCGTCCAGAAGGATGCTGCCCCTGTCGAGACCCCTGCTCCCCAGACCGTCGTGATCGCCCCCTCGGCCCTCACGGAAAAGCTCCTGGCGGTGTCCGGCGGGCCGGGCGCATGGCTCAGCGCCAAGACCGCCAATGGCAGCCTTCAGGGCGGCGCGGGCAACGACCAGCTGTCGGCCCAGGCCGCCTCCGTGACGCTCATCGGCGGGGCGGGCGACGACACCTATATCGTCAACCCGACGACGCGCATCGTCGAGAAGGCCGGCGAAGGCATCGACACGGCGCAGAGCTGGTACAGCTACAAACTCCCCGGTGACCAGTCGATCGAGAACCTCACGTTGATGGGCTCGGGCGCGATCGACGGCACGGGCAACGATCTCGACAACATCATCACCGGCAACGACGCCAGCAACGTGCTGGAAGGCGGCCGGGGTGCGGACACGTTGACCGGCCGGGGCGGCAGCGACACGTTCGTCGTCATCCAGGGCACCGGCACCAAGACCATCACCGACTTCACCGTCAGCGGTCCGGCCGCCGACACACTGCGCATCGACGGCGCGTCGTTCGGCAGTTTCGCGGCCCTCAAGCAGCGCATGGTGCAGGTCGGCGCGGACACGCATATCGACCTCGGCGGGCGCGAGGGCGTCATCCTCAAGGGCGTGGCGATCGGCAGTCTCTCGGCCGCCAATATCCGCCTCGTCAACGTCGCCGATACGATCATCGGCACGGCCGGCGTCGACACGCTGGACGGGGGCGACGGCAACGACACGTTGACGGGCGGCGCCGGGCGCGACGCCTTCGTGATCGCCAAGGGCAACGGGTCCGACACGATCACCGATTTCGCGGCCGGGTCGCAGGGCGACTTTCTCGATCTGAAGGGCTTCGCCTTCGAGAGCTTCGAGGCCTTCCGCGCCGGGGCGACGCAGGTCGGCGCGGACACGGTGATCGCGCTGGGTGGGGGCGAGACGCTGACTCTGAAGGGCGTCACCGCCTCCAAGCTGGTGGCCGAAAACGTCCTGTTCGAGAACGCGCTGCCCCTCACCGGCTCGTCGGGCGCCACCTTTTCGTCCAGCACCGCTGGCGCCAGCGTCAACGGGTCGGCCGGCAACGACTACATGATCGCCACGGCCAGGAACGTGACGCTCATTGGCGGCTCCGGCGACGACACCTATGTGGCCTCCGACACCACCATCAAGATCGTGGAGAAGGCGGGCGGGGGCATCGACACGGTGCTCAGTTGGAACGACATCGGCTTCGCCCTGCCGAGCGGCCAGTCCGTCGAGAACGTGACCCTGATGGGCAAGGCGAACTCTTCGGCCATCGGCAACGAACTCGCTAATCTCGTCACCGGCAATGACGGCAACAATGTCCTGAACGGCAAGGGCGGAAACGACGTCCTCTCCGGCAAGGGCGGGGCCGACACGTTCGTCGTCGCGCGCGGCGAAGGCTCGGACCTGATTACCGACTTCTCCTCCACGGAGGGCGATCGCATCCGTCTCGACGGCTCGCGCTTCAAGAGCTTCGCGGAACTGAAGGGCGCGATCAGCCAGGTCGGCACCAACAGCTTCATCGCGCTCGGCGAGGGGCAGACGCTGACGTTGCAGAACACGGTGGCGAGTTCGCTTTCGGCCAAGGACTTCGTCTTCGACCTCGACAAGAGCGGGATGGTTCAGACCTTCCGCGACGATTTCAACAGCTTCTCGCGCTTCGACGGCACGGGTGGCACCTGGCGCACCCAGTTCGAATGGGGCGGCGTCAACGCCTATACGCTGAGCTCCAACGGCGAGGGGCAGCTCTATGTCGACAATACGTTCAAGGGCCTGCCCGGCAAGGAAGCGGCCGCTCCCCTCGGCCTCAACCCGTTCTCGGTCCAGAACGGCGAGCTGACCATCACGGCCAAGGCCCTCCCCGCCTCCGTGTCGGGGTCGACCGGAAACTTCCAATACATGTCCGGCCTCATGACCTCGGAGGCCACCTTCGCCCAGACCTACGGGCATTTCGAGATGAAGGCGACCCTGCCGCAGGGCGCGGGCGCCTGGCCGGCCTTCTGGCTGCTGCCGGTCAACAACACCTGGCCGCCCGAACTCGACGTGATGGAAATTTTCGGCGACCAGCCGGGCGCGGTGCATTTCGACGCCCATTCGGCCAGCGACGGCATGAACAAGGGCAATTACGGCCTCGTGGGCGACCTTTCGGGCTCGCACACGTTCGGCGTCACCTGGACGCCCTACACGCTGACCTATTTCGTGGACGGGCACGAAATGCTGACGGTGGACACGCCGTCCGACATGAACAGCGCCATGTACATGCTCGCCAATATCGCGGTCGGCGGGCTGGCCGGCGAGCCGGGGAAGGATTTCCTGGCGCAGATGAAGATCGACTCGATCTCCGCCTATCAGCTCAGCGACTATACGCTCGCCCATTACACGCTGAAGACATCGGCAACGCCAACCACGACCATCACCGGCACGAGCGCCAGCGAAACGCTCAATGGCACGGCCGGGGCCGACCGGATCGACGGCGGCGCGGGCGTGGACACGCTGGTCGGCGGGCTGGGCGACGACACCTATATCGTGCGCAATGGCTCCACCAAGATCGTGGAGGCGAGCGGCGGTGGCATCGACACGGTGCGCTCCGAGGTCTCCTTCACGCTTTCCGCTTTCGTGGAGAACCTGACGCTGACCGGCTCCGCCAACATATCGGCGACCGGCAATTCCCAGTCCAATATCCTGATCGGCAATGCCGGCGACAATGTCCTCAACGGCATGGGCGGCAACGATATCCTGACCGGGGGCGCCGGTCGCGACACGTTCGTGATCGGCAAGGATGCGGGCTCCGACATCATCACCGATTTCGAGGCCGGGAAAGGCGCGGGCGATGTGGTCCGGCTCGACGCCTCGCCCTTTTCGAGCTTCGCGGACGTGAAGGGCGCGATGACGGAGGTCGGTGCCGACGTTCACCTCGCCCTGTCGCCCTACGAGACGCTGGTGTTCCGCAATCACAAGATCGCGGATTTCGCCGCCGACGACTTCCAGCTGCCCGCCGCCCCGCCCGTCAGCGCCGGCTACAGCCTGAACGTGACGGGCACGAGCGGCGCGGACCGCCTTGTCGGCTCGGGCTCCAACAATCTCATGGACGGCAAGGGCGGCAACGACACGCTGATCGGCGGACGCGGCGACGACACGTACCGCGTCTATGCCGGCGACAAGGTGACGATCATCGAGAAGCCCGGCGAGGGCGTCGACACGGTGGAGACCTACGCCTCCTTCACGCTGCCCGACAATGTCGAGAACCTGACGGCCATGACCTGGAACGTCTCGCTGACGGGCAATGCCATGGCCAACCGCATCACCGGCCATGGCGGCGCGGAAATTCTCAACGGCAAGGGCGGCGACGACTGGCTGACGGGCGGCGGCGGCAACGACATCTTCGTCTTCGAAAAGGGCTCGGGCTTCGACACGATCACCGATTTCCACGCGGCCGGCACGGGCAAGGAGCACGACACGATCCGGCTGGTCGGCTTCGGCAGCGGCGCGACGCTGACCCATGAGGGCGATGTCTGGACCGTGCATCACACTGGGGGCACAGACTCGTTCCGCACGCTCGGCGTCGAAGCGCTCGACGCCAGCGACGTGGTCTGGGCCTGATCGGCTCGGGGAGGCTCGGGGTGAACGTCCGGGCCTCCGCACGGTGATCGTCTCACCGCCGCGAGCCATCTCGTCCGCCCACCGGACAGCATGGGCGAGCAGGCGGCCGACCGAGGGAAGGCGCGCAAGCCGCCGGCCCGGGATCGCGGGAAGTCTCTATCCCGCCGCGCGGATCGCGGTTTCGATCACGCCCCAGAGCGGCTTTCGCTGGAATTGGGCGTCGAAGGCGAGCGGGCGCAGCGGACGCCCGTCCCGCCGCCGGCTCCAGTCGTAATACTGGTACCAGCTCTTGTCGTCCGTATAGCCCCAGGTCGTGATCGTGACGGGCTTGGCCTCGGCCATGACGCAGTCGAGATAGGTCTTGGCATGGTCGGCGGCGAGCCGGTCGCGTTCCGCCTCGTCGGCCGGCATGGCCGTGTCCTTCACGTCGAGCTCGGTGATGGCGATCTTGTAGCCAAGGCTCACCACCTCCCGCGTGAAGGCCGACAGCCCGTCGAGATCGAGCCGCCCGGTTCCGTCGAGATGCGATTGGAACCCGACGCAATCGACCTCGGCCTTCTGGTCCCGCAGGTGCCGCAGAAGCTTCAACAGACTGTCGCGCTTTCGCCGGTCCTCCGCCTTGGCATATTCGAACCCGTATTCATTGTAGCAGAGCAACGCCTTCGGGTCGGCCTGCCGCGCCTGCGCAAAGGCGCGGGTCATGTAGTCGGGGCCGAGGCGCTGAAGATAGAGCGTGTCGCGCAACCCGTCCTCGCGCGGGCTTTTGGGGTCCACCTGCTCGTTGATCACGTCCCAGCGCACGACCTGCCCGCGAAAGCGCGAGACGGTATGGTCGATATAGGTCGCCATCGCCTGCTCGAAGGCGGCGGGATCGTTCACGGACTTCAGCCAGTCGGGCACCGTCTGGAACCAGATCAGCGTATGGCCGACGAGGCCGACCTTCTTCTCCGCAAGGTAACGCGCGAAAAGATCGAGCTTGGTGGTGTTGAAGACCTTCGGGCCCGGCTGGACAGCGCGCCAGTGGAACTCGTTGCCCGGTACGCAGAGCGAGCATTCGGCGAAGAGCTGGTCCATATAGGCGCGATTGGCGGGAAATCGGCTCGCCGGCTCGCAAAGGCCGAAGGGAATGCCCGCCTTCTGCCCGGTTTCGCGCAGGCTCGGATGCGACGAGAGTGCCGCTCCGCTCTCGGCCGCCCTTGCCGGGCCGCCGGCCGTCGCCGCGCCCAGAAGCGCGACGCCGCCGCCGATGAACTGCCGCCGATCGAGCATCGCACCATCCCGTCCGCAAGAAGAGGAAAGCAGGCCCTGCCCGCCGCGATGGCATTCTTAACGAGTCATATCGTCCGAATGAAGTCCAGATCCAGAAAAAGCCTGGAGACCTCAGTCCTCACAAATCCTCTATAGTATAGATGGATCGAAATTCCGGCGATAACTATATCTCTCAACGAAGCCGCAGGGCGCGTCGACCTAAGGTCACCCCAAACAAGAACGCAGGGAGAACCGACATGCTGCTCTGGGCCATCGTCCATCTGGTCTCGGCGCTCGCCGTCATCGCGCTGTCCGACCACGCCTCATGCGAGGACAGGAGAGGAGCGGCCTGACGCCGCCCTTTCCGTTCAAAGCGGAAAATGGCAGGCCGCGAGCGAGCCGCCATCCCGTGCGGTTAAGATCGGGCGCTCGGTGCGGCAGCGGTCCCGAGCGCGCGGGCAGCGCGGCTCGAAGCGGCAGCCGGTGGGCGGGCTTACGGGACTCGGCGTCTCGCGCGCGGGCAGGCGCGCGCCGCGCGTCTTGCGCCCATGGGCGTGCGGCTCGGGGATCGCCTCCAAGAGCGTCGCCGTGTAGGGGTGCTTGGGCCGCGAGAAGATGTCGTCCACCGCGCCGATCTCGACGATGCCCCCGAGATACATCACGGCGACCCGGTCGGAAATCTGCCGGACGACAGCCAGATCATGCGCGATGAAGATATAGGTCAGGCCGAACCGATCGCGCAGGTCGCAGAAGAGATTGACGATCTGCGCCTGTACCGAAACGTCCAGCGCCGACACCGGCTCGTCGGCGACGATCAGCTTGGGCTTGAGCGCCAGCGCGCGGGCAATGCCGATGCGCTGGCGCTGGCCGCCCGACAGCTCGTGCGGATAGCGCCGCGCGAAGCTTTCGGGGAGTTCGACGCTGGTCAGCAGGTCCGCCACCCGCGCCTCAATCTCGGCCGGGGCGGCGAGCTTGTGGACGCGCAGCGGCTCGGCCAGAAGATCGCCGATCCGCCGACGCGGATTGAGCGAGGCATAGGGGTCCTGGAACACCATCTGAAGCCCGGCGCGCAAGGGGCGCAGCTGCTTCATGGTCAGCCCTGAAATCTCCTGCCCGTCGAAACGCAGGCTTCCGTCGGAGAGATCGTGCAGCCGCGTGATGCAGCGCCCGAGCGTGGACTTGCCGCAGCCCGATTCCCCCACGAGCCCTAGCGTCTCGCCGGGCATGACGTCGAAGGACACGTTGTCCACCGCCGTCAGCACCTGCCGCCGCGCGGCGAGCCAGGAGCGGCTGGCGTTGAAGCGCTTGGTGACGCCATTGGCGCTGAGAAGGGGTTGGGTCATGGACCTGTCTTTCACGGCGCTCATGCGGCGATCCCGCCTTCGCCCGCCCGGCGGAAGCCGCGCTTCACCTCGTCCGGCAGGAAGCAGGCGACCTCTTGTGCGCCATCGGGCACGAGCGGCGGGCGCCCGGCGCAAGGCTCGAACCGATAGCGGCAGCGCGGCGCGAAGGCGCAGCCTTGCATCGGCGCGCCGGAGGATGGCGGCAGGCCGGGAATGCCCGTCAGCCGCTCGGGCCTTGCACCCCGCAGCGGCGGGATCGAGTTGAAAAGCCCATGCGTATAGGGGTGACGTGGCGCGGAAAACAGCGCGCCCACCGGCCCGCTTTCCACGATGCGCCCAGCATACATGACGGCCACCTTGTCGGCGATCTCCGACACGACGCCGAGATCATGCGTGACGAAAACCACCGCCGTGCCATGGTCGCGGCGCAGCCGGTCGATCAGATCGAGGATCTGCGCCTGCACGGTGACGTCGAGCGCCGTGGTCGGCTCGTCGGCGACGATGAGCTTGGGTTCGCAGGAGACCGCCATGGCGATGACGATGCGCTGGCGCATGCCGCCCGAGAGCTGGTGCGGATAGCGATCGAACACGCGCTTGGGGTCGGGAATGCCGACCTCGGCCAGAAGCCCTTCGGCCTTTTCGCGCGCGGCCCTTGCGGAAAGCTTCGTATGAGCGCGGATCTGCTCGACGATCTGCGCGCCGACCGTATGAACGGGTGTCAGCGCCGTCATCGGGTCCTGGAAGATCATGGCCGCCTGCTTGCCGCGAATGCGGCGCAGACGCTTTTGCGACATACCGACGAGTTCTTCGCCCTCCAGCCGCACCGAGCCGGAAATCTCGGCGTTCGGGTCGAGGATCAGGCCGAGGACGGAGAGCAATGTCTGCGTCTTGCCTGAGCCGGACTCGCCGACGAGCCCCAGGACTTCGCCGGCCGAGACTTCCAGCGACACGCCTTCGACGGCGCGTACGAGGCCCCGCTCGGTGCGGAAGGCCACGCACAGATCGCGGATCGACAGAAGCGGTTCACGCACGGGCTCAACGGGCATCGCGCACCCTTGGATCGATCACGGCATAGAGCATGTCCACCAGCGCATTGGCGGCGACGACGAAGAACGAGGCATAGAGAACGGTGGTGAGGATCACCGGCAGGTCCAGCGTCTGGAGCGCGTCGTAGGTCAGCTTGCCGACGCCGCGCAGGCCGAACACGACCTCGGTGAGCAGCGCACCGCCGCCGATCAGCGCCCCGAAATCGAGGCCGAACATGGTGACGAAGGCGATGAGCGAGGAGCGCACGCCGTGGCGCAGGAGAATGCGCCGCTCCGACAGGCCCTTGGCGCGCGCGGTGCGCACGAAATCTTCCTGCAGCGTCTCGATCAGATCGGCGCGCAGGATACGCCCGTAAAGGCCGATATAGAGGATCGCGAGCGTGATCCAGGGAATGACGAGGGCGCGGAACCAGCCGACGGGATCGGTCAGAAGCGGCTTGTAGCCGAGCGGCGGCACCCAGGAGAAGAGGAACGTGTCGTGCATCCGGCTCTGGCTGAGGAGGTTCATGACCTCGCCCACCCAGAAGACGGGCATGGACACGCCGATGAGGCTCAGCGCCATCAGCGCCTTGTCGGTGATCGAGCCGCGCATGGCGGCCGCGACGACGCCGACCAGGAGCCCGCCGACGATCCAGAGCACGGCCGCGCCGAAGACGAGCGAAAGCGTGACGGGAATGGCCTTGGTGACGGCCGGCACGACCTTCTGCCCCCGGTTCACGAAGGAGGTGAGGTCCTGCGTGATGAAGAGGCGCTTCATCATCACGGCGTATTGCACCGGCAGCGGCTGGTCGAGGCCGAAGCTCGCGCGCACCTGCTGCAGCGTTTCGGGCGACGCGTTGCGCCCCGCGATGCGCGCGGCGGGGTCCGCGCCGGGCGTCGCGAAGAAGATCAGGAACACGATGACGCTGATGCCGAACATGACCGACACGAGCCTGATCAGGCGGGAGAGGATCGCGAACAGCATCAGGCGATCCTCACCTTGGCGCGCGGATCGAACGCATCCCGCACCCCGTCGCCCAGGATGTTGAGCGCCAGAACGGTGAGCGCGATGGCGATGCCGGGCGCGAGCGCGACGACGGGCCGCGAATAGAGGAGCCCCTGCCCGTCCTGAATGATCGTGCCCCAGGAGGCGTCCGGCGGCTGGACGCCGATCGACAGGAAGGAGAGCGAGGATTCGGTGATCATGTTGAGCGCGATCAGGATCGGCACCAGCACGATGACGCGCGGCAGGATGTTGGGCAGCAGATCCTTGAAGAAGATGCGATGGGCGGGAACGCCGAGGGCCTTGGCCGCCGTGATGAATTCCGAGCGCATGAGCGAGAGCGTCTGGCCCCGGATCGGCCGCGCGACATAGGGCACGTAGACGATGCCGATGATGAAGACCGGTAGCCAGAGGCTTCCCGAGCGCAGCTCGATCGGCCCGATCGACACGCCCTGGCTGATCAGGACGATCGAAAGCGAGATGGCGAGAAGATAGATCGGGAAGGCCCAGAGCACATCCAGAATCCGGTTGAGCACGCCGTCCACCAGTCCGCCGAAGAAGCCGCAGGCGAGACCCACGACGACGGCGAGGCTGAGCGTCAGCACCGTCGCCGCACCCGAGATCAGAAGCGAATTGCGCCCGCCATAGAGAAGCCGCGCCGCGACGTCCCGCCCCTGATTGTCCGCGCCCAGCATATAAGGGCCGAATTCCCAGGTCGGGCCGATGGGCGTGACGCCAAGGCCGAGGCCCGTGGTGGAGGGCTCCAGAACCGAGCGCACCTGCCCATCGACGGTAATCTGGCCGTTGAGATTGGTGGCGAACGGGTTCGTGCCCGATACGTGCGAGGCGTAGAGCGGCGCGGCGAGACAGGCGAGCGCGACGAGCACGAGAAGGCCGAGCGCCAGCATGGCCGCGCGGTCGCGCCGCAGCCGTCGCCAGGCGGTGGCCCAGGGGCCGGGCGATACGTCGCGCGCGGACGCTACGGAGGCTGAAGGGGAAAGACTGTCGGTCACGATGGGTCTGCCGTCGTCCGGCGCGACGGGCGGTGAGCGCCCGTGGCTGGCCGGATGCCTCTCAAGGGAAAAGGAACGGCCGGCTCCGGGCAGGACTGCCAGAGCCGGCCGGAGGATCAGACGAACCGGGTCACTGCACCGCGATCTTGGAGAAGATGGCGTAGAATTGCGGGCTGAAGGTGAAGTTCTGGACCCGCGAGGAGACGAAATCGACGCGCTTGGGCGTGAAGAGCACGGCGGCGGGCGCGGCGTCCGTCACCATTTTGTCCACTTCCGACCAGATCGGCAGGGCGGCCTTGGGGTCCTTCACGCCGGCGGCGAAAGCTTCCGCCATCTTGGCGTCCACGGCCTTATCGCAGAAGCCCGCGATGTTGACCGAGGCGTCGGAGCCCGGATGGAACGAGGCGCAGGAGAAGAGCACGTTCAGGAAGTTCGAGGGCGAGGGATAGTCCTGGAACCACTGCGAGATCGAGATCTGCACCTTGTTGTTGGTGTTCTGGATGTAGGTGAACTGGAGGTTCTGCGAGATCGGCTGGACGCTCGCCTTGTAGCCGAGTTCGCTCAAGATATCCTGGAGATAGACGCCGATCGCGCGGGAGACCACCGTATCCTCGGCGATGATCTTGACCTCCTGACCCGCCGTGCCGGATTCGGCGACGAGAGCCTTCGCCTTCTCCATGTCGGGCGCCGACCAGGTGGTGCCAGGGTTCAGCGTGTAGGGGCAGTAGGGCACGTGGCCGGGGAAGTCCGGCGGCAGGATCTGACAGGCCGGCTGGGCGAGGTTCGCACCGCCGAAGAGCTTGACGATGGCGTTGCGGTCGATCGCGAAGTTCACGGCCTGACGCGCCTTGATATTGTCGAAGGGCGCGAGATTGGTGTTCATCGGCGCGTACCACATCGCCGTCAGCGGATGCAGGGACACCTGATTGGCATATTGCGTGCCGATCTCGGACAGGCGATCGGGCGGCGGCTGATCGAACATCCAGTCGGCGTCGCCGTTCTGAATGGCGGTGACGGCGGCTTCCTCGGTCAGGCCGAAATCATAGGAAATGTCGTCCGCGAGGCCATCGGGCTGCGCCTCGGCGCTCCATTCCTTGAAATTCGGATTGCGCACGAACTTGATCGCAGCGTTCGGATCGTAGGATTGGATCGCGTAAGGCCCGGTGCCGGGGATCGGCGTCGTGCCCTGGTCGCTCGCCGGGGTGCTGGCCGGCATGATATAGGCGTGCGGCACCGCGATCTTCTGAAGGAATTCGCCGTCCGGCGCGGTCAGGTTGATCGTCACCGTGCCGGCCGCCTTGTCGGCCACGACGCCGCCTTCCAGCGTGCAGTCGGCGGGGCTCGCGATGCATTTGTCGGCCCCGACAATGCCGTTGTAGAAGGTGCCGGCCGTCGGGCCGGAAATTTTGAAGATGCGCTGGAAGGAGGCGACCACGTCGTCGGTCGTCAAATCTTGGCCGTTGGAAAACTTGATGCCCTTGCGCAGCTTGAACGTGTAGCTCTTGCCGTCGTTTTCCGGGGTCGGCAGCGCTTCGGCGAGATCGGGCACGACCTCGAAGCCAGTCTTGTCGCCGGCCTTGCGGAACGTTACGAGCCCATCATAGGTGATGTAGAACAGCTGCCAATATTGCAGCGTGTAGTTGATCTGCGGGTCGATCGTCCCGGCCGCCGCGCGGGCCAGAAGCCGCAGGCTGCCGCCCTTTTCCTGGGCGGAGGCGGGGCTTGCCGCCAGCGCGCAGGCGAGGGCCGTGCCGGCCAGCGCCGCGGATAGGGCTCGTAGTCTCAAAGACGGCATGACGATCTCCTTCCAAACCAGGTCGCGCGGGCCTCGCGGCTCGCCCGCCGCTCCGCTCGAAAACGGATGAACCTTCGCTCACGAAGGGCTTGGCTGGCGGGGAGGAAAACCCTCTCCGCCCGAACCGCACCACCCCAACGAGCTTGCGTGTTTCGAAGTGTGAACCGGCGTCCGGGCCGGGACTAGCTATCAAAACACATAGGGTCGGGCCTCAAGCCGCTTGGCCCTCGCTCTCGAGGTCGAGCAGACGGTAATGCGCCGCGCGGGCGACGGCCTGGAAGCGGTTGCGCGCGCCGAGCTTGCGGCCCGCGCTGTTGAGATGGAGCGTCACGGTCGGCACCGAGCGGTCGAGACGCCGGGCGATTTCCTTGGCGGTCAGCCCTTCGGCGCAGAGGCTGAGGCACTGCACCTCGCGCGGCGACAGACGCATGTGGCGCGAGCGGCGCGTCTCGGGTGCGAAGCCCGCCTGCACCACGTCATGAAACGTCTGGCCGAGAATGCCGATGGCCGGCGCCAACTCCGCCGCCTGTGCGCCGAACCCCTCCTTGGCGTCCACGCAGATGGCAGTGAAAGTCGCGAGATCCCCGCCCGGATGATGGATCGGCACGGTGACGCCGCAGGAGAAATGCATGTCGCGCATATAGTCGAGCACCGGATCGTGCCGCTGGCACAGGACCGTTTCCATGACCCGGCTCTGCCGCCCGCAGGCCGACCAGACGAAGGGCGCGGCCGAGGCGAGCGCGGCGTCCTGCACGGGGTCGAGCTGGTAGAAGCCCGAGCGCCACAGACGCATCATATCCTCGGGCACCTCGCGCCCTTCGAGGATATTGGGCGTGATGAGAACGCCCTCATGCGTGCGGGGAACGGGCGTGTAATCGTAGATCACCGAAGTGAAGCCGACGCGCTGCACGAGAGCGAGCGCGGCGTCGAGCGCCGGGTCGAGGGCGGTGCCGGGGCGAAGTCGCTGGGTGAGATCGGTCAGAAGCGTCATGACAGGATGGAAGCATTATAGACTTCTGCCCGTCAATTGTGCGCGCCCACGAGATGGGCAGTAGCGCGCAAAAATCCGCCCGCCCCCTCTTCTTTTCGATAGCTGTCGGCGTCTTTTCCCGCGCCGTAAGCTCGGCTCATTCGAGACAGGGAGCCACCATATGTCCGCCATTTCCACCATCGAGGGTTTCGCCCCTCACAAGGACTACCAGACCTGGTACCGTGTATCAGGCGATCTCGCCTCCTCGCGCCTGCCGCTGGTGATCGCCCATGGCGGGCCGGGCTGCACGCATGACTATGTCGACAGTTTCAAGGAACTCGCCGCCCATGGGCGCGCGGTGATCCATTACGACCAGATCGGCAATGGCCGCTCGACACATCTGCCGGACAAGGGCGGCGACTTCTGGACCGTCGACTTCTTCCTTGGCGAACTCGACAATCTCCTCGCCCATCTCGGCATTCAGGACCGCTACGCGCTTCTCGGCCAATCCTGGGGCGGGATGCTGGGGTCGGAACATGCCGTGCGCCGGCCGAGCGGGCTGAAGGCGCTGATCCTTGCCAATTCGCTGGCCGCCATGCCGCTCTGGATCGCGGGCGCGGCGAAGCTCCGCGCCGCCCTGCCGGACGATGTGCGCGAGGCGCTGGACCGGCACGAGGCGGCCGGCACCGTCACCGACCCCGAATATCTCGCCGCCACGCGCGAATTTTACGACCGGCATGTCTGCCGCGTCACGCCCTGGCCGGAGGAAGTGGCGCGCACCTTCGCGGCGGTGGAAAGCGATCCGACCGTTTATCACACGATGAACGGGCCGAACGAATTCCACGTTGTCGGCACGATGAAGAACTGGACGGTGGTGGACCGCCTGTCGCAGATCGAAGCGCCGACGCTGGTGTTCCGCGGCGCCCATGACGAAGCGACGCCCGAATGCGTGCAGCCCTTCATCGACCGGATTCCGAACGTGGAAAGCGAAGTCTTCGCCGATTCCAGCCACATGCCCCATGTGGAGGAAAAGGAAGCCTGTCTCGCCCGCGTCGAACGCTTCCTCGAAAAGCACGACTGACAGGACAAAGGCAGGGGCGCGGCTTGGTGGCTGCGCCCGCCCATGCTTCACTGGCCTCCAAGAGCCTGTTTGACAACTCGCCGGCGGAGGACCGGCGAGGGAATTTTTGTCCCTGTGAGGCGCCAAACGCAGTCGATGCCGGCGGCATCGTCTGACATTGGCAACGAAACAGGGGCGAAAAGGACCCGCCGGGCCAACCCGGCCGGGTTGTCAAACAGGTTCTAAGCCGGAGACCCGACCATGCCGCTGCAAAATCGCGTGACGCCCTTCGGTGAGATCGTCGCCGACCCAGCGCGTGGGCTCTTCATGGGCAATCGCGGCATCCTGCATGACGAGGCGAGGCAACTCGGCCGCAGCCGCTGGAAGCATCCCAATTGGATCATCTGCCGGCTCGATTATCGCGGGACGAAGCGCCCCTTGATGTCGCCCGGCGCCTATACCGAACTCTTCTTTCTGGACGAGGCGACGGCACTGGCGGCGGGCCACCGCCCCTGCGCACTGTGCCGACCGGACGCCTTTCGGCAGTTTGCCGCGTCTTGGGCGCAGGGTCATGGCGGCCAGCCTCCGTCCGCCAAGGCGATGGACGCTGCGCTTCATGCCGCGCGGGTGACGCGCGACCGGCAACAGGTGAGAACCCGAGCCGCTCCCGCCACCCTGCCGGACGGCGTGATGATCGAGCAGTCCGGCGCGCCCTGGCTGATCTGGCAAGGCCGCCGCCATCTCTGGCGCTTCGAAGGCTATGGCGACAGCGCGCCGTTGGACGAAGGCGAGGTGACGGTTCTCACACCCGCGCCGACCCTCGCCGCCCTCCGCCATGGCTACGCGCCCGTGCTGCATCCAACGCTGCGCGCCTGACGCCTCATCCGGCGGAGCGTCCTTGAACGGTCGCCGGACACCCTTACGAAAATTCCTCGCGGAGAGGCCGCGAGGGCCTTGCGCGTGACGAAATCAAATGTCCGTTATGCCGCTCAACTTTTCAGATCGGATGGCGGAGCCAATCCATGACCAAAAACCAGAAGAAGGCGCTGCGCCGCATCGCCATCGCCTTGCCCGTGGTGGCGCTGCTCCTGTGGTTCATTCCTTGGCTGACGCTGTTCTGGCTCGTCTGCGGCGTGATCGACGTGGCGCGCAACAAGGGCAAGAACCAGCTTCTGATCAGCCGCTACTTCATGGGCAACGGCATTCTGACCTGGCTGCTCTCGCCCTTCAACCTCTTCGTGGACCTCATCAGCCACCGCAACCCCGGCATCTACACGCTGGAGGATTTCCCGGCCGAATGGCGCGAGGAGATCGAGACCGTGCTGAACACGTTCCGCACCCGGCGCGACGAGATCACCGGCGAGATCGACGCCAAGTTCCATGACGGGCGGCGCGGCATGTATGTCTATCGCTGGTACGGCAAGAAGAATATCGACACGGTTCCCGAATTCAATCGCGAGTTCAAATACGTCAAGACGATCGCGGTTTCGGTGTTTTCGGGCAAAGAATCCACCACCTGGCACTACGGCCCGCTGCGCCTGACGCTGCGCGTGCTTCTCAACCTCAAGCCGGCCGACAGCGATCGCGTCTTCATCGAGTGTAACGGCCAGCGCCATCTCTGGCGCGACAACCCGCTCTATATCTTCGACGACACGCTGTTCCATCGCTCGGTGAATGAGGTGGACGCGCGGCGCTACAATGTCTTCATGGACGTGATCCGCCCGAGCCCGGTGCCGGGCTTCCTCGGCGCGCTCCTGTCCGGCGTGTCGATGATCGCCGACCAGATGAAGTCCATGTTCTACAAGAACTGGCGCATGATCGGAAACCGCCCTGCCGCCAACGCCAAAGGCTGACCTCAGCTTCATCGAGACGGCCGAAACCCGTGCGCATTGCCTGCGCGCGGGTTTCCTTTTGTCCGCGAACCGGGCATCTCCAGCCCGCCTGATATCGCCGCTCCGCGATCGGCCGGGATTGTCTTGGTCCTGTCATGAAACGCGCCGACATTCCGCGCCACGACGAACCGGGTGCCTCATGGACTATTTCCGACGCTTTACCTTCCTTTTCGCCACGCCTTCCTTCGACGCCAACGACCTCGAAGGGGCCCGCTTCAATCAGATCGTGGCGGAAATCGAGCATTCCGGTTTCGAGGTGGTGCGGGCGCGCAGTCTGGAAGATGCCGAAATCTCGGTGCAGACCGATGCCGCCATCGGCTGCATGATCGTCGATTGGGGCAAGAAGGGGCTGGAAGGCAAGACCGCCGCCCTGATCAACCTGATGCGCCGGCGCGGGCTCGACTTCCCGATCATCCTCCTGATCCGCCGCAAGCGCTTCGAGGACGTGCCGGTCGAGGTTCTCGATTTCATCGACGGCTATGTTTTCCTGTCGGAGGAAACCCCGGCCTTCATCGCCAAGAACCTTATCAGCCGCCTGAAGCAATATGCCGAGACGCTGAAGACGCCCTTCTTCGGCGCGCTGGTGGACTATGCCGAAGAGGGCAACCAGCTCTGGACCTGTCCGGGCCATAATGGCGGCGTCTTCTACAGCCGCTCGCCGATAGGGCGCGTCTTCATGGAGCATCTCGGCGAAGCCGTGTTCCGCGACGATCTCGACAATTCGGTGCTCGATCTCGGCGACCTCCTGACCCACGAGGGGCCGGCGCTCGCCGCGCAGAAGGAAGCGGCGAAGATCTTCGGCGCCGAGAAGACCTATTTCGTGCTGAACGGCACCTCCACCTCCAACAAGGTGGCGCTCGCCGCGCTGGTCACGGACGGCGATCTCGTCCTGTTCGACCGCAACAATCACAAGGCGGCCCATCACGGCGCGCTTCTGATCTCGGGCGGCATTCCCGTCTATATCCCGACCGCGCGCAACTCCTACGGGCTGATCGGCCCGATGGACTATGCCTCGCTGGATGAGGCGGCGCTGCGTGAGCGCATCCGCACCCATCCCCTCGTCAAGGACCCCGAGGCCTGGAAGAAGCCCCGCCCCTTCCGCGTCGCCGTGGTGGAACAGTGCACCTATGACGGCACGATCCACAATGCCGAGATGATCCTGAAGTCGATCGGGCATCTGTGCGAATACATTCTCTTCGACGAGGCCTGGGCGGGCTTCATGAAGTTTCACCCGCTTTATGCCGGGCGCTTCGCCATGGGCTTGGGCGAACTCGGACCGGACGCACCGGGCATCATCGCCACCCAGTCCACCCACAAGCAGCTGGCGAGCTTCAGCCAGGCCTCGCAAATTCATATCAAGGACCGGCACATCAAGGGCCAGAAGCGCCGCGTGGAGCATCGTCGCTTCAACGAAAGCTTCATGCAGCACGCCTCCACCTCGCCCTTCTATCCGCTCTTCGCCTCGCTCGATGTCGGCGCGCAGATGATGAAGGGCCGCTCGGGCGAAGTGCTCTGGGACGACACGATCCGCTTGGGCATCGAGCTGCGCAAGAAGATCCGCGCCGTGCGCCGCGAGTTCGAAGAGAAGGAACAGCGGCCCGACCGGCGCTGGTTCTTCGAGCCCTTCGTGCCCGACACGGTGGCGATCCCCGATGCCGCGCGCCCCGGCGCGGTGCATAACGTGCCCTGGGAAAGCGTCTCGACCGACCAGCTCGCCACCAACCCGGCCTTCTGGCACCTGACGCCGGATGCGCGCTGGCACGGCTTTGAGGGCATGGAGCCGGGCTTCGCCATGACCGATCCCAACAAGCTGGTGCTCTTGACGCCCGGCTTCGACGGGTCCAACGGCACCTATAGCGAGCACGGCATTCCCGCGCCCATCGTCGCGCAATATTTGCGCGAAAACCGCATCGTGGCGGAGAAGAACGATCTCAACTCGCTTCTCTTCCTGCTGACGCCGGGCGTCGAAGCCTCCAAGGCCGGCACGCTGATTTCGGGCCTCGTCGCCTTCAAGCGGCTGCACGACGAGAACGCGCCCCTGGAAGAGGTGATCCCCGAATTCGCCCGCCGCCGCGCGGCGCGCTATGCGGGCGTGCGGGTGCGCGATCTCTGCGCGGCCATGCATCGCTTCTTCCGCACGGCCAATGTCAGCGCGCTTCAGGCGCTGCAGTTCTCGGCGGGCCACCTGCCCGACATCGCCATGTCGCCGCACGATGCCGCGCGCTGCCTCGTGCGCAACGACGTGGATTATCTGCCGATCGGCGAGATCGAAGGGCGCATCGCCACGACCCCCTTCGTGGTCTATCCGCCCGGCATCGCCACGATCGTGCCCGGCGAGCGTCTCAACGAGCGCTCGCGCCCGATGATCGACTATCTCAAGATGTTCGAGGCCTCGTTCAACACGTTCCCCGGCTTCGAAGTCGAAATCCAGGGCGTCTATCGCGAAGTGGATGAATCGGGCCGCGTCCGGCTCTATACCTACGTCGTGGCCGAGTAGAGCGTGGGGTTTCGAGTTCGTTGATGACCGGAGAAAACGACGTCACCATCCGCCCCTCGCGTGATGGTGACGTGGAAGCCATGCTGGCGATCTATCGCCGGCATATCCATCGCGGTGTCGAGGCGGGTCTGGAGGATGGCGACACGCCGGAGCCCGACGACCTGCGCGACCGCCGCAAGAACCTCAAAAGCCGCCGGCTTCCCCATCTCGTGGCGACCAGGGCCGACGAGGTGGTGGGCTATGCCTATGTGGTGCCCTTTCGCAAGCGCCCGGCCTATCGCTACACGGTGAAGCACTCGATCTATGTGCATCATCAGCAGCTCGGCCGCGGCATCGGGCGGCTTCTCATGCGCGGGCTGATCGACGCCTGCGCGGCGGCGGGCTTCCGGCAGATGATCGGCTATATCGACTCCGACAACACGGCCTCGCTGGCGCTTCATACGAGCTTCGACTTCCAGCGCGTCGGCCATCTGCCGGCGGTCGCCTATCGCTACGGGCGCTGGGCCGACAGCGTGATGGTGCAGCGCTCGCTCGGCACGGGCTCCACCACGCCTCCGCCGCCCCTGCCGCTTTCGACGCGCCGATAGGGAAGGCAGGGCTGAGACCAAAGAGCCTGAGAGCTTGAGAGCTTGAGAGCTTGAGAGCCGGGAAGGCACATCCGGACTGAGGGCTCCGCGTGCCCGCCCGGCCTCAGCGCGACTGGCTCTTCAGATAGGCGATGAGATCGGCCCGCTCCAACGGGTCCGCCATGCCCGGATAGTTCATCTTGGTGCCCGGCGCGAAGCGGCTCGGGCTGGCGAGCCAGGCATCCATGGCCGCGTCGGTCCAGTCGCCGCCGACCGAGCGCAGGGCCGCCGTATAGCCATAGCGTTGCAGCCGATGGCCGATCGGCGCGCCCATCACACCGTGAAGATTGGGACCGGCCAGGTCCGGCCCGCCACGTCCGATCGTGTGGCAGGCGGAACAAGGGCCATAGAGCGAAGCGCCGGCAGCCGGGTCGGCTATGGCCATGCGCTGCTCCAGCGTCGGATCGGGACCAAGCTGGCTGCGCCGCGCCTCGCGGTTGCCGTCGCCGCAGGCCCCGAGCGCTGGTAGCAGCCATGCAAGGAGGCCGAGCCGCCGCGACATCCCCCCGCATGCGCGCCATAGCTCCCTGATCGCCGTCACAAATTGCCTCCGCTCATGGCTTGCATATCCTCAGACAAGACTTTGCGACTGTTGTTGTAGATCAGCCGGCTTGAGAAAAAACATAGGCTTCGACGCCGAACAGTTAAGTTTGACGCATCTTTCGCAAGCTTAAATTAAAGCGCATCACAGAGCCTGATCGTCGAGATTGATGGAGATGCTCGATGAAAGATTTGTCCAACTATACGCTGACCTTCAGCGACGAGTTCGACAGCCGCAGCATCTCGCAGAACGGCGGCGGAACGACCTGGGCCGACATTCGCCCCGAATGGCGCCTCGACGCCAATTCCGACATCGGCTTCGGCCGCTCGTCCTTCGTGGACGCCGCGTCGGGCTACGACCCGTTCAAGGTGCAGGACGGTGTCCTCACCATCACCGCCGTCCCCGACCGCACGCCCTATGGAATGCCCGGAAGCTGGGAGTCCGGCCTTATCCACACGCGCGGCTCGTTCCAGCAGACCTATGGCTATTTCGAGATGCGGGCGGACTTCTCCGACGCCAAGGGCGCATGGGACGCGTTCTGGCTCCTGCCGACGCAGCAGATCAACCAGGGCAAGAATGGCGGGTGGCAAGAGCTCGACATCGTCGAGCACTACGGCAACAACCCGAACGGCGTTTATCGCTGGCTCCATACGACCGACGCCCATGCCGACCCCAACGCCGATCTTCAGGTCTATAGCGAGCACGCCGGCATCACGACGGGCTTCCACACCTACGGGATGGACTGGCAGGCCGACACGATCAGCTTCTATTTCGACGGGCAGCTCGTCGGCACCAAGGCGACCCCGAGCGATATGCACGGGCCGATGTTCATTCTGGCCAATCTCGCCATGGAAAATGGCGCCGATCCTTCCGCCCCGCCCGCCGAAATGAAGATTGACTATATCCGCGCCTATGCCGAGAAGCCTGCGGTCGTCACCCCTCCACCCGAGCCGATCAACATCGTCACCGGCACGGCCGGAAACGATGTGTTGCGCGGCACGAGCGGCCGCGACCGGCTGATCGGCGGTGAGGGTTCCGATACGCTGATCGGCGGCAAGGGCGCCGACGAGCTGATCGGCGGCGATGGGCAGGACACGGCCTCCTATGCCAACGCGCAGCAGGGCGTTACCGCGAGCCTTCTCGACCCCTCCAAGAACACGGGCGACGCGGCGGGCGACACCTATTCCTCGATCGAACGCCTGATCGGCAGCGACTACAACGACACGCTGGAAGGCGATGCCGGCGACAATATCCTGAACGGTGGCAAAGGCGCCGACCGCATGATCGGCGGCGGGGGCAACGATGTCTATTTCGTCGAGAACACCTGGGACATCGTGATCGAGGCGGCCAAGGGCGGCAACGATCTCGTCATCACCACGACGAGTTACAAACTGGCTGCGGGCCAGGAAATCGAGACCCTGCGCAGCGCCGAAGGCTGCGGCAGTCTGACGCTGACCGGCAACGAGATCGACAATTACCTCTACGCCAACGAGAGCGCGACCAAGCTCTATGGCGGCCTCGGGCGTGACGTCCTGGTCGGCGGCAAGGGCGACGACTGGCTGTCCGGCGACGCGGGTTCGGATCGCCTGACGGGGGGCGCGGGCCGCGACACGTTCGTCTTCTCCACCGCCCCGCGCGCGGGCGAATACGACGTGATCACCGATTTCAATGTGGTGGACGACCGGATCGCCCTCTCGCTCGCTGCCTTCGGCAAGGCCGGCGCCGCCCCCGGCGCGCTCGACCCGTCCGCCTTCTACGCCGGCACAGGCAACACGGCGCACGCGGCCTCAGACCGCATCATCTACAATTCCAAGACGGGCGATCTCTTCTACGACGCCGACGGCACCGGCCCCGACGCCGCCATTCGCTTCGCCCAAACACAGCCCGGCCTCGCCCTCACGGCAGACGACTTCTTTCTGATCGGTTGAGGATCGTCCATCGGCCGAAGGCCCCAGAGAAATACCCAGATGTTCCTCTGGAGTCCCGTTGAGACCGATCGCGTTGTGTCGGAGTCGACTGAACGATCGCGACACCACAATCGCGCCCTTCCAGCTCATAACCAGACGCATTGGTTTTATGTTGCAGAGCAAAACATATAATGTTTATTTGATGGAGAATTGATCGAGTCCAACGTCTGACGGCCGGGTATTCCTTATGCAAGATGGAACGGCCGGAGCGGCATCGTTCAGCCGCGAACTTCATGGGGCGAGAGGCTTGTTTGCCTTTCTCGTCTTCGTGTTTCACGTCCAGAATTCAGGTCTGACGCCGCTTTTCGGTTCGGAACGTCTCTCGTCTTTGCTTGCGCCGCTGGTCTTCGGCGTCGAGCTCTTCTTCGCTTTGAGCGGCTTCGTCATTGTTGGCACGCTTGCGCGGGCCAGTCGTCCTTGGTTCTTCCTGATCGATCGGCTGACGCGCATCTACCCCGTGCTTTGGGTGGGCGTCCTGACCGTTGTGGCCCTATCGCTTCTCAGCGGCCGCGAAGCGCCGGCCACTTATCAAGGCTGGACGCTGGCTCTCTATACGCTCGCAAACATGGCGGGCCTGCCCAATCTCATCCCCGTCCCCCTGTTTCTGGCCCCGGCTTGGACGCTGAGCTACGAGCTCTGCTTCTACATCCTGGGTTCGATCTATCTGGTGGCGCGTCGAAGATGGGCGATGAATCTGTTCCCACTTCTTCTGATTCTCAGCTTGCCCATCATCAACACGCATCCTCGGACGCTGTTTTTCTTGAGCGGAATTCTGGTGGCGACCAGATATGGGCGCTTCCTGCGCATTCCCGGGATCGAGAAGATGCCGGCTCTCGCGCTGCTCGTCTTCTTGTGGAGCTGGAGTTCCGCCTGGACCTACTACATCGAAGCTTTGGAGCCCCCCTCCTATACTTTGGTCGGTTGGATGGCCGATCCTCATATCCTCTACGTCGTCATAGCTTTCGCGTCCGCCACTTTGTTTCTGGATGCACTTGTACGAGGCGCGGGATGGGAGTCGACGTTTCTGCGCTCGCAGGTAGCGTTGTATTTCGGCACGATCAGCTACAGCTTCTACCTCTGGCATCCCGTGGTCATGGCCCTCGTCAAGGCCGGTCTGAAGGGGACAGGACTCCTCGCCATCGCGGGAAGCTTATCGCAGCTTCTTCTCTTCGTGGCTGCCTTGCCACCGTCGATTGTTGTTTCCCATGCCAGCCAACGCTGGCTGGAGCGCGACCTGACGCATTTCATCCGCAGCAAACTTCGCCGCGAGGCCAACGTATCCGCCCGTCCCGTTCGGGCAGAAGCCACCTAAGGCTCGGCCTCCGGCCGATTGCGAAGCGCATGAAAGAAGCTTGGTGATCCCAGTTGGATTCGAACCAACGACCCCCAGATTAGGAATCTTGGATAAACCATTGAGTTCAATGGGGGTCGTTTTCCTTCGTTAGGCATTCTGCTTGAGCCCGGTCCGATAGGGCCGTTGCATGTTCGATACCCCTAATAGAACAGCGGGCATTCTACCCTAGGAGTCTGTCTTTTTCGGAGGCTCAAATAATAGATTGAAAGTCCGAACATCTTTCGTGGAAACTATGTTGTTGAGTATTTTTTCCCAAGAACTGGTAATAGCGTTCAGATTCTCATCGCTATCTTCTTGGCTTGAAGGTGTGTCGCCCTGAATCGGCACGGTGGCAGCAGACGCCTCGTTCGCACTACGTTTCTCAACCTCTTTGAATGCGATTTCCCATTTCGAAGCATAGTCCTGATAAGCTTTTGGAAGAGAAAATTCTTTCTTACTCAAACTAGGCAAGCAAGGGGTATCTATATTTTCGACATTCATAAAAGATGTTAGAAAATCTCTTATATTTAAAGGCGTTGTGCCACCACCGCCTGTTAATTGTCGCTCCCGATCTCTAAGTTCACGGCGAAGAGCGTTCCGTTCTGTATTGATTGAAATTATCGGGTAAGGGCGCCCACCATGCACCCCCTTGAGTATTTCACGATTATGATAGGAGAACTTTATTGATGTCTTGTGCGATATCTCGGATTCCGCCAGCAACCACGCAAGCTCAATCGACACTACGCATTGATCTGAAGTGGCAAACCTAGTAAGTCGGAATCCTGTGTCTATACCTTTGCCTAAAAAGTCATAAGACGATGGAAGACGATCTGCATCTTCTTCCTCTTCTTCAGAAGGTAGCTCTTCGTATCTTACGTCACCAATTTTTCTAGGCGAAACAGCTACAATAACATTGTCGGTTGGAAAAGTCGCGATCCAAGCTCCACCTTTGACATCGAGATACCGGCCGCGGGAATCTAAGGTCGAGCCGTACTCACTCAAAGCGGCAGTAAACGAGACGACACACAGCGCTAAATGCTCCAAGCTTGTCACCGCACAACAAAAAACAAGCTCGTCACCAATAGTCTTCCAAACAGCTGGAATGATCCGCTCATCCGTTATGGCGACACCCATACGAGGAGCATTATCCAAACAAAAGCGATGCAGAAGATCAGGGAACTCGGAATAAAAGTTTCTAATCTCCTCCACCCAAGCTTGCCGCATCGAGGTTTCGTCGCGGTTGCTACCTGGACCAGCTTTATAGGCGGTCGACCCAACAAGATCGACAGACATGAATAAACGCAACCTATAGTGAGGACATGTAATCACTATGCAAGCTCTAAGCTTCTAGCGCGAACCTCCGCAGCCTTCTCACTAACACCAAACATTAACGCAACAACTGATAAGTTTCCTTCGTAGATCCTAACAGCATCCTGGAAAGCCTTTGCAGGCATCAAAAAAGAAGCAGCAAACCAATTCGCCTCCCATTCGCCACGCCGTTGCTGATCATCCGACTCATCTACCCAACGGGTAGCGACCATTCTAGAGCCATGCCACCTATTAGCAACGAGTGGGTAATGCAGTAGGTAATGCCCTAGCTCGTGAGCAATAGTAAACCGGTCACGCTTGGCTGACGTCAGGCTAGTTAGATATATCGTAAACTTACCGGACGGCTCAACAGAAATGGACTCTGGAATACCAGTCAATTCATCCACGGGGGTGTAGAACACAATGCGCCCACCGAGCTTCTCTATCAGAGGCTCAATGGCATCGCCCGGCTTAAAGCCCAGGTTACGAGCAGCGTTTTCCGCAAACTCCTGCACCGCAGCCTTTGATAGGCTGCTAGGAATAGGCTTCCTGACCTGCCCCACATGCTCAGTCGTGACGTTTGACATGAGGGAACCCAACCGTGTTATCCACGCTGGATATACGCCATCTTCTCAGGAAATCAATCCCACGCGCGAACGAGAACACCGCCAGAACTTTGCGCTCTGAAGGTGATTTGCATGGGGTGTAGTGCAACTAGCCGTCGCAGCATCTTGGTGACATACATCACATGAGCGGGTCACACAAGGGAATCATCAGTGGCAACTAGCGAACAATCGGTTTCTGAGGTTTTAGAGACCGCCAACAAAATTTTCTTTGATCAAATCAAAAGCGCCGATCAGAAGGCAGCTTACGTTCTTACGGTAGCACTTGCTCTCACCGTAACATCAGAGGTAGCCCGGAAAGCATTCCAGATATCTCAATACGCGAACAAAACACACTTCGAATATCTGGTGAGTGCTTCACACGTAATCTCCATTATCTTGACCCTAATATTCGCACTTGTCGTCATCTTCCCTAGATTTAGAAGCGGAGGCAGCGCTTTCTATTGGGGCGCGTGGCCAGACGCGGGAGAAAGATTGCAGCGGCAACTTAATTCAGAATCATATTCATCGATAAACGAGTATTTAGATAGCAATATAGTATTGGCTAAAATCTGCCGTAGTAAGTTCAAAAACCTTAGATATTCGTTTTCACTGCTGATTTTTGCATGTATAACGCACGCTATACTTCTTTCGATGGGTTGATCAGGTATAGAATAGAAATATTCCATTCAACAACTAGACATTTTGATGGGTCACGGCTCGTCCGTTAAGTCTTATGATTTGTAATCAGGGGGTCGCGGGTTCGAGCCCTGCAGCCGGCACCAGCAAATACAAGGGGTTAGCGCTCGACCGCTGGCCCCTTTTGCTTTTCGTGGTCCCAGCATGGTCCCCAAATTGGGAGTGAGAGAATTCACTCAAAGTTCGTCGGTCAGATTGTCTCTTGGATCTACATCAACCGCATCTGGGGAACTCGATGCAGCAAGTTCGAGCCCGATTGCGCATCCTCAGCGAGGTCGCACGGGGTAACTTCTAAGTCCTGCGCGCCGACTCCCATACGGTTGCAGCTGTGCGGCAAGTCAGGTAGCGCAGAATTGTAGGTCCTCGTCATTCAAAGGATTTCTTGATTGAAAGACATGCTGCAACGGTGGGCTGTTTCTCCTGCCGTGCTTATCCTAAGGCTTTTAGCGGTCCTGCTAGCCGGCCTATTGCTCGTGCATGTGGCCTATGTAGTCGCACATCCTTATCAGATCGACATCATTGGACGAACCTTGGCGACTGGGGCAGTCGCGCTAACCCGTGGGGAACCTGTTTATTCCGCACCCGCGCTCGCAATGCAGTACACACCGGGCTTCCTCGTACTCCAGGCGCTCTTTTTCCGGGTGTTCGGCTATGTCCCGCACCTGTGGATTTTTATAGGCTCTCTAGGCAGCATTACTTATGCGCTCACCTTGTCGGCATACTTTTGGCGACGGGCTCCGCTCATTACCCCACTCGTGCCTGCCTCTCTTCTCGCTTGCCTCTTTCCGGTGCTCTGGCCACGCGCGGACCTTTATGCTGTTCTATTGCTGGGCATTGGGTTCGTCGTCTTACTTGAGAAGCGGGCTGCGAGCATCGCGGTGCTGCTGTTCGGGTTGTCCTTGTTCTTCAAGCAGACATCATTGCCAGCGATTATCCTGGCCGCATTTCTGGGCTGCTATGACGGCCGGAGCGATTGGCGGGCTATCCGACGCAGCATCAGCATTGTGGGGTCTTCTGTTGCTGTCTTTGCCGTACTCCTCGCACTTTACGCAGCTGCCACCCAAGACAGTCTGAGGGACATGATCGCAATCTTCTCGATTGGTCGTGATCACCCAATCCCAGCCACCAATATAACGTATTACTCAATGATCTCCGCCGCCCTGACGGCCCTACCGACAATAGCTTTGCTGAAATCCTCGGGAGGCTACAAATTCCGCGTTCCCGTTATCGCGCTTCACGTCTTCAGCCTGCCCTATATTATCTTTGCAGCTAAAGCCGGCGGGCACTGGCACCACTTCCTTTTCCCAAGCCTCGCCTGGCTCTGGCTGCTTGGTCGAACAAGTGAGTCGCTTGCCATCCGTGACAGGGCGCTAGCTTTGACAACTATTGGATCACTTCTTGCGTTGCTGATTGCTGGATATTTTCAAGGGTTTGGGGGTCCGGTCCCAGCTACCGCAGAAGACCAACTCGCCGGCCAAGAACTAGCTACTTTCGTTGCGAATATCCCACCGCAACAGGCTCTGTTTCTAGACAGTGAAAGTGGACTTGGCCTAACAGTCGGCGCAACCTATCGAGGGCTAAGCACGCGCTATGACAGGGGTGCATTTGAGGAGCATATGGCGGCCGGCGATCACGTGCCGGCTGACCTGATCGTCCAAATACAATCAGGGACAATCCCTCTGATCATTCGGCGGTTAGGGCGTGAGTTGATGTTCACCGCCTATGGTAATTCCTACGCCCCGATGAACCAGACGATCAAGACAGGCTATGCGCCCTGCCAAGGGTATATATTGCAGTTCTGGGAGGTTTTGTGCTCGAAAAACGACCAAAACATTCGCTACTAGCTCCCGTCTGCTTCGGGCGCTGGCTGCCTTGCTATAATGCTGAGAACGCCTGCCCCCTCCGTTCGACACAACGTCAAGTGCCGCGGGACCGCATGATATACGGGAAGCCAGAACGCATCTTGAGAGCGTTCTGAAAAAGCCGAAAAACCATGAAAAAACAAAAGGCGTGAACTGGCGTAATGAGTATCAGAAACAGCTGAATTTCAGAATGCGCTCTGTTTTCGATACTGTGTGAGTGGCTTTGCGCAAGAGCCCTCACCCTTCATTCTGAAAAACGTTTTCCGCCGCGTTCTGAAAGCGATCTCAGTCCTCGCGCCAGACCGGCCGCCGAATGATCTTGATGGCCGTCAACGTCCGCACTCTGAGACTCTGGCGCTCGGATGCCGGTGGATCGACGGCGTAGACCTCCGTCGCATCCTTGAGTCCGCAGCCCTCGCACTTGAGGCGACCCATCATGCTGTCGACTTCGATATTGCCGAGGAGCATCATCATGTCCGCCGAATGGTAGTGGCGTGTCCGCCGGCACATGTTGCAGCGGACACGGATCAGCATTCCCAGATCGTGGGTCTGTTTGAGGGTCAGTCCGATGTTGTCCCTGCGCGGCATAAGAACGGATAGAGAACGCGTCAGTTGATTCGGCAAGTGCGACCGTCAGTCAGTTTCCAAGGATTTGCGCACGGCCGAGGCGATTTCATCGGGCGACTGCCCCTTGGACGCGGCCACCCAAGCCGCATGGGCGGCGCGGTCCGCAAGCGGGCGACGCGCACCCCGAAGGGCAACCACCCTCGCCTCCAGTCGCTCGACATGCTCGCGCACAGCGTCCAGCTCGTTACGCCGATCCGTGCGCCCGATCGCGCGTATCCAGTCCGCATAGCGCCGGAGAATGGTAATCGTGCGTTCCATGCCGACACTATGGGCGGCAGGCCTTAAACACGCCTGATGATCAGACCCCCGAAACGCAAAAAGCCCCGCTCCCGGCTTGCTGGCCGAGAGCGGGGCTTTCTTATGTTTCGGATCGAACGTGCGAAGCTTCGTCCAGCTCGCGCCGGAGAGCCGAGATTTCGGACTGGAGCCGATCGACCTTGGCGTTCAGGTTGATGATGATCTCCTGCAAATGCGCCTCGCGCTGGGCCGCCTCGGCGAGCGCCAAGCGCAGCGTGATGGCGCGGTCCAGTTCGGCTTCGTAGAGTTCGCGCATCCGCTGCGCATTCGCGGCCGATCGTTCGGCCTCCACACGAACGACCTCGTAAAGCCGTTCGCGCTCTTCTTTCATTTCGTCGCGCTCATCCGAGCGGCGCTCGTCCTCGGCCGCCCGGCGAGCTGCGTCCCGCCTTTCGGCCCGGTCCAAAAGGTATTTGCAGCCCGCGCCAACCGCCAGGAAGAACGGCGTCAGAACCACGAACAGATTGGCGATGCGATCCCAGTCCAAAACCCATTCCATTCTCATCGCCTCATGCGATGGCGATGCGAGCGCTCGCCAGATGTGCTCATTGGCTCGTCAGGAGTTGCCGGCGATCACTGGCCGATCGGCCGTCTCGCTCGCCACCGGCCGTAGAGCGTCAGACCGAAGCCGATCGCCTGCCCGGCCGTCGTGAGCGCCGACACGATGTCCGCTGTTTGCTCGGCCGTGACGGGCAATTCGCCGATCAGCGGCTTGGCGATCGTGCAGACGCCGGCCACGATCACGCCCCAGGTGACGCGGCTCTGATACCAGGGCTCATTGTTGGTCGCGTTGAGCACGATCGGCGCGACGGCTTCCACGACGCCGGCAGCGACGCGAGACACGTCCTTGCTGTCGAGCGAAATGCTTGGGTTCTTGGCCGCGTCCATGAGGATCGCGGCGATCGGCGGCGCAACCAGGTCTTCGGCCGCGAGGCGCTGGCTGGCATCTTTAGGCAACGGCATGACGTGTCCTTTCAGGCGTCGAGGGTGAGGTATTGGGAGGCGACGAAGCCGAGATGGCCGGCGGGCGTGCGCACCTCGCTCCAGCCGCGATCGTGGTCGAGCACGGCGAGGCGCGCTCCGCGCGGCAGCGATCCGACGATCTCGCCGTCAGGTGCGCGGCGCAGGTTGAGACGCGGCGCGGTGACGGTAGCCGTCAGCTCCATTTCCTTGGCCGCTGGCGCGCTTGGCTGCCCCGCAGGCTCCAAGACAGCCGGCGCGGCGCGCTTGCCGTCCAGCACCGCTTGAACCTCGCGCCGGAGCCGATCGCCGACGACGCGAGCGCCGAACACGGCCGGGTCGAAGGCCAGCCGCGCGATGTCCCATTTGCCGCGCTGTTTGATCCCGAGATTGCCTTGCACCTCGGCATGGGTGAGCACGGTTTCGGGCGTGACCGGGATGGAGTAGGTCCGGCACAGCTCCGCGATGATCTCGACACCAGCTTTCCATTGCTCGGCCGTGGTCGGTTGCTGGCCGGGATTGAACGGGCTTTCCGTCGCGCCTGCCATGGAGCACAGTGACAGGCCGATCGAGCCCGAGTTGCAGCCGAGCGTGTGAGCGGCATAGTTGCCCCGGATCGGCGCTTGGTTGGCCGAGATCGGCAGATCGCCGCGCACGAGGTTGCCGTCACCCTCGACGATCAGGTGATAGTGCTGGCGGTCGAGGGTGGACGCCACATGCGCCCCGCCCGTCCAATGCAGGATGACGCGCGCCATCGTCGCGGCGGGAAGCCACGATTTGGGTATGCTCATAAGGATCTCCAGAAACAAAAGAGCCCGGCGCTATGGCCGGGCTGGTTGGGTCAGGCGGCGGCTTCGTAGGCTGCCGCGAGAGACGCGATGGCGGGCTTTGCCGCCGTCACCTGAGCGGCCATCAAACCTTGCGCCATCTCATTGGGGTGGATGCCGTCATTCGTGAGCGACAACTTGACGGTGGCGCCGGCAGCGTGCCCGTACTGGAGCTGATAGCTCGGCCCCCCGGATTTCGTGAAGTCGGCGAAGCTGGGGCTTCGGGAGGCAGGACGAAGCGTGGTGTCGAAGCCTCCGTTGGCGTTGGCCGCCGTGGTCAGTACGTTGTAGCTCCGCTGGAAATCGAGCCCCGAAGAGCCGGTGTTGGCCGTGCCCGGTTCGAAGACCAGAGTGGCCCCAACGGGAGCCTGCGCGGAAAGCCGGACGGTTGCCGTGCGCAGATCGAGGCTCTGAGCCGCCGCATCTAGGAACGTTGCCGAGAACGACTGCTCCTTCCACTTGCTGCCGTTGCGGATCGGCGCTGCGCTATCGATCGACACGTTGATCAGGCCATCGCCGCCCGCCAGCACCCAAGCGGTCCAGTCGGCCCAAGAACCAGTCGTGCCGTTATTGGCGTCGGCTGTCTGGTCGGCCTCTGTCGTCCAGGCCGTGTTGTTCGACGGGGCTCCCCCGAAGTTGGTGGACGGCGGGGTCGTCGTCTGGGCGATCGGGATGCCGGGCCATGCCTGCCGGATGGCGTTGTACATGGCGGTCGCAACGATCTTCATCGCCGCGAAGCCGCGATTAACGTCGTTCCGCCCATGCTCGCTGACAACGACGTTGAAGGGCGGCTTACTCTGGCCGAGCGCGCCGAAGATGGCCTTCAGGTGCGTCACCAGGGAGCGTGTTGGCCCGTTCACGCCGGACTGTCCGTCACCAAGATTGTCCTGGTAGACGGTTGACATGTTGGTCGAGAAGCGTGCGGCCGAGAAGACATCGATCCTCGCGCCCTGCGAGTTGGCGTTCAGACCTTTCTGGATGAAGCCGGACACGCCGCGATCGTTGATGAAGGGCACGCCGTCGGTCGTGTAGTCCGCGATTGACGTGCCGATGAGAAGAGCAACCGCGCGCCCGGCTGGACAACCCTTGGCGAGGAAGCAGCTCGGCCCGAACATGCCGCCGATCGGCGTAAAGACCTGCGTCTTGTTGGGCGTCGTCAGCGAAAGGTCGCTGTTGCCGGTGGTCGAGCACTCACCTGCGAGGTAGCGCGTGAGCATGACCGGGAAGGCGGACCCATCGGGCGAGTTATCGTAAAGGTCCAGCCAATAATCGGTATCGGGCAGGAGCGCACCTGCGAGCGGATCGTGCCAGATGAAGTCGTAGATCAGCGGCTGAAGGGTGTAGCTTCCCGCGCCGTTGAACTTGCAGACCTCAACGAGGTTGTCCGACATGTCGCGGTATTCGGCGCGCTGAATGGTAATCGCGAACTTGCTAGGGCGAACGCCGTAGATCGACATCGCACTGTTATCGAAGAGGTGACGGGCCTCCGTAAGGGGGACGCCCCAGGGAGATGTGCGGACCTTGACCCGGCGATATTGATATTTGGAGCTTACGGTAGCGGTGCCGCCGTCCCATTTGGCCACGTCGTTGTTGGTCGTGAAGCCATTGCTGCCCGTGCCCCAATCGCCGGCCATGACGTGGCGGCTGGACGCGATCATGTAGCGACCGGCCCTGCCCCCGCCCGGCGCAATGATGCCCGCCCCGATCGCACCGGCCAGCGAACGACGATTGGCGCTCTGACGCGCCCGAGAAACGGCCATGGCTGGCCTCCTATGATTTTGGGTGAGTGAGATGCGCATCAGCCGCGCGGGCTGGACTTCGCAAGTCTTGCGAACGATGGTCGCCGAGGCGACCCGTCAGCGGTCGTTATCTGACCGCGCCACCATTCCCCGACTCACGGGTGGCGCGGTCAGATCAGCGCGAGGGCGCCAGCAACTCGGCCGCACGATCCGCGCCGAACAGTTCGGTGGCAAGCTGTGTCAGCAGCGGCCAGAGTTCATGATCGCTGCGGAAGGTCTTGGCCTTTTGGAACAGGTTGCGGCTGCGCGCACCTTGTTCGCTCATGGTCGCTTCGACAGTCTCCGCTTCCGCCGCCGTCAGGCGCTCCCAGAACACCATGGCGTCCACCACAGTGACGAGGGTCGGCGGCGGCAGATCGATTGCGACCACAGCGCCATTCTCCCAACGACGACAGCCGGGATTGCTCAGGAATTCGGCCCACTGATCATCCGTGATCTCGACAGCATCCGCAGGCACAGTGCAGTCCGGGTTGGGTTCTTCGCCGATCACGGGCGGCAGCGGATAGGGATCATCAGGCGTCGGCTCGGCCGCCTCGCCGTAGACGGGACGTGTGCGGGAGCCGTGCAGGTCCGAGGAAAAGAACGAGGCCGGAAGGCCGTCTGCGTCGAAACACGCAAAACGCTGCATCATGCTCAATACCCCACGGCGATATATGGAACCTTGGTGAAGATCGCGCCGGCGCTCACATTGTTGCGGCACTGGACCGTCACCGTGCTGCGCGTCTTGGACAGGCCCATGTTGCCCAACAGACGGTCGTCGCCCGCTGACGTTTCAGTCGTGCCGCCAAGCACGACTTGAGCGCATTCGGTCGGGAACGTGGTCGGGAACGTCGCCGAACCCGTGTGATCCACACCGTTGCTGGAGGCCAGCGAGACAGAGCCCCACTGGACGATCAGCCCGGACGGCAGCACCTGATAGCCGATGCTGGCGAGGCTCTTGGGGGCCGCCTTGTCCTCCCAGATGCGATATTGATTGTTGCCTTGGCTGTAGCCGCCCCAAGCCAGGACATTGCTCGTGTTGAGGCCAAAATAGGTCGCAAAGCTGCCCTCACGGTGCAGCATGATCGCGGCCATGCCGCCATTGGCCTGCGTCCCGTAGACCTCCAGCGCCGAGCGATCCGGGTCGGGATGGCCCATGAACCCGAAACTCTCGAACCGCTGGCGACCGGGCAGCTTGGCGATCCCGGTCGATGGGTCGATGATGCGCAGAAGGGCGTCGTGCTGCCCATCCCACATCTTATAAACCCACGGGGTCGCGCTCGTATCGAGCCAGACCATGCCCGGCTTGACGTAGCTCGGCCGAGTGGAGCCGGAATGCGAGGTGTCCTCCGCATCCCGGCGGGCGTTGAGCTTGGACGCCAGAGCCGGCCCGCTCGTCTGACTCGGTATGATGGTGCCGAAATCGGCCTGCGTCATGTCATGCTCCCATAGCCCTTGGCGACCACATCCACCGTCCGCGCCACCGGCTGACCGGAAGCGTTGCGGAAAGCGATCGTGAAGCCGTCAGGCCCTTTGTTCGTGATGGTTGACGTATCGCCCGGCTGGAGGTCTTGATCCGCTGTGGCGACGGCTGGCGTGGCGCGAAACGGCGGGTCGAAGACGATCCGTCGCCCGCCCGCCGGCACCGGCACATCCTGAAGCCCGACCACACGGTCGGGCATGTCGATCACCAGCCGCAGGGCCGTTACCGCAGGCGTCGTGACAGCATAGGCATCGCCGATCGAGCCGACTTGCGCCGCCTTGAGCCGGAGCCGGAACTGCATCGCTCGCGCCGTCAGATCGCCGACCGTGACCGGCCGCCAGTCGCTCCATTGCGCCAGTGAAGGCGCAACGTCGGTCGTGGAAACCTCCAGCTCGACGCCCCACTCTTCGGGAACCGTGGCGTCGAGCGAGGCCACATCCGACAGAAGCAGCCATTGCTCCATCGTGTCGGTCAGGCTTTCGCCAAAGGCTTCGATCTGTGCCGACACCCGGCTTGTCGCCATCGACCCCAGATCGATGAGACGCGGGACATAGTAGTAGCCCGATGTCTCGACGCCGATCGTGTCTGCGTCACCGTCGCCGTCCTGAAGGTTTACGACGGCATCGAGCGTTTCCCACGTGGACATGAGCGCGCGGCGAGCGAGCCGCAGGGCACCGTCCATAACCTCGACACGATCCGCCGTGCCCGCCCACGTGGTGTCTTCGATGACCTCCACCACGTTGAGATTGTCCAGCGCGGAGATGCTAGATCGAACCGCCGAAGAGTTTGCAGATCGCGATCCGTTCGCTCGCCCCGCTTTAACGAGGTAGGTGCCGGCCCTAGTCGGCACCTGCACACCCGGTTGCGCGCGCTCGTTGAGTGGCACAGCCAGATTCCAGCGGTCATCACCCGATGCCGAGAACCGAACCTCGTAGAACGTGACGCTCGGATCGGCGACCGGCGTCCACCGGAGCGTCGAGGCCGGGCCGAGCGCGTCGATCCTCAGATCGGTCACGTCGGGAGGCGGCAGAAAGAGGCTGCGGAGGTCGATCGCCTCCGTTTCTTCCCATCGCGAGATGCGCCCGTCCGCGAAAATGGCGCGCACTCGTGCGCCATAGACGTTGGGCTCAAGTCCTGGGATCGTCACCGTGTTGATCGGGGTGATCGCCGTTGGACCCGGCCGCCACCGCCCATCAGCCAGCGAATGGCTGATGAACTCGACCTCATGGCGTTCCACGTCGCCACGAGCCGGCGGAAGCCAGGACAGACGCAAGGCCGCCGTCAACTCGCCCCCCTCTTGCGGGAGGAAAACCTCCTGCCACACGACCGAGCGTGGCGGCAAATGGTAGAGGTCGATCGGCGCTTGCACCGGGCTCGAAAACGCAGGGATTGCACCCCGATCCGCCTGACCGATCGCCGGGGCATCATCCACGAGCGTCACGCGGGCCGAGAGATCGCCCTGCGCTTCAATCGACAAGATGCGGTAGACCGCCGTCTCAGTCGTCAGCTCGCCGAGGGCAAAGAGGTCGCCGACCTCCGGCATGGCCCCGCCATCGGCGGCGAGCTGCACCACGCGCCCCTCGCCGCCGACAATGCTGTCCACGTCGCGGATGCGCTGCGCGCCGTCACGCAGGCGAAACCGCAGGCGATAGGAGGCCGAGCCGAGCACGATGCTTTCGCTCAGCGTCACCCTGTTGCGTGCACCATCCACCGCCGTGACGCGGCCCCAGGCCAGCCCGAGCTGGAGCACGTCATGGCCGACCCGCACCCGGTCGCCACGCGTGCAGACCAGGTGCTCGAAATCGACGTTCAGCGTGTAGGTGGCGGGTCGCAGGCGAAGCTGCGCGATATGAAACCGCCCATGGCGCCAGATCGTGGCGGGGTCAGTGACACCGGGAAATTCGATCCCCTCGAACAGGGTCGCGTTCGCCGGGCCGTAGCCGTCGTCATAGACGATCCGCTCGTCTTCCACGTACCCCTTCTCACGGTTGACGAACCGAACCCGCCAAGCGTGGACGGGCTCGCGATACTCGACGCGGGCTTCAAAGCCCCAGCTATTCGCCGGGGTGAACATCTGGACAACATCGGAGGCGAGATCGTCCCAGATCACCGACCAGCGCCCGTCCCGCCACAGCGGCATGGCGCGCCCGGCCGCGCAGATATCCAAGAGCGCGTCCCAGACCGACACGGCCGAGAGCCGCACATGGTCATACCGAAACCCCTGCGCGGCGCAGTAGGCGTCCCATTGCTGGAGCCGTTCCCGGTCGATCAGTTCGAGCGGCACGGGCCGCGCGTTGGCGGGACCGCGCAGGACGTCCAGAAACGCATCGGCAGGGCTGCGAGTGTGAACCAGCGCGTCGGTGTTGACCGAAGGCAGGATCGCCGTCACCAGCGCGTTGAGCGTGTCGAGCTGGCCGTTGAGCTGCGAGGTCGCGCGGATGCGGACCGCGATCAGGGCGAGCGGCTTGCCGTAGGTGACGGGCTGGCCGGGGCGCAGGCCCCGGAGCGTCGTCCACACGGCCGTCTTGACGATGGTTTCCTTTTCCAGACCAGGGATTTCGTCGGGGTCGATGCGCTTGATCTCGAATTCGTACTGACCCTGCGCGACGGCGATATAGATCGACCGGCGCACCGTATCGCTCGACTTGATGTATTCGAGGATCGCGGGCGCGGGGCTCCAGTCCTGCGTTCCCACGACCCGGTAGCGCGCCTCGATATGGATCGGCAGGGGCTGGCGCTTGCCCTCTTTCTGGAGCCAGTAGACGCCGTTGGGAAACACCACGTCGAAGCTGATGCCGGTCACGTCCGTTGCGGTCACGCGGCGCTGCCAATCGCTGTCCGAGGACAGATCGACCGATAGGGCCTCTTCGATGACCTGCGACGGATAGAGCGTGATCGGCGGCTCGCCCGGAAAGCCCTGCCGAACCTCCAGATCGTAATCCTGAAACGACGAAAGCGGCGTCTCGCCGATCTTGATGTCCGTGATCTCGCGCGGCCCGTAGCCGAGGCAGAACAGGCAACGCAGATACTGATCCTCGCCGACCGTCTCCGTGTAGGGCGGTGCCGCAAAGAACGGCGTCATGCGGTGCTGGCCGTAGACGACCGGGATAGCCTCCCACGGCGCGCCTTGGTTGCGACTGCCGGTGAGCGAATAGCTCGGCTTTTTGTCCGGCTGTTTTTCCAGCTCGGCCGGGCGGGCCGCGAACAGCGCGTTGAGCACGAAATTGGCCGCGAGCGACAGGCCGAGGCCGATGATTTTACCGGCGATGCCGAGGCCGCCCAGGAAGGCCGAGACGCCTGCGGCGGCCGACGAGATCGTGGCGACGAGACTGGCGAGGGCCGCCGAGATCGGATCGGCGGGAGCTGCCCGCAATACCAGCGTCGCGCCGGTCTTGGGCCGCACCCGCGACCAGCGATCCCGCGCGATGGCGTGGCCGTCGATCGAAGCGACCATGCCGCTTGCCGCCGCCGTCAGCCCCTCTTCGGCTTGGACATGGGCGACGATCTCGGTCACCGACAAACCGGCCGGAGCCTTGTGTTCCTGACGCGTGGCGCGGAACGGATGGCGCGCCACGAGAACGCGCACGGTATCGCCCTCGCCCAGCACATCGCCGAGCAAGGCCGCCTTCGCGGGCAATGCGGTCATGACAGTCTTTCGTGCCGGAAGATGCCGAGGATGCGCCGACGCAGGCGCGGGGATTGGGCGGGCTCCATCAGGGAGCCCGTGCCGCGTTCAATGTGCAGGACCATGCCCCGGCCAGCCCAAAGGCCGACGTGCCGGGGCTGGCCGCCGAGGCTCATCAGGACGCCATCGCCGAGCCGAGCGGCCGAGGCATCCACCTCGCGCCAAGGGCCGAGATGACCGGCGATCAGCCCCGCCAGCGCCTCGCCGTCCTCGACGGTGTTGTAGCCGTCGCCATAGGACGGCAGCACCAACCCGAACCGCTCGGCATAGACGAGGCGCAGGAGGCCCCAGCAATCGAGGCCGGCGCGATCCCGGCCGTGATCGGCAAAGGGCAGGCCAACATAGTCACCTAAGCTCATGGGCAGACCATAGTTAGCCTACAACAAAAATGGCGAAATCGTGTCATGGCGCTTAAAGGGTTCGCCCCGAGCGTGTATGTGCTTCATGGTCAATATTCGGAGCACCGCCATGAAAACCGCCGTCGTCGTCTCTGCCCTTCTCGCCCTCGCCGGCTGCCAAGCCGTGCCAATGGCATCAACCCCACGTTCGATCGCCTTCCAGGGTGGCGGCCAAGCCTTTATCGCCGACGCCACCCTCAAGGCGCAGGTGCACTGCCAGCAATGGCAAAGGGACGCCGAGATCGTGAACGATGGAGGCCAGACGGGCACCTCCAGCTTCCGCTGCGTTGACCGCCAGAAATAGGCCCCGTCAGAACAGCCCCGGAAAGCCGGAGGGATCAAAGTTACCCGCCGGGAACGGCTTGTCGGTGAGATCGTCCAGCCCGAGCTGGAGCGTCATGGACGAGGCATCGAACGTAACGCCTTGGACCTGAAAGGCCGGGAAATCGATCTCCACCGCGTCTGGGGAAGATGCCAACACAATTTCGATCCGCACTGTCGACGGCGTCGGAATGGATCGCACCATGGAGACCAAGGTGCGATCCACATTGTCGAGGACAATTTGTGCGACGGGCGCGCGCTCGCTGACATCATCCGGCAGTGAGATCGCGAACGGCAGGAAATCATAAAGCGCGCCACGACTCGCCGTCCCGTAGCGCAGCGGTTGTTCCGAAAGGCGCGCAGTCGGATCGCCCGACAAGCGGATCGGGGCCGAGAGCATGGGGTGCGAGATCGTCAGCAAGACGACCGGCACTTCCCCCGTTTGCTGGCCGAACATCGCCCCGCGCAACGAGAGCGATACCGTCCTCAAGGCAGCACTTCCAGCGTCAATTCGCAGCTATAGGTCTGACCCGTCTCACGCATCCAATTCGGCATTTCCTTGAGACGCACAAGCACCGTCCCATCCTTGGATTGCGCCGGGAAACGGAACGGCAGCACTCCACCCAAAAGCGTGACCTCTAAGAAATCCCGCGCCACCGCCAATTGCGCGCGAGTGAAGCGAAAACGCCCCGAGAGCGCGCCCGGCATAGCCGACGATCGCCGCCGAAGCTTTGCGGGGCCGACATCCATAGACGAAACGATGCGACCGTCACCGATCGCCTCGTTGGTTGTGCCCAAGAGAAAGCACTGCGGCAGCGATGCCGGCCAGACGGAAACCGCCATTGGCTAAACCCTTTTCAAAGCTGGTCGAGCGCCGAAGCCGCTGCGAAGGGTGGAATTTGACAGGGTGCCACGAGTGCCGATCTTCTCGGCAATCGCTTTATCGAGAACGACCGACATCGATCCGTCGCTTTGCCGCTCCACACGGGCATCCGCTTCAACGCCGGTATTGTTGACGACATTGAGCTTGACCTGCGGCATACCAGCCGACGTCCCGGACAGGTTGGGCGCTTGCAGGCTTGGCAGATTGTGGTTCGGAATGATCGTGCCGGATCGCCCCGGCACGAACAACTCAGGCCCACGCTCACCAACCTGATAGAGACTGCCGCCCCGTACCGCGCCGCCGTTGGCTCGACCAGGAACGGATGCAGCGCCCGAGCCGCCACCAAAGAGCCCACCGAACAAGCTGCCCAAGAGCCCGCTCCCTTTTGTGCCGCGCGCGCCAAACAGATCGTCAATGATCGAGTCGATCCCGCTTTCGAGGAGCCGATCACCGATCCGAGCCAGAGCGTTTCCCAACGCCTCGGACGCAGACTTGCCCTCGCGAAGGTCGGAAATGAACGAGCCCAGCACGTCGCGCGCGCCGTCGCGGAAATCATCCATGCGGTCGATCGCGGATTGCTGCGCATCTTCCAAGTCTCGCAGACTTTGCGCCGCCACCTCTTCGGAGGCGGCAGCGATGCCCCGCGCGTTGGCCAGCTCCAGGATGGCCGCTCGGAGTTCATCCGTGATCGGTATCCCCTCGCGCTTAAGCTCGTTTTCGAGCCGCGCGATCGTCATCGCCTTTTCGCGCTCAGTGGTGGACGCGCTCATGAGCGAGGTTTGAAGGACGATCCGCTTGGTTTCCTCGTCAACCGAGCCGAGCATGTCATCGATTGTTTTTTTCAGTTCCTTGCGCTTCTCCGCTTGCGCCTCAAGCGCAGCTTCGGAAGGCGTTAGATCGCCGGCGGCGCGTCGCGTATCGGCAGCCCGGCGATCGGCATAGGCGATCACATCGTCAACCGTCTTCCCGCCGCCGAGGATGCTAGCATTGTTCTTGATGGCCTCGGGGCGGATCAGGCCAGCCAGCGGCGTTCCCGGCGCGGCCTGAAGCACTTTCTTGGCGTCGTTCACGCCGAGGAAGTGCGACAGATGCAGGTTGCTTTCCGTCACCGCCAAGCCCGCCTTCTGGAGGACGGAAGCGTTTTCCTGCGCA
This sequence comes from Aureimonas ureilytica, assembly GCF_001475935.1. Lineage (GTDB taxonomy): Bacteria > Pseudomonadota > Alphaproteobacteria > Rhizobiales > Rhizobiaceae > Aureimonas > Aureimonas ureilytica_A. The sequence continues at coordinate 79,057 of NZ_LDQA01000011.1, forward strand.
TAGGCTTCAATCAGACGCCGCGAGACATCGGCATCCGTTCGCAATGAAAGGATCGCATCCCGGCCCAAGCTGGCGGCCCGCTCCGGGTAGTAACGGCGAAACAAGTCGAGCCAGGTGCTTTCGATGAACTGACCAACGCCCGTTGCCGACGAATTGGGGTTCTTGGCCGTCCGATCTCCGCCGCTTTCGGCCTTGACCGTCCGTTCGACGTAGGAAGACGTAGCCGCCTTACTGTTACCGTCGATCAGCGCCTTTTGATCGGCTTGCTCCAACTCCTGCCGAGCCTTCAATCGAGCGCCGGCAGCGGCGATGTAACCGCCCGCCTTTTCGACCTCATCAGCGATTTCCTTCGCGCGCTTTTCGATCTCCAGTTCGCGCGCATCCAAAGCCGCGATCCGATCCCGCTCGCCCAAGACGCCATCCGCCTTGCGGATTTGGTCCATTCCCGCATCCTGCGCAGACCGAAATGAAGGCGCAGCATTCGCGCCCCCCGCCGCCTTGGCATTGAATTGCCCTTGCAGATTGATCAACTGCACCAGCTTTCGAGCGGCGGCCTCCAAGGCTTTCACGAGCTGATCGGTCTCGCCCGAAATGTCTGTCTCGGCGATCTTGTCGAGTTCGCGCAGGACATCGCCAGCTTTGTCCGGCGTCGTTTGAAGCAAGCGACCCAGCCGCTCGATGTTGTCGAGCGCCGACAGGTCGGACTGACTCCGGAACATGTCGGAGAACCCGCCCCGAAGCGTTTTTGTCAGATCGAGAAGGCGTTCGATCTCGGCCCGCCCCTCCGTCAGACCGAGGCCGGACAAGAGATCGCCAGCGATGTTGCCACCCGTGGCGGTCAGCGCCCGGATACGCCGCTCAATATCGCGGAGGCCCCGCGCGATCTGCCCCGCGCTCAGCCGATCGAGCGAGTCTTCAAGCTCTTTGACATCGGACGCCGCCCTTTTCGCGCCCGTGCCCACTTTCGCGAGCATGCCGTCCAGACCGTCGAGACTGTCCGCCGATTTGTCAGCCGATCCGCCCATCACCGCGAAGGCGGCGGCGATTGCCCCGATCGTCCCAACGATCGGCCCCAAGGCCAGAGCCAACAGGGCGCGGCGAAACAGAGCCGTGGAAGCAGCAGCCGAAACAACGCCGCCCGTGTAGCGAGCAATCGAAGCAGACGCCAGATTGATCACGGGCGACACGCCGGCATAGGCCCCGATCAGAAGGCGCGTGACGATAATGAGCTGCCCGACGCTCAGGATCGCACCGCCGATCGCGCGCCCGACCAGCGCGCCGGACAGGATCGCGCCGAACTTCAGGACAGTATCGGCTATGTCGTCAAAGTCGTCCGCGAAGGCGTTGAGCGCCACAATGAAGCGCTGCGATGCCCCAAGGCTGTCATCCGTCTGGCCAATATAACGAACCAGGGCGTTTTCGATCTTCTGAAACGCACCTTCGAACGTGTCGGCGGACTTGCCGACGCGGGCCTGCAATTCCTTGCTGCCCGCGATCACCCCGTCAAAGAACTCTTTGCTCGAAAGCTCACTGTTTTTGGCGGCCTTGATCAGCGCCCCGAGATCGCCGTTGAAGCGCTTGATCCCGTTCGCCGCAGCCTCCAAGAGCGCTGGCGCGCCGTCGATCAGCGAGTTGAACTCTTCCGCCTGGATGATCGGCGAACGCAGCGCCTGCCCGAGCTGGAGCAACGCGCCAGCGGACTCGGTGGCGCTTCGGCCATCCGCCTTAAGCCCTGCCGCCACGGCTTCGGTGAACCGGAACACGTCCTGTTGGTCGTTCGTCAATTGCTGGCTGGCGCGCGAGATTTGCCCGTATAGCGAGACCTGCGCATTCAGCTCCACGCCGTACTTCTGCGCTTGATCGAACAGCCGCTCCAAAACGGCGGACTGCGCGTCGGCGGGCACCTTGGCCGAGATCAGCGCATTCCCGGCCCGCTTCCAGGCGTCGGCATATTGGATGATTTGCTGCGTCCCGATCACCCCGGCCGCCGTGGTGGCGATCGAGCGGATGTTTACGTTCATCCGCTTCGTGCTTTGCGCCACACTATCATCCGTGCGGCGAATGCCCATTTCGATGCGCGCTGCCGCCTTATTAAACGCCGACGCAGCCACGGCCATTTCGTCGTCAAAGCCCGCAACCTTGGCTGTGATCTGGTAGACAAGCTCTTCCGCAGTAATGGACATAGATCGATCCTAAGCACCGACGAACGCAGCCAGCTCGTCAACCTCATCCAGCGATAGCTCGCGCGCGGCCTCTTCATCGGACTGATGGGCGCGCCGATACCCATCCGCCGCCGCCTGGAACTGCCAGAGGCTGCACCGATCGACCTGATCGGGCGACCAGCCCATCACGGCTCCGGCTGCGTAGAAGCCGGCGAAGGCGAGTGCTCCATTGGGTCGCGCACGCTCTCCGCCGGCACCCGTTTTCCCAGGCGTTCATCCTCGACACCGTGGATCGCCGCCATCACGACCGAGTAGGCGAGCACGACGTTCGAAGCCAAAGCCCCGTCGTGGACATGACGATCCACGAGCTTGCGGGCTTCGTCCTGCGCTGTCCCCGCGCCCATCAGGCCGAGGCGAAGCGTCTCGCGCACATCGTCAACGAGCCATTGGCCAGCCTGCAAGCGCCCGGCGATAACGGGCGGCCCCGAGTGGTTGCAGCGCTCCTGAAGCTGGCGCAGCTCCCCGATGCGGAGACGGAACGAATACGTTCCATCCCAGCAATCGAGGTCGATTTCGCCGCCCCGGCTCAAGCCTCCGTCCTCTTGAAGGCACCATCGCTTTCCATCTGGATCGAAAGCTGGACGCGGGCTCCGTCATCCGCCGTCAGCTCCATGGAGGAGATGTGGAAACGCTGTTCATAGGTGATCTTCGTCGCGCCCCAGTCCATTTCCACCCGGCAGTTGACCGACTCCGTGCTCTCGAACGCCTTTTCCCAGACAGGAAGCGCCGACTTGGCGAGGATCCCCGAACCGCTGATCGAGGACGACAGACTGCGAACGTCACGCGCGACATGGGACGGCGCGTCGGGATCGTCACAGTCGGGAACGGTGACATCGGTCAGCTCTTTCGAGCGGCTGAAAGACCGCGAAGTGAAACCGCAAGGCGCGGTGAACACTTCCGGGGTCGCGCCATTGCCGAGCAGGACGCGGAACTTACCGAACCGCATGGTTTGTGGTTGGGCCACGTTGGCCTCCCTTGATTGTCGCGATGGGACAGGTGCTGAAACGAAAGGCCAGAGGCCCGCTTATTCGGCCTCGACAGAGGCGCGAAGGTCGATCGCCGCGTGGGACGTGATGCCGTCCGCGTCGCGAAGATATCGAATGGCGTGGACGCGCAAATCAGTGAGCGTCGCCCCTTCGAAGGGGATGATCTGACGATGCAGAAGAGCCCGGATCGCCCCGGCGATCCGCTTCGACTGGACGAAACCCGGCTCACTTGTCCAAACGTCGATTTGCTGCGCGATCAGGACCGCGCGGATGCAATCGGCGTCATCATCCGCCTCGTCGCACGGCCCGAACGAAACATAGGGCGTCAAAGCGCCGATCGGCACCGAGTCATAGACCGGAGGGCTGCCATCGATCGTACCTTGGAGGCGATCGAAGACAGCCTTTTGCAGGGCAAGGGCGTAGCTCGTCATGGCGAGGACCGCGCCCTGCGAATGGCGCGGATCACCGCATTGCTCACGGCGCGGTCGATCTTGCGTTTGTTGCCCCGAATGGTCGGATAGAAGAAGGGCTGCGCGGGCGCGCCCGGATGTTGCTTTCCTTCATGCTGCCCGCCGGCAATGTGCGGCGCGGCCCCGAACTCTACGAGATGCGCATAGCGCACATCATAGTTGCCGGCAGAAATCCGCACGGAAAGCTCATGATCCCCACCCCCGCCTTGGGAATAGAGGACACGAGCCTGATCGCCGTATCGCCATGTGATGCTATCGCGCAGCTCGCCGGACTCGACCGGAACACGCCCGCGCATCTCGACACAAAGCCCTTCCGCAGCCGCCGCCAACTCGCGCCGAATTTCCTTTTTGGCCTCGGCCGGGATGCGTTTGAGCGTCTGCGCGATGCGCGCCTTCGCCTTCAGCGTCTTGGCGTTGTTCTGGCGCGTGATAGCCGCTCTGCGACCTTTGGAAAGGCCGGAGTTCTGCCCGTCACTCATCGGCGTCCGCCTCCGGCTTGGCCTCCAGAGCGCCGGCCTCGACGGCGGCGTCATAGTGCGATTTCGGCACATTGCCGGACCATCCGGCCGGGTAAGCCACGATCGAAGGCTTGCCCGGCACGCGATAATCGAAATCCTTCGCAAATGTCGCTTTCGGCATCAGTCTGGCCCTCCGCTTTCGGCTGTTATGTCGAGGAAAGCGCGATCGGCGCTCGGGACGATGGCGCGAACATTGTAGACTTGCCCTGTCCGCGTATCGGTGGCGCGCCAGTCGGTTTTGATGTCGCGCGTCTGCGCGGTCCGTCGAACGCGGATGACGACGGGTTGCCGCCCCGCCAAGCGCGAGGCGATCACGGTCTCGGAGCCCTTCAGGTAGCGAATGTGCGCCGACACCGTGATCGCAGGCACGAACGGTCCAGGGCGAGTGTTCCCGTAGCCATCCGGCACACCACCTCGCACCCCGAACGAAACGCGGTCGGAGAGTTTCCCGGCACTCATCAGCTCCACACCCGATACGGCCAGAGCAACCGTTCGACGGTCGTCGGCATGTTGATCGGAGCCTTGGTTCCCTCGGCCGTGCTTTCCCGGTTGGCGTAGAGATCGCCGACCATCAGCAGGATCGCCGCCCTGATCGGTGCGGGAACGACCTCATAGCCGGCGACAAACTCGACGCGCACGGCTTCTTCGGTCGCCAAGGCATCAGGCCAACGATGACCGAAGGACGGACCTAGCAGCGAGCCCCGAACTTCATAGTCGCCGACTGGCACAGCCGACACCACGTTGGCGGCGTCGAGATAGCGAACGGAAACGATGCGAACGACCGGCTCATAAGGGAGCCGCATCGCGTCGCAGAACGCATCCAGCCGTGCCTCCAGTGTCTGCAAGCCGATGGATCGTCCCAGCCAGCCCTCCGGCCCGTCGATATGCCCCTGCGCTGCCGCAATGAGGCTCGCGATAAACGCGTCATCCTCAGGCCAATCGACCCGGAGATGACGCTTGGCCTCGTTCAGCGAGACCGCCGCCAGAGGCGGAACAATGACGACGGTCCGCATGGATCAGGCGGCCTGTTCCGCGATGGCTTTCAAGATCGCGGAACGAATGTCATCCTTCTTCGTCGCGTCGCCGAGATCGATCCCTTTCGTCGCCGCAAACTCGCGCAGCTCGGAAACTGACATGCCGTCGAGATCGATGGTCGAGCCATGTGAAGCCCCCGAGCCATTGTCCTTCTCGACCAGCCCGTTTTCCTTCAGCTTGTCGAAGGTCTCGGGTTCCACGTCGATCGTATCACCAGCGCGGACGCTTTCCGCGCCATGCTGGAAGCCCCAGAGGGCGCGCGCTTTCACGCTCATGGTCCTGTCTCCAGTGATGTCAGAGGGAGAAAAACGAGCGGCGAGAACGCCGCCCAATGGTCGGGATCAGACCGAGAAGCGGCCCTTGATCAGGGCGGCCGGGCGCTTGACCGCGAGCGCCAGGCGCTTTTCGGCGCGCACCGTCAGCATGTTCCTGACGAAGTTGTCGCGATCCTCGGACGAGATCACGACTTCAACGTCCATGCGATCGTAGATCTTCGCCGCCGAACGGAAGGCACCGACCAGGAAGTTATCCTCGTCCTGTGCCTGCGTGGCGATCACCGGGCGACCCCAGAGCTGCGGCCCGGCGAGCTGGACGATATTGGCGAAGATGTAATTCCCGCCGGCATCCTTGGTCAGTTCGATGCGAGCCCAATCGGTCGGATGCAGCACGATACCGTCAGCGGGGAATTCCGTCAGCGATGCCTGGAGCAAGGCCAAACGGATCGTATCGATCATCGTTTTGGCGGCAGGGTTGAAGGCCGCCGCATAGGCCGTCGCCTGCGTCATCAGGCCGTTGAGATTTTCGCCGACGCCCGAACCCTTGAGGATTTGGGCCTCTTCGGCGAAGTCCAGACCATAACGCAACTCGCCGTCGATCTCGCCTTGAAGCTGCGGAATGTCGTCCATCGCCTGACGCGATACAGGGATCCAATGCGCAACCGTTCGCACCGCCGCCTCGGCAAGCGCCCAAGTATAGTTTGACTCCGGCTTGAGCGCACCTTCAGCGACTGGAGCCGCCGCGTTCGTGCGCGCCGTCTGCTTGGCATACTGGACAAGGTTCGAAGCGGTGGAGCCTTGATCGAGAAGCTGGCGGATCGTCATCTGACGGCGCGGGATGCCAAGAACTTCAGTTTCGCGCTCGGGAACGATCAGTGTTCCGGCGCTGGTGCTCGCCGACGTAATCGCATTCTGGACGCCGATCTTCAGCGTCCCCAAACCGCCGTTCGCAGCGAATTGCTTGACGCTATCGAGCGCCACCACTTGCTCACCCAACGACTTCGGAGCCTCGCGCCCGCCAGCGCCGCCGAGCCGGCTGGAAAGCCGCTGTTCAAGGTCGAGATTGCGATCGGACAGCTCGCTCAGACGGTTTTCGAGCTTGCTGTGAGCATCCTTCAGCGCCGCCTGCGCACTCAGGAGCTGATCGGCTTTCTGGGCGACTTCGGCCGTCACCTTGCCGGCGTCGGCGCTCTGCTTGAGGGCGTTTTCAGCCGTCTTTTTCACGTCGTCGCCGACGCGGGTCAGCTCGCTCTTCACGTCCTTCAGGAGCTGTTCGAGCTTGCCGGCGTCCATCGCGTCATTGCGCACGTCCGAGAGAGCCGCCGCAGGACGAGACATGGCAAGGAGGGCCGCGAGCGGAGCCAGCGGCATCGTTTTGGTCAACATGGGAGTGTCCCCTTGGGATCAGATGGATTTCAGGCTGGCGAGGAGGTCGGAAACCTCGGCGATCACGGCAGCGTCTTGCGTACCGGTTGCGGCAGCGTCGTGCGTGCCGCCTTTCAGCGCCTGGACGATCTCCCGGCGCTCCGAGCGCGGGACATTGAGCTGGGCGAGAAGGGTATCGAGCTTATGGGCCGCCACGGTGGAGCGGCCCTCGGCCGAGTTGCGGGCGCGGTTTTCGACCGCATCCGCCGAGAGAAGACTATCGGCGAAACCCTTGGACACGGCGTCATTTCCGCCGATCCACGCTTCGCGATCCAGCATCTTCGCCAGTTCCTTGGCGTCCATGCCGGTGCGCGCGGCGTAGATGTCCACCGCCGCCGCGTCGAAGGGCTCCAGCCAGTCCGCCACGTCGCGAAGCGCATGGCGATCCCCGGAGGCGACGATCCAAGTGTTGTGGATCATCAGGAAGCCGGATCGGGCAATCTGAATCTCATCGCCGGCCATGGCGATCACAGACGCGGCCGACGCCGCGATCCCGAGCACCTTGACCGTGACATGCGCCGGATGCTCGCGCAGGGCATTGTAGATCGCGAGCCCTTCAAAGAACGATCCGCCCGGCGAGTTGATGTTGACCACCACGTCGCGCTTGCCGATCGCGCGAAGCGCGGCCGAGACGCGCTTGGCCGTGACGCCCTCGCCGTACCAGTCCGCCCCGATTACATCGAGCACGGAAATGGTGTTATCGGCTTCGCCGTCGCTGGCGGCCTGCACATCGGGGTTCCAGCGCTCCAGCGCAGCCGGGGTCGTTTCCGTGCGCATACCGGGACGCGCCACGATCGTGGCGGCGGGAAGTGTTCGCTTGCTCATGATCGTCAGTTCCCAGAAAGGCCGAGCCAAGCGGCCAGAGCATTGCGCGCGGCGGACGCATCGCCGCCGGTCGCGCCGAGCTGGTCGAGGGGCGCGAGGTTGGTTTGGGCCGTCAGGGCGTCCGCACCTTCCCGACGCGGGAGATTGAGCTTGGCGCGGCCTTCGTTGCGATCCATCAGGCCATTTTGCGTCATCTGCGAAAGGAACGTGGCCTTCGCCGCGCTGTCCATCTGGAGCAGCCCTTCGCGATTGAACTCGCAATAGAGCCGACGCTTTTCGCCTGCCGGAACGAGGTCTTTGACGATCCGCGCTTCGATCCGCCGGCAAATCGGGTTGATGCCGAGCGCCAGCCACGTCAGGAGGATTTGCTCGACACCAGAGCCCCACATAGTCTGGCCTTGGGCCGCGTGACCGATGATGATAGGCGGCATCCCGAACCACCGGCACATCTCTTCGATGTGAAAGCGCCGGGTTTCCAGCATCTGGGCGTCTTCCGGGTTCAGCGTCATCTGCTGATATTTGAGCCCGGCTTCGAGGATCATCAGTTTGCCGGCATTGGTCGAGCCGGCATAAGCGAGCATCGCGTTCTTTAGGTCTCTACGCTGATCAGCCTTCAGAACCTGCTCGGAGGACAAAATACCGCTGACGCTCAAGCCGTTGCCGAAAATCTTGCCCGCCGCCTCGTCTGTAGCCATGGCCGCGCCAAAGGTTTCGGCCCCGTTGGCGATAGCCGAGAGGCCGAGATCACCGCCGAACCCGAAACCCTTGATGTGGAACACCTTGGAACGCGGCATATCCTCGCTCTTACCGCGATCCGTGACGCGATAGACCAACTCGCCGCTGGGCAGGCGAACCGGACGGCAATGAGTGCTGGCGAGGGGCTGGAGTGAGGACAGGCGCTTTCCGAACTCGACTTTCTCGGCATAGGAATTGCCGGTCGAGATCAGCCAAGCCACCGTCGCCTCCCAGAACTCCAGCGAGGTCTGATCGGCGTTCGGGCTGACCTCCAGCACTTCAGCGAGCGCGTGATCGTCCACAGCCGTTCGCCCGCCATCCGCCTCGCGCCGAAAGGTGCCGAGCGGCAACGCCGACACGGCTTGCGCCGTCAGGCGGATGCAGGCCCAGACCGTGGCGAGCTGCATCGCCGCGTTTAGCGTCACCGATTTGCCGGCATGGCTCTTGCGCCCGATCGCCGCCGCGAGGGCGCCAGCATCGGCGAGCCCGATCCGCTCATCTTTCGACCCGATCGGCGTGATCGCATTCGACGGCGCGGCCTTCGCCTGCCGCTCCCGTTTCTTGCCCATCAAATCACCATCACAGGGTTAGAGGTGAAGCCGTCGAGATCGTCGGCTTCCGTTCCATTGATCGCGAGTGCGGTCGCCATGACGCTCGCGACGATGCCGTCGATCTTGTCGATGCTCTGCTTTTTCGCCGGGACGTAATTCAGGTTATCGTCGAACCGGACCTGACAGTGCTTTGCCATCCACCCGAGGACCGGATGGCCGCCGTGATCGAGTTGGCCAGCAAAGACCAGCCGCTCGAACTCTTTCGTTGCTTCGCCGAGCGTGGCGGTGCCCTGCCGCATCTTTTGGACAAGCGTCATGTCGAGCCCGTCCTCTTCGAGATCGGTCATCAGCTTTTGCGCGTTCCACGGGTCAAAGCCAAAGCCTTGAACGTCGAACTGGCCGAAACCTCTTCGGATCGCATTCCCGACGAAGTTCTGATCGACGCTATCTCCCGGCGTAGCGAATAAGGCTTTCTGGTTGATCCAGCCCCGCCAATTGACGCGGCGATCTTCGATCGCCCGTTCCTCTAACGTCCCCTCCGGTACCCAAAAGAACGGCAATAGCGACCACGGATCGCCCTCACTCTCAGGCGGGAAAAGCCAGACCAGCGCCGTGATGTCTCGCGTCGAAGACACGTCGCATGCGCCGTAGGCTTTCCGCCCTCGAAATCGTGCCTCCGCTGTCATCCATCCATCAGCGTCGGACGCGCATGCCGACCACTTCGAGACGGGGAGCCAGCCGCCGACCTGATCGACCCATCTGTTCAAGTGGTAGCATTGGAAGACGGCTTCCTTCGCCGGCTTTCCCTTCGCTTCTCGGAACTCGCCTCGCAGATAGTCGAGCGTCGGCGTCAGGCCGAGCGAAGGGTTCGCCTTGCGCCACACAGCCTCGTCTTGCCAATCGTCTTCCTCGCCGATCGCAAAATGAACAACCAGTGTCGTCGGATCGTCTTTCTCGCCCGACATGATGGCGAGACTTTCCTGATACCACTCCCATCCGACACGACCCGACTTTCGCCCGGCCGTCGAGGCGTAGAGCTGTATCGGCTGGAGACGAGCGCCTGTCCCCTGCCTAAGCGTATCGGCCAGCTCCCGCGTCTGCCATTCGTGGATTTCGTCACCCACGATGACATTCGGGGATCGGCCGTGCTTGCCATCAGGTTTCCCGGTCAGAAGCTCGCAGAGTGCGCCGGTCTCGCGAACAAAGATCGCTTCCTTGCTGAGAAGCACACGTTCGTTCCCGGCGCGATCCTCGCGGATGCCATTCCCTTCCGTAATCATGGCCTGCATTTTGCGGAACGGAACTTTACCCTGATCCTTGTTTCGGCCGAACACGAAAGCCTGCCCGCCCGGCACCCTCTCCAGAACGAAGAACAACACGCCGAGCGCCGCCAGGAACTCTGTTTTCCCGTTTTTACGGGGTATCCAGAGGTCTAGACGACGGAACAGGCGAACATGCGCGATCGTCGACTTATGAGTAGCGGGATCGATGATCTCGATCGGCTTCTTCCAGCCGACCAAGAGACGAACCGTGATCTCCTGCCACAGCAAAAGCTTGAACGGGACACCCCGAAAGCGGTCATCCGTCAGACGAAAGATCGTCGGCCATGCCTTCACCACAGCGTCGGCCTTGGCATGGTCGAACCATGCGCCTTCGACGGCAGTGGCCTTCCGCCATGCGGTTAGCGCCCAGGCATATTCCGGCTGCGCCGCCGAGCCTTCCAGCCACGGCGGCAGCTTGTGGGTCACATCCGCCATAGCGTCAGTTCAACGTTGGCGGAGTGCTATCCGTGCTGGTCATCAAATCGAGCGGATCATGCTCCGGCACACCCGCTTCGTCAGGCGCATCGGCACGTGGCGCACCAGCGCCGCCGCCAGTCCGGCCGAACAAGTCGCCCTGTTGCGTCCGGTTGAAGCTCTCGACCCGCACGAGCGCGCTGTCGGCACGCGGGCTGAAACCAAAGTCGTCTTCGATCTGCCGGAGGATCGGCTCGGCATCCTTCATGGTTTTCAGCGAAGGATGCTGGACGATCCGAGACGTGCCGCCAACGGGGGTGAACTCATACGTGGTCCCACCTTTCGGGCAATCGCGGCGCAAGCTCTCCACAGCGTCTTCGTGCATCTGGACCCAAATGCAGTATCGGGTCAGCGCGGCGCGATAGCCTGGACGGCGGCGGCCGGAGGCGCGCAGCGTGTCAGCAAGCGAGACCCAAAGCTCTGTCGCCCGGCGATAGTAGGCAGGCGAACGCCGGAAGATGGTGGGCACCGCAAATGGATCATCGGACTGAGTTTCACGCTCGGCCGAGGCCGCCGCCTCTTCGATCGCCTTGTTCGTCTTTGGCTTACGCCGACCGGGATATCCCTTCGCCGCCTGCAAGGCGGGGTCTTCCTTGCGTCTTCCCACGGTTCCACCCTCCGGCGCAAAAGGCGGCAACCCATTGCGCGCAAAAGAAAAAAGTTTGGCGCTTAGAATTTCGCGCCGATTTTTTGGCTGTTACCTCGCCGGTCCCGCCCCTACGGCGGCCGACTTTCGATCCCCCCCCCCTCGAGGTAGAAGGCCCCGACTGATGCAATTCCAGATGGCGAAAGCTTTCACATGCGATAGGAATGCCACTCCAGCCAGAAATTCACATCACCACGGATTACAAAGCCATGATCACGCCAGAGCAGGAAGCGGAATACATCCGACGTCTCGAAAAAGCTGCAAAGACTGTAGGGCCAGCGACAAAGTCGGAGGCCAATAGGATGTATGACTTGGCTGTAAGCTTCCATGGCTCAGCACTAAGAGCCTCAGAAGATATCGCAATAAAAGAAACGATTCAATCCTTCGTAGTACCATCAATTGTCAACATAGCTTTTGCAATAGAGCTATACTTCAAATGCATGCTCAAAGAGAGTAGCTTAAAGGCGCACGGGCACGAGCTTAAAAAACTTTTCAGAGATCTCCCAGAGCCGATAAAATCTAAAGTTGCTGCAGAGTACAAAATCAGAACAGGTCACGATAGAAACTCCTTCAACTCTGATCTGAATAATTATTCGAATATGTTTGTTGAATGGCGTTATCTATACGAAAAAAATGGGGAGAAGGGCATATCGCCCTACAGGATTTCGCAAATCGCTATAGCTGCATACACAGTTGCTAGCTCAATGAACCCGAATTGGGACATAGATCCAATTTCCGATGACCAAATCATGAGGGGGCCGCCCGAGGCTACTGTCGGGCTTTTGTCTCTGCCCGGCGGCCGAATGTTGCGAATTAAATTCTAGTAAGGACAGGCAGTTATTATTCGTTGCCTGCACCGGCGCGTTCCTGCCGCTGGACCTCGCCGTCATGGCAAGGCTTGCACAGCGGCTCGAACGGGCCGGCGAAGAACTTGACGGGATCGCCGTGGTGGCGCTCGACATGGTTGACCACAGTCGCCGCTGTGATCAGCCCTTCGGCCTGACAGCGACGGCAAAGGGGCTCGGCCGCGAGCACCTGCGCGCGGATCGCCTGCCATTCGGGCGTCTTGTAGAGCGCCCGCCACGGGTGCGACTGGCGGCGCTTGCGATCATACTCGCGACGCAGATCAGCACGGGCGGGCATGTGCTTGGGTCGGAACGATGGTGGCCGAGTTGCCATGCATCCCTCCAGATACGCAAAAACCCCGCGAGCGCTTCCGCTCCGGGGTCAGTCTTCCTTAGCATGGATACCTACGTCAAATTCCAGCCGCGCGTCAAGCGGCCTTGGAGGGCTCCCTAGGCGCATCTGTGGATGACCGCACCGAGAGCACCCGAGGCGAAGAACCCCGCCCCTCGCCTTCCCATGGCCACAAGGGAACACGGCACGACACATCGAAGCGCGAGAGCTTCCCTTGCACGTCGTTCGTGATCTGATGAAGCGCGAGAGCCCAAGCCTGATATTCGATACGCGCAGCGACCAAGAGCGAGGGGCAAGGGTCGAGGTAATACCGACGATACGCGCCCTTGTAGGGCCGTTGCCGAGACCGATTGTACCCATCAACCTCGCGAGGCCGCGCCGGCTCGCCCGGCCCCGCCTCATTCACCACCCGGAACCATGCCGGCTTGCCGTTGGCCCCGAGCTTCGGCCGCCGCTCGATACGTCCATGGTCCCGCCACGCCGGCACCCGATCAACCGACGCCTGACGGATCACGTGAGCGGAGAGGCGATCCCCCTTAGGAATGGCGATGTCCCATCCGTTGCGGTGCGCGTCCACACGTTCGGCCTCAGTCAGCTCTAGGTCCGTGATCTCGGCCAGATCGCCCAGCGCGTCCCATCCGTCCGGCATCGCGATCGTCGCCATCTCCAGGCGCATGACGGCCTCGTCCACCAGAACGGCGTCCGGGTCCGGGTAGACCAGCGCCCGATTGTCCGGGGCCGGCCCGGACGTATCCACCCGAACCCCCAAGATGGCGAGGCGCGAGATCGCGTCCCAAGCCGAGGTCGAGGGGACGGAAACGCCGCCAAACAGGCGAACGTCGTTCTCGAAAGCTTCGCGCTTCGGCATCTCCTCGCCGTAGACCCAAGCCAGCAAGGTTCTGATTTCAATGGGTTTACGGATCACGGAAGAGTTTCCCTATGGAGGTTCAATGGAGAACTATGGAGGAAGAATGGAGGGTTATGGAGGATGCCTAAGGGGATGGATTTGCGTTATTTTACAGTGACTTACTCGCCGTCATGGATAGGCTGGTGGATGAAATGCGCTTCGCGCTCGCCTGTCGTACGCAGCGCCTGTATGCGCTCTACGCGCCTATACGCGAGGGGCGACGTAGACCCTCCAGACCATCCAGAACCCTTGTGCGGCAGGGCTTTGTGGCTGTTTGGCAGTCCTCCAGACTTCTCCATGATCCTCCATGTCCTCCATAATGCCTTGCGGGCAGAGCTTTCCCGTTCCCTCAAATGAAGGTTCGGGCGGGTCCGAATTTGCGTTTCCATGCGCCCGGAGGGGCTAAGGCGGTCGTAGCATCGTCAATGTCTCCATGAGCCTGTCAGAGCGGCACAGGCGGGGTCTGGAGGGGTGCGGGAGCGATAGGGCAACATCTCAGCCCCGCTCTTCGTCCGGGCCGCCATAGCCCTCGGGATAGTCGTCTGCGTCATCCGGCTCTGTTGTGCGCGCCGGACGCGCCGGCACATTCTCCAGCCGAATGCCGGCATAGTGGCGGCCTTGGCTGTCATCGACGCGAGTGAACCTCTTGCCCATTTTCGTGCCGAAATTGACACCCGAAACTGGCTTCACAGCCGAGTCTATTGCCCACGCGGTATAGGCATCATAGAACTCGCGGGCGCGCACAAAGGAGGCCGGATCGACAACGACGCAGCGGTTCACGAAGGCGGACAGATAGTCCATCTCTTCGCGATACTTCTTCGTCTCCTGGACGACATCCTCCGGGATGACGAGCCCTTCGCGCAGGTAGATCAGCGCGCCTTCGATCAGCCAGTTGAGAATGCCGGAATGCTCCGGGGCGAACTCGCCCACGACCTCTTCGAAGTTGCGCTGCCGCCCTTCCGCGATCGTCACCGGCCAGCGGATCACCGTCATGCGCCGCCAGATGCCGTTATCCGTGCCCGTGATCTTCGGATAGCCGTTGCCCGACATGTGCGCCGTGAAGATCGGCAGGAAGTCGAAATAGCCCGAGAACAGGTCTCGAACCGGGATCGCCTCGCCGCCCGTCAGGCGCTTGACCAGATCCTCGCGCAGCGGATCGCCCTCCGGCAGCTCCGTGACGCGCAGAAAGCGCCGACCATAGAGCCGCGCGAGATCGGGGGACGCCTGCCCGCTCTGTCCGGCCCCGCCCGTGAAGCTTTCCGCCGGCAGCGTCACGGCGTTGCCGCCGAGCACCCGGCAGATGACCTCCAGCGCCACGGACTTGCCGTTCGCCCCGTGGCCGTAGTGGAAGAACAGCTTCTGGACTGTGATCCCGAGCAGTCCGAGCCCGAAGGCCACCTGGAGAAGCCTGCGGTTGGCCGGGTTGGGCATGAACTCTTCGAGGAAGGCCAGCCACAAGGGGCAAGTCGCCGCCGCCTTATAGGCCGTGGGAATGGTCGAGGTGATATAGTCCTCGCGGGAATGCCCCGCCTTCACCTTCACCTTCGCGACCTTGACCGTGATCGTGTCAGGCGCATCGGCAGGCGCGTCATCGCGCTCCAGATCGGGATTGACGATCTTTTCCGGCCCATAGCGGAAGGTCAGCGTGTGCCCTTTCACAGCGACCTTGTAGTGGTTGGCGTCGAACTCCTCCGGCCCGCGCATCAGGAGCGGAGCGGCGCATTCGAGCATGGCTTTCAGCTTGCCGAGGTTCTTGGACGACACCCCGAACTTGATGCGGCTGGCGCACCGGTCCATGAAGCGCTGTTCGATCTTCTCCGCGAGCTGGATACGCCGCGTGTCTTCCGGCGTGCGGTCGGCTTCGTCCTTATCCCGTGCATCCCGCGCCTTGTAGATGACCTTCATCTCGGCATCGGTCATCATCAGGTGATCGGCTTCCTCCGCGATCCGATCGCCGAGGAGCTGCGCCAGGGCGAGCGCCGCCGTGTTGCCGGTTTCGATGTCCCAATTCGTGCCGTTCCAGACGCCATAGGCCGGCGCGCGGCTCTTGGCCTGACGCATCACCGTCAGGTCGATCCCGAAATGCGCGATGAGCCGTTTGCCGTTGTCCGCGTCCGAATGGTCGCAATGAGCGCACCATTCCACGATCTCGTCATCCGCCAGATCGGTGCGCTCGGCGCGCGGGATTTCGCCCGGCCGCGCCGGTGCGGCCGAGCCGTCCACATCATCAGCCTCTTCGGCTTCGGGCTCCGGCACCATGGCGGGGCCGTGCTGGAGGCGCGTTGCCGCGACCAACTCCCGCAAGTATGCGGCGTCGGGGCTGTCTTTCTTGGCCATTCTTATTGTCCGAGGGATGAGAGGGCGAGAAGGTCGGCGAAGTCGTAACCGCGCGGCGGCCACAGCACGTCCACGCGCGCGCCGCCGGCTCCCAGCCGGGTCCGCGCCCGCGCCATGGCCGAGGCCGTGGCATGGACTTCGCTGTCGCCATCGGCGAGAAGGAGAATGTCCGTCACGCCCGCTGGCGCCTGGAGGGCGTCGTCCAAGGTCTGATCGAGCTTGGGCGTGGAACTCGCGATCCAGACAGGGCGCATCACCCCGTTCTTGTCGGCTTTCTTAAGCGTCGGATGCGCAAAGCGCCTCTTGGCGTCAGCCGGGCCGGCAAGGTTGCCGAGATCGCCGGCAGCGGCATAGATCGTGTCCGCGCGCGGCCCTTCCGCGAGGGCGATGGCGAGCGTGTTTTCGATCCCCTCGCCCGCCACAAAACGCGGCCGGTGCGGATCGGGCAGGATCAGGCCGTCCAGCTCATAGAAGCCGATCAGCGGGATCATGCCGCCCTTCTTCGTGCCGCGCATTTTCTTGCTCGGCAGCGGCTCGCCCTTCGCGTCGAGGATCACGGGTCGGAACTTCGGCCGCCGGTCGAGATCGATCCATGTCAGATGACAGCCGATCACATGGCCGGACGGCGCAACAAAGGGCGCGACCATGGCAGGGCGAGTGAACAGCTCGACAGGCACCGAACGTGGATCGCGATCGTCCTTCCCGTACCAGTAGGTTTCTGCCGGGCTTGTGCGCAGAAGCGGCGCGACCGGCAGCTCATGCGCGTAACAGTCCAGTCGCCGCGCGAGATAGGTCACATGCAGCCCGTCAAGCTTGGCATGGAGCCATTTGCCCCGCGCTCGGCTTTGCTCGGCCGCGCGGAAGTCGTTCGCCTCGCGGTCCCGCTTGGCGGCGGCCTCTTCGTTCTGCCGCTTGCGCTCGGCGATCCGGGCTTCCCGATCGCGCCGCTCGGCGTCATTCTCTTCCGTGTCGCCCGGCACCGGCCGCCCAAGCACGGCAGCGCAAGCTTCCAGAAAATCGCCAGACCGGCTGACATCGAGGCCGAGCACATGCGCGGCGAGGCCGATCGCATCGCGGCCCCCGTCCGACCCACGACACACCCAGGCGGGCTTGCCGGGATTGACCCCGAGCCGATCCTTGCCGCCGCAGGCGGGGCAAGCGCCGATCAGCTCGCCGCGCGCGATCCGGTCATTTAGATGAGAGAGCGGCAGGTTCGAAAGGGCCGCAGCCATCTCGACACCCCGCGCCTCTTCCACGAAGAGATCACGCAGGCTGGACCGCACCGCCGTCACGATGGCGCACCACAGATGAGGACGCGCGGCACGAGGATGGCCGGCGCATAGACGCGCCCGAAGCTCATGCGCTCGCCGCCATGCGCCCCCGGCAGACGCATCAGCGCGCCCGCCCAGCCGTCGCACCAGTCGCTGTTATCGAACAGGCGCGACAAGACGGGATGCGCCGCCGCGACGGCGACAAAGACCGAAGCCGGCGCAGGGCGCACCACCACGCCCATGGCGCGCAAGCTCCGCTGCCCCGGATGCCCGAAGCCGGCGCAGCGGATGGCCGCCCCGATCGTCCCGTCTTCGATCGTCTCGGCCGCATCCACGACCTGCGACCCCAGCAGGAACGCAAGGCACCCCGCCCCGTCCAGGGCGGCGCGCTCGTACCGATCCAGATGCCCGCCCGTGTTCGCCTTACCCACGACGCTCAACGGCCTCCCCTCACATGCGACTTGATGCTTTTCAGATACGGGCGCTCGGCCAGGACATCGCCCGGCGGACGCCAGGAGCGCCGCCCCTCGCGGCGCTCGCGATCTTCGGCCCGGTATTCCGAGGCAAGGCGATTGATGGCTTGGAAGACGCCCAGCTTGACGGCCTCGGCACGATTCCAGCGGTGCGCCATGTACAAGTCGTACAGCTCGGCACCGCGCAGCTTGCGGCGGTTGTTCCAGGCGGCACGGCAGCGACCATCGCAAAATCCCCGCACCTGGACGCAGACCAGAAGCGGCGCACCGCATTCCAGACAGCCGAGTACACGCGCCGTCATAGGAGCTTCCCCATGCCGTCCGCCGTACGCTTGGCTATCTTGCCCTGTTCCGCCTTGAGAAACGCGCTGACACGCCCCACCGTCAGCGATTGCGCGCCGGGGATCGTGTCGAGAAAAATGAAGCCGGTTGCGCCCTTCCACTCGGCCGCCACAATGTCGCAACCAGCCACGCCCTTGCGCGCCCAGGCATCGTTCACGTCGGCGACGATCGACGCCATGAACTCGCCGGCATTGCCCTTCGGGTCTTTCATGCCATCGGCTGCAATGACGCGGAGACCATGCGTCATGCCCCGAACTCCACCGCGTCCAGAACCTCGCTCGCCACCGCGATAAGCTCGCGCATCTCGCGCGCCACCGTCGTGCGATCGAGCTGGTCCACCTTGCCGTCAGCCAGCGCGGCGAGAATGGCGAGCTTGGCTTCCGCGCTTTCCTTGGCGAGCCGCGCCACGTCTTCGATCGACAAAGGGCGGCGCACCCGATCCGGGTCAGCCTTATGCCGCTCCACCAGCCATTCGGAGACGATCGGCCGTTGCGCATGGCGCTCCAACACCATCAGATCGCGGACGTTCATCCAGCGATCCGGCTCCGAGATCGAGGTTTGCGCGCTGATCGTGGACGGGCTCTTGTGACCGAGGATCACCTTGGCCGCCACGCAGCCGCCGACGGCCTCTACCAGCGCGTGGCCGGTAGATTTCAAGGCCTTGAGGTCGGGCGCGATATGATCCGTCATGGCCGCACCCGTATTGTTAAAGACGGGAAGCGATTCCATTCCAAGTTGTGGACGAATCCGATTGCGCACTGCACCATCGCAACCGCAAACCCACGACGGAGAACGCGATGCGCGAAACGGTGCCTCCCCTTGAAAGGCAGCTCGCCTTGGAATGGCTGGTGAAGCAGCTTTTGGAGGGAAGCTTTCGTCGGAGCGACTTTCCGCCCGCCGATGCGCACTACTTCGCCCTGGACGCGGATATGCACTGGAGCCAGGAAGCCGACGCCGCTTTGGAGAGCGGAGATATGGATGCTTGGATCACCACGATGCGCATTGGCCGAGCGGTGAGAACCTGCTTGGACGACGTGATCAAACGCATCGAGAGCTGAGAACGCGATCAAAGCGCGGCGCTCCGTGAAACGCGGGGAGTCGATTTCGCGTGACGAACTCGTGCGTCGATTCCAGGTATTGGATCACTGGAACGACGAGCGCTGTGATGCTGATTACCGGACAGGACAAAATCGTTGGGCGCGACCATCCCGCAGCTCCAATCAAAGATGCGACGCATTTGATCAGGGCGCGGGACACGCTCGCCGGCCAACCATTTGCGCAAGCCGGAGACAGAGACGCCGCCGATTTCATCGGCGACACATTCAAGCGTCAGTTCGCGCTGGGCAATGAAATCGGCGAGGTTCATGCGACCAATATTCCCCATTATGGGGAACATCGTCAACCCCGATATGGGGAACGACGCAGCAAATCAAACTGCGGCAGTCTTCCCAGTATGGGGAACCGCATCAAAGAGCATCGTCAACGTCTCGGCTTGACGCATGAAACCGCTGCCGAAAAGACCGGCATGTCACGTAGCCAGTTCATCAAACTGGAGCGCGGCGAACGCCGTTTGACGTCCGATTACATCGAGCAGATCGCACGCGGCTTCGACCTCAACCCTGCGGATATAATCACAGAGGTTGTGGATAGCGTGGATAAGATTCCTATCGTCGGCATGGCTGGCGCGGGACCGGACGGAACCGTGCTTTTCTCGCATGGTGATGGCGGCCTCGGATATGGCCCGCCATCCCCGAACTCGACCGCCTTTACAAAGGCGCTAGAGGTGCGAGGAGAATCTATGCGAGGCATCGCAAGCGACGGTTGGCTTGTTTATTTCGAGGACGAACAACTCGTTCCGTCCGAGGACCTGATCGGCGAGCTATGCGTTGTCGGCCTTGAAGACGATCGCATTATGGTCAAAGTCCTCCAACCAGGAAGAGGACCGGGTCTATTTGACTTGGAAAGCTTCAACGCTCCTGTCATGCGCGATGTACCGCTGCGCTGGGCCTGCTTGGTAACATCCATTATCCCGAGAAAGCCAGCTAGGCAGCTCATCAAACGGGAAGCGCTAGGCAAGACTTAAACCATTCGCTTTCGAGTGAGCCCAGATCAAGGGCTGAGCTTGACGGCCGTTCCAGTAACCGCCGTGAAAAGCATCCCGCCACCGACTGTTTGGCTCGTGAATTCTGAATAGTTGAGATTGATCGCTATAACCGCTTCGGCACCGGCTTTTAGCGCTTCGACCTGTAGTTCTCTCATGCAGTTTTCGCGGTTCGTTCGCAAAGCGCTCTGGATCGTCTGGCTGCGCCCGCCGATAACATCTCGCCACGCGTTTGCACCATCGCGGAATATATTCATCCCGAGCGCGCTTTCGGCTCCTATCACGCCTAAAATCTCCAATATCTGACGGCCAGGGACATCCAGTCCCGTAGTCAGAATGACGGAGCTTGCGCGCTGCAGCATAAGTTCGTCAGGAACCGATGCCCAATCCACGCGAGACCCGGCGGCGATCTGCGAATCAACCAGAGCTTCAAGGTCAGCCCGTTCCTGTGCCGCAGCTCCTGTCCAATCGGAACCGTGCCTCTTGAGACAGTCTTCGCAGATACCTTCACGTGTCATAGCGAAGAATAACACCTTTTGCTTGCAAGACGGACACACGCGCGAACCAGCCATCAACCGAAACCTTGCAGCCAAATCTTTGCGTGAGGTTACATGACGACGCTGGACCAATCGAATGTTACCCAATATGGGGTTGACGTGTTACCCATTATGGGGAAGTCTTAGCCCATCCCAAAGGATGGAGCTGTCTGATGCTTGCGAATTCCCCCCTGTTTCGTGGCGATCCTGGTCGCGTCGAAATTCCCCTTCACCTTCAAGCTTCTCTGCGCCGCCTCGCGGAACGCGCCTATCGTCGCGGCAATCGCGCCTCGCTCGGCTGGACGTCCAAGGACGGCGAGCCGATCCCGGCCGATCACGTCTCGCAGCTCGCCTTGCGCAATCTGTGCAAGGTCCGCCCCGCCAGTCGGAACCGGAGCTTTGACCGCGCCGAGCTGACCGACCTCGGCCACGAGGTCGCCGCCATGGTCGCGTGCGCCAAGCGGGAGGGTGAACGTTGATCCCGAACCTTCATCCCGATCATCCGAAGGCGATCTATCGCGAGATCGCCAACGACGCCGCCCCGGCCCCGCGCCCCTACGTCCTGCCGCCGAGCGAGACGAGCGCGCCCATGGTGCAGGACGAAGAACAGTTCTGGACCGCCTGCGTCGGCGCGGCCTTCCTCGTCGTCGTCGTCCTGATCGTCTACGCAGCGAAGGGCCTCGCCTGATGCGCGCCGCCCTCGCCCTAGAGGCGGCCGAGATCGGCCGCATCATCAGTCACTATCTGCCCCTCGGCCGCGCGCTTCGCCTCGCCGCCGAGCTGGCCGCCGTCGCCAGCATGATCGCCGCCGTCACCCTCTTTTCCATCGCCAGCACGACGCCCGCCCCGCGCGCCGAGATCGTCATCGCGGAGGCCAACCGTTGAGCACCGCCCCGACCGAAGCCCAACAGTGCGAGGCCGTCCTCGAACTGGTGAAGGGCTTTCAAGACATGATGGCTGGCATATCGCCCGTCGTTTGTTCCGCCGCCATCGTGATCCTTGCGGCCACCGACATCGAGAGATGGGCGGACGATCCCGAACGGCTCGCCCCGACCTCGGCCCTCTTCGCGGAGACGATGATCTTCATCGCGGAACGGATGTTTGAGGCCAGAGGGTACGGCCCCGACGAGATCGCGGCCCTGACCCTAGCTCACCGCAGTCGGGTGTTGTCGGGCCATCCCGAACCGACCATCCGCCAGCATCTCGCGGCGTTCGCGGGGAGGATGGAGAAGCGCCTACGCGAGAACGATCACAAGGGCGGCTGGAGCAACGAGAAGCCCGAATGGCTGGCCGATCGCTGTTTCGCCAAAGCCTGCGATGCCAGCAAGGCACTCGACCAGCTCCGGGGCGACGGCCTGCGCAACCTCGCCGTCAACCGCGAGGCGATCCAGCGCCACACGGCCGACCTAGCGAATTACGCGATGATGCTCTGCGACGTGACGATAGACGGCGGCCTCGTGCCCGAGCCCGAAGGAGAGGCAGCATGAACCGCGAACAGCGCACCCTCGCCCGCGCCGCCCTCGGCCTCCCCAACCCGCGCCGCCAGTCCTACCGCAATCTGTTCGTGATCGCCCCGCGCGAGCCCGAACAGGAGGACTGGAACGACATGGTGGCGGCCGGGCTGGCCGTCCATCGCACGGGCTCGGCCGACACCGGCCCCGCCACCTACGCCCTCACGCGCGCAGGCGCCGATCGGGCCATCGCGCCCGGCGAGCGCTTGAACCCCACCGACTTCCCACCGATCGGAGCGCACTGATGGCCTGCGAATGCTGCGACGATGATGCCCCGAGCAGCGTGAAGCTGTCCGACCTGCGCCGCCTCTACGATCTCGTGGCCGAACAGCGGACGCTGGAAGCGCTGACGATGATGCACGAAGCCGCGCCGGGCGAGCTGCCCCTGCCGGTCACGATCCTGCGCCTACGTCAGCCTGACGTAGTGGGGACGGACCTATGACCATCCTCGCCTTCGCTTGCCAGCGCGACACCCTGTCGGCCGCGCTGGATCGCGCCCGCAGGATCGTGGCCGCGCGCAACACGATCCCGATCCTCAGCAACCTGCTCTTGCGCCTGGACGCGAACGGGACGCTGACGATCAAGGGCACCGATCTCGACATCGAGACCACCGTTCACGTCGAGAACATTGACGTGGTGACAGCGGGCGCGACCACCGTTCCCGCTGCCGCCTTCGCGGCCACCGTCGCGAAGATGGCGACCGGCCGTCTCCAAATCGACGCGACCGACACGGCCCTGACAGTTCGGGCTGGGCGCGCTCGAACCACGTTCCCGACCTTCCCCGAGCAGGACTTCCCTGACATCTCGGACAAGCACCCCACGCACACGTTCACGATCCCGCATTTCGACCTGCGCAGGATCTACGAGAAGTGCGATTTCGCGATCTCGCAGGAGGAAACCCGCTACTTCCTCTGCGGCGTCTTTCTGCGTCCGATCGCCGGCAAGCTCGTGGCGACGGCGACGGACGGGCACCGTCTGTCGCGCCTCGAACTCGACATGCCGGACGGGGCCAAAGATATGCCCGGCATCATCATCCCCGACCGCACCGTCAGCATGTTCCGAGAGTTGGGCGATAAGGAAGACCTGCCGATCGAGGTGGACCTGTCCGAGCGCTATATCCGCCTACGCAGCCCCAAGCTGACGATCTATTCCAAGCTCGTGGACGGCAACTATCCCGACAGCGAGCGCATCATTCCGCGCGGAAACAATCAGGTCGCGATCGTGGAGCTGGATGCCCTCATGGCGGCGATCGACCGATTGCTGGTGCTGACGGAGAAGGACACCCGGCGATACCGGATGGAGTTCACGGCCGGTCAGATCACCCTGTTTTCCAAAGGTGACAACGGCGAGGCAGAGGACACGATTGACGCCGCCTGCGACTTCGACCTGACCGTTGGCTTCAACGGCAAATATCTCCAGGACATGTGCAAGACCATGGTCGGCCCTAAGCTGCGCCTGGAGATGGGCGACGCCAGCGCCCCGCCGCTCATTCGCGACGAAGGCGACGACACCCGCGAAATCGTTCTCATGCCGATGAGAGTGTGAGCATGGCGGAACGCGCTCAAGACAAGCTCTTTCTGGACGACAAGGAAATCGCCGCCCGCCTCGGCGTGAGAGCTGCGATGTTTCCCAGCATCGCACAGGTGTTGGAGAAAGACGGCTTTCCCCGCCGCGACCCGCTGTTCGAGGACAAGCGCTATTGGCCGGCTTGCCGGTCCTATCTCGACCGCCGTCAAGGCGTCCGTCAGGATGACGACGGGGCCTTGCCCCTCAATCCTGATGGAAAGGAAAACTGGTCATGACAGGAACGCCAGGGCTGAAACGCCGCCGCCGAAAGGACGGCGAAGCCCTTTATTGGGTTGCCTCTGCGATCTCGCGGCAGGCAACCTCCTACCCCACGCCGACGATCCGCATCCACGCGACCGACCCGGCCGAGATCGCATCGCTTTGCCAGCGCTACACGGCCGAGCTTCTGGAGTGGATCAGCAACGACAAGGGCACCAAGCCCAAGCGGTTTGACGGCACGATGCGCGGGCTGATCACGGTCTATCGCAAGAGCCCTGACAGCGCGTACCAAGACCTCAAGGCCAACTCGCGCGGCATGTACGACGAGTCGCTCGACCTCTTGGAAAAGACGGTCGGCACCCGGCAGCTCGCCCGCCTCAGCGGGGCCGACTTCCGGCGCTGGTACAAGAAATTCCGCGAGCCCGCGCCGCCGAAGAAGCCCGGCGAGCTGCCCGGCCCCGAGCGCATCCGTAGAGCATTTAAGGCGATGCAGCTCGTTCGGATCGTCATCAAGTTTGGCGTGACCGAGAATATCCCCGAGTGCGTTCGCTTGGCGACGATCCTCGAAAACATGCGCTTCGAAGCGCCGCGAGCCCGTGAAGCCTTCGTGACCTTCGCGCAGTCCTCGGCCATCATCGCCAAGGCGATCGAGATGGGCAAGCCGAGCATCGCCATCGCCCAGGCGCTCCAGTTCGAATTGACCCTCCGGCAAATCGACGTGATCGGCTATTGGACGATCGTGGAGGACGGCAGCAAGGCCGGCATCGTCTATCTCGGCCGACGTTGGTCGGGCGGCCTCCTATGGAACGAGATCGACGCGGAAGGCATCCTGCGCAAGCGGACCACCAAGACCGGCCAGGAGGCCGTCCATGACACCAACGCTTACCCGCTCTTGGCCCAAGTGCTGGCGCTCATCCCGCCCGAGAAGCGGATCGGCCCCATCATCACAAAGGAAAAGACGGGCCTGCCCTATCGCTATCGAGACTTCGCGAACATCTGGCGACGGGTCGCGACCAAGGCCGGAGTTCCCGGGACGACCTGGAACAGAGACAGTCGGGCCGGAGGCGTCACCGAAGGCACAGACGCGGGCGTCGATCTCGAAGCCATGCGCCACCACGCGAATCATTCTCAGATCGCGACGACGGCTCGCTACAGCCGGAAAACGCTCAGCAAAACCCGCACCGTCGCCTCTGCGCGTGTGGCCGCTCGCGAGCCCACCACCAAGGCTTAGGAACGCCTCCGGGAACACCGTAGGAACGCCTCACTAGGCCTAGCAGGCTAAAGCACTGAATTCAAAAGTGATCCCAGTTGGATTCGAACCAACGACCCCCAGATTAGGAATCTGGTGCTCTATCCTGCTGAGCTATGGGACCCTGCGTGCGTTATAGCGGAGGGGGAGCGGTTGGCCAAGGGTGGCGGGGTGGTTTCAGCGGCGGGTCGGGTCGGCCTGCAGGAGAAGGACGGCGCGGCCTCCTTCTACGCCGATGCGGATGGAGCCGGTGGCTTCGTTGGACTGGGTGAGGATCGAGGCGAAGGGCACGTCGACGCGGGTCAGCGGGAAGCGCGCGCCCTCGATCGACAGACCTTTGAGATCGGAGAATTTCAGAAGCGAGAACTGAGCGCCGGGGGCTGCCGGCACGTCCTGCCAGCCGGGGCGCAGCGGCAGGGCGCGCTCGATACCGTCGAAGAGTTCGATGGTGAGGCCGGCCTCCGCCTCGCGCAGGGCGATCACGAGATGCGAGAAGGCGTGGTCGCTGCGCCCGCCCAGCGCACCGACCAGAAGCAGATCGCGCCCTCCCCTTGCCTTGGCGGCGTCGATGGCGAGTTCCCCGTCCGTCCGGTCCTTGTCGCGCGGGAAGGTCTCGCGGGGAATGGAAAGACCACGTAGGGCGGACGGCAGCTCGGACGGAGCGGAATCGAAATCGCCGATCCAGAGTTCGGGGCAGAGGCCCAGCGCGCCGACATGTTCGATGCCGCCATCGGCCGCGATGACGCGCCGGCCCGCAAGGGCCTCGCGAAGCTCGGAGTTCGGCGCGATCGGCCCGGCGAGAAGAATGGCAAAGCGACTCATATGGGTCTGCATAGGGCGCAAGCGGCCGGGATGCCAGTGGACGAATCGAGCGCTCCCTTGCCGCCTCCACACGCAACCTCTAGATTAAATGTGCTCACACGGGGTGCCCTTCCAAGGCTGAGAGGCGACGCGCCAACCCGATGAACCTGATCCGGCTCGTACCGGCGGAGGGATGGGGAGCGCCGGGGCCACGGCCCCAGCCCGTCCCGTTCGTTCGAACTTTTGGAGAACGGGATGTCTCACCTCAGTTCAGAACCGGGGACAGAACCTTGCGGCGGAAAGCCGGCGAGGGACTTGCGTTGCCGACGAGGCGCCGAGCGCAGACGATGCAGCGCATCGGCGAGCATCGGCAACGATGGTCGGGGGCGCAAGGACCCGGCGGATCGACCCGCAGGGTTTTGGCCCCGGCTCTTAGCCGGTCTCTGCCTCACGCTGGCTCTGTCGGCGGCCTCTAGCGCCTTCGCGCAGGATGGCGCCAAGCCCGTTCTCACCGTCTATACCTACGAAAGCTTCGTGCCGGATTGGGGGCCGGGGCCGAAGGTCAAGACCGCGTTCGAGGCCGAGTGCGGCTGCGAGTTGCGCTTTGTCGGGCTGGAGGATGGCGTCGCCATTCTCAACCGGCTGAAGCTCGAGGGCGAGACGACGCAGGCCGATGTCGCGCTGGGTCTCACGGCTGAACTCGTGCCGGAATTCAAGAAGACGGGTCTGTTCGCGCCGTCGAATGTCGATCTGTCGCCGCTCGCCATTCCCGGCGGCTTTTCGGACGATGTCTTCGTTCCCTTCGACTATTCCTATCTCGCCTTCGTCTATGACACGCAAAGCGTGAAGACGCCGCCGACGAGCCTCGACGAACTGGTGAATGGCGATCCCGACCAGAAGATCGCGATCGAGGACCCGCGCACGTCCACGCCCGGCCTCGGGTTTCTGCTCTGGATGAAAGCCGTCTATGGCGATCAGGCCGAGGAGAAATGGCGCACGCTCTCGCGCCGCATCCTGACGGTGACGCCCGGCTGGAGCGAGGCCTATGGACTTTTCACCAAAGGCGAAGTGCCGATCGTCCTGTCCTACACGACGTCCCCGGCCTATCATCAGATCGAGGAAGGCACGGATCGCTACAAGGCGGCGAGCTTTTCCGAAGGGCATTATCTTCAAGTCGAACTCGCCGGGCGGCTGCGCACGTCGAAGCATCCCGAACTTGCCCAGCGCTTTCTCGCCTTCATGCTGACGCCGGCCTTCCAGAAGCTGATCCCGACCGGAAATTGGGCCCTGCCCGCCACCAAACCGGCCGAGCCTCTGCCGGCGGCTTTCGAGACGCTGGTGCAGCCCACCAAGCCGCTCGCGATCGATGCCGAGACGGTGGCCGCGCAGCGCGAGACCTGGACGAGCGAATGGCTTCGCGCGCTCGGCCGCTGAGCCGAACGAGCGCCGGCGCGATGGTGCCCGAAGTCCTTCGCGTTGCCACGCGGGGCAAGAGACCGGCATGAGCGACGCGACACCGAGCGGCGCACTTTTTCTGTCCCGAGCCGAGCAAGGTCGGCGGCGCGGCGCAGCCTTGGCGGCGCTCGCGCTGGTCTTGGTGTTTCTGTTCGCACCATTTCTAATGCTCGGCGTCTCCTCGCAGAGCACTGGAACGGCACTATCGAGCCTGACGGATTCCTATCTTCTGGGCGTCATCGGCTTCACGCTGTTTCAGGCCCTTCTCTCGACGCTTCTGTCGCTGCTCTTCGGCGTTCCACTGGCGCTGGCGCTGCATCGAAGCCGCCTGCCGGGGCGCGCCCTTGTTCTGCGCCTGTTTCTTCTGCCGCAGGCGCTGCCGACGCTGGTCGGGGCACTCGGCCTCGTCACCGTGTTCGGTCGCAACGGCGCGCTGGCTGACGCCTTCGTGTTTCTAGGCCTGCCCCGCCCGTCCATCTATGGGTTGACCGGCATTCTAGTCGCGCATGTCTTCTTCAATATGCCGCTGGTGGCGCGGGTGGCATTGGGCGGGCTCCAGGCCGTGCCGGCGGAAAGCTGGAAGCTCGCCGGCCAACTCGCCCTTTCGCCGCTCGCGGTGTTTCGGCTACTGGAAGCGCCGGCGCTGCGCGCCGTCCTGCCCGGCGCGGCGGCGCTGGTCTTCATGCTGTGCTTCACGAGCTTCACGTTGGTTCTGGTGCTCGGTGGCGGGCCCGCCGCGACGACGCTTCAGGTCGCGATCTACCAGTCGCTGCGCTATGACTTCGCGCCCGATCGCGCGCTGGCCTTGACGCTTGCGCAGATCACGCTCGTCAGCCTGTTCCTGCTGCCGACCCTTCTCGCCCGCTCTCCCGCGGCCTCCAGCGCCTTCAGCCTCGGCGCGCCGCAGCGCCGGTTCGATCCGCGTTCGCCCTGGCGCGCCGGTTTCGATGCGCTGGTGCTGGCAATCGGCCTTCTGTTCCTACTCTCGCCTTTCGCGGCCATTATCCACAGCGGCTTGCCCGCCGATCTTGGCAAGCTCGTTTCCGATCCGATGGTGCAACGCGCCGCGTTGACCAGCTTCGGCATCGCGGTGGCGGCGACCGCGCTCGGCCTCGCGCTGTCGCTGGCATTGGTTCTCTCTTCCGGTTTGTCCGGCCTGCCGCGCCTCGTTATCAGGCTGGTGCCGGCGCTTGGCCTCGTCGTGCCGCCCATCCTCGTCGGCGCGGGCTGGTTTCTGGCATTACGCCTAACCGGCGATGTAGCGCGCCTTGCGCCCGCCGTTGCGGTGCTGGCCAACGCCATGGCGATCCTGCCCTTTTCCACGCGCATTCTCGCGCCCGAAGCGGAAGCCGCCGCGCGGCGCGGCGGGCGGCTCGCCGCCAGCCTCGGCCTATCCGGCTGGGCGCGGCTGCGCCATGTGGAACTGGCCTCGCTCGGCCGCCCGCTCGCGCTCTCGGCGTCCTTCGGCCTGGCCTTGGCGCTGGGCGATCTCGGCGCGGTCGCGCTGTTCGGCAACCAGGATTTCGTGACATTGCCGACGCTGCTTCTCCAGCGCATGGGCTCCTATCGCTCGACCGATGCGGAAGGCATCGCGCTTCTTCTGGGCGCGCTCTGCCTCCTCCTCATTCTCGCGGCCGAGCTGCTCGCCGCGCGGGGCTTGCGTGAAAGGGCGCCGGAATGAACGCGATCGAACTCTCCGGTCTGACCCATCGCTATGAAGGCGCCGAGATGCGCTTCGATATCCATGTGCCCGAGGGCGAATGGCTGGCGCTGATCGGCCCGTCCGGCGCGGGCAAATCGACGCTGCTCGATCTCGTCGCCGGGTTTCTCTTGCCCGAAGGGGGCACGCTGCGGCTTCTGGGTGAGGACTATACCAAAGCCGAGCCCGCAGAGCGGCCGATCGGTATGATGTTTCAGGACAACAATCTCTTCGCCCATCTGACAGCGGAGGAGAATATCGCCATCGGGCTGGAGCCGCGCGCCCGCTTCAGCCACGCGGCCCGCCTGCAAGCCCGCGAAGCCCTTGCTGCGATTGGGCTAGAAGACCTCGCGAACCGTCGCCCGGCGGAGATGTCGGGCGGCGAGCGGCAGCGCGTCGCGCTCGCGCGCCTCTTCCTGCGCGAACGCCCGATCCTGCTTCTGGACGAGCCCTTCGCCGCACTTGGCCCAGCCCTGCGCCAAGACATGCTGGCGCTGGTTGCAGCCCTGCGTGAGCGCGCGGCCGCGCCACCGACCATCGTCATGGTGACGCATCATCCGGAGGACGCGCGCGGCTTTGCCGATCGCATCGCCTTTCTGGACGCGGGGCGCATTCATCTCACCGGAACGGTCGAGCATATCCTGGACCACGAGCAGGATCCCCGCCTTCGCGCCTATCTCGGGCAGGCGCCTCGGGTCACGGGATCGTAATTTGGTCCTTTTCCCCGTGCATCGCCAAAAGCGAAGAAACGATGTCGTTTTGAAATTCTGTGTGACGCATCAACCCTTTCGCAGCGCGGTCGGTTTCGGGTAGATCAAGCCGGACTCGCAGGGAAGTTACCGTAGGGAATCGTCGGCCATGGTGCATGAGATTTCGCCGCTCGGCGTCGCACGAACCAGCTCGCTGGTTCGTCGCGCGCTCAAGGGGGCGATGGTCGCATGGCCGATCGCGTTTCTCGCCGGCTGTACCACGCTCGGCGCCGGGCTGGAGGAAGCCGCGATCAGCCCCGACGTTCAGTCGGGCTACCTGCCGGGGCAGAGCCGGCAGCCCGTGTCCTTCGACGCGGTGCAGTCCTCCGACCCGCAATCCACCATCGGAAAGTCGCAGCATCCCAAGATTCTCGCGGCCTATGGTGGGGCCTATTCCGACCCGAAGCTGGAGCTGATGCTGGCCGGCATCGTCGGCAAGCTCGCCGCCGTGTCGGAAGATCCCAACCGCGCCTACCGCATTACGGTTCTGAACTCGCCCAATATCAACGCCTTCGCGCTGCCGGGCGGATTTCTCTATGTGACGCGCGGTCTGCTGGCGCTTGCCAACGATTCGGCCGAGGTCGCGGCGGTTCTGGCGCATGAGATGGGCCATGTGCGCGCCAATCACGGCATCGAGCGCCAGCAGCGCGAGGAAGCGGCGGAACTGGCCGGGCGCGTCGTGTCCGAAGTCCTGTCGAGCGACACGGCGGCGCGCGCGGCCCTGGCGCGCGGGCGGCTGAATCTTGCCAGCTTCTCGCGCAATCAGGAGCTTCAGGCCGATGCCATGGGCATCAAGCAGACGGGGGACGCGGGCTACGACCCCTATGCCGCCGCCCGCTTCCTGAAGACGATGGACACGTTCTCCAATTTCCGCAACGCGTTCCAGGCGACCAATCCGCAGCTCGACTTCCTGGCCTCGCATCCAGCCGCGCCGCAGCGCGTGGAACTGGCGCGCCGGCACGCGTCCGCCTTCGGGCCGGAAGGCGTCGGCGTGACGGATCGCAACCGCTATCTGAGCGGCATCGACGGAATGCTGTTCGGCGACACGGCGTCCGAAGGCTATGTGCGCGGGCGCACCTTCTACCATCCCGGCCTCGGCATCACCTTCACCGCGCCCGAAGGCTTCATGATCGACAATACGGCCGAGGCTGTCCTGGCGACCGGGCCGGGCGATACGGCCGTGCGCTTCGACGGCATCGCCGTGCCGGAAACCACGAGCCTCACCGACTATATCCAGAGCGGCTGGGTCGGCGGTCTCGACCGGACCTCCATCCGCACCATTCAGGTCAACGGGCTGCCGGCCGTGTCGGCGCAGGCGGCGGGCGGCTCCTATGTCTTCAACGTCACGGTGATCCGCATCGGCGGGCAGGTCTATCGCTTCCTGACCGCGCTTCCGGCCGACTCCTCGGCCAAGCTCGCCGGCATTTCGGGCAGCATCGCGCAGTCCTTCCGCCTCCTGTCTCCGGCCGAGCGCAACAATCTGAAGCCCCTGCGCATCCGCATCGTCACCGCCAAGGCGGGCGACACGGAAGACTCGCTGGCTGAGCGCATCCAGGGCGTCGATCGCAAGGTCGATATGTTCCGTCTGTTGAACGATCTGACGCCCCACAGCGAGATCGACGCAGGCGAGCGCTACAAAATCATCGCGGAATAGATCTATCCATCCGAACGGATGATCTCCCCTTCCCTCTCCGGCGAAGCCGCAACGAAAAAGGCCACCCGAAGGTGGCCCTTTTCGTTTGTGCCTTTGCGAACCGATCAGCTGATGAACGCCGCTTCGTCCGGGTTGGCCTTCAGGAGAGCGATGCGCAGCTTTTCCAAAGCGCGGGTTTCGATCTGGCGCACGCGCTCCTTCGAAATGCCGAGCTTGGAGCCCAAGGCTTCCAGCGTCGCGCCATCGTCCTGCAAACGGCGCTCGCGGATGATCTTCAACTCGCGCTCGCTGAGCACGTCCAGCGCGGAGCGCAGCCAGATGACGCGGCGCTCGTCATCGATCGAGGCGGAGACCATCTCGTCCGGCAGCGGGTCGTTGGAGACAAGGAAGTCCTGACGGTCGGCCGAGCCGGACTCGTCTTCCATCAGCGGGGCGTTGAGCGAGGAATCGGGGCCGGACAGGCGCGAGTCCATTAAGGCCACATCGCCTTCGGACACTTTCAGCGCCGTCGCGATTTCCTTGTACATCTCGGTGCCCGACAGGCTCTCGCTGCCTTGGCTGAGGCGGGCGCGCAAACGACGCAGGTTGAAGAAGAGCGCCTTCTGGGCGGAGGACGTGCCGCCGCGCACGATGGACCAGTTGCGCAGAATATAATCCTGAATCGAAGCCCGGATCCACCAGGTCGCGTAGGTGGAGAAACGAACCTCACGCTCGGGCTCGAAGCGGGCCGCCGCTTCCAGAAGGCCGACATGCCCTTCCTGGATCAGGTCGTTCATGGCGAGGCCGAAATGGCGGAACTTCGACGCCATGGAAATTACCAACCGCATATGGGCGGAGGTGATCTTGTGAAGGGCTTCCTGATCGTGATGCTCCTTCCAACGCACAGCCAGCTCGTACTCTTCCTCCCGGGCCAGATAGGGGGCGGCCATGGCGGCTTGGATGAGGTGGCGACGCGAGGACTGGGACTTCATGATGGAACCTTCCGAAAACGTCGATAACACAATCACATCGAGCCGGATGGGATGCTTCTCCCACGGGCTCTCTGACTGTGAAACGCGCGGTTCCGACGAAGGTTCCGGCAGCCGGAAACTTTTTTGAGCGAGATAGCGCTTTTTTTTCGAGATCAAGAGCGAGGGAAAAAGGGAGGAGCGGGGCTCGACTCCGATATCTTTGTCTCTAGCAAATTCACCACGATAAAGAAAGCCGGCCAGAGGGCTGGCCGGCTTTTCAGCATATCCACTTCGTGCAGAGAGGGTCGTCGCTTACGCGGCCTCTTCCTGCTCGGCGTCCACGCCGGTGTCCTCTTCGTCCTCTTCGAGCACCTTGGCGGTGCGCTTGGGGCCCTTGTTGAGGTTGGTTTCGATCAGGCGAACGGCTTCGGTCTCGCTGACCTCGTTCACGGCGGCGAGTTCGCGCGCCATGCGGCCGAGAGCGGCTTCATACAGCTGGCGTTCGGAATAGGACTGCTCGGGCTGAGAGTCGGCCCGGTACAGATCGCGAACCACCTCGGCGATGGCGATGAGATCGCCCGAGTTGATCTTCGCATCATATTCCTGCGC
This sequence comes from Aureimonas ureilytica, assembly GCF_001475935.1. Taxonomy (GTDB): domain Bacteria; phylum Pseudomonadota; class Alphaproteobacteria; order Rhizobiales; family Rhizobiaceae; genus Aureimonas; species Aureimonas ureilytica_A. The sequence goes on from NZ_LDQA01000011.1 coordinate 112,167, forward strand.
GCGGCGGCTCCACATGGTGCGCTTCACGCGGGCGCGGCCCTGCACGACCTTCAGGGCGCGCTCAACGAAATCCGTTTCGGACAGTTTGCGCATACCAACCTGCTCGGCCTTGGCGACCGGCACCTTGAGACGCATCTTGTCCTTCTCGAAGTCGATCACGAAGAGTTCGAGCTTCATGCCCGCGACCACCTGCTCCTCGATCGCAACGATCTGACCCACGCCATGCGCGGGATAAACGATGCTTTCGCCGGTCTTGAAACCCTGACGCTGGGAGGTCTTCTTCTGATTGCTCATACGCTGGTAAACTCCCTGTTGTGCAGAGCGACGAAGGCCGCTATGCACGGCACGACCGAACGGTCGCGAACTGAGCGTGCCGGTCCGGAATGGGCCGGGCAGTCTGGAACCTCGGTGGACCAACCGTCACGACCAAACCAAGGACAGCCGCACGCAAGCGGCGATCGATAAGACGGGTCGTGCGGGAAAACCTTCCGGAAGCGCCGTAAGCCTCAGCCAAGCAGGTCTGCTCGACGTCGACATTCGACTGTTGCAGAAATAATACCTTCTTCCGTTCAAAATTTCAACTGAAATGCGCACGTCGAAGCATGGCCGCGCGCCCTCCCCTGCATTTTCTGCAAGAGGGGCCCGCAGCCGCTCAATCAGTTGAGACGGGCGAACGGGTCTGCCGCCGGATCGAACGGTCGGCCATGGCTCCCACTTCAACCGGCGGCGCCGGCGAAGCGAGGTGAACGAGAACCACGCTAGAAGGAGATGGCGCGGGGATCAAGCACCATCTGCCATTTCAGTATCAGGGCACGTCGGCATGATACCGACATTGCGTCGCGAGGCGGCGAGCCCATCGCGCCGCCGCCCTTGCATCCGCTCCGGCCCGCCATGCGGCCGAAGGTCTCGATCGGCGAGCGTTCAGTCGCCCTGGCCGGGGGCGGTGGAGAAGAACTTCTCCAGCTTGCCGTCCACGCCGTCCATATCCTTGGCATCAGCCGGAGGATCGCGCTTCACGGTGATGTTGGGCCATTGCGTGGCATAATCGGCGTTCAGCTTCAGCCACTTGTCGAGCTGCGGCTCGGTGTCGGGCTTGATGGCCTCGGCGGGGCATTCGGGTTCGCAGACGCCGCAATCGATGCATTCGTCGGGATGGATGACCAGCATGTTCTCGCCTTCGTAGAAGCAGTCCACCGGACAGACTTCCACGCAGTCCATGTACTTGCAGCGAATGCAGTTGTCGGTGACGACATAGGTCATGGCAGGTTCCCGGAACTTCCGCGTCCAAGCCGCGTCGGCGGGAGCCTGACCCGGACTGAACACTCTCAAGAGACGAAAGCGACGATGCCGCGCCCAGGGGCGAGGCGTATCGCAAAGGCGCAGGATCGACCGCGCCCGGTTGGCTGCGGAGTTAGCCCCTCACACCCCGACTGGCAAGGGCATCGCAATGCTTATTGCGGTCGCAAATCGGAACGTTCTTCCAGCTGACGTGTCGCTCCACCGGATCGGAGCGAGCGCACGGACAGACCATGTGGGACGAGACGTTTCGATCTAGCGCACGGGCAGCTCATCGACATCCGCCTCATCGAACGCGGATTCGTCGAGTTCGGAGAGATCGAGCGGCGCGGCTCCGCGCTGGGCCGGCGGCGTCAGGTCTTCGAAAAGGCGGGCCGCCTCGCTGGCCGGCCCCCGGCGCAAGCCAGGATCGAGCACCTTCAGCACCCGAACCCGCTCATGCACGGAAATGGTCAGAACATCGCCGGGCCGCACGATGCGCGCGGCATGGCCGACCTTCTCGCGATTGACCCGCACCGCACCCGATAGCGCGAGTTTCTGGGCCAGAGAGCGGGATTTGACGACGCGCGCGAAAAACAGCCACTTGTCGATGCGCTGTTCTCCGCCTGCCGCCATATGCCCTCCGGCCTTCTTACTTCAGCTTGTCCTTCAGCGCCGCGAGTTTGGCGAAGGGGCTATCGGGATCGATCGGCTTCGGCTTGTCGGGGCGGCGCTGGTCCGCACTGACGCTCCGCGAAGCATCGCGCTCGGGCTTGGTGTGGGGCTTGCCCCCGCGCGGACCGCCGAAGCGCTCCTCGCGCTCGCGGCCGCCGTCGCGGCTCTGATGGTCGCGCGAGCCGCCGTCACGACGCTCGCCGCCCTTGCCGCCGAAGCGCGCACCGCGCCCTTCACCACCACCCTGCTCATTGCGCCCCTGCCCGCCACCGCGGCTGAAACGCTGGCGGTTGTCGCCACGCGCGTCGCCCGCTGCCGTCGTGGGTTCCGCTTCGCCGGCACGCGGACCAGCCGAACGACCGCCCCCGCCATGACGACCCGGCCCGCGCGCGCCGGGCGCACCGCGACCCTGGCCGCGCTGGCGGTTCTCGCCCCGGAACGGCCGCCAGAGATGAACGATCTTGGCCGGCTGTTCGGGCACGAGATCCGCCACAGTGCCGGCATCCTCGGGCGAGGCTTCTGACAAAGCGGTCTCGACAGGCGTTTCCTCGGACACGGGATCGCTCACCGCAGAAGCCAGCCGCGACTCGCTCTCGTCCGCCGAAGAGGGCGACTGATCGCTCAGAATCGCATCCACCGGACGCGGATCATCGCCCGTGACGGAGACAAGGTCCTCGTCCTGCAAGGCAGCGCCCGGCGCCATGGCCGGCTGAAGATCGGAGACCGACAGGCTGTCGGCCGACGCCAGTGGCTCTCCCGCTTCGGTTTCGGAGGCGATGCCGTCCTGCGCCGGCACGTCGCCGACCTCGGCCAGAAGCGCGCCTTCCTCGAGAATCTTGGCGTCCTCGGCGCTGACCTCGGCGGCCTGCTGACCGGCCGCGAGCGCGGCAGTGGCCGCCTCGTCCTGCTTGGCGAAGGTCGCATCGACCTCGCGCTGGTCGACACCCTGCGAGCGATAGCCGAGACCCTTCAGGATTTCATCCATGTCGTCGGCGGTCGCGCCGAGAATCGACATCATCGAGGGCGTCACCAGGAACTCGCGCCCGTTATAGGCGCCGTCCGGGCGCTTGCCGGTGCCGGGGGTCCAGGCGAGCGCGGGGCGAATCAGGTCTGCCAGACGCTCCAGAATGTCGATGCGCACCGCACGCCGACCGAGCAGGCGATAGCCGGCCAGCGAATAGAAGATCGGATCGAAGGTGGCATCCGGCTGAACCGAGGTGCGCCCGGTCGCCAGAAGCTGCGTGACCTCGCCGAAGCCCGGCTTGTCGCGCCCGTCATGGGCCACGGCCCAGAGCAGCGTCATCAGCGCGGCGGGGGCCGGCTTCACGAGAGCCGGCAGGAAAATATGGTAGGCGCCGAAGCGCACGCCGAGCCGGCGCAGGGCCGCGCGCGCGTCCTGATCGAGCCCTCGCACCTCTTCCGAAATGTCCCGGCGCTGGATCAGGCCGAAATTCTCGTAGAGCCGGAAGGCGATGCCGCGCGCCGTTCCCTCCAGACCCTCGGGCTCGCGCAGATCCGCCAGCGGCTTGAGGATGGTGGAGATCTGGTAGGTGACGAAGCGCTCCACGCGCTGGGATACCCTGTCGCGCGCGGGGCCCGCGAGCTGGTCGTCCGCCAGCACCACGATACGCGGGCGCAAGGGGTCCTCGCCCGCCGTCAGGCTGGCGATGGGGGCTCCGAGCCAGCGCACCAGCGCGTCCGAACCGAGAGCCAGGTCTCCGTTCGGGGCGTTGAAGAAACGCTCGGCCCGCTTGTCGTACTCGCCCGCAAGCGCTTTTTGCGCTGCGGCGCGGACGGCCTTGGCGTCGGGCCCGTCGGACTTCACGTCCGGCGTGAACCTGAACCCTTGCAGCTCGCCCACAAGGTGGCCCTCCACGAGCACCGTGCCGTCGCTGCCGATTTCAGCTTCCATGAATGCGTTCTCTCTCAGCCGCTTCATCAGGACGCTTGTCCTGCGATCTACGAAGCGTTTCGTCAACCTGTCGTGCAGCGCGTCGGACAATCGATCTTCGATTGCCCGTGTGTTTTCCTGCCAGTGTGTCGGATCAGACAGCCAGCCGGGTCTATGCGAAATATAGGTCCACGTACGGATTTCGGCGATCCGCTGCGAAAGCGTGTCGATATCGCCCTCGGTGGAATCAGCCCGCCGCACCTGCGAAGCCATGTAGTCTTCCGCCACTGTACCGCGCCGAACGAGATCGCCATAGATGGAGGCGATGATTTCGGCGTGTTGCGCCGGGGCGATGCGCCGGTAATCGGGCAGCTTGCAGGCTTCCCAGAGCAGCTCGACATTCTTCGCGCCCTTGGCGGCCTTCATCACGGCGTCGTCACGCGAGAGAAAATCCAGCGCGCGCTGGTCCACCGACGGCAGGGCGCGGGCCAGGGCCTCGTCGGGAGGCAGCGTGTCCAGGCTGCGGCGCAGCGTTTCCAGCGAGGCGAAATCGAGCTGGCGCGAGCGCCATTGCAGCACGCGCACGGGGTCGAAAATGTGCGACTCCAGCGCTTCCACCAGTTCCTGCGACAGGGGATCGACGCGCCCCGTCACGCCGAACGTGCCGTCGCGCACATGACGGCCCGCGCGCCCGGCGATCTGGCCGTATTCGGAGGGGTTCAGCTGGCGATACTGGAACCCATCGAATTTCCAGTCCTGCGCGAAGGCGACATGATCGACGTCCAGATTGAGTCCCATTCCGATCGCGTCGGTGGCCACCAGAAACTCGACCTCGCCGTTCTGATAGAGTTCCACCTGCTTGTTGCGCGTGCGCGGGCTGAGCGCGCCGAGCACCACGGCCGCCCCGCCCCGCTGCCGCCTGATCAATTCGGCGATCGCGTAGACCTCTTCGGCCGAGAAGGCGACGATGGCCGAGCGGCGCGGCAGGCGCGTGATCTTCTTGGAGCCGGCATAGAGAAGCTGCGACATGCGCGGGCGCGTTACGCATTGAATGCCCGGCAGGAGCCGCTCCAGGACGCCGCGCATCGTGGCCGAGCCCAGAAGCAGGGTTTCCGAGCGACCCCGCGTATGCAGAATGCGGTCGGTGAAAATGTGACCGCGCTCCAGGTCGCCAGCCAGTTGCACCTCGTCGAT
>NZ_LDQA01000110.1 GCF_001475935.1 Aureimonas ureilytica
AATAGGTCCTGAGCCTAGAATGGTTCTATACTTTCTCTATTAAGTAAAGATGATCAATCGATGATTTAAACAGCGAGGACGCGCGGCGCGGGAAAGGCGACTTCCACCAGCGTTCCTTCGCCCGGCGTAGAGGCGATGGAGAAGTGCGCCCGGTTCGCCTCGACCATGGCCTTAGTCAGCGGCAGGCCGAGCCCGGTGCCTTCGCCGCGTCCGCCGGCCTTGACCTGCTGGAATGGAGTAAGAGCGATCTCCACCTCCTGATCGGTCATGCCGATGCCGGAATCGCGGAAGCGCAGGCTGACGGAGCCATCCTCGTTGTGATGGGTTGAGGCGACGATCTGCCCGCCCGCCGGCGTGAAGCGCACGGCATTGGCGATGAGGTTCAGCGCGATCTGCCGAACCGAGCGCCGATCCGCCACGACCGGCGGCACCGAGGCCGGCAGGACCGAGCGCACGATCACCCGCTCGCGATTGGCCTGCGGCTGCATCAGCGACACGACCTCGGCCACGACATCGTTGAGCGAGACCGACTCGAAGGTCAGCTCGATCTTGCCCGCCTCAATCTTGGATATGTCGAGGAGGTCGTTCACGAGGTCGAGCACATGGTGGCCCGAGCGCTTGATGTCGCCGAGATATTCGAGATAGCGCTCGTGGCCGATCGGGCCGAAGCACTCCGAGGCCATGACATCGGCAAAGCCGATAATGGCGTTGAGCGGCGTGCGCAGTTCGTGAGACACATTGGCGAGGAAGCGGCTCTTGTGCAGGCTGGCGCTCTCGGCCAGCCGGCGCGCCTCCACCAGATCCTTCTCGGCCTGCTTCCACTGCGCGATGTCGCGGATCACCACGCACCAGCCGCGCCCATCGGACAGGCGGCCGAGCGTCACGAACAGTGGGATCGTGCCCTGCTCGGAGCCCTTGGCGCGCTCCGGGCCGACCTTGGCGAAGACTTCGCGCCCGTCGTTCAGGATCGAGGCAAGCCCGTTGTCGCGCAGCGTCTCGATATAATCGTGCGCGCTCTGCCGGCTTTCGGGCGCCAGCAGATCCACGAAGGGCAGGCCGAGATAGATGTCGGGCGAGAGGCCGAACAGGGCCTCGGCCGCGCCGTTCATCTTGCGCACGCGCTCGCTGGCGTCGAGCAGCACGATACCGTCCGTCGCGGTGTCGAGAACGGCCTGAAGCTCCTCCACCTCGCGCTGGAGATCGACCACCGTGCCGGCCAGAAGCTCGTCTTCCGGCTCGGGCCGTTCGGTGAAGGACATGAGAAGGCAGGAGCGCCCGGCCACGGACACGCGCTGAAGATGCAGGCGCGTGCGCTCCACCGTGCCGTCACCGCACTGGATCGTCGCCTCGTCGCCCTCGTCGGATTCGCCGGGCGACAAAACCAGACGATCGAGTCCGCCGGCATCGTCCAACGCGTCGAGATCGCGGTAGCGCGTGAAGGCGAAGAAGCGCTTGTTGGCAAAGAGCAGCCGGTCGCCCATCTGCACGAGCACGGCCAGCGGCAGCGCGTCGAACATGTCTTCCAGCTCATGCGCCGCGAACGGAACCGTGTCCTCCCGCTCCTCCGCCTCGCTCTCGCCGAGTTCGGCAACGGGGGCCGGGACTGGCGCAGGCGCAGGAACGGGCACCGGAACCGATCGCAGGCGCGGAAACACGCCGAGTTCCGCTCCGATGGCGCGGAAGGCTGCCGCTTCGGCGCTCGACAGCGCGCCCTCGCGCGCCTGCCGTTGCTGGACCGTTTCCTCGGCCGGCATGTCGGGCTCGCGGGTGCGGCGGCCGAAGCTTGCGCGCGTGTCGGCGGTCTCCGGCTCGCGCGAGGAGGTCGTGTCCTCGGCGGCTGCAACCACCGGCGCGCCGCTCGTCAGCACCAAACCCAGGGCGTCCGGGTCGGCTACATGCTCGGCCGGGCGCACCACGCCGAAGCCGCGAAAGCCTTCGAAGCGGCGGTCGCGGCTATAGATCGGCAGCGCCGCCAGATCCACGGGCGCCTTGCGATCTGTGCCTTCGATCGGCCAAAGGATGGAGCGGCCCGACCAGGTGTCGCGGCGCGCCAGCAGGCGCTCGACCTCGCCGCTGTCGTCCAGCCCATAGACGCGGGCGACATCGGCAAAGGAGCGGCCGATCACGTCGGCCGAGTGCGGGCCGACCACCTCGGCAAATTCAGGAGACAGGCTGGAAATGCGGCCGGCCTCGTCGATCTGCCAGACGAAGCGCACGGGCTCGCGGTCGAGATCGGCGTCGAACAAAGGTGCCGTGGAGGCGGGCAAGGCCGCATCCGCTTCCAAAAGGGCGGGTTCATCGTCGCCCGAAGCATCGTAGGCGGACGCTTGGGCCAGCCAGGTTTCGTCCGCCTTGGTATCCGAAGAGAAAGCGGAGGACTCAGGCATAGCTTCCACGTCCAGCGGCGCTGCGGGCGTCGCGGGTTCGTCGGATTCCTCGATCGCCGGCGCGTCCGGCGCGTCCATGTGAATGAGCACCAGACCCTCGGCGACCTTGGCGAAGGACAGGGCGCCGAACTCGTCCTCGACGGTCAGTCGCTCTTCGCCTGCTTTCAGGAACTCCACGCCCTGCGCGGCCAGAAGCGCATGTTCCTCGGCCGGCACTTCGGGCGTGCCCCAGACGAAGCCGGTTTCCGACACGATGCAGGCCGGCACGGTCGTCAGCCCCGCTTCGCCGACCAGCCGCTCCGCGAAGGCCTCGCGGGTTTCGCCCGGCGCGCCGTCGAAGCGCACGGTCAGCAGCACATGATCGCCATTCGATCCGCCGGCCTCCAGCCGCGCGAGAACCGCACGGCCCATGCCGGCGTCGGCCGGACGCAGCAAAAGCTGCGTGCGGCGCTTCAGGCGCAGCGTTTCTCGCGCCAGGCCGATCTGCGGCAGAAGCGGAGACATGCCGGCCTCGTCGCTGCTGCGCCGCCCCGTGGGCAGGGCCAGAAGCGCCGCCCCGGCGGCGTTGCACCAGAGAACCGTGGCGAGATCGGCCGACAGCACGGCCACGGCCGAGCCGAGGGCGTTGGCCACACGCACGGCTGGAAGAACCATGAAGTCGAGAGAGGTCGAAATGGTCGTGGCTCCGGGTCGGACAACAAAAGAGTTACTGGAGCGTTAATAAGGTCTTGCGCAGCTCAAATCCAGAACAGACCGCATCCATGGCCGCATCGTCCCGCGACAGGGTTAATGCGCCGGAGGGCTTGGCGAGCGAACCCGCGCAACCCTTGATGATGTCGCCTCGTTGTGGTCACAATGCCGCCCAGAAGGAGCCTCCGCCATGTCCGACACAGATAAGCCGCACGATGCCGCCAACGCCGCCTTCGAAGGCGCGCGAC
>NZ_LDQA01000111.1 GCF_001475935.1 Aureimonas ureilytica
CCTGCCCGACATGGACGGGCGCGAGGCCGTGCGTGTTCTCAGAAAGTCCGGCTTCAAGGCACCCATCATCATCCTGACGGGTCAGGACGCCGATGCCGACACGATCCTGGGTCTTGAGGCGGGCGCCAACGACTATGTGACCAAGCCTTTCCGCTTCGCCGTGCTTCTGGCGCGCATCCGCGCCCAGCTTCGCCAGCACGAACAGTCCGAGGACGCGACCTTCCAGGTCGGCCCCTATGTGTTCAAGCCGAGCCAGAAGGTTCTGGTGGACGACAAGGGCGGCAAGATCCGGCTGACCGAAAAGGAAACCGCGATCATCCGCTATCTCTACCGGGCCGATCGCCGCGTCGTGACGCGCGACGTGCTGCTGGAAGAGGTCTGGGGCTACAATTCGGGCGTCACCACCCACACGCTCGAAACCCATGTCTATCGCCTGCGCCAGAAGATCGAGCCCGAGCCATCCAATGCCCGGCTGATCGTCACGGAGTCCGGCGGATATAAGCTGATGCCCTGACGAAGAGCCTCGGTTCGCCGCCCGTCGCACCCGACAGGTTTCCGAGCAGGGGTATGCGATCTGTGGCCTTCGGGGAACGCCATGCCCCGCTTCGACGCCTGTGCGAGCGCGCCGGGGCCGCAGGGGCTTTCGCATGAGGCGAAATCTTGCGATGTCGGAGATGGCCTTGGCGGATCGTTCGATCCGCCGTTCGGGCCGCCCCATGGTCCCGCCCGCGATGCCGGGCGGCACAGGAGAAGCGAACGGCGTGGCATGAGCCTCGAAAGCGACATGGAGGTTCTGAGCGAAGTGCCCCTGTTTCAGGAGCTCTCGCGCGATCAGCTCCGTCTTCTGGCCTTCGGGGCCGAGCACCGTGTCTTGCGCGCGGGCGAAATCCTCTTCCGTGCCGAAGCGCGCGCCGATGCCGGCTT
>NZ_LDQA01000112.1 GCF_001475935.1 Aureimonas ureilytica
TTGGTATTGCTTGTGGGGTGGAAGGGAAGGAGTGATTGAGCAGTTGGGGGTGCGAGTGGCTGAGGAGCATGGAACCGCGCGGGGGGCGGATGAAGTCGTTGGAGTGCGTGATCAGGCCGGGGAGGTTGCAGGGGGAACCCGCCTTGACATGGCCGGAGGCGGTAATGAGGAACCGCTTCTGGGCGGCCGACTTGGGCTGCAGCTTGGGCATGTTGCTCTCCTGACAGTAGGACCGGGAAAAGGCCGGAGTGAGGATCTCGGAAGAGCCGCAGTCCGGCCTTTTCGCGGTCCTACTGTCAGGAGAGCAAAATGCCCAAGATGAAGACCAAGTCGGCCGCCAAGAAGCGGTTCCGCATGACCGCCTCCGGCAAGGTCAAGGCGGGTGCCGCCGGCAAGCGCCACGGCATGATCAAGCGCTCCAACGACTTCATTCGCAACGCGCGCGGATCGATGATCCTCAGCGAGGCGGATGCCAAGATCGTCAAAGTCTACATGCCTTACAACCGCTAAGCGGTTCCCAAGGCTTATCGATTTTTCAAGGAGATAGATCATGGCACGCGTCAAGCGGGGCGTAACGTCCCATGCCAAGCACAAGAAGACCCTGAAGGCCGCCAAGGGCTTTTACGGCCGCCGCAAGAACACGATCCGCGCCGCCAAGGCTGCGGTCGATCGTTCCAAGCAGTTCGCCACGCGCGACCGCCGCGTCAAGAAGCGCAACTTCCGCGCCCTGTGGATCCAGCGCATCAACGCCGGCGTGCGCGAGCACGGCCTGACCTACGCCCGCTTCATCGACGGTCTGAACAAGGCCGGCATCGAAGTGGACCGCAAGGTTCTGTCCGACATCGCCATCCACGAGCCGGAGGCCTTCACGGCTCTGGTCGAGAAGGCCAAGACGGCCCTCGCCTACATCAAGGACGGCCAGTTCCCCGGCGCCTACGAGCGCGCCGTCGGCGAGAAGCAGGCCGCGTAAGGCAGCCCGTCTTCGGATCGTTTGAAAGGCCCGCGCGGATCACGCTCCGCGCGGGCCTTTCTCTTTGG
>NZ_LDQA01000113.1 GCF_001475935.1 Aureimonas ureilytica
CGCGACGCGCTGGCCGAGGCCGCGATCTCCGCGCGCCTTGCCGCCGAGCGGCTCGACGTGACGCTGCCGGTGCGCTCCAGCCCCCTGTCGCGCGGGCGCATCCACCCGATCAGCCAGGTCGTGGACGAGATCACCGCGATCTTCGCCGATATGGGATTCTCGATCGCCGAAGGGCCGGATATCGAGACGGACCATTACAATTTCACCGCGCTGAACTTCCCCGAAGGCCATCCGGCGCGCGAGATGCACGACACGTTCTTCCTCCAGACGCCGGAGGGCGGCGAGCGCCGCCTCTTGCGCACGCACACCTCGCCCGTGCAGGTGCGCACGATGGAGAAGCAGAAGCCCCCGATCCGCATCGTCATCCCCGGCAAGACCTATCGGCAGGATTCCGACGCGACCCACACGCCCATGTTCCATCAGGTGGAAGGGCTGGTGATCGACAAGTCGGCCAATATCGCCAACATGAAGTGGGTGCTGACCGAGTTCTGCAAGAGCTTCTTCGAAGTGCCCTCGCTCAAGATGCGCTTCCGGCCGAGCTTCTTCCCCTTCACCGAACCCTCGATGGAGGTCGACATCCAGTGCGACCGATCCGGCTCCGAAGTGCGCTTCGGCGAGGGCACGGACTGGATGGAGATTCTGGGCTGCGGCATGGTCCACCCCAATGTCCTGCGCGGCGTCGGACTGGACCCGGACGAGTATCAGGGCTTTGCCTGGGGCATGGGCATCGACCGCATCGCCATGCTGAAATACGGCATGCCGGACCTGCGCGCCTTTTTCGACGCCGATTCGCGCTGGATCGAGCATTACGGCTTCCGCCCGCTCGACCTGCCGACCCTGTTCGGC
>NZ_LDQA01000114.1 GCF_001475935.1 Aureimonas ureilytica
GCGCGACGGGCAAGCCGAGCGTGCGAGCTTCGATATGCTCGATCGGTTCGGCGGGGCCTTCGGCGAGATGTCGGTGTTCTCGTTGGCTCATGCGTCGGGCTTCCCCGTGCTCCCAACGGGCGAAATGGAGTCGGGCTGCGTGGTCGTGACCTTGCGGCCCTTCCTGCCCGAGCATCAGGCGCACATCACCGATCGGCGTGCGGCGCCGCTCGCTTTCACGCAGACCACGTCCCTGGACGACACGACCTGGGCACGGACCTCGCACGAGGCGTAGGGGCCGATCGCCGGTGGAATGAAACACGGCTGAGCTCGCGAAGTCTGCCTCCCGTTTCGAGGGGCTGACTTCAATGAGTGTTGTCGCGAATCACCCTCTCGACCGGTGGGTTGCAGAGCCTGCGCCGATCAATGACGCCCCGCTGGCTGCGGGTGGAAAAAATCGCATCCTGTGTCGAACCAATTCCCGCCTAAGCGATTTAAATCTCCGACGCTGAAATTGTGATCAGCCAGGAGGTCATGTTTTGGACAGGAACCGTTTCGAGGGCGCAGCCCGTGAGCTGGGCGGACGCGTGCAGGGTGCTTTCGGCGACGCCGTGGGTTCGGATCGCAACTCCGCCGAGGGCCGATTGAAGCAGGCCGAGGGCGCAGCGCAGAATCTTTACGGCCAAGGGCGCGAAGCGTTGCGCGAAGCAACGCACGAGGCGTCGAAATACGCCGCCGATCTTTATGAGAATGCAGGCGCTTACGCGCAGGAGGGCGGAAAGGTCGTTCGCCGCCAAGTGCACGAAAATCCCCTATCGGCCCTGCTTCTGGCAGGACTTCTGGGCTTCCTTCTCGGCCTCAGCGTCCGCGACCGACATTAAACCAGCCGGTTTCCATCAACCCCGCAGGTGCTCGGCACCTCGCGGGGTTTTTCGTGTGACCTGATGTTCCGTTCCGGGCACCAGCCAACGGCATTCGAAGATCGC
>NZ_LDQA01000115.1 GCF_001475935.1 Aureimonas ureilytica
GCCGCCGCATCGCCCGCCCGCGCGATGGCGGCTTTCGTGGCGAGCTTGAGCGCGGCGCGCATCTGCGGCGTGGACGGGCGCATCAGCGGCACCCCGCCGCAGGTAAATCAAGGTCGCTCACGGTTACGTGACGGGAGCGAGTGGCCGGACCATCTTTGCCCTTGGCGCTATGCCGCGAACCGCACCGCATCAGCCAATCGAGAGTAACGCCTTGGATACCTCGCGACTCCGCCGCAATGACGACACGCTGCCAGTGCTCGACGGCGATCCTTTCTCGCATCCGCATTTTGCGTGCGGCTTCGTATCCGCACGAAACATCTCCAGCGAACGCTGCGATGCTATCCCAGCGGTCTATGAGGTCGGAAACGGAATTGGGAGGGGTATCGGACGAAGCGTTCATGCCCATCCAGTACCTTTTGTACGATTGGCGAGCAAGGCAAATCGTACACTTTGGACGGCAGCAATCGTCCATAATGCACGAATGGCTCGTGACACTACGCAAAAAGACCGCTTACAAAGCGCGAGAGAGGCGAAAGGTTATTCGTCTCCAACAGAAGCCGCACTGGCGATGAAGGTCAATAAAAACACCTACATCAGTCACGAGAACGGCAATCGCCCAATTTCCAAGAAAGCCGCCGCTGACTACGCGGAAAAACTAGGCGTTAGCGCTGGATGGCTTTTATACGGCGAACATTCGGATAGCCAAGCATCCGAAATCAGCGCCCCCGAACCCCCGGCATCCTATAAAGAACTTACCGACAGAGAGAGGAAAATCGTCAACGACCTGATTTCCTCTTTGCTCGCCGCGCGGCCCGAAGAAACGCCAGAAGGCAGATAACCCTCCATTGCTGCTTTCGCGAGAGGC
>NZ_LDQA01000116.1 GCF_001475935.1 Aureimonas ureilytica
TCGTGTATCTCCGCCTGTGCAGCGGTGTCCGGTCAGCTTACTACTGGCTGGAGCCGCTCGGCGTTGCCACGCTGTTATTGGCCTGCGATGGCGAGACCGTGGAACTGGTCGTCTCGGTCGATGTCGCGGGCGCCGCGCTCACGTCCGAATTCTGAACGCCGTTGATGTTCTGATCCGGCAGTACGCTGCCATAGATGCCGAGCCCCGCGAACACGACCAGAGCCAGCGCTAGACCGCCGAGCAGCACATAAAGAACCGGGCGTCCGGTTCGCCCCTGCCGCGCCTTGTTGGTATTCAGTTCGGCCATGTTCTTCTCCCATGGGTTTAATTCCTGATGAAGGAATTCGCGGATGGGAAGAACGATCCGTCATCTCTGATGAAAAAGAGCGGAGCGCTCTCGCGCCCCGCCCTCAAACCGATCAATACCGATCGCGATAGCCTCGTAGGGCCATGAAGAGGCCCCAGATGGAAGCCAAGCCGATCGGCACGAGAAGCACCGATTTGCGACGGCGCACCAAGCCGAAGATCGTCGGCAAGTTCGAGATGGCCGCCACGCTGGCGATCGAAGCCACGTCCCGCTGGACACGATCACGCGCCCGCTGCTGCGGGACGCGTCGCGCCATCAGGAGCACGACATACATGATCGCGATGCCGATCAAGCAGACGACACCGAAGCCGATGGATGTCTGAACGTGACCGAAGCGGAACGCGAGCCATGTAAACAAGGCGTTCAGCAAGAAGCCGATCGCCCCGAGCGCCAGAATGGCCATCACGATATAGATGGTCATCGCCGTTCGAAGGCGCGCCAGATAGATCGACGCCTCGCCGGTGAAGAGTTTGGCGATAAGCGGCCCGATCATCTAAAAAGGCGAGCGTAGACGTAGCCCACGGCAGCCGCGATCAGAACGCTCTTGATCGGCTCGGCACGCACGCGCTCGGTGATCTGCTCTTCGAACTCGCCGGCCGTTTCCTGCGCTTGGCGCAGATAACGCTCGCCGCGATCGCGAACCTCGTCGCGAATGGCGAAGGCCTGCGAGCGCGCATCGTCGGCCCGGCCGTTGGCGATGGTCTTCAGCGTCTCGACAACCTGCGCGACGTCTTCGCGAAGCTGGGCTACCTGCGACTCCAGATCGCCCTCCGCCTTGCGCGCTTCCGCGTTGCCGGACTGAGAAAAATCGGAAGGCGTACTATCGGACATGATGCATTCCTCTTGTGGACGAAAAACCAACAAAACTCGCTGAGCCGTTGCAGCGCTTGGGCCGTGCTGGAAATCCACTTCGCGCCCAAACGGTTCCTTGGCCGGGTACGAAAAACGGATCGCGGCGGCCCGAAAAGTCAGTCGATCAGGCCGCCGGCGCGATGCCGATGATCTGCGACGAGATGGAGTCCGGCCCGAACTCGCCATCGCCCTCGATGCCGAGAAGATCGGCCATGCGAGTGCGCGCGCGAGACACGCGGCTTTTGATCGTTCCCACCGCGCATTTGCAGATTTCGGCCGCTTCCTCGTAGGAAAAACCTGACGCGCCGATCAGGATCAGGGCTTCACGCTGATCGTCCGGAAGCTGGTCCAAAGCCTTGCGGAAATCCTGAAGGTCGAGATGGCCTTGCTGCTCGGGGTGGCCTGCCAATTGCATCGCGTGGATACCATCCACATCCTGCACTTCGCGGCCCTTCTTGCGCATCTGCGTGTAGAACTCGTTGCGCAGGATCGTGAACAGCCACGCCTTGAGGTTCGTGCCCGGTTGAAACGTATGCTGCTTGTCCCACGCCTTGACGAGCGTTTCCTGGACGAGATCGTCGGC
>NZ_LDQA01000117.1 GCF_001475935.1 Aureimonas ureilytica
TGCTTGGCGGGCCATCAATTCCCCGCCAGCCGTTGCGCCCCGGCGCGGGCGGCTTATCTTCGCCGGGTCGTTGACCGACGACATGCAACGGGAGTGTCTGCCATGAGCGTTCTGACCATCATCGCCCGCCTGAAGGCCAAGCCGGGCCACGAAGCCGATCTGGAGCGTGAACTGAGCGCCCTTCTCGCCCCCACGCGCGCCGAAAAAGGTTGCATCCAGTACGACATGCACCGCTCGCACCAGGACCCCGGCCTCTTCTATTTCTACGAGAACTGGGAAAGCCGCGAACTCTGGAACGACCATATGAAGACGCCCCACATCACGGGCTTCGGCGCCAAGCAGGGGGATCTCGCCGAAAGCTGGGAGTTGTTCGAGGGCGAGAAGGTCGGTTGAGCGGCGAAGGGAGGAGGCCTCGTTGAAGATCACCTTTTACGCCCATGCGAGCTTCCGGCTGGAAGCGGACGGGCTCGCCGTCGTCACCGATCCCTATACCCCGGCCCGCAGCGGCTTCGATCCGATAGCAGAGCCGGCCGACATCGTGCTCATGAGTTCGGCGACGGACGATTTCCATTCCGACCCAAGCCATGTTGGCGGCGATCCCACAATCGTCAATACACTGGAACTCCCGCCCGAGGGTACGGTCGTGAAGGGCGTGCCCGTCCGCCCTTTCCCGGCCTATGAAAGCCTGACCTTCGACTACCAGTCGGCCTTCGGCCGCGACCCGGACGCCAACGCGCTCTATCTCTTCGAGCTGGGCGGTATCCGCGTTCTGCATATGGGCGACATCGGCAATCCCGTCGCGCCCGAGCATCTGGACGCGCTCGCCGGCCAGGTCGATCTTCTTCTGGCGCTGACCGGAGAGCACGCGACCATCGCCCTCGACGATCTCGACGCCGCCATCGCGCGCATCCGGCCGGGCGCGATCATTCCGATGCACTATCACAGCGGCAAAGGGGTGCTCGCCATCGAGCCCGTGGAGCGGTTCACCGAGCGCTTCGCGCCCGAGCGTCTGCGCCGCGTCGGCACCACCAGCCTGGAACTCACGAAAGACATGCTGAACCCGGACCAGCCGACGATCTTCGTTCTCGACCAATCGCGCTGAAGCGCCCTGCCCTGTTGCGGAAGCCGTCCCTTGCCCCGCGAGGGGCGGCTTTTCGACGAGACCTTCCCGGATCGAACCTCAGGTGTTGCGGCGGGGCCGATTTTTGCTAAGCTCGCCTCAGTTGTATCTTCGAGCGCGTGGGTTGAGCGCGATTCCATAGTCGGCTTCATCAAACGCATCGGGCATCGTTACAGCTCCGCCAGGTGGGCATGGAACTGACCTGACGACATACTGTATAAGCGCGTCACCAATCGGGTAGATTCTACGCAATCCCGATAATCCGATGCGTTTATCGCATTGAAATAATATTACCACCTTACAAATACAATTCTAATTCATATCGCTAGAGTCTAACTACCATCGATATAGGATATTTTATCTTTCAGATGAACATTTAAACGTGATCGATCATCCCTATAAATTGCATGAGTGGCGGTATACAAGATCCCTGCGAAAATGATCTGGGGTGTCATGAGCATTTCTTTGAAGAAGGGCGAGCGTCTGTCGCTCGATAAACCCGGCGGTCTGACGCGGGTGCGAATGGGTCTGGGTTGGGATCCCGCCAAGGGCGGCTGGTTTTCGCGGGGCAAAGCTGTGGACATGGATGCGTCCTGCATCCTCTTTTCGGGCGACAGGCCGATCGATACGGTCTGGTTCAAGCAATTGGCGTCCCGCGACGGATCGGTGACCCATTCCGGCGACAATCGAACGGGTGACGGCGAGGGAGACGACGAGTCCATCACCGTGGACCTCGCGCGCCTTCCGACCGAGGTGGACGGACTAGCCTTCACGGTGAATTCCTTCACGGGCGAGACTTTCGAGAAAGTCGCCAATTGCCGATGCCGTCTCCTGGACGAAGCGGGCGGCGGTCAGGAATTGTGCAACTTCGCCCTGTCCGAACAGGGCGCGCATCAGGGCGTGCTGATGGCCGTGATGAAGAAGATCGGTTTCTCCTGGTCTTTCCGAGCGGTCGGCGCGCCAGGCACCGGGCGGACCTTCGACGCTCTTCTGCCGGTCGCGGCAGCGCAGCTTCGCGAATAGGCGGCTCCTTCTCCGCCCGACGGAGGGGCGTTTTCGATCATCGGTCCGCCCTGATCCTCCTTTTGGCCGCGCGTCTTCTCCTTTCACGAGTGACATCATGACGATCCTTCTCCCCGGCCAGAATGCGCCTCTGACGCAACAGGATGCCGAGATGGTGGTGAGCTTCGGCGGGCGAAGCGTCGTCGATGTCTCGGCCTATCTCCTGGATGGCTCAGGCAAGGTGCGCGGCGACGAGGACATGGTCTTCTACGGTCAGACCGCAAACCCCTCCCGTTCGGTCCGTTTGCAGGTTTCGGACACGCGTCGGGCGGTCCTGTCCTTGGATCTATCCCGAGTGCCGGAGGCCATCGAGCGGATCGCCGTCTGCGCGGCGGTGGACAATTCCGCCGCGCCGAACGGCACATTGTCCGACACGCTGCCGATCGAGGTCGAAATCGCCGCCTATCGCTTTGCCCCCGTGCCGGAGCGAAGCGATATTTCCGCCATCACGCTGATCGAGCTTTATCGCCGCAACGGAGC
>NZ_LDQA01000118.1 GCF_001475935.1 Aureimonas ureilytica
CTAGGTAGGGGACTCACCCAAGCCATTGAGTAACCGTCGCGATCAGCGCGATGGCGGCGAGATAGTTGATGGCGAGGCGATCGTATCGGGTTGCGATGCGCTTCCAGTTCTTGAGCTTGCCGAACATGCGCTCGATCACGTTTCGGCGGCGATAAGCCCTTCTGTTCAGCGGGTAGACAATGTCACGGGCAGCCCGTCCTGGAATGACTGGCTCGATCTGTCGGTCGCTGAGCCAGTTTCGCAGCCTGTCGGCGTCGTAGGCTTTGTCCGCAATGAGCCGCTCGGTCGGTCTCATAGCCTCCAGAAGCGGGAGCGCCATAGTGATGTCTGCGATGTTGCCAGGCGTCAGGGCGAGGGCAACGATCCGGCCACAAGCATCGGCCAGACAATGGATTTTCGTCGTTCGGCCGCCGCGCGAGATGCCGACCGCTTGGGCAAACTCCCCCCTTTTCCGCCCGAAGCAGAGCGGTGTGCTTTGACATGGGTGCTATCGAGGCAAAGCTCGTGAGGGACAGCACCTGCGGCGGCGACCTTGCCGAAGATCCGCTGCCAGACTCCACGCCGAGCCCAGCGAGTGTAGCGGTTATAGATCGTCTTGGCCGGTCCGTACTCTGGCGGCACATCCCGCCAGCGACCGCCGGTCTTCAAGATATGGAGGATGCCCGAGATCACCCGCCGGTCATCGACCCGCGGCTTACCAGGCTGGTTTTTCGGCAGGTGCGGCTCCAACACCGCCCATGCCTCGTCCGACAGCCAGAACAGATCGCGCATGATCGTCTCCATCCAAAGGACCCAATCCCGGATGAAATCCGCCAATTCGGGCAATATGTTGGTTGGGTCCCCTACCTAG
>NZ_LDQA01000119.1 GCF_001475935.1 Aureimonas ureilytica
GGGCTCGGCTATAGCTGCTATATCGAGGCCTGCGGCATCGCACCGTCCAAAGCGGTCGGCTCGCTCGGCGCGGGCGTCGGCCTGTGGGAATCGGCCGAGGTGCGCGTCAATCCGGTCGGCACGATCGAAATCCTGACCGGCTCGCACAGCCATGGGCAGGGCCATGAGACGACCTTCGCGCAGCTTGTCGCCGAGCGTTTCGGTCTGCCGGTGGACAATGTGCAGGTCATCCATGGCGACACCGACAAGGTGCAGTTCGGCATGGGCACCTACGGCTCGCGCTCCGGCGCGGTCGGCATGTCGGCCATTGCCAAGGCGCTGGACAAGGTGGAGGTCAAGGCCAAGCGCATCGCCGCCCATCTGCTCGAAGCCTCCGACGACGACATCGTGATCGAGAACGGCGAGGTGAAGGTGGCGGGCACCGATCGCAAGCTGGCGTGGCACGAGGTCGCGCTTGGCGCCTATACCGGGCACAACCTGCCGGACGGAATGGAGCCCGGATTGAAGGAAGGGGCCTTTTACGATCCGCAGAACTTCACCTTCCCGGCCGGCTGCTACATCTGCGAAGTCGAGGTGGATGCCGAGACCGGTAAGGTCGAGATCGTGCAGTTCGTGGCCGCCGACGATTTCGGGCGCATCGTCAACCCGATGATCGTCGAGGGGCAGGTGCATGGCGGCTTGGCGCAGGGCATTGGACAGGCGCTTCTGGAAGGGGTTCACTATGACGAATCCGGCCAGCTCGTGACCGCCAGCTACAATGACTACGCCATGCCCCGCGCCTGGGATCTGCCCATGTTCGAGGTGCTGACCAACGAAACGCCCTGCACCACCAATCCGCTGGGGATCAAGGGGTGCGGTGAGGCGGGGGCGA
>NZ_LDQA01000012.1 GCF_001475935.1 Aureimonas ureilytica
ATGGCGTCCGGCCGGCCGGAGGCGTCGATCTCGCGGGTCTCCAGCTCGGTCAGGTCGGGCGCGACCGGCACGAGGCTGAACTTGGCGATATAATCGCCATAGAGAAACGGCGTGACGCTGTAGTAGGTCTGCCCCAGCGGATCGACATTGGGCGCGCCGCCGAGCGACTGGATCGCCGGGCTTTCGACTCCGACCGCTTCCAAGGCCTTGTTGACGCCGCGCAGGACCGACGACATCACGGTCTTGGTGCCCTCCAGCTTGTCGGTCGTCTTGGCGAGAAGCTTGAGATTGCCGAGAAACTGGTCGGCCGTCTTGGCCTGAAAGACCGGGCCGTTGACCATGATGAAATCCTGCGTCTTGCCTTCGGCTCCCGGCAGGCGCTCGCCTTCGACGTCGAGAATTTTCAGGGCCAGACCGCGCGGCAGGGAGATGGCGTCGGGCAGGATGTCGCCGGCATTGGTGGACAGCCGAAGATAGGCCTTGTGCGTGGCTGGTGTGGCGAAGAGCCCTTGCGTGAGTTCCGGCGGTAGATCGTCATGGACGCGCAGTGTCGCTTCCAGAATGCCATGCGCCTTGGCATGGACCGAGCGTACGGCGTGGCCATAATCATGCGCCGTGGTTTCGAGGATCGTGTCGAAGGTCTCGTTCAGACCCTGAGCGGTCTCCGCCTCGTCCGGCTGAATGTCTTCCACATCGGGCGAATAGCGAATGGGGGCGTTGGTCATGGCGAGGCCCTTCCGAGAGTCTGGAACATGGGCGGCTAACCAAGCCATCGACAAAAGAGTTCCATCGCGCGCGAAAGGTTCGCTTGGTCGAATATCAGCCCTTGGCGTGGTTCGCTTCGCCCGAACCGCCGCCGAGAACCGCCTGGAGATTGGCGACCATGAGTTCCACATTCTCGCGGCTGGCGCGGATTTCGAACACTTCGTCCCGGTCATCCACGATATGGATCACGAAGCTGCCATCGTCGCTTTCGCTGGCAAATCCGGCGAGGATTCGGCGTTCAGCCATGATGAACTCCATTGGTTCGTAAGGCTTCGGGCGGCGGGCGCCGCCGGGGTCGAGAAGGAAAAGGCTCCATGGTCGCTTTGGTTCAGCCCCGTCTTGTGAACGGGCCTTCGGGCGACTCCACGCTCTATCTCGACTTCGCCTTCGGGCGGCGCGCCATGCTCTTCGACCTCGGAGACATTCATGTGCTGTCGCCGCGCGAGGTTGGCCGGATCACGCATGTCTTCCTATCGCATCTCCACATGGATCACTTTGCCGGCTTCGACCGCCTCTTGCGCCTGCGGCTCAACACGCCCGGCCTCATCCGTCTCGTCGGGCCACCGGGGCTGAGCGAGGGGGTTGCGCACAAGCTCGCAGCCTATCGCTGGAACCTCCTTGGCGAGACCTCGCCGGATTTCGCGTTGGAGGCGCTGGATTGGCGCGAGGGCGGCTTTGCCGCAGCCGCCTTGTTTCGGGCGCGGGATGGTTTTGCGGGATGTCCGTCCACGCTGCCCGATCTGCCACCCGGCCTCGTCTGGCAGGAGGCGGGGCTGGTGGTCGAAGCCGTGGAACTCGACCACGGCATTCCCTCGCTCGCCTTCGCCCTGCAGGAGCGCCTGCGGGTCAATGTCCATAAGGCGAGGCTGGACGAGATGGGGCTGGCCGTTGGCCCCTGGCTTTCCCGCGCCAAGGAGAGGTTGCGGGCCGGCGAGAGCGGGGCGGTGGAGGGGCCGGACGGGCAAACGCTGTCGCTGGAGACCCTCGTTCAGGCCGGCGCGCTGCAGACGGCCGATGGCCAGCGCATCGCCTATGTCACCGATGCCGGATGGATCGAGGCCAACCGCCGGCGCATCCGCACTATTGCCCAGGACGCCGACACGCTCTTCATCGAGGCCGGCTTTCTCGACGCCGATCGCGAAATCGCCAACGGCCGGCAGCATCTGACCGCCGCGCAGGCCGGCAGCCTCGCGCGCGAGGCCGGCGCGCGGCGCGCCGTGCCGCATCATTTCTCGCCCCGCTACGAGACGCGGGAGGAGGAACTGACCGCCGAGTTTGAGGCCGCCTATAGGCGCAGCGGCGAGGCGTAGCCGGTGAGTTCGAGATAGCCGCGCGCGCCGGGGGCCGAGACCGCGCCTTCCCAGTAGACCGGCAATCCACCCGAGCGCCCGTCGAGTTCCTGATCGGGAAAGAGCGGCTTCAGGTGGAAGCTCCGTTCGCCCTCGGGCAGGCGCAGCGTCAGGCGCTGCTCCACGGGGTAGACCGCGTCCGTGCGCGGCGAGCGCCAGGTCTGGAGCGGCTCCAGGCTCACGTCTTCCGGCCGGAGCCGCGTGATCGAGCCGTCCGCGCGGCGATAGGAACCGCCGGCATAGATCGTGCCGCCGTCGCGCCCGCGAATGCGGAAGGCGACCAGCGCGCCGCCATCGTCGAGATTGAGCCCCGTCCAATCCCAGCCGGACGCCTCGACTGATAGAAGCGTGGACGACCATTCGCGGTCGAGCCAGGCCTCCCCCGTCACCGCCTCGCTCTTGCCCTCGCGCGTGACCGTGCCGGAAACGGCGAGATGCGGCATGGAGTAATAGTAGCTGGCCTCAGCCGGGTTCGGCCCCTTCTGGCTGTAGCCTTCCTCGCCCTGAAGCAGGATCGGCTGCGTCGGCCGGAAGGCGAGGTCGAGGGCGAACTCACCGGTCGAGACTTCCGTAGTGAAGCGCCCGTCCGCCTCGCGCTGGAAGCGCCAGTCCTGAAGCGTCACGTCGGCATCCGCTTCCGCCGCCTCCGCAAGTCCGAAGCCGGCGCGCGCGGCGCGTTCGCCGTGGAGAAGGTGGCCGAGCGCGGGGTCGGACAGGCCGGCATGGGCGAAGAGCACCTGCGCGGGCGAAAATCGGCTGGGATTAGCCGGGTCCACCTCTGGCCGCGTGCGGAAGAAGGTCACCTGAAAGCCGAGGTCGCGGCCCTCCTTCGTCTTCAGCCAGCCGGTCACATACCACCATTCCGTGCGGAAATCGGGATGGGCGCCATGGTCGCGCGGGAAGGCAAGCGCCGCGCCGGGCACGACGGGCGGATAGGTGATTTCGGCTGCGCGGAGCGGGGCCGTGAGGATCGCAAGCGCGAGGAAACAGGCCAGAAACCGCCGCATCACCAATCCTCCCGCACGGCCAGAACCGCGCTTCGATGCGTCGCCCGCCGCCCAGCGAGAAGCGCCGTGCCCGCCGCGGCCAGCACCAGGGCGGCCACCACGGCCGGGATCGTGCCTATGGGCAGACGTGTCGTCATGGTCCAGTTGAAGGATTGCGGGTTGATGACATGGATCAGAACCTGCGCCAGCGCGAGGCCGAGCAGCACGCCGGCAATGCCGCCGACAAGCCCGAGCAGCGCGCCCTCGCGCGCCAGCATGGAGAGGATCTGGCCCTTGGTCAGGCCGAGATGGCGCAACATGCCGAACTCGCGCGAGCGCGCCAGCGTCTGCGCCGAAACGGTGGCGGCAACGCCTGCCAACCCGACGAGGATGGCGACGCCTTCCAGAACATAGGTGACGGCGAATGAGCGGTCGAAGAGATCCAGCGCGAAGCGGCGAAGCTCGGCCGGGCGCGAGACGTCCACCGCGCCGCGCGTGCCTTCCGGCAGGGCGGCGATCAGCGTGGCCTGCACGGCGCGCTCGTCCGCGCCGGGAGCGAGCGTCACCATGGCCTCGTCGCGGCCCCGGTCGCCCGTCAGCGCCTCATAGTCCGCTTCGGGCAGGATCACGGCGCCTGCCTGCCTGGCATAGTCGCGCCAGATGCCGGCGACGGTGAAGCGCTCCGTGCCCTGGCCGATCGGCAGCGAAATCGTGTCGCCCGGCTTCCAGCCATAGAGACGCGACGCCGGCTCCGAGACATAGGCGGCGATCGTGCCTGGCTTCGGCTGGACTGGCTCGCCGAGAAGCGTCAACAGTCCGTCCGGCCGCGCCGGGTTCACCGGCCGGGCGATCAGCGTGACGGTCGGTCGGTCGGGCTCGATCACGAGGGGGAACTGCCGGCTGAAGGCGATGGTACCGACGCCGGGAACGGCGAGAAGCGCGTCCCGTGTCGGCGGATCGAAGCCCGCGCTTGCCTGCGCGCGCAGGTAAAGATCGGCTGAGAGAACCTGCCCCAGCCATTCGTCCACCGCGCCGCGAAAGCTCGTCACCATGGTCGCCATGGCGATCATCAGCGCCGTTGAGGCGACGATGCCGCACAGGGCGGTGGCCGCCTGACCGGGGGCGCCGTGGAGATGGCGCGTGGCGAGCTGGCCGGGCACGGAGCCGCCGTCGCGCCGGACAAGCGGCAGAAGAAGCTGGCGCGACAGGAAGGGCACGCCGGCAACCCCACCCGCCAGCATCAGGGCCATGCCGACAAAGCCGAAGACGGGCAGGTTGGCGACGGCCGGCAGCAGCGCCGCGCCCGCGCCGGCCAGAAGCAGGACCAGCGCCGGCTTCCAAGGCACAGGCTTGCGCGGGTCGAGCAGATCGCCGCTGTTCTTGAGCGCGGCGGCGGGCGCGGCGCGCGAGGCCGCGCGCGCCGGCAGGATGCTGCCGGCCAGCGCCGCCACGAGGCCGAGCGCGAAGAAGGCGAGCGCGGCCAGCGGCTGGAACACGATGCCCGCGGCCGCACCGCGAAAATAGCCCGCGCCCAGATCGCCGCCGAACCAGCGAAGCGCGAGGCTAGCCAGCCCGTAGCCGGCGAGAAGCCCGGCGGAAGCGCCGATCAGCCCGATCAGCAACCCTTCCAGCGCCACGGCCGCCACGACGCCGCGCCGGGGCAGGCCGAGCGTTCGCACCAGCGCGAAGGCGCGCAGCCGGCGCGCGACGGAGAGCGATTGGGCGGAAAACACGAGAAAGCCGCCCGTCAGCAATGCCACCAGCGCCAGCATGTCGAGATTGACGCGGTAGGCCCGCGACAGGGCGCTGCCCTGCGCCTCCTCGGTTTCGGTGCTGACGAGCGTGGTGCCGGCCGGCAGGAGAGGGCGCAGCGCGCTTTCCGCCGCTGCGCGGTCGACCAGCGACAGGTCGATCCGGTCGAGCCGGCCCAGCCGGTCGAAGCGCCATTGCGCGCTCGCGATGTCGATGACGCCGATCGCCTGCCCTTCCGGCACCCCGGGCAGGGAGCCCGCCACGCGAAAGCGCGCGCTCCGACCGTTGGCGGTGAGCTGAAGCGTCTCGCCCGGTTGAACATTCAGCGCGGCTTGCGCGGCGCGGGAGAGAAAAAGAGCGTCGGGGTCGAACCCGTCGTTATTGGTCGTGTCGGGCCCACGCGGGGCGAGGCCGATCAGGCTGGGCGTCACGCGCGCCGCGCGGATCACATCGAGGCCGAGAAGCGTGATGCGCCCGCGCTCGCCGCGCGCGTCGAGGCTGACGACGGGGCTGGCGTCCCGCACGCCCTCCGCTCGCGCCGCCGCGCCATAGAGCGCCTCGTCGAAGCCGAGCGGGGCCGAGGCGCGGATGGAGAGATCGGCCGCCCCGCCCACGGCCCGCACCGCGCCGCCAAAGGCGCTGAGCGCCGAACCGTTGACGAGATGGACCGCGAAACCCAAGGCGACGCCGACTGCGATGGCCAGGGCGGTCG
Organism: Aureimonas ureilytica; assembly: GCF_001475935.1. Classification (GTDB taxonomy): domain Bacteria; phylum Pseudomonadota; class Alphaproteobacteria; order Rhizobiales; family Rhizobiaceae; genus Aureimonas; species Aureimonas ureilytica_A. Next base: position 5,565 of record NZ_LDQA01000012.1, read on the forward strand.
CCAGAAAGCGCGCGGGATGCGCGCGCCATTCGCCCCCGATGAGCCAGCCGAGCGCCAGCCGGGCCTCGATGAGATCGGAGCGCGCGCCGCTCATGCCGATGGCCTCAGGCCGGTGCGCGTCAGCACCAGAACGCGGTCCGCGATTTCGGCCGTCGCGCGACTATGGGTGACGATCACGGCGGCCGAGCGCCGCTCGCCGCCCTGTTCGGAGCGCACGCGCTCGGCAAAGAGCGCGAGAATCCGCCCGGCCGTTTCGGGGTCGAGATTGCCGGTCGGCTCGTCGGCGAGGATCAGGGCGGGCCGGTGGATCAGAGCGCGGGCGATGGCGACGCGCTGCATCTCGCCGCCCGACAGGTCGCGTGCATAATCGCCGCCGCGCGAGTCCAGCCCGACCGCCTCCAGCATGGCGTCGGCCCGGTTCGAAAGCGTGGCGCGCTCATTCGAGACGAGCGCCAGCGGCAGGGCGACGTTCTGGCGCAGCGTCAGATAGGGCAGGATGTGAAAGGCCTGGAACACGAAGCCGATGCGCTCGCGCCGCAGCTTGGTGCGCGCCGTCTCGTCCAGCGCGCCGAGCGCGATGGTCTCGATCCGCACCTCGCCGGCATCCGGCTCGTCCAGCCCGGCCAGGATGTTGAGCAGGGTCGATTTGCCGACGCCGGATTCTCCGACGATCGCAACGAGTTCGCCGGCCTTCACATCGAGGTCCAGCCCTGAAAAGAGTTGACGATCCGCGCCCACAGATTTCGACAGGCTGCTCACCGAAAGGGCCGCCTCGCTGCCGCTTGACGTCTGTGCCTCCGGGGCGCGCGTTCGGGTCTCGTCCAATCTCTCGCCTCGCATCTGTTTACTGTGGATCGTAGGCCGCCGCCCGGGATCGCACAGGGGGGCGCGACAGGGCGACTCGGTGGGCGGTTTCGAGATGGCCACATGCCCGCTTACCGCTGGCAGACCGGACAGAAAAAGGTCGAACGGCCGGACTGGACGATCCGTTGCACCACGCCCCGGCAGCTCTCGTGCCGGCAGGGCTCGCCCTCGCGGTCGTAGACATTGAAGCGGTGCTGGAAATAGCCGAGGCTTCCATCGGCTTGGCGATAGTCGCGCAAGGTCGAGCCGCCGGCCTCGATCGCATCCGCGATGGTCTCGCGAATGTGAAGGGCGAGCGTGTCGAGGCGCTGCGTCGGCCGCCCGTCCTTCTTCACCAGCGTCCCCGCTTCGCGCCGGGGCGACAGGCGCGCGCGCCAGAGCGCCTCGCAGACATAGATATTGCCGAGTCCGGCGATGATGGTCTGGTCGAGAAGCGCGGCCTTCAGCGGCGCGGCCTTGCCGCGAAAGCGCGGCGCGAGATCGTCGCCCGACAGCGTGTTGCCGGTCGGCTCCAGACCGAGCGCGCGAAAATGCGGGTGGTCGGCCATCTCGGCGCGCGGGAACAGCGTCATGTAACCGAAGCGTCTGGGATCGTTGAAGACGATGCGCGCGGGCGTGCCGTCCGGTCGCTGGATATGGAAGAGCACGTGATCGTGCAGCTTGTCTTCCGAGCGGGCGAGGTGAAAGGCCGCACCCGCCACCGGCTCGGCCGGCGCGCCGCCCGCCGTCTCGATGCGGAAGGAGCCGGACATGCCGAGATGCATGGCGAGCACGAGATCGCCTTCGAGATCGGCCAGGAGATATTTCGCCCGGCGCGACAGGGCCTCGACCCGCCGCCCGCCCACGCGCTCGGCGAAGCGCTCAGGGAGCGGAAAGCGCAGGTCCGGCCGGCGCAGTTCCACGCGCTCAACCCGCGCGCCCTCCATCACGGGCTGAAGTCCTCGGCGAACCGTCTCCACCTCTGGCAATTCGGGCATGGCACCTACCTGTTGTCTCCTGGAGGCTGTTATGGACCTTGGCCAAGTCCTGTGTCGGGTCAGCGAGGAACAGCCTCCAGGCCGCCGCCGCGCCGATGGCGCTATCGGTTCGCTTGGTTTAAGACCGGCACACACTGGACGGCCTGCTGGCCGCTCACACCTATAGGCCGGCTGCGGCCCAGGTCCAACGCACGAGGTGAACGATGTCTGAATCCCGAGTCGGTTCCGCGGAAAGCATGGAAACCTCCTACGGATTCGAGACCGTTTCCGGCCGGGACGAGAAGCAGGCGCGTGTCAACGAGGTGTTCCACCGCGTGGCCGAGCGCTACGACATCATGAACGACCTCATGTCGGGCGGCATGCACCGGCTCTGGAAGGACGCGCTGGTCAATATGGTGGCCCCGTCCAAGCGGCCGGGCTGGCGCTTTCTGGATGTGGCGGGCGGCACGGGCGACGTCGCCATGCGCATCGTGGAAGCCTCCAACCGGCAGGCCGAAGGCACGGTGCTCGACATCAACGGCTCGATGCTGGCGGTGGGCGCCGAGCGCGCCCGCAAGAAGGGGCTCGACGAGCATCTTCTCTTCGTGGAAGGCAATGCCGAAGACCTGAAGCTGCCGGCGGAAAGCTTCGACGCCTATACGATCGCCTTCGGCATCCGCAACGTGCCGCGCATCGACCTCGCTCTGTCGGAAGCCTACCGTGTGTTGAAGCCGGGCGGACGCTTCCTGTGCCTCGAATTCTCGGAAGTCGAGCTTCCGGTTCTCGACAAGATCTACGATCTCTGGAGCTTCAAGGCCATTCCCGCCATCGGCCAGGCGGTCGCCAAGGATCGCGACTCCTATGAGTATCTGGTGGAATCCATCCGCCGCTTCCCCAATCAGGTGAATTTCGCGAGCGCCATCCGCAAGGCCGGGTTCGACCGCGTGACCTATCGCAATCTGACGGGCGGCATCGCGGCCATCCATTCCGGCTGGAAGCTTTAAGAGCCCGTGGCCAATCCCGTCACCGGCACGATCGCCCTCGTCCGGGCGGTCTATATCATGGCCCGAGAGGGCGTCTTCTCCGCGCTGCCGGCCGAGGGCCTGCCGCCCATGGCCGCGCTCGCCCACAAGGCGGCGGGTTTGTTGGCGCGTCGCTCGGCCAAGAAGGCGGCCCGTAAGGACCGCCTGTCGGCCGCGCTGAACCGCCTCGGCCCCTCCTATGTGAAGCTCGGCCAGTTCCTGGCGACGCGCCCCGACATCGTGGGCACGCAGATCGCCGTCGAGCTCAGCCACTTGCAGGATAAGGTGCCGCCCTATCCGCGTGAGGTCGCGATCGAGACGATCGAGGTGACGCTCGGCCGGCGCATCGACGATCTCTTCATCGAGTTCGGCGAGGTCGTGGGCGCGGCCTCCATCGCGCAGGTCCACAAGGCGCGGGTGCGAACGCGCGATGGCGAAGAGCGTTTCGTTGCGGTCAAGGTCATCCGACCGGGCGTGCGCCAGCGCTTCCTGCGCGAGCTGGAAGCCTTCGCTTTCATCGCCAAGGTTCTGGAAACCGTGGTGCGCTCGACGCGCCGCCTGCGGCCCGTCGCCGTGGTGCAGACGCTCGCCCAGTCCACCCGCATCGAGATGGATCTGCGGCTGGAAGCGGCGGCCTCGTCCGAAATGGCGGACAACATCAAGGACGATCCCGGCTTTCGCGTGCCGGGCATCGACTGGGAGCGCACGGGCCGCGACGTCCTCACCATGGAATGGGTGGACGGGATCAAGATGAACAATGTCGAGGCCGTGCGCGCCGCCGGCCACGATCTGCCGCAGCTCGGCGTCAACCTCATCCAGTCCTTCCTGCGGCACTCGATGCGCGACGGCTTCTTCCATGCCGACATGCATCCGGGCAATCTCTTCGTCGCGCCCGATGGCACCATCGTCGCGGTCGATCTCGGCATCGTCGGCCGGCTGGCGGCCGACTCGCGCCGCTTCCTCGCCGAAATCCTCTATGGCTTCATCCGGCGCGATTATCGCCGGGTGGCCGAGGTGCATTTCGAGGCCGGCTACGTGCCGCGCAATCAGGATGTCCTTTCCTTCGCACAGGCGCTGCGCGCCATCGGCGAGCCGATCCACGGCCAGCCGGCCGAAACCATCTCCATGGCCCATCTCCTGACCCTCCTGTTCGAGGTGACGGAGCTGTTCGACATGCACACGCGGCCCGAGCTGGTTCTGCTTCAAAAGACCATGGTCGTGGTGGAAGGCGTCGCGCGCTCCTACGATCCGCGCTTCAACATGTGGGAAGCGGCCGAGCCCGTCGTCTCGGACTATATCCTGTCCGAAATCGGCCCTGCGGCGAAGCTGCGTGACGCGCGCGAAGGGCTGGAGGCTCTGGGTCGCATCGCCAAGCGCCTGCCGGACTTCGCGACGGGCCTGGAGGTCTTTGCCAAGAACATGCCCGATCTCATCGAGAACGGCATTCACATCAACGACGACGACCTGATGGAGCTCGCCAAGGAATCGCGCACCGGCCTCATCATCAGCCATATCGCGCAGATCGCCTCGGCGATCGCGCTGGTGGTGATCGCCTGGCAGCTGACCTTCGGGTAGCGTGATTGCATTGCTATCATCTCGTCCCGGTTCTATCGTCCGGGCGAGATGGAGGTCGCGATGGGCAGTTTGACGGTTCGCAATATCGAGGATGACGTGAAGGCCGCGCTGCGACTGCGCGCGGCCCGACGTGGCGTCTCCATGGAAAGCGAAGTGCGTGACATCCTGCGGCAGGCGGCGCGGGAGGCTTTGCCCCTGCCGGAAAGCGATGGCGAACGCGAAGCGCGGATCGCACGCATCCTCAGCTTCGGGCAGCCCCCTTTGCCGTCCTTCGATTTGAAGGCCTTTTCGGACGCGCTTTCGGACGGTACGGAGTGATCGTGGTCGATACGTCGGCTGTTGTGGCGATCCTGGCGGCGGAGCCGGAAGCGCCCTTGTTCGCCCGCGTGGCCGGAACCCATGACGATCTGGTCATGTCCACCGGCACCCGGCTGGAACTAGCCATAGTAGCCCATGCGAAATGGGCCCAACGGGGAATGCACCTCGTTGAGGGGCTTCTGTCCGAGATGCGGGTGGCCTTTTATCCCTTCGATCAAAGGCAGATGGACATCGCCATGGACGCCCATCGGCGCTTCGGCCGAGGCTCCGGCCATCCCGCCAAACTGAACTATGGCGACTGCTTCTCCTATGCCCTCGCCCGCGCGCTCGACGCGCCGCTGCTCTTCAAGGGCGACGACTTCATCCACACCGATCTCCGCTCCGCCCTTTCGAGCCCGCCATGACCCTCGCCGACAAGCGCATCCTTCTCATCGTCGGCGGGGGCATCGCGGCCTATAAGTGCCTCGACCTCGTGCGCCGCCTGCGCGAGCGCGGCGCCAAGGTGACGCCTGTCATGACGAAGGCGGCGGCGGAATTCGTCACGCCCCTGTCGCTCGGCGCGCTGGCGGGCACCAAGGTCTATGGCGATCTCTTCAGCCGGGACGACGAGCACGATGTCGGCCATATCCGCCTGGCGCGCTCGGCCGATCTCGTGATCCTCGCGCCCGCCAGCGCGACGCGCATGGGCAAGATGGCGGCCGGGATCGGGGACGATCTGGCCGGTGCCATTCTTCTGGCGACCAACGCGCCCGTGCTCATCGCCCCCGCCATGAATCCGGCCATGTGGGCGCATCCGGCCACGTGCCGCAGCCTTGCTATCCTTCGGGGCGATGGGCTCCAGACAGTCGGCCCCAACCGGGGCGAGATGGCCGAGAGCGGCGAGGCGGGCGAAGGCCGCATGGCCGAGCCGCTGGAGATCGTGGCGGCGGCCGAACGGATTCTCTCAACCCAAGATCGCCCGCTCGCGGGGCGGCATATCCTCGTCACCTCCGGCCCGACGCATGAGCCGATCGACCCCGTGCGCTATATCGCCAACCGCTCCTCCGGCCGGCAGGGGCACGCGATCGCCGCCAGCCTCGCGCGGCTCGGCGCGACCGTGACGCTCGTCTCCGGTCCCGTCACACTGCCCGACCCGATGGGCGTCCGCACCATCCATGTCGAGACGGCGCGCGAGATGCTGGCGGCCGTGGACGCCGCGCTGCCGGCGGATGCCGCCGTCTTCGTCGCGGCCGTGGCGGACTGGCGCGCGGCGAGCGAGGCCGGCGAGAAGATCAAGAAGCGCGCGGGCGAGGGGCCGCCGACCCTGCCGCTCGTGGAAAATCCGGACATCCTGCGCACGCTTGGCACCGGCCCCCGCCGCCCGCGCCTCGTGGTCGGCTTTGCGGCCGAGACGAGCGATCTTCTCGCCAACGCCGCGCGGAAGCTGGAGGCGAAGGGGGCCGACCTCATCGTCGCCAATGACGTGTCGGGCGGCGGCGTCATGGGCGGCGCGCGCAACGCCGTGAAGCTCGTGTCCCGCGCCGGGATCGAGGAATGGCCGGATCTGCCCAAGGAGGATGTTGCCGACCGGCTGGCGGCCGAGATAGGACGAAGGCTCCTGGAACTGGAGAGCGCCTCGTGACCAAGGGCCCGACCATCGGCATTCGTCGCCTGCCCCATGCCGAGGGGCTGGAGCTTCCCGCCTATGCGAGTTCTGGCGCGGCCGGGGCGGATCTTCGCGCCGCCGTGAGCGAGGATCTGACCATCCCACCGCTCGGCCGGGCGCTGGTGCCGAGTGGGCTCGTATTCGATATTCCCGAAGGTTTCGAGATCCAGGTTCGCCCGCGCTCGGGGCTCGCCGCGCGCCATGGCGTGACGGTGCTGAACGCCCCCGGCACGGTGGATTGCGACTATCGCGGCGAGGTCATGGCGATCCTCGTCAATTTGAGCGCCGAACCCTTCACGGTGACACGCGGCGAGCGCATCGCGCAGCTCGTCGTCGCGCCCGCGCCCCAGGCGCGCTTTGCGGAGGTCGAGAGCGTCGGCGAAACGGCGCGCGGCGCGGGCGGCTTCGGCTCCACGGGGCGCGCATGAGCACTGCGGGCTTCCTCGCTTATGCGCTGACCCTGGCGCTCGCCGCCGCCATTCCCGGCCCCGGCGTGGTGGCGCTCGTCGCCCGCGCGCTCGGCGCGGGCTTCCGGCAGGCCATGGGCTTCACGCTCGGGCTGATCCTCGGCGATCTCACCTTTCTGACCGCCGCCGTCTTCGGCCTCGCGCTGGTGGCCGAAGCGCTGGGCGAAGTCTTCATCGTGGTGCGCGTCGTCGCGGCGCTGTATCTCGGTTGGCTCGCCTGGAAGCTCTGGCGCGCGGCCGGCAACGCGGCCGAGGTCGAGGCCATGGCGAAGGAGCGCCCGCTCGGCAGTTTCATCGCCGGGCTCACGGTCACGCTCGCCAACCCCAAGACCATCGTCTTCTATCTGGCGCTTCTGCCGACGCTGGTGGATATCAGCCATGTGTCCGTCGGCGACTATGCCGTTCTGGCGGCGCTGACGACGCTGGTGCTGCTTCTGGTCATGACGCCCTATGCCGCGCTGGCGGCCAAGGCGCGCCATGTCCTGCGCCGCCCCGCCATTCTCGCCCGGCTCAACCGCAGCGCCGCCCTCATTCTCGGCGGCGCGGCGATCTGGAGTCTGGTGCGCAAGGTCTGACGCTTGCGCCCTGTCCCGAGCTTTAAGGCTTGCGAGCCTCAAGGCTCGTTCCCGCTAAGGGGCCGGTCCTGTCCAGCCCCCGAGCGCAGGCAGAATGCGGGAGGCGACGACGGTCAGCCTTCCCCCGATGGGATGGCGTCTCAGGCTCGCCGCGCCTTGGCTTCGATCTGGTGATGCGTCCCGCCGACGCTGCGCAGGGTGCCGAGCTGGGAGAGGGTGACGCGGTTTCGGCCTGAGGTTTTGGCTTTGTAGAGGTTGGTGTCGGCGATCTTGTACACCGCCTCGAAGCTGACCTTGGTCTTGAACGAGATGCCGCCGAGCGAGACGGAGAGCCGGGTTCGCTGGTGGCGCGGGCCGACCTCCAGCATGTTGATGCGCGAGCGCAGGCGCTCGGCAACGATCATCGCTTCCTCGTAGCCGGCATTGCGCAGGAGAACGGCGAATTCCTCGCCGCCCAGCCGGCCGACGAGATCGTCCTTGCGCACGTTCATGCGCAGCGTGGCGGCGATCAGCGACAGCGCCTCGTCGCCGGTGCCGTGGCCCAGCCGGTCGTTGATGCGCTTGAAATGGTCTGCGTCCAGAACGAGCAGCGTGTGGGGCACGTCGTCTTCGGCGCGGCGGCGGCTGTCGGGGCCGATGCGCAGTTCCACCGATTTCTGGAAGGCGGCGCGGTTCAGAACCTTGGTCAGTCCGTCGCGCGTGGCGATGTGGAACAGTTGCTTGTTGCGCCGGCGCAGCGCCACGATGCGGGTGGCCGCGTAGAGTTGCAGCGGCAGCGCCGAGACGAACAGCATCAGAAGCGTGAAGCCCAGCGCGCCTTGCGCGGCGGGAAGAGCGAAACTGCCGAAATACCAGTAGGTCGCGATCACGACGACCCCGGCCATGGTGAGGGTCAGTCCGAGGAGTTCCAGACAAAGCATCCGGAGCGATTCGAGCGTTTGGATGGGCATGGCGATCCGGCGAAAGGGTGGGTTGCCGTCAGTGTGCCCTTGTTTTCGCAGGACTTTCTGAATGCTGGGCGAAGGTTTTGACTTAAAGGCGGCGCACTTCGCCATGTCGCCTACGCGTCGGCGTTTTTCATTCTAGAGGAAATTTATTTCCAACGACTTGATGGTTCCGCGCATGAATTTGCCGCGCTGCCCCCGGAACGGGGTGGGGAGGGTTCGCCAGACGACCCTCTTCCGCGCTAGATTGATCCTGAGCGCGCCTGCGAGGCGCGGCCCGATAAAGCCCAAGGCAGAAGGACACGCCGTCATGGACACGCCCGCCAACAACCAGACCGCCCGCACCCATGGCCGGGGCCGCATCTACGATTCCATCATCGATACGATCGGCGACACGCCGCTGGTGCGGCTCGACAAGTTCGCCCATGAAAAAGGTGTGAAGGCCAAAATCCTCGCCAAGCTCGAATTCTTCAATCCGATCGCCTCGGTGAAGGACCGCATCGGCGTCGCCATGCTGGAGGCGCTGGAGGCCGAGGGCACGATTCGGCCCGGCCGCAACACTCTGATCGAGCCGACCTCGGGCAATACGGGCATCGCGCTCGCCTTCGCGGCGGCCGCCAAGGGCTATCAGCTGATCCTGACCATGCCTGAAACCATGTCGATCGAGCGGCGCAAGATGCTGCGTCTCCTGGGGGCCGAACTCGTGCTGACCGAAGGCGCCAAGGGCATGAAGGGGGCGATTGCCAAGGCCGAGGAGCTGAAGGCCGAAATCCCCAATTCCGTGATCCCGCAGCAGTTCGAGAACCCGGCCAACCCGCAGATCCACCGCGTCACCACGGCCGAGGAAATCTGGAACGATACGGCCGGCCGGGTCGATCTCTTCGTCGCCGGCATCGGCACGGGCGGCACGATCACGGGCGTCGGGCAGGTCTTGAAGAGCCGCAATCCTGGGCTTCAGGTCGTCGCCGTCGAGCCGGAGAATTCGCCCGTCCTGTCGGGCGGCGCGCCGGGGCCGCACAAGATCCAGGGCATCGGCGCAGGCTTCGCCCCGGCCATTCTCGACCGCGAAATCTATGACGAGGTGGTCGCCATCTCCAACGACGAAGCCTTCGAGACGACCCGCCTCGTGGCGCGGCTGGAAGGCGTGCCGGTCGGCATTTCGTCGGGCGCGGCGCTGGCGGCGGCGGCTAAGGTCGGCGCGCGCGAGGAGAACGCCGGCAAGAACCTTGTCGTGATCATCCCCTCCTTTGCCGAGCGCTATCTTTCCACCGCGCTGTTCGACGGTCTGGTCGCCGAGGACGAGCCCAAGGAAAAGCCGAAGGGCGCGCCCTCGATCTGAGGCGCTTCCAACCCGCTCCAACCCTCCAAGGGGCCGCCGCTTTGCCGCGCGGCCCCTTTTCTTTCGGGCCGCCTGTCCTTTCTTGGGAAGGACTCGCGCGGCGTCCTCCCTTCATCGGGTCATGCTCATGGATCGGGCGCGCCGCATCCCTCGCGACCGCCAACCGCAAGGCCCCCATGCCGCTTCAAGATACGATCGAATCCTCGCAGACCTTCCTGCGCACACTCGCCGCCCAGGCCGCGACCTTCCTGCCCAATCTTCTCGTCGCCATCCTCGTCATGGTGATCGGCTTCTTCATCGCGGGCCGGTTGGCGGCGCTGGTGGGCCGGGCCTTCGGCCTGTCGCGCATCGACGAGACCGTGCGCGGGCCGCTGGTGGCCATGGTGCGCTATGTCGTGATCGTCATGGCGCTGATCATCGCGCTCGGGCAGATCGGCGTGCAGATGACCTCGCTGCTCGCCGTGCTCGGCGCCGCCGGCCTCGCCGTCGGTCTTGCCTTGCAAGGCACGCTCACCAATATCGCGGCCGGCATCATGCTGCTTTGGCTGCGCCCGTTCCGCGTCGGCGACTATATCGAGACGCAGAATTTCGCCGGAAGGGTGCATGAGATCGGCCTGTTCACCTGCCATCTGGAAACCTTCGACGGGCTCTTCGTCTTCGCGCCCAATTCCACGCTCTGGAACGTCTGGATGCGCAATCACTCGCGCGCGGCCTCCCGGCTTCTGGCGTGGCAAATCACGGTTCCGCGTCAGGTGCCTTTCGAGGCCGCGCATGAGGCGCTGATCTCTGCTTGGCCCCAAAGCGCGGGCGAGGAGCAATTGTCCGAACCCGTCGCCTTTCTGGACCAACTGACGGCGGATACGCAGGTCATCGTGTTTCGTGGTGTCGTGAAGGAAGGCGCGACCACGGAGGCGCAGCGCCGCACGGCACAGGCGATCCGGCGCATCTTCCTCGAGCGCTTCGGCGCCGACGGCGAGCCGCGCGCTATCCAGCGCATCGTGCCGGGCGACAGCGACCCGTCGCGCTATCTCGGCGCGGACGACGCGCCGGAAGCCAACCGGACGCTGGTCAACGACAGGCCCGAATCCGTCCAGTGAACCGACGTTCACCCGCCGAATTCGGGCGCTTCATTTTCCGCATTGTCCGACGCCGAAGCGATTCCGCTTCGGCTGGAAATGCTCTGGACGCGCCGAGCCAGAGCGTCGCCACGGCACCCTGACGGGCCTCAATCCGCGCGGCGGGACACGCGCATCGGCAATCCGCCGCGCGGCTGCACCGTGATCTTCTGCACGGGATGGGGCGCGCGGGTTCCGGCATAGTCGAAGCGCAGATAGCGCATGAGGCTCGCCAGCGCGATCACGCCCTCCTGCATGGCGAAGGACGCGCCGATGCACACGCGCGGGCCGACGCCGAAGGGAAGATGTTGATAGCGGTCGAGCTTGGCCCGGTTCTCCGGCAGGAACCGGTCGGGCAGGAAATGACCCGGCCGCTCCCACAGACGCTCGTGCCGGTGGACCAGCCAGGGCATGACCAGAACCGAAGCTCCGGCCGGCACGTCGAGATCGCCCACCCGGTCGTCCTCCAGGGCCATGCGGTTCAGCGAGGGAGCGGGTGGGTAGAGGCGCATCGCCTCCTCGAAGGCGGCGCGCGTCTGCGGCAGGGCCTCCAGCCAGTCGAGCGGATTGGGCAGGCCGGGCAGGAGCGTGTCCAACTCGCGCTCCACCTTCTCGCGTTCGGCGGGGGCTTGCGACAGAAGATAGAGCGTCCAGCCGAGCGCGCGGGCGGTGGTCTCGTGTCCCGCGCCGCTGAAGGTGATGAGATTGTCCTCGACCTCGGAGGGCGTCAGCCCCTCGCATTCGAGAAGCAAGGTCAGGAGATCGCGCGGCGCGCTGCCGGGATCGCTCGCCATCTGCCGGCGGCGGCGCTCGGCCGTGTCGAAAATGAGCTTGCGGAAATAAACCGCCGCCGAGCGTCCGCGCCAATGGCCGATGCGCGGCAGGAAGCTCGGCGCATCCAGAATATCCAGCGGATCGACCCGGCCCATATGTGCCATGAAGACGTCCATGGCGCGGGCGAATTCGGTCGGCTCTCCGGTGATGTCGTCGGAAAACAGCGTCGCCTGAAGGATGTCGTAGGTCAGGAGCGTCATCTCGTGCGAGATGTCGAGAACGCCCTCCGAGCGCCCCGCCAGCCCATCGGCAAAGCTCTGCGAGCGGTCGGCCATGACGCGGGCGAGACCCGCCACGTTGCGCGGGGCGAAGACCGGGGCCATGGCCTTGCGCGTGCGCTTCCACAGATCGCCCTCGGCCGTCAGCAGCCCGTCGCGCAGGAGCGGCTTCAGGACACGCTGGCGCAGCGGCTGCATGACGTAATTGGCGGCATTCTCCACCAGCGTACGGCGGATGAGCGTGGGATCGTTGACGACGATGGTGGGCGTCTTCAGCCAGTCGTTGCGCAGCACCGGCTCGCGAAAGGCGCTCTCTCCCCAGAGCTCGATCGGGTTGCGCGAGGCCGTCAGCAGGAAGGCGAAGAAGCCGAGCGGCTTGTCGTGCGGGCGCGGGGCGGGGGCCAGAAACGGGGCCGTATCGCTCATCAGGGACGACAGGTCGCTCATCAACGTCTCTCCTGCGCGGCGACGCCAAGCGGCGTCGATGGCGTCCTGTCGATATGGGAAAGCGATCATGGCGACGAAAGGGCCACCGAACCAAGGCGCGTTTCTCTCCCTTGGCCGTCCAAAGCCCGTAAAGCTTGGATTGCGATGCAAAAACTTCTATATGAAGGCGGTCGAACAGACGCGCCGAGCGGCTCCGCCGGTCGCGCCATGACCCGTTAGGAATGCCATGTCCGAAGCCCCCGAGACCACAGAAACCGCCAGCGCGGAATACGGCGCCGATTCCATCAAGGTGCTGAAGGGTCTCGACGCGGTTCGCAAGCGGCCGGGCATGTATATTGGCGATACGGACGACGGCTCGGGCCTGCATCACATGGTCTACGAGGTGGTGGACAACGCCATCGACGAGGCGCTGGCCGGCCATGCCACGCATGTCACCGTGACGCTGAACCCGGACGGCTCCTGCACCGTGACGGACAATGGGCGCGGCATCCCGACCGACATTCACACGGGCGAGGGCGTGTCGGCGGCCGAGGTCATCATGACCCAGCTCCATGCCGGCGGCAAGTTCGACCAGAATTCCTACAAGGTCTCGGGCGGCCTGCACGGCGTCGGCGTGTCCGTCGTCAACGCCTTGTCCGTGTGGCTGAAGATGAAGATCCGCCGCAAGGGCAAGATCCACGAGATGAGCTTCACCCACGGCGTGGCCGACGCGCCGCTGGAGGTGACGGGCGAGGCGGGCGACGAAACGGGCACCGCCATCACCTTCCTGCCCTCGACCGACACGTTCCGGGGCGTGACCACCTTCGACTACGGAACGCTGGAGCATCGCCTGCGCGAGCTCGCCTTCCTGAATTCGGGCGTGCGCATCATCCTGACCGACAAGCGCCATGCCGACGAGAAGCGCAGCGAACTGTTCTACGAAGGCGGCCTGGAGGCGTTCGTTCGCTATCTCGACCGAGCGCGCAAGCCCTTGCTCTCCGAACCGATCACGGTGAAGGCCGAGCGCGACGGGATCACCGTCGAGGCCGCGCTCTGGTGGAACGACAGCTATCAGGACAACGTCCTGTGCTTCACCAACAACATCCCGCAGCGCGACGGCGGCACGCATATGGCGGGCTTCCGTGGCGCCTTGACCCGGCAGGTCATCGGCTATGCCGAGTCGTCCGGCCAGCTCAAGAAGGAGAAGGTCCAGCCCACCGGCGACGACTGCCGCGAGGGGCTGACCTGCGTTCTCTCGGTCAAGGTGCCGGACCCGAAGTTCTCCTCGCAGACCAAGGGCAAGCTCGTCTCCTCCGAGGTGCGCCCCGTCGTCGAGGGTGCTATGAACGAGGCGCTGAACGCCTGGTTCGAGGAGCACCCGTCCGACGCGCGCACGGTCGTCGGCAAGATGGTTCAGGCGGCGGCGGCTCGCGAGGCGGCCCGCAAGGCGCGCGAGACCGTGCGCAAGGACGTGATGAGCGTCTCGACGCTGCCCGGCAAGCTCGCCGACTGCCAGGAGAAGGACCCGGCGAAGTCCGAGATCTTCATCGTTGAGGGCGATTCCGCTGGCGGCTCCGCCAAGGGTGCCCGCTCGCGCCAGAACCAGGCGATCCTGCCCCTCCGTGGCAAGATCCTGAATGTCGAGCGCGTGCGCTTCGATCGGATGATCTCGTCCGACCAGATCGGCACGCTGATCACCGCGCTCGGGACCGGCATCGGCACGTTCGAGGGCTCGACCTACGGGTTCGACGCCGACAAGCTGCGCTACCACAAGATCATCATCATGACGGACGCCGATGTCGACGGCGCCCATATCCGCACGCTTCTCCTCACCTTCTTCTTCCGGCAGATGCCGGAGCTGATCGAGCGCGGCTATGTCTATATCGCCCAGCCGCCGCTTTATAAGGTGACGCGCGGCAAGCAGAGCCAATATCTCAAGAACGAAAAGGCGATGGAGAACTACCTGATCGACACCGGCCTCGAAGATGCGATCCTGCATCTCGACGGCGGCGAGGCGCGATCGGGCCGGGATCTGCGCACCGTGGTGGAAGACGCGCTCGTCGTGCGCCAGCTCCTGTCGGGTCTCCATTCGCGCTATAGCCGTCAGATCGTGGAACAGGCGGCCGTCGCCGGCGCGCTCTCGCCCTCGGTCGCCGACAACCAGGGCGAGGCCGAGGTCATGGCTGACCGCATCGCTAAGGCGCTCGACACCGTGTCGGAAGAAACCGAGCGCGGCTGGATCGGCGAGTCCGACGGCATGGGCGGCTATCGCTTCCAGCGCACCGTGCGCGGCGTTCTCGACGTGCAGGCGCTCGACGCGGCGCTGATCCATTCGGCGGACGCCATCGCGCTGCATCGCCTCTCGGCGCGGCTGGCGGAGGTCTATCCGCTGGCGCCCGTCCTGAAGCGCAAGGAAACCGAGCGCGCCATTCTCGGGCCGCTCGATCTCGTGAACGCCGTGTTCGAGGTCGGCCGCAAGGGCCTGTCCACCCAGCGCTACAAGGGCCTTGGCGAGATGGACCCCGAGCAGCTCTGGGAAACCACGCTCGACCCCGAAGTGCGCTCGCTGCTCCAGGTCAAGATCAACGACGCGACGGATGCCGACCAGCTCTTCTCCCGTCTGATGGGCGACGAGGTGGAGCCGCGCCGCGAGTTCATCCAGGACAACGCGCTGCAAGTCGCCAATCTCGACATCTGACGGCGCGCATAGCGCGCCTGCAAGTGAATGCACTCCTGGCGCAAGTGATTGCGCTCAACCTGCAAGCCCTTAAGCTGACCAAAGGAGGCCGCCGGAGTTGATCCCGGCGGCTTTCTGCATCCATCCCGGATTTGTTCCGAGCGTCTTGGCTCCCCTCCAAAGCGATACTCTGGATATAACCAACTAGCTTTCGTCGCGAGTTTGATCCTCCCGAAGATGGGCCGCAACTTCGGTCTTTCTGATCTCGTCGACGGCAGGAGTTAGCTTTCGCCCAAAAGCGGACCAGCAGCTTTCGGCCCATTGCGTGCGTCTGAAAGGGGGTGCAGCCTAGGCTTGCTTCCTCAACCACGACGGACCCAGGCCCTCGCATTCGGTCGGGTTTGCGATCCCCTTCGTGCTCTGTGGCCACCGGTCAACGCCGAATGCGATTTCCCAGAATGTAGCCGAACAGTCCCATCAGGATGATACCGAGAGCGCCCTGCAGTCCGACCAGGATATTCGCGGTGCGCCCCACCACGGACATTCCGATTTCCGGCGGGTTGGAGGTCATCATGTTGAGCGCGCTGTAGCTGACGATGTCGATCAAACTGTGTGTCGCGGTCTCTTCTCCATGCGGAACGAGCCCACCCAAGAGACCGTACAGGGCGGCGAAAAGCGCGATCAGGATCAGGAAAGCCCGCAAGACCCGCGACATGCTCTCTCCGTAGTCGCAGAGCCATTCCACGAACCGATCCGAGGCCCAGGCATAGGTATGAAGCAGGGCTGGGCCCCAGTCTTTCCGGTGCGTCGCTTCGCGCGCCTTGGTCCAGGAACTCAGGCAGCCCATCTTGCGACCCTTCTTGTAAGCCCAACCGGCCTCCGCCTTGGCTCCGATGCTGGTGAAATTGGCCTCCAGCACGCTGTAGCTCCCGCGCGCGCCGTCATAGTTTCGGTCGATTTCCTCGCCTACGGCACCATCGAGCTGCTCGACCCGGAGCCGGCATCCTTCGACCCATGCGCCGTTGAAGCGGGCGTGCCTGAGGTTGGAATTCGACAGGTCGAGACGAATGAGCCGCGTTTCGGAAAGATCGGCCCCTTCGAAATCCGTGCCGCTGAGCGTGGCGCCTGCGAAGTTCGATCCGCGCAATCTCGATCCGCGCAGCTTCGTTCCTTTGAGGCTGGCTCCTTCGAAGTCCGAAAAGGTCAGATTGACGTCCGACAGGTTCGCCTCGTCGAGGCGGGCCTTGCGAAATACGGTGCGGTCGGCATCGGCCCCCGTGAAGTCTGCTCCCCACGCGTCGGCCGCTTCGAAATCGGTCCCGTCCAGAAGCGCTGCCTGAAACCGGGCAAAGCGCAAATGGGCGGATGTGAACCGTGCATCCTCGAGCATCGCCCCCTGGAACGAGGCTTGGCCTGCAACCGCAGCGTTGAACGAGGCTCCACTGAAGTCCCCGTTCTTGAAGCTGGCTTCTTCGATCAGCGCACCGTCCAGCCGCATCCCGCGTCCGACGCCCTTCGTCAGATCGGCGCGTTTCAGATTGGCGCCGGAAAGATCCGCATCCGTAAGGGAGAAGCCCGACAGCACGGCCTCGCTGAGATTCAGCCTTCGCCCTTGGGCGTCCCACCAGACAGCGGGGGCGTCCATGCTTGCAAGTGCGCGAGCGAGCGAAGGGCCATCGGCCCGCGTGCTGCGCAGAGCGACCGTCGCAGGCATCGGATACCGATCCAGACCTCGATCCGCAGCCAGCCAAGCCAAGAAGGCGTCCAAACGCTGCTGAGCATCAGAGCGATCGTCCGGCGAACTTCCAGATTCTGGCGTTTGAGTGCCGATGGCGCTCCGTTGTGCCATCGAGCTTTCCATAATCATGCGCCTTGAAACCCATCACTGAACCGTGATGGGACAGAGGTCAGGGCGTGCGGTTTTCAAGTCACGGCACGCGAAGCAGAGCGACCGGTTCGTTTGGCGGGAAGCAGAGCGTTCCGAACGGGTCGACAGCGTAAGAGCCATTCCTGCGCGATCTCGCCCGAAAGATGACGGGCCGCTTTCGGCTCCAACCGTGCTGACCGTTTGCACCGCTGGCTCACATCGATAACGGCGTCGGACCGAAAATCCTCTTTCACAGGGATACGTCATGGCTTCGCTCGAGCCTGCCGCGGGCCGCTGATACCGGACCCTCACCGGAAACCCTGGCCTTCGACGTTGTTTCCTTGACCGGCTCCAGATCTGTGGAGGCGATCCATCGGAGAGGCGCGCCCGAACTCGGTCACCGCGTGGGGAGGTGGGCATCATTCCCGACGTGGCGAACCTGCTGCGTGACCAGGACAACCACATGAACCGAAGCTGAACTGACCGGTTCAGCGTGCTGTGTGCCGACCGGGCCTAAGACCGTCATCACCGAAACCCAAAGGATGATGACGATGACCGACGATCTTCACGACACGACCGATCAGGCTCACGCCGAAGCGTCGCACGTATCCTCATCGCAGGCGCACCGATCGCGGCCGTCCCGACGAAACGCTCTTCTGGGCGCGGGCGCCCTGGGCATCCTGGCGCTCGGCTTTGCCGGCGGCGCGGCCGCCTGGAGCGCGAGCCAGCACCCCGAGGTCACATTCGACACCAGCCTTGCGACCACGCCGATCAGCCAACTCTCGAACGCGTCCTCGGTCGGCATCGCCGGACAGGTCGCCGGGGTCTACGGCAACAAGTTCGTCCTGAGCGACGGCACCGCGAAAGCTCTGGTGGAAACTGGGCGTGCGGGGGAAGGAGGAAAGCTCGTTGCCGCGGGCGAGACGGTGACGGTTCAAGGCCGTTTCCGCGATGGGTTCCTCCATGCGAGCGCCATCCAGCATGCCGATCAGCGGATCGACGAGCTCGATCCGCCCCCGCCGCCTCATCGCGCGCCCGGCCATGGCCTCCGCGATGCCGGGCCAGCCGGCCCGGACGCTGCCCCCGACGCGAACTGAGCGTCGCGCAGCGAGGCCGCCCCTTCTCATCCAAATGTCCGGCGAGACCGCCGGATCGATCGCAGGCCCCTTCGATGTCCATCTCTTCGGGCATCGCGGCTCGAGCTCCATCCGCAAGGCGCCGGATCGGGCATTTCGTTCAAGGACAGAACCCTATGATCAAGTCAGCTCTGCTCGCAACGGCGCTTGCCGTCGGGCTTACCTCATTCGCGTCGGCGCAGACGGCTCCCAAGCCGAACGCTCCTCCGCCCCCGCCATTGGCCGCAGCGGCGATGCCGGGACCGGGAGGGGACGCCCGTCCCACGCCCGGCGACATGCCGCCACCGCCCCCGCCGGGCGAAGCGCCGCGGCCGGGCGACCATCGCGGGCCGCCGCCACCCCCGCCGATGGGCAAGGGCGTCGAGATCCGGCTCGGCCGTGACGCCGGCATCCGCGTCACCTGCGGCGACGAGCCGATGGCGGCCTGCCTGGCGGCCGCCAAGCCGCTCACCGACCGCATCCCCGACATGAGCGTGCCGCCCGCGCCGCCCGCGCCTCTCGGCGCGCCGATACCTCCGGCGAACTGAGAGCCCAATGGCCCGGCGGCGGGTCACCGCCACCGGGTCTTTATTGCCGAGCTTTGATTGAGACATAGGCATGCCCGGACGATCTGGCTTCGCGCCGAACAGCCGTCCCGTGCGTGACGGCGCGAAGCCTGTCCCTCCGTCTCGCCCAACATCGGAACGGCTATCGCCCCCGGGCTCCCCGCCTCCCATGACGCGGATGGCGGTCGGTCAGCGTCATGGACGTCAGGACGCACAGGTGCGTTTCGATCCGTGGCGGCATCATCGAGCCGGCGTCCGATCGTCGGGCCGCGATCGCAGCCGCCCGATGTGTCGCCGACGAGGACGCTTGCGGGATTTCGCAACGCTTCGCCACGAAACCAACGCGAAGGCAGAAGCTTATGGATGAAAACCTGGTCGCGATTTGATCGCGCCTCAACCAACGGAGTGCCCCATGCGCCTGTCCCGTTCCATGAGTCTTGTCGTCGGTTCGCTGCTTCTCGCAACCTCATGGGCACAAGCCCAGGACGGACAGCCGGCACGCGTGCGCGGAACGATCGCGGCCGTCGAGGGCCAGACCCTGTCCGTGACCTCGCGTGAGGGGCCTGTGGTGAAGATCCAGATGGCACCGAATGTCGGCCTGCGCGGTATCAAGACGGCCGCAGCGAGTGACATCAAGCCGGGAGATTATGTCGGGGTCGCCTCCGCCCCCGCATCCGGCAGCCAGCCTGCGGGGGCGTTGGAAGTCCTGATCTTTCCTGCAGCGATGAAGGGCGCCAACGAGGGCAGCTTCCCGTGGGATCTGCAACCCAATTCCACGATGACCAATGCCACGGTTTCCAACGCGGTGGAGAACGTATCGGGCCGCCAGTTGACCCTGACCTATCCCACCGGCTCCAAGACGGTTTCGCTCCCGACCAACATACCCGTCGTAACCTTCGCCGATGCGAGCGCAGCCGATCTGAAGCCTGGCGCGCCGGTCTTCGTACCCGCCACGAAGGCACCCGACGGTACGCTGTCCACCGCCTTCGTGGTGGTGGGAAACCAGGGCGTCGTTCCCCCCATGTGACCGCCTGGCCATGCTGGGTTGATCCGATCCGAGGCGCTATGCAGCCTCGGATCGACCGCTGACGTCACGCCCTGTGGCGAGAGAGTTTCGGGAACACCCCCTGGAACCACGAAGAGATTCACGTCGGCATGGCGGGGTGGTCCTCTGGTGGCAGGTCCGCACAACCCAGATCCCTGAACCTCCGCTTTTCTGCCTTGCGGCTGAAAAGCGGACCTTCAACGTTCGGTCCTTTCAGAATCGTCGTGTGCAGCCGAACCCGGTGGAAGAACGAAGGCGTCTACGCCAGGGAAACCGTCATTGGGATGGTGCCCCAACCGATCGTGGCTTGGCAGGACAGAGGTCCACGTTCCCTGCATCCACGATCTGGAACTGGACACCTCGACCCGATCACCCGAAGAGTCTGCCGCTCGTATCGAAGCTATCCGGGGAACTGGTCCGCAACACCCGACCGCCCGTGAACGCATCCTGGCGTCCCGCGACACATCAGGAACGTCCGCTGTCGAGAAAACCGGGATAGTATTTGAACGTCACGGACGGGTCGAAAGCGGTTGACCCACTTTCGGGCGTCCGTTTCGTGGCTTAGATCCGCTCGCCGGGGTGGTTTCCGGCTGGTCTGCTCCAAAACGATGAGCCAGCAGAGCCGACGCAGCCTGCCGGATGGTTCCCGATCCTCGACCGAGGTTCACTCCGTCCACAAGGATGAGGCTGCGAACGTGGGCTTGATCCCGCACTTCCAGGGCAGCGGCCTATTCCGGCGAGGCATACCACCTCCGCGCCGTTGCTGCGTCGGGGAACTCAACGACGACGATGGCGGGGTGCTGCGGTTCTCCTTCGAGGACGCTGATAGCTCCGCCACGGACAAGATGGCGGCCGCCGAAAGCTTCGATCGATGCGGCCGCGCGGGAGCGACAAGTCTCGAAGGCCGCAGCATCACGCACGGTGACATTGGAGATCGGATAGACAGGCATCAACGACCCTCGATCCCTGATGAAATCTACCTAACGAAACGTAGTCTTCCACCCCGATGCCGGTGGACTTCCAACGAACGACCGCTTCCAGGCGGTGCAGGTGGCCGCCTCTGCGGCCGCACGGGGCCGGTCTATGTCCGTATAGCAAGCGTTTGCAATCTGGTACGGTCGCGATCCCAGCCCGTGAAAAACGGCAGAGTCCGGCATGATCAAGCGCTACAGAATCCTGGCCGACTACCACCAGTTTTACCTGTGGGATCATGGGGAGAGCCCGGATGCGCCTACGGACTATACGGAAGCCGATACGGTTCTGCGCATCAAAGCCGCCCCATTCGTGGTCGTCGTTCAGCCCGAACGCAACATGGAGGTGCCGGTCACGGTCGAGATCAGGGACGAAGCGCCCGAGGTCGCTCTCGCTGCATGGGATCATGTCGCCGAAGCCAGCCTCGCCTTGCCGTCCGGCAAGCTCGAGATCCACGAATGCACCGGGGGATCGATCGACATATTGACGGTTCCGGCAGGCACCTACCGTGTCAGAGCCCATCACGGTGGGTTGAGAACGTTGAGCGACGACGGGCTCGATGGGAACGATCACTACCGGATCGTGCTGTGGCCTGCGCCTTTCGCAGACATCGCCGTGTTGAAGCAATATGTCGATCCGAGCGCCGGATCGTAAACCGCAGGCATCGCCTCCGGATGCCTAGGCCGGGTCCTCGACACATTGCTATGTGTTCGATCCCAGGCCTGATGGTGTGGTCCTTATGAATGCGTGAAGGGATCGATTGCTGCGGTTGCGTGAGCGAATGGAAGCATGCCAACTCCGCTCGATCCATCACGGGAGATACCCATGAATGACGATGTGAAAGCTCGCCTTTACGGACTTGGCAGCGTGGTGGCCGGGATTGCTATGTCATGGCCCACCATCTTCGACCGTTTGAGGCTCGCTCGGCAAGGCGCACCGGAGGTCAGCGTCTGGTCGATGGCTTCCTTCTTGGTCGGCCCCCTGATCGTTATGGGTCTCGTAATGATGCTGCTGGGAGCCAGAACGGAACCGCTCATGCGTGACGCCGAGCGGAAGCGTATGAGGCCTTTCGGAAACATCGTGGCGCTCGCCTGTGTTGTCGCGGGATTCGGGGGAATGCTCGGAACGAGCTATCTACTGCGCTCCTATGGGTATCAATGACACGGCCCTGTCCCTAAGGCGCGGCTGGGTGGCGTCGGGACTGTCGGCTTTGGAGTGCAGAGGCAGGCATCGACCCATTTGGCATCCGGTGATGTAGTCGATTTGAGCGCGTCCGAGTCGCTAGTTCGGATTGACGCTCCGCGTCATGATCCGAGAAGGTTGGAGTGATGGAACCCGAAGTGGGAGATCGACAAGGCGGCTGTCACTGTGGCGCGGTCCGCTTCCGCGTCAAACTGACAGACGGTCTGCGAACTGCACGGCGATGCACGTGTTCCTATTGCAGGATGCGCGGGGCGGTCGCGGTTTCCGCGAACCTGCACGATATCGAGATCACGCGAGGCACGGACGCCCTGACTCTCTACCAGTTCGGGACCAAGACCGCGAAGCACTACTTCTGCTCCGTTTGTGGGATTTATACCCACCATCAGCGTCGCTCGAAGCCAAACCAATACGGAATCAATGTCGCCTGTCTGGACGGCGTGAGCCCGTTCGACTTCGATGAGGTGCCCGTCAACGACGGCATACGGCATCCCACCGATGCATCGTCGGCGGGACCACGCATCGACGGGGTTCTGCGGTACGAACGCAATCCAGTCTAACATGGCGGCCCGAGGCCAGCGGTTCTGGTGACAGGCAGCTTTCGGCGGAGACGTAGGTAAGCGAGGAACCGCAAGGACGGGTCGATAGCGGTTGGATCGCTTCTAGGCGACCGCTTCGCCCGCGTCGATGGGCGGTCGGACTGGTGCCCGACCGTTCGGATCCTAGCGACATGCGATGGCGGACGCCTGTCAGCGCCTTTTCGCGGCGACATCCGATACGAGAAACCCAAACGATCGCGGCGCCAACCGCTGTCAGCCACGACCCGGCATAAGCGGGTGAGATGGCTTCGATCGCGAAAGTCAGGACCGGCAACGCTGCCGTGGTCACCATGACGGTGTAGGGATCGCAGCGTCCGATCCCGATCTGCAGCAGCAGGCGGAGCGGTGCCAGGACGCCAATAACGGACACGGCCAGCCGTGTCGCGGCAAGCCCGCTCGTCCACGCGAGCGACACATTACCACCCTGATCGCGAGGACCGGAGACCACCCTGATCGCGAGGACCGGAGAGACCGGCAGGATCAGGGAGAAGCGGTGCGCCATCACCCTTCCGAATCGCCAGCCTCGATTGAAGCCGCTCGTGATGCCGGAGTGATGGAAACAGCGCCGTCGCAGCGTTCAAGAGAAGAATCGGACCTCAAGCTGGCTCTTCAGCGCCCTTGCGCGATAGAGCTAGACAGAAGACCGCTGTCATCGCGAAGTTCAGGAATACGAAGAGCTTGGATGGGGCGGCTTAATCGGTCCCACTGATGGGTCCGGTCGGAAAGTTAGTTAGGGGTTGGTTGGTCCTGCCCCGGCCGCTCCCGTCAGTCTGCGTTCGGCTGGATCAGGTCCCAGCGATTGCCGAACGGGTCGCGAAACACGGCGACCGTACCATAGGACTCGCGGCGCGGCGCTTCCTCGAAGGGGACGCCGCGCGACAGCATCGCGGCGTGATCCCGCGCGAAATCGTCCGTTTCCAGAAACAGGAAGACGCGCCCGCCCGTCTGATCGCCGATCCGGGCGGCTTGGCGCGCGTCGGCGGCTTTCGCCAGCAGCAGGCCGCCCGCCGAGCCCTTGGGACGTACCACGACCCAGCGCTTGTCAGGCGAAAGGGCTCGGTCTTCCACGAGGTCGAAGCCGAGAACCCCGACATAGAAGTCAATCGCACTCTCGTAATCGGGCACCAGAAGCGCCGTCAGGGCGAGGGACTGGCGCAACCGGGGTCAGTCCTTCGGCTGATAGACATGGTCCGGGCCGGGGAAGCTGCGCTCGCGCACGGCCTCGGCATAGTCGCCGACCGCCTTGTCGATCGCCGCGCCGACCTCGCCGAAGCGGCGCACGAAGCGGGGTACGCGCGGGTTGAAGCCCAGCATGTCTTCCAGAACGAGGATCTGCCCGTCGCAGCGCGCCGAGGCGCCGATGCCGATGGTCGGCACCGACAGAGCGGCCGTGATGCGCTCGGCCAGCGGCTCCACCACGCCTTCCACGACCACGGCGAAGGCGCCGGCCTCCGCCACCGCGCGCGCGTCCGCCTCGATCCGCTCCCATTCGGCGCGCTCGCGCCCCTGCGTGCGGAAGCCGCCGAGCACCATGACCGATTGCGGCGTCAGCCCGATATGAGCCATCACGGGAATGCCGCGCGCGGCGAGAAAGCCGATCGTCTCGGCCATGCCCGCGCCGCCTTCAAGCTTCACGGCCGAGCAGCCGGTTTCCGACAGAACACGCGCGGCGCTGCGAAAGGCCGCCTGCGGGCTTTCCTCGTAGGTTCCGAAGGGCAGGTCCACCACGACCAAGGCTCGGGCCGAGCCGCGCATGACGCTTTGCCCGTGCAGGATCATCATGTCGAGCGTCGCGCCCAGCGTCGTGTCCATGCCGTGCTCGACCATGGCGAGGCTGTCGCCGACGAGAAGAATGTCGGCATGGGCATCCACCAGCCGCGCCGTCAGCGCGCTATAGGCCGTCAGCGCGACCAGCGGCGTGCCGCCCTTGCGCGCGCGGATATCGGGCACGCTGAGACGCTTGGTCTCGCTGCGCGCGCTCATGCGCCGGCTCCCGCGCCGGGGAGGGGCAGAACGCGCTGGTCGATCAGCAGCACCTGGCCGAAATGGGCCGTCACGAGAAGCACGGCGGGCCGGTCGGACAGGCGCTCCAGCGGCTCCAGCGTTTGCGCGTCGCACAGGTCGAGCGACTGGAGCCGGGCGCGGGGCTCGGCCTCAATCAGGGCGCGCGCTCCGGCCAGAAGCTGTGCGCCGTCGTGCTCGCCCGAGCGGGCCGCGCGTTCGGCTGCGTCGAGAGCGCGGGATATCACCACGGCCGCCGCGCGGTCCTCGGGCGTCAGCCGGGCGTTGCGCGAGGAAGCGGCGAGCCCGTCGGCCTCGCGCACGGTCGCAACGCCGATGATCTCAGTGCGGACGGACAGATCGCGCGCCATGCGGCGGATCACGGCGAGCTGCTGGAAGTCCTTCTCGCCGAAATAGGCGCGGTGCGGCTCTGCGATGTTGAAGAGCTTGGTGACCACGGTCGCGACGCCCCGGAAATGACCGGGCCGGTGCCGGCCGATCAGGACGTCCGACAGGCCCTCGACCTCGACATGGGTCCGGATCGGCTCGGGATAGATCTCCGCCACATCGGGAGCGAAAACGACGTCCACCCCATGCGCCCGGCAGAGGTCGAGATCGCGCGGCAGGTCGCGGGGATAGGTGGCCAAGTCCTCGTTCGGGCCGAACTGCGTCGGGTTCACGAAGATCGTCAGCACCACGATATCGTTTTCGCGCTTGGCCCGCTCGGCCAGGGCCATGTGGCCCTGATGCAGATAGCCCATGGTCGGAACGAGACCGACCGAGCGGCCGGCCGCGCGCTCGGTGTCGAGACGTTCGCGAAGCGCTGATATCGTGGATGTGAGCTGCAAGGGGGTGCCTCTCGTTGCGCCATGCCCGCTTGGCGCGGGCGCCCCCTCGTATCAAGTCGCCGGCCCGCAGGTACAGACCCAATCTCCACGAACCGACTCTTAGCCCCGCAGCGCCTCGGCCGGGGACTGGCGATAGGCCAAGCTGGCGGGAACGAACGTCACGAGCGCGACCGCGCCCAGAAGGAGGACAAGCGTCGTGAGATCGCCGGCGCGCAGTTCCACGGGAAGCGCGATGCCGCTGGCCCCGCCCGCGACCTGCGCGAGGACGCTGGCGGCCGCAAAGCCGAAGCCGAAGCCGAGAACGACGCCCGCGCCGACCATCGCGAAAATCTCGGCCCAGACGATGGCGAAGATCGACAGGCGCGGCGCCCCGAAGGCCCGGAGCGCGCCGATCTGCCGGCGTCGTTGCAGAACATGGACGATCACGACGAAGAGAATCGCCGCGCCGACCAGCGCCTGCGCGCCATAGGCGATGGCGGCCAGAACCGTGCGCGCGTCGCCGAGCGTCCCGTAAAGGCGCGTCAGAACTTCGGCCGGGAAGACCGCGAGCGTTCCGTCGTGCCGGTAGTTCTGGCGCAGCTTGTAGGCATCCGCGATGGTGCGCGGCTTCACCACGATGGCCGGAACGCCGGGCGCGTCCGGCCGGTCGAGCGCGGCGGGGTCGATGGGGCGACCCAGATCGACGCTGCGGCGGGCTTCCTCTGCCTGCTGATCGTAGTCCGCTGCCAGCACCGCGATGCCGACGCCGCCGCGCGCGGCCTCCTCGCCATGGGCGGTTTCGTCCGCTCCATGGTCCTTGCTTCCCGGTTCATGGCCATGCGCCAGCCAGACGGCCTCGATCGGCACGAGAATGGCCTTGTCCCAGGCGGTGCCGGTCGGCTTCATGCGCCCGACCACCTCGTAGGAAATGGCGCCATGGACATGGCCGCCTTCCGACAGGCGGCCATGCAGCGGCTTGAAGCGCGAGCCGATGGGGCGCGCGACGGCGGAGCCCACCACGGCGTCCTGCAATTTCTGGAAAGCCCGCCCTTCTGCCAGGCCACCGAGGCCGCCGACGACATCGCCGGTGGTGCCGACCACGGGATCGTCGCCGACGAAATCGCCGAATCCGACCGGCGCGGCATAGGCGACGCGCGGGTCGGCCCGCAGGGCTGCCAGCGTACGACCGGGCAGAAGGGGGAGGGGCGCGGGCTGGAGAAACACGGACGAGAGCACGAGCTGCGTTTCGCTGCCCGGTGCGCCGATCACCAGATCGAAGGCCGAGGCGGCGCGCGCGCTCCCGAGCCGGATGGCGCGCTCGCCGAGCGTGACGCAGGTGCCGAGCGCGCTGGCGAGCGCGATCAGAAGAACGACGGCGAGAACGCCCGCCCAGTGCCGCCGGAGATCGGCCCAGATGAAACCGAACATGGGATCAGTGCTCCGGCGCGAGTTGGCCATTGGCGAGCCGCAGGACGCGGCTCATGCGCGCCACGAGATGCGGGTCGTGCGTGGCGACGATCAGGGTGAAGCCGGTCTCGGCGCTGAGTTCGAGGAGAAGGTCGCCCACCGCCGCGCCGGATTCCGCGTCGAGGCTGGCGGTCGGCTCGTCGGCGATCAGGATGCCGGGCCGGCCGGCGAGCGCGCGGGCGATGGCGACGCGCTGCATCTGCCCGCGCGACAGCGTCTCGACCCGCTGCGCGGGGCGGCTGATACCGAAGCGGCCGAGCAGCCGCTCGCCTTCGGCTCTCGCCTCCGCCAGCGGCAGGGCGCGCGACAGACGATGGGGCAGGAGCACGTTGTCCATGGCCGAGAGACCGGGAAACAGATGGAAATCCTGCATCACGAGCCCGATCGAGGCCGCGCGCCAGCGGTCGCGTTTGGCCTCACCCAGCTTAGCGAGATCCGTCTCGCCCCAGCGCACCAGGCCCTGGCGCACCCGCTCCAGTCCGCTGACGGCGTTGATGAAGGTCGTCTTGCCCGAGCCCGACGCGCCTGTCAGCGCCACGCGCGCGCCGGCTGCCAGGTCGAGGACGGGAATGGCGAGCGCCGGCGCGTCGAGGCCGGGAAAGCGAATGTCGAGATCGCGAATGGAAAGCGCCGGCATGTCCGTCACACCGTCCGGAACCGGGCGTCGACGATGCGCACGAGGCTGACGAAGCCGGTTTCGGGGTCGGTCCAGGAGCCGATCTCGAAGCGGCCGGAGACGTCGATCACCTTGTTGGCCTGTTCGAAGGTCTGCGCTTCCTTCAGATAGACCACGACGATATTGGCCGGCCAGTCCGCGTCGGATGAGCAGAAGGGGCAGAGCGACATCGGAATTTCGGTGAGCACGAAGAACTTCGCCTCGGCCTTCAAGGGCGGGGCCATGAAGCCCTGCATCTCGACGCTCCGGCCGGTGAGCGCCTTGGCCTTGTCGGAAAAGGACAGGCCGAGCACGCTGATCTTGCCGTAGAGATCGTCGAAGCCGATCCGCTCGATCGCGGCCAGGGCTCTGCGCGGCGCGAGCGCGAGCGTGGCAAGGGCGGCGAGACCCGAGCCGATCAGGCGCCGGCGGGTCGGGGCGAAACTGGCCATGGGCAAGCCTCCTCCAAATGGCGACAGGTCCCGGCGCAAGAGGCGCCGGGACCCGAGATGGCGGTTCAGAACGAGCGATCAGTTCTTCTGCGGGGCGAGCGCGAAGGCGTCGGCCAGAACGCGGTAGATGTCGCTTTCTTCCATGTAGCCCTTGAACTCGTCGGCGCCTGGGCCGGCGGCCTGAAGCACGACGTCGTCCACGGCGTGGACGGCCGTGTCGGCCGAACGCGGCAGGTTGCCTTCGCGGAAGACCGCGCCCGGGACGTTCTTATAGGCCTCGTTGGCCACATAGTCCTTCTTCTCGTTCTGGACGGCGGGCTCGAACGGGCCGTCCATCTTCGGGCGGAAGGTCTCGTAATAGTCGGGGAAGTCGGCGGCGAAGATGGCGAGGCGGCGCGACACGTCCACCTTGTCGGGATAGCCGTCGCCGTCCTTGTCCTCGTAGTTCGGGAAGCCGGCATCGGCGTAGACGCCGACCTTCTCGCGCATCTCCGTGCCCGGCTTGTCGTCGTCGATCGTGCCGATGATCGAGATGCCGTGCGTATGGTCGGCGGTGGTGACGATCAGCGTGTCGGGATGGGTCTTCTGGAACTCACGCGCGACGCCGACGGCCTTATCGAACTCGATCGTGTCGATCATCGAGCGCTCGAAATCCATCGGATGCGAGGCCTTGTCGATGCAGGAGCCCTCGACCATCAGGAAGAAGCCGTCCGGGTTCTTCGAGAGCTTGTCGAGCGCGACTTGCGTCATCTCCACGAGGCCCGGCTGGTTCGGGAACTTCGACACGGTGCCCTTCTTCAGGAAGCCGCGGTCGAGCATGAAGTCCATGTTGCCGGTGTGGAACAGGCCGAGAAGCTTATCCTGATTGGAGCCCTTGGCCGCCTCCAGCTCACCCTTGTCGGTCGCCAGCGCGTAGCCTGCGTCCTGGAACATTTGGATGTAGTTCTTGTCGTCCTTGCGCTTGGAGCCCGGGGTGGACTGCGGCAGGAAATAGGCCGAGCCGCCGCCGAGCAGCACGTCTGGCTTCACCTTGAAGATCATGTCCACGATCTCGGGCTTGTCGGCGCGCTTGCGCGTGTGGGCCACCACGGCGGCGGGCGTGGCGTCCTCCAGCTCGGAGGTGACGACGATGCCGACCGACTTCTTGGTGGTGCGGCGCAGCGCCTCGGCGATGGTCTCGACCTTCGGATCGTCGAAGGAATTCTTGGTGCGGTCGGCATAGACGCCGAGCGCGTTGATCGCCGTCTTGTGGCCGGTCATGTAGGCCGACATCGTGTTGGCGCTATCGGTGGCGACCGAATTGGTGGACGAGGTGCCGACGAAGGCCATGTGGTCGAGATCGTCCATGGCGAGGCGACCGTTCGCCTTGCCCTCGGTCATGCCCTTGGACATGATGCGCGCGCCGGTGCGGTTGGCGACCGTCATGCCGTCGCCCAGCAGGAAGATGATGTTCTTGGCCTTGGCGATGGCGGGCGTGCCGAACACGTCCCAGGTCACGCTCTGGGTTTCGTCGCCGGCCTTGGCTTCGACCTTGTAGCTGCCGGGCGCCAGGATGTGGCCGCCCTGGATGCGCACGGCGGAAGCCTCGACGCCGTCTTCCTTTTCGATGAACTCGACCGGCTGGCCCAGAACCTCGGCGGCGGGCTTGCCGTTGATCGTGACGGTGACGTCACCGGGCTTCACGACGCCCTTGAACTCGACCTTCATATCGAAGGGGGAGCCGGCGAGGATGGTCGCGCGGTCGAGCGGCATCACGGTGGCAGCCTGGGCCGCGAGGGGAAGCGCGCTGGACAAGGCGAGCAGGGCAAGAAGACGACGCATCGAAGGCCTCCTGTGAGGTGGGATCGGATGCGCAATAGGACCTCTGCGTAACACTCTCGTGACGAGCCAGAGTATAACCCCCAGCTGATCTGTAATGTTATATTATTACAATTCGGAATGTGGAAGCCATTCTGGTCGACTTCAAGTTTGCGGCAGTATTTACTTTTCCGTAATCTGTATTAAGCACCTATGATGCGGATACTTCTGCTATACTTGCACCGAGATATTTGGTTATTAAAATCAAAAGATTGCGGAACGTCGCTAAATCCCCTCTAAGTTGTAAGATTCGGAAGTAAAAATTCAGCTCGCTGCGTTGGCAGAGAGTTAAACTGTGTATGTCATCGCTTGCAATTGATGAGGTCGGTATCGATCGTGGGGTCATGGCGATGGGTATGTGGTATTCGTTCAAGGTTCGTTTGGCTGTATCGTTTCTGTTGCTGACAGTTATGGGGGCGGCGGGGAGCTATCTGGCGCTGGAGCAGTCCAGGCGAACGTTCGTGGATTTGACCACGTTGGCGGAAGGCCCCCTTCAGCAGGTGGATGCGTCCGGGCATTTGCAGCTTCAACTCAGCGAAGCGCGCCGTCTCATGTTCAAGGCACTGGTTATTCCCGCCGACGCGCGTGGAGCCATCGAGTCCGAATATGCCGGCATCTGGCGTGAAGTCGATGTCTCGCTGAAAGCCTACGAGGCTTCGCTGCCCACCGGCGAGCGCGGGACTGTCCAAACGCTGTCCGCATCCCTCGTATCGCTGCGGGCGCAGATGGACGCGATCCTTCGGGACATCAACACGGGCGTCCCTTCGGCCGAGATCCTGAACGCGATCACCAAGGACGAGGGGCCGGCCGCCCAGCGCATCGACAACGAACTGGCGCAGGCAAGCAAGGCCGCGAAAGCCAATGTGACGACTTTCGTCGCCCGGGCGGGTGAAAGCTACGACAGGGTCTGGACCCAAACGGTCGCGATCGTCGGCGCCTCCTTGTTGCTCGGCGGCGGTTTCGCGGCTCTGATGCTGATGACCGTCTCGGCTGGCTTTGCCCTTCTGCGCGAGAACATGCTGCGCGTCGGTTCGGGCGATATTTCCCATCGCATCGTGCATGGCCGAAAGGACGAGATCGGCTTGCTTCTGACGACCCTCTGCCAGATGCGGCTCAAGCTCAACGAGATCGTCGCCGCTGTCGGAAACACCGCCAATTCGCTGTCTGGTACGGCGAGCACCACGGCCAGCCTGTCGCAGCAACTGGCCTCCGGCTCGGCCGAGCAGGCTGCGGCCTCCGAGCAGGCCAGTTCCGCCATGGAAGAGATCGCGGCCAATATCCGTCAGAACGCCGACAATGCCTCCCAGACGGAAAAGGTCGCGCGCGAAGCCTTCGCCAGCGCCCGGTCGAGCGAGACGGTGGTGCAGTCCTCCGTGGTGGCCATGCGCGAGATTGCCGAGAAGATCGCGCTGGTGCAGGAAATCGCGCGTCAGACGGACCTTCTGGCACTGAACGCCGCCATCGAGGCGGCGCGTGCCGGCCAGCACGGCAAGGGTTTCGCGGTGGTCGCCTCCGAAGTGCGCAAGCTCGCCGAGCGCAGCCAAGGCGCGGCGGTGGAAATCGCGGCCCTGTCGGAGCAAACGCTGAGCGCTTCCGAAGAAGCGGGCCGGATGCTGACCGTGCTCGTGCCCAGCATCCAGCGCACGTCCGAACTCGTCAGCGAAATTTCCGCGTCCTGCCGCGAGCAGTCCATCGGCATCGAGCAGATGAACCAGGCCATGCAGCAGTTGAATCAGGTGACGCAGGAAAACTCGGACGGCGCCGTCCAGATGTCCGCAGCCGCCGGCCATCTCAATGGCGACTCGGACGAGCTTCAGTCCCGCATCGGTTATTTCCAGTTGGAAAAGATGGCGCAGGGCGCTGGGGTGCCGGTGGCGGCCACATCGACGGCCGCGCGGGCGGAGCACCGCCCCGAGCCCGAGGCTGCGGTTCACCCGTCCCGGCAACTCGCGGCCTGACGCCACCCTGGGGCGGCGAATGTTGCCACCCCGCTTCGTCGAAACGATCTTTCGTCGCATCCGCCCGGCCCCGCCGGGCGTTTGCGTTTTTCGGGGCCGGAACGCCGCCTTCAGGGCCGGGCTGGTGTTTTGGCGCAAAGCCGCTTATATCGGGGGCGCGAAAGGGTGAGCGGTACGCCGCCCCTTGCGCTTTCATGGCCCTGGCTGGACGACATCCCGGCTATGGGCGACCCCATCCTCCAACACGAAGGACATCACGATGTCGATCACGCCCGAGCGCAAGTCCGAGCTTCTCAAGGAATACGCCACCAAGGCCGGCGACACGGGTTCGCCCGAGGTCCAGGTCGCGATCCTGTCGGAGCGCATCGCCAATCTGACCGAGCACTTCAAGGGCCACAAGAAGGACAACCACTCCCGTCGTGGCCTTCTGAAGCTCGTTTCCCAGCGTCGTCGTCTTCTCGACTACCTGAAGGAGCGCGAGGAAGCGCGTTACACCACGCTGATCACGCGCCTCGGCCTGCGCCGCTAAAACCATTCGGACGGGGCCGGGTCCGATCACGGATCCTGCCCCGCCCGCCCCTTGGCCCCGCCCTTCGGGCAGGGCCCATGCCCCGGCAAACCCGCGCCGATCGCGGGGGCTGCCAGGGAGGGCTTGGCCCTCCCGACGAGTGGAACGCTCATGGGGCAGGATTGCCGGTTGCTTCCCGGCGTGGGTTCGCGGGCTTGCGCCCCGGATCGCAGCGTGACCGGGCGGCTCGCAAAGCCCCCGCGAAGCACCCCGCCGTCTTGCCCGTGCGCGTTTTGAAATTCTGCCCCGGCCGCCCATCGCGGCCCGCACGAGAGGCATATTCTTATGTTCAATACCCATAAGGTCGAGATCGAATGGGCCGGCCGCACGCTGGTTCTCGAAACCGGCAAGATCGCCCGTCAGGCTGACGGCGCCGTGCTCGCGACCTATGGCGAGACCACCGTTCTCGCCACCGTCGTTTCGGCCAAGTCCCCCAAGCCCGGCCAGGACTTCTTCCCGCTCACCGTCAACTACCAGGAAAAGGCCTTCGCGGCCGGCCGCATTCCGGGCGGCTACTTCAAGCGCGAAGGTCGCCCGAGCGAAAACGAGACGCTGGTCTCGCGTCTGATCGACCGTCCGATCCGCCCGCTCTTCGCCGAAGGCTACAAGAACGACACGCAGGTCGTCGTCACCGTTCTCCAGCATGATCTGGAAAACAATCCCGATGTTCTCTCCATGGTCGCCGCCTCTGCCGCGCTGACGCTGTCGGGCGTGCCCTTCATGGGGCCGATCGGCGGCGCGCGCGTCGGCTACATCAACGGCGAGTACAAGCTGAACCCGCATGTGGACGAGATGGCCGAGTCCAAGCTCGACCTCGTCGTGGCCGGCACGCAGGACGCCGTCCTGATGGTCGAGTCCGAAGCCCGCGAGCTGGACGAGCAGACCATGCTCGGCGCCGTCATGTTCGGTCATCGCGGCTTCCAGCCGGTGATCGACGCGATCATCAAGCTGGCCGAGCACGCCGCCAAGGAGCCGCGCCAGCACAATGCGCCCGACTTCTCGGCGCTCGAGAGCGAGATGCTCGGGCTTGCCGAGGGCGAACTGCGCGACGCCTACAAGAACACCGACAAGCAGGCCCGCTACGCCGCCGTGGATGCGGTGAAGGCGAAGGTCACGGCGCATTTCTTCCCCGAGGGCGCGACCGAGCTCCGCTATTCCAAGGAAGACGTCGGCACCGTCTTCAAGGAACTGCAGGCCAAGATCGTCCGCTGGAACATCCTGGACACCAAGAGCCGCATCGACGGCCGCGATCTTTCCACCGTTCGTCCGATCGTTGCGGAAGCGGGCATCCTGCCGCGCACCCACGGCTCCGCGCTCTTCACGCGCGGCGAGACGCAGGCCCTCGTGGTCGCGACGCTCGGCACTGGCGAGGACGAGCAGTTCGTCGACAGCCTGACGGGGACCTACAAGGAAACCTTCCTCCTTCACTACAACTTCCCTCCGTATTCGGTGGGTGAGACGGGCCGCATGGGCTCGCCGGGCCGCCGCGAAATCGGCCATGGCAAGCTCGCATGGCGCGCCATCCGCCCGATGCTGCCGGCCAAGGAAGCCTTCCCCTACACGATCCGCGCCGTCTCGGAAGTGACCGAGTCGAACGGCTCGTCCTCCATGGCCACCGTCTGCGGCACCTCGCTGGCTCTGATGGACGCCGGCGTTCCGCTGGCGCGCCCGGTCGCGGGCATCGCCATGGGCCTCATCCTCGAAGGCGAGCGCTTCGCGGTTCTGTCGGACATTCTGGGTGATGAAGATCACCTGGGCGACATGGACTTCAAGGTCGCCGGCACCGAGAACGGCATCACCTCGCTGCAGATGGACATCAAGATCCAGGGCATCACCGAGGAGATCATGCGCATCGCGCTCGATCAGGCCAAGGGCGGCCGCGTCCACATCCTGGGCGAGATGAACAAGTCCCTCGGCACGGCACGCGCCGAGCTGGGCGAGTTCGCCCCGCGCATCGAAGTGATGAACATTCCGACCGACAAGATCCGCGACGTGATCGGCTCGGGCGGCAAGGTCATCCGCGAGATCGTCGAGAAGACCGGCGCCAAGATCAATATCGAAGACGACGGCACGGTGAAGATCGCCTCGTCCTCGGGCAAGGAGATCGAGGCGGCCCGCAAGTGGATCCACTCCATCGTGGCCGAGCCGGAAGTCGGCGAGATCTACGAGGGCACGGTCGTCAAGTGCGTCGAGTTCGGCGCCTTCGTGAACTTCTTCGGTTCGCGCGACGGTCTCGTCCACATCTCGCAGCTCGCCGAAGACCGCGTTCAGAAGACGCAGGACGTGGTCAAGGAAGGCCAGAAGGTCTGGGTCAAGCTCATGGGCTTCGACGAGCGTGGCAAGGTTCGCCTTTCGATGAAGGTCGTGGATCAGGCCACCGGCGAAGAGGTCAAGAAGGCCCCCAAGGAAGACGCTGCGGAGTAAGTCCGCCGTCTGAAACGGACCTGACAATCGAAAGGGGCGGGTGGCGACACCCGCCCTTTTTTGCGGGTTCGTTAAGGCATGGCCTTCGCTGGAAGCTGTTCCTTCATCTCGCTCGGGCAGGATGGGCGAAAAACGGCCATCCCAATGAAAAGCCTCGATAGCCAATACCGCCGATCCCTCCGCCGTTTCATCGCCCCACTGGGGTTGCTGATCTGCGCCCTCCTGTCGGCGCTGCTGGCAGGGATCCTGGTGGTGGCGAGCGAGCAGACCCGCTCCGTGGACGAGGCGCAGCGACGGCTGGTGACGGCGGCCCTGCGCATGAACCAAACCGACCTCAAGCGCACCACCATCGATTACGGCACCTGGGAAGATGTCGGCGCGCATGTGATCGACGCCAGGGATCTGGACTGGATGGAGACCAATGTCGGCCTGTCGGTGTTCCGCACCTTCGGCGTCGATGACGTTTTCGTGGTCCAGCCGGATGGCAAGACCCTCTTCGCCTTCAGGGACGGCGCGCGCGTCGAAGCCAAGGTCGAGGATGTTCTGACGCAGGGGCTCCAGCCGCTTCTGGCGGATGTGCTCCGCTGGATGCCCGGCAACGCCACCGTGGGCAATCTCCTGGCGGACGGAATTCCGGCGATGGCGGCGGTGACGCCCTTGGCGCTGCGCGATTTTCCCGCCAAGCAGCACCTGCCTGTCCTGATCCTCGTGAAACGGCTCGACGCGGAGATCATCACGGAACTGGAGCAGGCTTCGGCGCTTCAGAACCTGCAATTGCAGCGCCAGCCGCCCTCCGATATGACCAGCGTGCCGATCGACGCGATCGACGGACGGCCGACCGCCTATTTCGTATGGAGCAGCGCCCATGCGGGAGCCGAGCTTCTGTGGGTGGCCCTGCCGATCTGGGCGGCGCTGGTGCTCGCCTGTGCGGCCAGCGGCTATTTCCTCCATCGACGGATCAACGCGGCCGCCCGCCTTCTCAGCGTCGGCGAATGGCAGGTGCGGCACGATCCGCTGACCGGCCTGCCGAACCGCATCCGGCTGTCGGAGCGCCTGGAGGAAACCTGCGGCAACCTCATCGAGTCGCAGCATGGCTTTGCGCTTCTGTATCTCGACCTCGACGGCTTCAAGGCCGTCAACGACAGCCAAGGCCACGATGCGGGAGATCAGGTTCTGCGCGCGGTGGCCGATCGCATCCGAACGCAGCTGGCGCCGTGCGACCTCGCCGCCCGGCTCGGCGGCGACGAGTTCGCCGTTCTGCTTCTCCCGGTGCCGTTTCCCGACGTCGCGCGCTCGCGGGCCGAAGCCTTGATCGAGGCGATCTGCCGGCCGATCCGTCTAGAAAGCGGCGTGGAGGTTCAGGTCGGCACCACGATCGGCGTGACCGTGGCTCCACAGGACGGATTGACGCCTGATACGCTGCTGCGCCGCGCCGACGATGCGCTCTACGAAGGGAAGCGGCGCGGCAAGACGCGCGTGTGTTTCGCGAACCAGGTTCCCCAGCGCGCCAGCGTGGATTGAGGGCGGGGCCATAGGCCCGACGCCCTTCGACGCAGGCCGGCCCGACCCGCGCGAAAAGCGGGTGGGCCGGTCGGCTCCGTCAGGGCGCGGGGTTGCCGACGCGCTGGTGAACCGCATCCACCGCCGCCTGCATCTCGTCCGTCCAGGTGACGTGTTCGGCCGCCAGACATTCCTCCAGCTGCTCCATCGTCGTCGCGCCGATGATCGTGGCGGTCACGAAGGGCTGAGCGAGAACGAAAGCGTTGGCGAAAGTGGCGGGCTTCAGGCCGAAGCGCTCCGCCAGCGCGACATAGGCGTCCACCGCTTCGGCCGTGCCGGGCTTCTCATAGCGCTGAAGACGGTCGAACAGGGCCTTGCGCGAGCCGGCCGGCCGCGCGCCGCCGGCATATTTGCCGGTCAGATAGCCCTGACCCAGCGGCGAATAGGCGAGAAGGCCGACATCTTCGCGCAGCGCGACCTCGGCCAGCGCCGGCTCGAACACCCGGTTCAGGAGATTATAGGCGTTCTGGATGCTGGCGACGCGTGGTGCGCCCGTCCGCTCGGCATGGGCGAGGTAGCGCATCGTGCCCCAGGCGGATTCGTTGGACAGGCCGAGATGGCGGACCTTGCCCTCCTTTACGAGCTCGCCCAGCGCATCGAGCGTTTCCTCGATGGCGACTTCACTTGGGTCCTCTTCGGGCGACTTCCAGCGCGTCGGCACCGAGCCGAAGCCCGAGGTCGGCCGGTCCGGCCAATGAACCTGATAGAGATCGATCGCCTCGACGCCCAAGCGCTTCAGCGAGCCTTCCAGCGCTTCGCGAATATTTTGGAGATCGAGGCGCGGCTTCGACCCGTCCGCGCGGAACCAGGTGGAGTCGGAGCGGCCGACGACCTTGGTCGCAATCACCAGCTGGTCGCGAAGGCACCGGGTCTTCAGCCAGGAGCCGATATAGCGCTCCGTCGCCCCTTGCGTCTCGGCCTTGGGCGGGATCGGGTAAAGCTCTGCCGTGTCGAGGAAGTTGATGCCGAACTCATGGGCGCGGTCGAGCTGGGCATGAGCCTCGCTCTCCGTGTTCTGCTCGCCGAAGGTCATGGTTCCAAGACAGATGCGGCTGACCTGGAGACCGGTGCGGCCGAGAGGACGTGTCTGCATGAAAGGTCCGATCGTGAAAGGCGCAAAGGATGGGCGGCGGTCGATCCGGGCCTGCTCGGGCCGGTCCGATCGGAGCGTCGCATCGAGGACGTTCCATGCCGGCTCTTACGCCCGCTTCGCCCGCGCAGCAAATGGGGAGGCGGGCAAACTTCGTTTGTGGAGAAAGACGCGCTTCCTCGTCGGCACCGGGGGATGGCGCCCTATATCAGGCAACCGTGCCCCGATCCCGACACCGGAGCGACCCGATGCGCCTCGTCTTCATTCCCGCCTTTGCCTGCGACGGCGATCTCTACGAACCGCTCGTGCCGCTGCTACGGCCGGACTTCGACTGCCGGACTGTGATCCCGGCCGAGCCCGACATGAAGGCCTGTGCCAGGGCGGTGCTGAATGCGGCCGGCGAGGGGCCGTTTCTTGTCGCCGGCACCTCGTTCGGCGGCCATGTCGCGCGCGAGGTGGCGTTGATGGCGCCCGCCCAGGTGCGGGGGCTCGTGGTCATGGGCGCGGGGCCGGCGGGGGTGACGGACCCTGCGCCGCTGGAGCGCCGCCGTGCCGCGATCGAGGCCGATGGCGGGGCGGATATGCTGGAAGACATGGCGCGGCGCATCGTGTTCGAGCCCGAAGGGCGCGGTGCGGCGGCGGCCGACACGTTCCGCCTGATGACCGGGCGAGCCGGCGCGAGCCTTCTTCTGGCGCAGAACGAGGCGCTGCTCTCGCGCCCCGATCGCACAGCCGATGTCTCTGGTATCACCTGCCCCGCGCTTCTTCTTTGGGGCGCGGAGGACCAGTTCTCGCCGCCTTCCGCTGGAGAGGCCATGGCGCGCGCCATGCCCGACGCGCGCTTCGTGCTTCTGGAGGAATGCGGCCACCTACCGAGCCTGGAGGCGCCGATGCGCGTCGCCGCCGAAATCCGCCATCGTTTCGTGGACGAAGCGCTGGGCCTCTGAGCGGGGTGTTGGACAAGCGGGCCGCGTCGATCAGGCGAGCTCGGAGCGCGGGGAACCCTTCGCCGTGTTGACCTTCGAAGGCCTGCTTGGCCTGTGGCGGGAAGGGATAGGCCGCACCTCCCATCTGCCCAAGAGCCCTCCGCAGGCGTTGCGAACCTCACGCGACACCCTGTCGCGTTTTGCTTTTGTTCCCGTTTTGGCTTGCCGATCAGCTCGAGCATAGGTTAACTCCCCGTTATGCCTATCGTTTCGCTGAACCAGCGCGATCCGCTGATCGACGGTCGCCAGTCCGAACGCGCCATGCTGGTGCGCCGGGGCGTGCAGCGCCTGATGATCCAGATGCGCGTGTCCGTCCTGCCCGAAATTCCGCTCGTGACCGGGCGGCGCGCCGATCTGCTCGGCTTGTCGGAAAAGGGCGAGTTCACGATCGTGGAAATCAAATCCTCGATCGAGGATTTCCGCGTCGATCGCAAATGGCCGGATTATCGGCTGCATTGCGACCGGCTGTATTTCGCGACCCATCCCGGCGTTCCGACCGACATCTTTCCCGAATGCTGCGGCCTCATCCTGTCGGATGGCTACGGGGCGGAAATCCTGCGCGAGGCGCCGGAGGAGCGCATGTCGCCCGCCACGCGAAAGGCCCTGACGTTGCGCTTCGCGCGCATCGCCTCCGATCGTCTCCTGCGGGCGGAATGGAGCGCCAACCCGTTCCTGACGGAGGGCGGTCTGGCGCTGGACGAGGATGGTTGAGCGCGTTCCGAAATACCAGGCATCCCGATCCAGCCCAGTCGCTGAAGCCGTCTCTCATACCTCGGGGCCTCTTGCCCAATAGGCCATAAGCTGATGCGAAACGGATCGGCCTGAGCCTGACGCAGCGCTGAGGCCCTTGCCAAAGTTTCCTCGATACGCAGGGTCGAGCAAACGGCTTTGTCAACGAATTTCGGATACAACTTCAAGGAGCGCCCGTGGGCAAGTCTTGAGGAAGCCATTTCGTCGTGATCAGGTTGCTCGAATTGCAAACGGAGATGCTCCGTGAAATTGCGATGGGACGTGACCTCTCGTCCTTTGCGGACTTGCTGTGCCGGAGCGCGGAGCAACTGGCCACGGATGTCATCTGCTCGATCATGACCCTCGACGGGGATGGGCGTCTGCATCTGCTGGCGGGGCCGAGTCTGCCGGACTCCTATCGCACGTTGCTTCATGCAA
This sequence comes from Aureimonas ureilytica, assembly GCF_001475935.1. Taxonomy (GTDB): domain Bacteria; phylum Pseudomonadota; class Alphaproteobacteria; order Rhizobiales; family Rhizobiaceae; genus Aureimonas; species Aureimonas ureilytica_A. Next base: position 44,916 of record NZ_LDQA01000012.1, read on the forward strand.
TCCCCTGCGGACCGAAGGCCGGCTCCTGCGGCGCGGCAGCCTTTCATGGTCGAGAGGTCGTCGTCACCGACATCGAGAGCGATCCTCTTTGGGAGGTGGCGCGCGGTTTGGCCTTGCCGTTTGGTCTGCGGGCCTGCTGGTCGAGCCCGATCATCGGCGATAATGGCCGCGTGCTCGCAACCTTCGCTTTCTATTATCGAACGAGCCATCGCGGTCCCGGCGAGATGGAGCGGCGCATCGTCGAGACCTGCGTCGATCTTTGCGCCATTGCGATCCGGCATCACGACGCGCAGACTCGCGTCGAGCGCCTCGCGTTCATCGATGCCTTGACCGGCCTTCCGAACCGCGCGGCCTTCGAGGAGTTTGCCGAACGGGCTTTGATGAGCGAAGCGCATCCGGTTGCGATTCATTACATCGATGTCGATGAGTTCAAGCTGATCAACGACACGCTCGGCCATCGCGCGGGCGACCTTCTCCTCAACGAAATCGGCCGTCGATTGAAGGCGGTCGTCAGCGACGATGTCTTTCTGGCGAGGCTCGGCGGCGACGAATTCGTCCTATACCTTCGCGGCAACGATCCCGCGACGCAGGCCAGACTTGCGCGCACGGTTCTGGAGGCTCTCATCCCGCCGGTCGAGATCATGGAGCATTCGTTCGTGGCCACGGCCAGCATCGGCATCGCCTTGGGGCGCAGCCAGGATGGCTATCTGGAGGAGTTGTCTCGAAACGCCGATATCGCGCTTTACAGGGCCAAGGCGGAAGGGCGGAACACCTATCGCCTCTTTTCGGACGACATGGCCGGAGAGACGCAGGAGCGCCAGAAGCTGAAAGCCGATCTGCGCTGGGCGATCGACCATGACGAGCTTCATCTCGTGTATCAGCCGATCATGGACATGCAGACCCGTTCGCTGTCGTCCTTCGAAGCGCTGCTGCGCTGGACACATCCCGAAAGGGGGCCGATCGGTCCCGATCGCTTCATTCCTTTGGCTGAAGAAAGCGGATTGATCGGCAAGATCGGTCTATGGGTTCTTCGCCGTGCGGCGCGGGACGCCTTGGCCTGGCCAGCCGAGATCGCGCTGGCCGTCAACATCTCGCCCTTGCAGTTGAAGCAGCCGGGCTTCGTGCTGGAGGTCACCCGAGCGTTGCGGGACAGTGGATTGCCGCCGACGCGCCTCGTTCTGGAGATGACGGAAACCGCGCTGTTCGACAATGACGCCTTGACGCGCCAAGCGCTGACGGAACTCAAGGCGCTCGGAGCCACCATCGCGCTGGATGATTTTGGAACCGGCTACTCGTCCCTGAGCCTGATCCGCGACCGTCGCTTCCGGCAACTCAAGATCGACAAAAGCTTCGTGGACGGCATCGGCTCATGCCGCGACAGCGAGGCGATCGTGAGGGGAACCATCAATATCGCCCGACAGATGGGGTTTCGCATCGTGGCGGAGGGAATCGAATACGCGTCTCAGCTGGCTTGGCTGGAAGCGAATGGCTGCGACGAGGCGCAGGGATACCTCATCAGCCGCCCGATGCCGGAAAAGGACATCGCGGGCTTCATCCTGGCCCAGACCCACCTATCGACACGCCTGAACGCGGCTGGCCGAACATGACCGCGCGAGGGCAATGAGAGGCTTCCCGCAGGATCGAATTCAGCGAGCCCGAAGCGGATCGATCTAGCGGGGCGCGCGCTTGGCGAGAATGCGCTGGAGCGTGCGACGGTGCATGGACAGGCGGCGCGCCGTTTCCGATACGTTGCGATCGCACATCTCGTAAACACGCTGGATATGTTCCCAGCGAATGCGATCGGCCGACATCGGGTTCTCGGGCGGCTCGGCCTTGATGGTAGGATCGCGCATCAAGGCAGCGATCACCTCGTCGGCATCCGCCGGCTTGGCGAGATAATCGATCGCGCCGAGCTTCACAGCATTTACGGCCGTCGCGATATTGCCGTAGCCCGTGAGAACAACGACACGCGCGTCGGGCCTGGCCTGACGCAAGGCCTCGATCACATCGAGCCCGTTGCCGGTGCCGAGCCGCATATCCACGACGGCATAGGCGGGCGGTGCGGCGCGGATGGCACCCGTTCCATCCGATACGCTTTCGGCGGTACGAACGTCGAAGCCGCGCTGTTCGAAAGCGCGCGCCAGGCGCGTGACGAACGGCTTGTCGTCGTCGACCAGAAGAATGGAGTTGTCACCCTCGACACGGATCTCGGCGAGGGATGAAGAATCGTTCTCGTGCGTCAGCATGGCCCATATCCCTTGTGCATCAAGATATGGGGCACCAAGGGACTGAAATCAAAGCCGGGAAACGTCAAACTCGCTGAAACTATCGGCTGCATAATGTGTGGACGGCGAAGCACTTTGGGAGGCCAGTCTTGTGTCGAGCGTCGAGCGAGCCCAGACGATCTGCACGCTGGCGCCCTGTGGGTCGCCTTCCGGCCGGTTGCCGAATGTGATCTGCGCGCCCGATCGCTCCAGAAGTGTCTTGGCGATGAAGACGCCGAGTCCGAGATTGCCGCCGAACTGGCGCGGCTCGCTTTCGCGCGGCGAGACATAGGGATCGCCGATCCGCGACAGGACATCGGACGAAAATCCCGTGCCGTCGTCGATCACACGGATCGCCACATGATCGGCCGTCCAGGAGACATCCACCACGACTTCGCCCTTGGCGAAGTCCACGGCGTTTTCCACGATATTGCCGAGCCCGTAGAGAATGCCGGGATTGCGGCGAAGCACCGGCTCCGCACCCGTTCGGCGCCCAGCCGACACGCGAATGGCAATGTCGAAATCGCGATGGGGCGCGACCACTTCCTCGATCAGGGAGAGAAGCGGCAAATGTGCCATATGCTCCTCCGAGGAGGAGGACAGGCTGGACAATTGGCGCAGGATCGCCCGGCATCGCTCGGTCTGGGTGATCAGGAGATCGATGTCCTCGCGCATCGGATGGTCGGGCGGGGTGAAGCGTCCCATTTCCTTGGCCACCAGCGCGACGGTGGCGAGCGGCGTGCCGAGTTCGTGCGCGGCCGCCGCCGCCAGGCCATCCAGCGCCGACAGGTGGTTCTCACGCTGGAGCACCATTTCCGTTGCGGTCAGCGCGTCCGATAGGGTGCGGGCTTCGGCGGCGACGCGGTAGATATAGAAGGTGGCGAAGACCAGCGTCGTCACCAGCGCGAACCACATGCCGCCGAGATAGGGAAAGGGAAGGTTGAAGGGCAGGTCCGACGGCCAGGGCACGGGGTAGTGAAAGAAGGCCAGAAAGGTCGCCGCCGCTACCGCCAGAATGCCGAGGCCGATCGTGACGGCGGCCGGCTGCGTGGCCGCCGCGATCATGGCGGGCACGATCAGGAAGATCGAGAACGGGTTCTGAATGCCGCCCGTGAGAAACAGAAGGCCGGTCGGTTGCAGGATGTCGAAGGTCAGGATCGCCGTGACCTGACGCGGCGACAGGCGCTGCGTGCGCGTATAGCTCAGCCCGATCGCGATATTGAGAAGCGCCGACAGCGCGATGAGGCTGAGACAGGCGATAACGGGATAGGGATACCACAGGCCCCAGGCGACGAAGATACAGGCCGCCATCTGCCCGCCGACCGACAGCCAGCGCAGCCGCGTCAACGTCGCCACTCGCATCCGCTGGCTTTCGCGCAGGCGGCGCGGCGGCCAGGTCGGGGCGTCGAAGTCGGACGGACCGGGCAGTTTCATCATCGCGGCGCAGCTTTCCCTTGATCCGTCAAGAGATAGAACATCCGGTGTCGTCCGACAGGGTGGCCGATGGACGCGCGGCGCGGCGGTCGCGCAGCAGGCTGACCAGCGCCTTACAAAACCTTTACGGGGGCGGCTGGTCGGTTGTTCACCCGTCGGAGCGAGCCCGGCGTCTGACCCGTCCTTCGCGTTGTCGAAGGTTTGGCCCCGCGCCCGCCCATCGGTGCGCCTCGCTCCGTGCGGGCCGACGAAACATCCCTCGGCCCGCCTTCAGCCGAAGATTCTGAGAGGGATTTTCAGAGCCGAGGACGTAACCTTGCGGCGGAAGACCGGCGAGGGGGGGCGTTGCCGGCGAGCATCGGCGGCGACGCCCATGGGCGGAAAGGGCCGGTGGGCCGATCCGAAGGGTCCGGTTCCCGGTTTCAGGTGCGCGGCTTGGCGCGGTTCGTGGGCGCGGCGGACGCCGGGTCTTCGGGCCAGGGATGACGGGGGTAGCGCCCGCGCAGGTCGGCGCGCACATCGGCCCAGGAGCTGGCCCAGAAGCCCGGCAGATCGCGCGTGATCTGAATGGGACGATGGGCGGGCGACAGAAGCTCCAGCGTCAGCGGCCAGCGCCCGCCGGCCACGCGCGGATGCGCCTTGAGGCCGAAGAGTTCCTGCACGCGGATCGCCAGAACCGGCCCGTCCGCCTCGTAGCGGATCGGATGGTGCGAGCCCGTGGGCGCGGCGAAATGCGTCGGGGCCAGTGTGTCGAGCCGGCGCGCTTCGCCGGGTGGCAGGCGCGAGAGAAGCGCCTCATGCAGGTTTCCCGCCTCGATGGCGCCGAGCGAGGACACGCCCGGCAGATAGGGGCCGAGCCAGTCGGTGAGCGTGTCCAGAAGCGTTTCGTCGTCGAAACGCGGCCAGCTCTCATCGGCCTCTGCCACGAAGCGCAGGCGTTGCAGCAACCGCTCGCCGTCCTTGCCCAAGGGCAACGCGCCCATGCCGAGGCGGCGGATGCCGGCCATCAGCGCCTCCGTCACGCGCCCATCGGAGGGAAGCGGCAGGGTCGCCTCGCTCAAGGTGGCGCGGCCGAGCCGGCGCAGGCGGCGCGCCCGCACGCTGCGGCTGCCGGGGTCGAAGGCGACGACCTCCTCCTCGCGGATGCGCGCGGCCATGACGGCTTCGAGTGCCTCGCGCGAGAGCGGGGCGGCGGCGCGAATGCGCCCGACGCGCGCTTGCGTATTCGGCTGAGCCAGCCCGCCGAGATCGGCGACGACCAAGGCCGGCTCGCGTGCCAGCGCGTGGGTTTCCTCCAGTGCCCCGCCGCGCCCGTTCGACAGGACGAAACTGCCCCGCGCCCCGCGCGCGATGGCGATCCGGTCGGGATAGGCGAGGGCGAGCAGCGCGCCGGGCTCGTCGCTCTCCAACTCGCCCGGCCCGTCCGCCTGGCGCACGATGCGCGCGGCAAGATCATGGGCCGCCTTGGCGCGCGGGCTGCGGTCGGCGCCCCAGCGGCGCAGGCGCTCCGACAGGTCGGTCTCGTTGCCGCCGAGCCCGTGCTCGCCGAGCAGCACGGCGAGGCGGGCGGCCAGACGCCGGCTTTCGCCCTGCGCCGCGCCCGTCACCATGCGCGCGAGGCGCGGCCCAAGCGGCAGGGCGCGCATCCGCTCGCCGGCCTCCGTCAACCGCCCGCTCTCGTCCAGCGCGCCAAGCTCCTCCAGGAGAAGCCGCGCTTCGGCGACGGCCGGCGCGGGCGGCTTGTCCAGAAAGGGCAGGCTCGCCGGGTCGGCCGCGCCCCAGCTGATGCAGTCGAGAAGCAGGCTGGAAAGGTCGGTGGAAAGGATTTCGGGCCGGTCGAAGGGCTCCAGCGCCGCCGTCTGCTCGGCGCGCCACAAGCGAATGGCGGTGCCGGGCGCGGTTCGCCCCGCGCGGCCAGCCCGCTGCTCGGCCGAGGCACGCGACACACGCACCGTTTCCAGCCGCGACAGGCCGGTGGCGGGCTCGAAGACCGGCTGGCGCTTCAATCCGCTGTCGATCACCGTGGTCACGCCGTCGATCGTGATCGAGGTTTCGGCGATCGTCGTGGCAAGCACGACCTTGCGCCGCCCGGCCGGAGCGGGGCGGATGGCGACATCCTGCGCCGCCCCTTCCATCGCGCCGAAGAGCGAGGCGAGGATCACGTCCTCCGGCACGCGCCCTTGCAGCCGCTCCAGCGTGCGCTCAATCTCGCGCTGGCCGGGCAGGAAGACGAGAATGGAGCCCGAGCCGCCCTTCAGTTCCTCCAGCACCGCGCGCGCGCTGGCGTCTTCCACCGGCTCGTCCGGCGCGCGGTCGCGGTGCCGGATCTCGACCGGAAAGGCGCGGCCTTCGGACTGGACGACCGGCGCATCCGACAGGAGCGAGGCGACGCGCGCGCCGTCGAGCGTCGCGGACATGACGAGAAGCTTCAGGTCTGGCCGCAGCGCCCCTTGCACGTCGAGCGCCAGCGCCAGACCGAAATCGCCGTCCAGCGAGCGCTCGTGAAACTCGTCGAACAGGATCGCCGCCGTCCCGTTGAGTTCGGGGTCGGAGATGAGAAGGCGCGTCAGCACGCCCTCGGTCACGACCTCGATCCGCGTGCGGGCCGAAACGCGCGTGTCGAGCCGCATCCGCCAGCCGACGAGCCCGCCGACCTCCTCGCCCGCCAGCGAGGCCATGCGGCTGGCCGCCGCGCGCGCGGCG
>NZ_LDQA01000120.1 GCF_001475935.1 Aureimonas ureilytica
TCGCGGTTCTGGTGGATGGCGACGATCACAACGAGCCGGTGGCCGATTCCATTCGCGGCACGCTGGACGGGCATATCGTGCTGAGCCGCGCCATCGCCGAGGAAGGCCGTTTCCCGGCCGTGGACGTTCTCAAATCCATCTCGCGTCTGGCCGACCTGTCCTGGAGCCACGAAGAGCGAGAACTGGTCACGCGGCTGCGCTCCATGATCTCGCGCTACGAGGACACGCGCGACCTGCGCCTTCTCGGCGGGTATCAGCGCGGCGCGGACGCGACGCTCGACCAGGCAGTCGATCTCGTGCCTCATGTCTATGGCAATCTTCTGCAAGGCCCCGCCGACGGCCCGACCGACCAGCCCTTCGACGAACTGTCGCGCCGCCTCAAGGCCGGCATGGCCGGAAGCTGACGACAAGCAGCGCCGGGGCGAAGCTCCCGGCGCTCCTCGATCCGCAGCAAGGCTGCATCGACCTCGCGTCAGTCCAGACGCGATCGCCCGGATGGCTGGCTTCGGTTCCAGCCTTCCAGTTCGGCGCGTGGGCGCTCGGCCGGCCCATCCCGCCAGCCGATGTCGCGCTTGATCCAGTCGGGCATCTCGTCTTCGCGCATCACGCCCTCCAGCGGCGCGAGACGCCGCGCCAGCGCACCCAACCATAAGCCGAGTTTTGTCCACGCATGGCGGGGCTCCGCCGCGCGCGCTCCGTCGAGCATGCCCGTTCGCATGGGTTCGATCCCTCTGTTGATAGGCTCGAACATGGCGTGAGGCGGCTTGCGGGTCCAATCGAAGCTCGCGCATAATGCATAAGGGAGCTTTATGCATCATGTCTCGCAACCTGCCGCCGCTTGCCGCCCTTCGCGCCTTCGAGGCCGCCGCGCGCCATTTGAGTTTCACCAAGGCGGCGGCCGAGCTGGGCATGACGCAGGCGGCCGTCAGCTATCAGATCAAG
>NZ_LDQA01000121.1 GCF_001475935.1 Aureimonas ureilytica
ATAGAGAAGAGGCCCCTAGCCCAAGACCTCGCATCACGGACGAAGGGGCGACGTGAGCGAGGTCTTGGGCTAGGGGCCTCTTCTCTATTCGGCGTGTTGAGGTCAAGCGCTCCGAGCTGATGTCTCGTCCTGGCTGATGCGTGATCCCTTGCGGATCATGCTTCTCTTCGGGATCGACCCGGGTGGGCCCTCCCATGATGGGATCGGAATGAGCGAGGCAGCTCGATCTGTTGCGCGTCCTGACCGTGCCAGTGGTACGATCGGCTCTAGAGCCCTAGCGAGCTTGCCTCGTTCCTCGTCCCGCAAGGGACACGTCTCCGCCAGGGCGGATCTTTCAATGATCGGTCTGTTCCCGAAGGCTTGCCTCCTTCAGAGCCTGCTCATGCCGTTGCCCGTGTCCATTGGAACTCGGCTTCCGTCCACCCAGATGTGGTGAAGGATGACGGCCAAGCGCCGGGACAGCGCGACGATGGCCCGTTTCATGCCGCGCCGCTTGGGCCAGGTTCACCGCCCAGGCCTTCAGCCAGGACCATGTCCGCACACGGGTCAGAAGCACGGTGGCCGCCTCGAACAGAAGGCCGCGCATCATCGCGTCGCCGCAGCGCGAGATGCGCCCGATCCGCTCCGTTTCCCCGGACTGGGAGAGCCGGGGCACCAGTCCCAGAGCGGGCCCGACGGCCTTCGAGTTCGAGAACCGGCCGGGATCGTCGATCGTGGCGACAAAGGCCAGCGACACCACCGGGCCGACCCCGGGAACTGGCTCTTATACCA
>NZ_LDQA01000122.1 GCF_001475935.1 Aureimonas ureilytica
GTGTATCGCGGCCCACGCCAGGCCCGCTATTACGACGATTACGGCACCAATACGCGCCAGGCCCATGTGGATGCCTGCTTCGATCGATATCGCTCCTACGACGCGCGCACCGACACCTATATCGGCAATGACGGATACCGCCATCGCTGCAACATCTGGTAGCCGCATCCCTCATGCTCAAAGCGCCCGGCTCATCACCGGGCGCTTTTTATTATGTCCCTCGCTCGACGGCTTCAGCGCGCCTTACGCACCGCCCGCTTGGTGACGACGGGCACCAGCGCCGCACGGTATTCCGACGAGCCGTGCAGATCGCCGATCATGTCGCCCTCCGGCATGCTCAAGCCATCCAGCGCTTCCGGCTCGAAACGGGCCGACAGGGCCGCTTCCGCTTCGTGCCAGCGGAAGGCCCCGTTGGAGCCCGCGCCGGTCACCGCGACGCGAACATCGCCGCCGCGCTTGGCGACATAGACGCCGCACATGGCATAGCGCGAGGCCGGGTTGCGGAACTTCTCGTAGGCCG
>NZ_LDQA01000123.1 GCF_001475935.1 Aureimonas ureilytica
GCGGCCGATGCGGTGCACGTAGCTTTCCGGCTCTTCCGGCAGGTCGAAGTTCACGACATGGCTGATGTCATCGACATGGATGCCGCGCGCCACGATGTCGGTGGCCACCAGAACCCGCAGCTTGCCGGCATGGAACTCCGACAGAGCGCGCTGGCGCGCACCCTGGCTCTTGTTGCCATGGATCGCGAGCGCGCCGATGCCGGCCTTTTCCAGGTCTTCCGACAGACGGTTGGCGCCATGCTTGGTGCGGGTGAAGATGACGGTCTTCTCGAAGCCCGGCAGATGCTTGATCAGCCAGTGCTTCTTCATCTTCTGCGGGACGAGGAAGACGCTCTGGTCGATCTTCTCGACCGTCACGACCTCGGGCGTCACCTCGACGCGCACCGGGTTCTTCAGGAACTTGGCGGCCAGCGAAGCGATGTTGTCGGGCATGGTCGCCGAGAACAGAAGCGACTGGCGGCTCGTCGGCAGCATCTTCACGATGCGGGTGATGTCGCGGATGAAGCCCATGTCG
>NZ_LDQA01000124.1 GCF_001475935.1 Aureimonas ureilytica
TGGAAGCGGCACTGGACGCTCTGGTTCGGGCCGATCCGCGTCTCGCCCCGGTCGTGGCGCGCGCCGGCCCCGTGCCGCTGCGACGCACGGCCGGCGGCCTGCGTGGGCTGGTCGGCACGATCACCGCCCAGCAGGTGTCGCGGGCGAGCGCGGACGCGATCTTCGCGCGGTTGGCGGGCGAGGTGGATCTCGACGACGCGGCGGCGCTTTTAGGCGCGTCGGACGAGGCGCTACGTCGGGGCGGTCTGTCGCGCCCCAAGATGCGCACGCTGCGCGCCATCGCTGAGGCCGTCACGACCGGCGCGCTGGACTTCGACCGGCTGGAGCGGCTCGACGCGGACAGCGCCATCGCCGAGATGGTAGCGATTCACGGGATCGGACGCTGGACGGCGGAGTGCCATCTCCTGTTCGCCTTGGGCCACCCGGATGTCTTTCCGGCGGGCGATCTGGCCCTTCAGGTTGCGGTCGGCCACGCGCTGAACCTGGCCGAACGGCCCAAGGAGAAGCCGCTGGCCCAGCTCGCCGAGCGCTGGTCGCCGCACCGCGCCACGGCCGCGAGGCTGTTCTGGAGCTATTATGCCGCCATCACGCGGCGGGATGCTGCGCCCGCCGCACCGCCCATCGCTCGGGAAAACCCGCCCGATGTGAACCATGATGCCGGCTAACCCCTTCCAAGGCTTCACAAAGACGACATGTTGGAGCACGATAGTGCAGACGCATTTGAAACGAGCATGAGCATACGGTTCGCACGGCCGGCTCCCGTTCTTGCGAAACCGCTGCCTTGCGTGAAGGAGAGCATCCTTGACGATCGCAGTGCCGTCCAACTTGTCTCCCGCGCTCGTGTTGAACGCGGACTTCAGACCGCTGAGTTATTATCCGCTGTCGCTTTGGTCGTGGCAGGACGCCATCAAGGCTGTGTTCCTCGACCGCGTGACGATTCTGGCGGAGTATGATCGCGCGGTCCATTCGCCGACCTTCTCCATGCGGCTTCCCTCGGTCGTGTGCCTGAAGACCTATGTCAAACCAACACGTCACCCGGCTTTCACGCGCTTCAACGTCTTCCTGCGCGATCGCTTCCAGTGCCAGTATTGCGGCTCGCCGCACGATTTGACCTTCGATCACGTCATCCCGCGCTCGCGCGGCGGCCTGACCACGTGGGAGAACGTCATCACAGCGTGTTCGCCCTGCAATCTGAAGAAGGGCGGGCTCATGCCGAAGGACGCCGGGATGCACCCGCACCAGCCGCCCTACCAGCCGACCGTGCACGATCTGCACAACAATGGCCGGCTGTTCCCGCCGAACTTCCTGCATGAAAGCTGGCTCGACTATCTCTATTGGGATTCGGAACTCGACCCGGAATAAGAATCAGGGACAGAACCCTACGGTTCGGCCCACAGGGGCTTCGTGCAAATGGGCACCGTTGGTGATGCGTCGTCTCGCGCCC
>NZ_LDQA01000125.1 GCF_001475935.1 Aureimonas ureilytica
ATGGGCACGCCCGCCTCGCCCGCCAGCCGCTCCACGGCTTCAGGGAAGCTTAAGCCCTCCAATTCCGTGAGAAAGCGAAAATGATCGCCCGACACGCCGCACCCGAAGCAATGGTAGCGGCCCTTGGAATCCTCGCAATGAAACGAGGGCGACTTCTCGCCATGGAAGGGACAGCAGGCCCAATAATCCCCACGCGACGGCTGCGTCTTGCGCCGATCCCAGGTGACGCGGCGGCCGATAACGTCGGAAATCGGAATTCGGGCCCGGATCTCATCCAGGAAACTCGGGGAAAAGCGCATGGAGGACATATCGGCCCCCGCAGCGCGGATTGCCATGGGCAGGGTATCTGTGCCGGACCTCCCTCCCCCTTTTCCACCTCTATCCACAGGGGGACGGAGACGAAATTCATCCCACTTGGCTCGCTCGGCAGGCTTTGACGACGCGGCCTCATCGGCCTATCCAGCAATCAGGGCGCAGTCTCGCGCTTCCAGCCACGGACGACCGACATGCCAGAGCAGGCTCCCTTGCCGGAACTTCTCAACCTTCGCGACAGTATCGACAATATCGATGCCGCGATCATTCACATGCTGGCCGAGCGGTTCCGCTGCACCCAGCGCGTCGGCGTGCTCAAGGCCGAACATAGCCTGCCGGCCGCCGATCCGGCGCGCGAAGCACGGCAGGTCACGCGCCTGCGCGAACTGGCCGCCACGGCCAAGCTCGATCCCGACTTCGCCGAGAAATATCTGGCCTTCGTGGTGAAGGAGGTCATCCGCTACCACGAACTGACAGCCCGCCAATTGGCGG
>NZ_LDQA01000126.1 GCF_001475935.1 Aureimonas ureilytica
TTCGCCCGCCAGCACCGACAGGCCCATCGCCGCCAGAAACAGGAACACGAGAATGCCGCTCACCGTGCCCGCGCCATAAGCGAGGCCCGAAAGCGCGCCCTGATGCAGCGTCCGGGCGACGATCGTCACATTGTCCGGCCCAGGGCTCGCGGCGAAGACGAGAAAGGCCAAGGCGAACAATCCCAGCGTATGCGCATCCATGCCATGCCCTCGCGCGCTCGTTAGACGGCGAAAGAATACGGGTTTTGCGGGCGTGCGAAAGAGGGGAGCGCGTTGTCCATCCTTGCCCACACGTCCCTTGCGAACTACCCTCGCGCTCAGAGCGAAAACGCGATTCGAGAGGCGGGGCGGGCATGGTATCGCGTGTGAGGACCGTGGCCTTTCAGGGCGTCGAGGCCGTGCCGGTCGATGTCCAGGTTCTCGTCGCGCCCGGCAAGGTCGGCATGAGTATCGTCGGGCTGGCCGACAAGGCCGTCACCGAAAGCCGCGAGCGGGTTCAGGCCGCGCTCCATGCCTCCGGCCTGTCGATGCCGCCCAAGCGCGTCACCGTCAATCTCGCACCCGCCGACCTGCCGAAGGAAGGTTCGCACTACGACCTGCCCATCGCGCTCGGCCTGATGGCCGCGCTCGGCGCCATTCCGGCCGATGTCTTGCAGCGCTTCATCGTCTTGGGCGAACTCTCGCTC
>NZ_LDQA01000127.1 GCF_001475935.1 Aureimonas ureilytica
CGCGGCGAGGGTGGACGCGGCGGGCGTAACGGCCAGCCGGGCGAGCGTCGCCCCCATGGCGACACGCAGCGCGGTGCGCCACGCGGCGAGTCCTCCCGTTCGGACGAGCGCAACGCCAACCCGGGGCGCAACCGCACCCGCCGGGGCGGCGGTTCGCGTCCGCAGGGCGGCTCGCGCGTCGCGGGCTGATCCTCGCGCATCATCAGAGAAGCGAGAAAAGGGGCCGCAAGGCCCCTTTTTTTCATGCGCGCTCCGGTCCCTCGCTTTGGCGCGCGGCAGTTGCGCCGTGGCCCTCATCCCCCATATGCAGGGCACGAAACCCGCGACGAAAGACCAAGTTCATGGCCGAGACGGTAAAGGTCGACATCCCGCACAAGCTGACGCGCGAGGCGGCGCGCCAGCGCATCAGCGAAGGGTTCGACCGCGTGCGTTCCGACGCGACGGGCGGGATGCTGAAGTTCGAGGACCAGTGGACCGGCGATCATCTCGACTTCCGCGCCGGAATGCTCGGCCAGCACATCGTCGGCCGGCTCGATATTCTGGACGATCACGTCCATATCGAACTGGACCTACCGGGCTTTCTGGCCTCGCTCGCCAACAAGGTCACCGGCAAGATCCGCTCCGAGGGGCAGATCCTGCTGGAGAGCAAGAAGGCCTGAGCCTCAAGGCGTTGCGGGGGCGCTGCGCAGCGTGGCGTTCTCGGCCACGATGACGGGGCTGGACGGACCCGAGGTGATCGAGCGGATCGAGCCGAGCCCCGGCACCACGGAGCCGACCTTGACGCGCATCAGCTCGTTGCGCGTCGCCAGCAGCGCTTCGTCCTTGAACACCATCACGATCTGATAATCGTCCGCCGTCGGCTCGCGCAGGCGCACGATCTGCGGCGCGGGCATGGCATTGGCCATGTCGAGCGAGCCGGTTTCGATCCTGTCGGTCTTGGGCGGCATGTTGGCGAGCGCCGCTTCCTGGAAGTAATCCGGCGACCGGATCGACACCACGAAGGACCACGTGAAGAAGCCGGCCGAAGCGAGCGCCAGAAGAACCGACCCGGACCCCACCACCCAGTCCGCCATCGACCAGTCGTCGGCGAAGCGGGCCAGCTTGATCGGCGGGCGTGTGGACTCCGCTTCCTCTGTTTCTTCGTCGTAGAGGTCCAGCGTGGCGATGTTGGTCATGGCGCAATCCTCGGGTGCGGAATGGCCCAAGGGTGGCGCTCGGCCCATTAACGAAGATCGACGATCCCGCATCGACGCTCAGTAAATCGCGCGTTAAGGTTAGTCGGATATGAATCAGGCATCGCATCCTCCCGGAGTCCTCTTCTCTTGATCCGCGACAGACGCCGGCAATCGCGCCGCAAAACGAGATTGCGGCCCGCCAAGCTCCTGACGGAGGGGGGCCAATTCCTGTGTGACTGCGCCGTGGTGGAACGCTCCGATCGCGGCGCGCGCATTCGCGCCT
>NZ_LDQA01000128.1 GCF_001475935.1 Aureimonas ureilytica
CGGCTTCGTCGGCGGCATGGACATTCCGCTGATCCGCAACTTCGCCTGCGGCTACAAGGGCGGTGTCATGGCGGCCAAGAAGGACGCCAAATATCTGGAGAACATGACGGGCACCACGGCGGCTGCCTGGAACGACCCCGTGCGCGGCGGCGAACTCGCCCGCTCGCAGATGTCGCAGGGCGCGGACGTGATCTTCCACGCTGCTGGCGCGACCGGCATCGGCGTGCTCCAAGCCGCGGCGGATGCCGGCAAGTTCGGCATCGGCGTCGATTCCAACCAGAACATGCTGCATCCCGGCCATGTGCTCACCTCCATGGTGAAGCGCGTCGACAACGCCGTGTACCAGACCTTCGAAGACGCCAAGAAGGGCGAGTTCAAGGGCGGCACGGTGACGCTCGGCCTCAAGGAGGATGGCGTCGGCTATGCCGTGGACGACAACAACAAGGCGCTGCTGACGCCCGAGATGACGGCGGCCGTCGAGAAGGCCAAGGCCGACATCATCGCCGGCACGATCAAGGTCCACAATTACAACACGGACAACACCTGCCCTTACTGAGGTAAGGCTTCTGACGGTGTCGGGCGGCCCGGAACCGAGAGGTTCCGGGCCGTTTTCGTTGGAGGTGGCCGCCTTCTGGCCAAGCGGGAGGCGGAGTGTTAGACGCCCGCCCGAATGCGGATGAAAAAGGAGCGCGCCATGCGCAAGGTGATTTTCGACACCGATCCGGGGCAGGACGATGCGGTGGCCATTCTCGCCGCGCTGGGCTCGCCGGACGAGATCGAGGTGCTCGGCATCTCGGCGGTCGCCGGCAACATCCCTCTGCATCACACGGTCAACAACGCCCTGCGCCTCGTTGAACTCGCCGGGCGGCCGGATATCCCGGTCTATGCCGGGGCCGATCGTCCCTTCGCCCATCGCCTTGTGACGGCCGAGCATGTGCATGGCGTGACCGGGCTCGACGGGCCGGATCTGCCCCAGCCCGTGACGAAGCCCCGCCAAGGGCATTCGGTGGATTTCATCATCGACACGGTGCGCCGCCTACCGGAAAAGACCGTGACGATCGCTGCCCTCGGCCCGCTCACCAATATCGCGCTGGCCTTCCTCAAGGCACCCGACATCATCGAGCGTCTTCAGGGCGTCGTCCTGATGGGCGGGGCGTATTTCGAGGTCGGCAACATCACGCCGACCGCCGAATTCAACATCTATGTGGACCCGGACGCAGCCGGGATCGTGTTCCGCTCGGGCGCGGACATCACCGTCCTGCCGCTGGACGTGACGCATCAGATGCATTCGACGCCGCCGCGC
>NZ_LDQA01000129.1 GCF_001475935.1 Aureimonas ureilytica
GCGCCTGATAGTTGGGGCCGGCCAGCGCGAACTGAAGCCCGCGCCCGCCGCCGCGAATGCCGAGCGAGTTCGGCTGGATCGCGCGGGCCTGCACGCCCGGAATATCGCGGAAGGCGCGGTTGAGTTCTGTGGCGATCTCCTGCTGCGTGCGCAGGCGCGCGCCCCAGTCGGTCAGCGTCATCACCATGAAGGCGCCATTGCCGGTGCCCGTGCCAATGCGGGCATAGACGCTGGTCGCCTCGCCGCTTTCGACATAGGGCAGAACGATCTCTTCCACCTGTCGCATCTGCTCGTTCGTATAGTCGAGGCTGGCGCTCTGAGGCGCGGAAATGCTCATGAGCACGGTGCCCCGATCCTCCGGCGGCGTCAGCTGCTGCGGCAGGCCCGCGAAGACACCCAGCGCGCCAACGGCAAAGACGATGGACGCGGCGAGAACGGGGAGGGGATAGCGCAGGCAGAGGCGCAAGAGCGCGGCGTAAATGGCCGCGAAGCGGTTGCCCAGCGCACCGAGGCCACGCTTCAGCGGCCCCGCCTTCCGCTCTTGGTCGGGCAGCATCGCGGCCGCCAGCA